>NZ_JBIRGJ010000002.1:0-825178 GCF_044327915.1 Streptomyces afghaniensis
CCACCGCCATCATCACCCTCCTCGGCATCCTGGGCGCAGGCGGCGCCTACGTCCCCCTCAACCTCCGCGCCCCCCACACCCGCCAAGCCGACATGGTCGTCGCGTCGGGTGCGCGGTACATCGTGGCGGAACCCGACCGCACGGCGGAGGCTGCGGCCACCGCCGCAGCGGCCGGCACGGACGTGGCCGTGCTCGCCTGTCCGAAGCCGGCCGATGGCCTGGACGATCTGGTGCCGGTGCGCGGTGCCGGTGATGACCTGGCCTACGTCATCTACACCTCCGGATCCACCGGCAGGCCCAAGGGCGCCATGGTCCACCGAGCCGGAATGAACAACCACCTCCAGGCCAAGGTCGACGACCTGGCACTCACCGACTCCGACGTGCTCGTCCAGAACGCCGCCCTGACCTTCGACATCTCCGTATGGCAAATGGTCGCCGCACTCATGGAAGGCGGCCGCACCACCGTCTACGGCGACGACACCGCCCTGGACCCGATCAACCTGTTCACCCGCGCCCACCAGGACGGCGCCACCATCCTCGAAGTCGTCCCCTCCCTGCTCCGCGCCACACTCGACGCCTGGGACACCCTCGACAACGCAACCACCACCCCCGACGCAACAACAGCAGCGCCCCCACTACCCCACCTGCGCACCCTCGTGGTGACCGGGGAGACCCTCCCACCAGACCTGTGCACCCGCTGGTTCACGCGCTACCCCCACATCGACATCATCAACGCCTACGGCCCCACCGAATGCTCCGACGACGTCACCCATGCCCACCTCACCGTGGACTCCCCCGGCAGTCGGACGAGGGTTCCCATCGGCAGGGTCGTGCGCAACACCCGTCTGTACGTACTCGACCCGTCCCTCAGGCCGGTGCCGGTCGGCGCCCGCGGTGAACTCTTCGTCGGCGGCACGGGCGTCGGCCGCGGATACCTCGACGATCCCGCGAAGACGGCCGCCGTCTTCGTGCCCGACCCCTTCAGCACCACCCAGGGCGCCCGCATGTACGCCACCGGCGACGTCGTGCGCTACCTGCCCGACGGAGAGCTGGAGTTCCTCGGACGGCGCGACCACCAGGTCAAGATCCGCGGACAGCGCATCGAACTCGGCGAGATCGAGCACACACTGCGCGAACAACCTGGCGTCACCGACGCCGTGGTCCTGGACCGACCGCATCCCTCCGGCACCACCGCCCTCGTCGGCTACGTGACCGGCACCGCTCGACCGGAAGAGGCACGTGCCGCGCTCGCCCGGACACTCCCGGAGGCCATGGTGCCCTCCGTCCTGGTCAGCCTCGACACGATGCCGATCACCCCGAACGGCAAGATCGACAGGGCCGCACTGCCCACCCCCGACCTGACGGCCCAGCGCGCCCCCCACCGCGCGCCGCGCACACTGGACGAGCGGCTTCTCGCGGAACTGTTCGCCGAGGTGCTCGGTGTCGAGCAGGTCGGTCTGGACGACGACTTCTTCGCGCTGGGCGGTCATTCCCTGCTGGCCACCCAGCTCATCGCCCGCGTCCGCTCCGACTTCGACGTCCAGCTCCCCCTGCGCGCACTCTTCGAGACGCCCGTCCTGGAACCCCTGGCCGCCGAGATCACCACCCTCATCGCAGCGGGTGCCCGGGACGGTGACCACTCCATGGGCGTCGAGGCGCTGCTCGCGGAGATCGAGCACCTCTCCGACGAGGAGACCGACGCCCTGCTCTCCGACACTTCCGGCCGACTCTAAGGAATGCTCCAGTGACGATCACAACGACCGGGTCTTCCAGGTGGAGGGCCGACAGTATGAAGGGCCGGGCGCTCGCCACCCGCTGGTTCCCCTCGGAGGGCGGCACCTCCGACCCGTTCCGGCTGCGCCTCTACTGTCTGCCGCATGCCGGAGCCGGCGCCTCCGCCTACCGCGCCTGGGCAGGACGGCTCGGCGACGGTATCGAGGTGGTGCCCGTCCAGCTCCCGGGCCGGGAAGCACGGTTCGCAGAGGAACCCGCCACCACGGCCGACGAGATCGCTGACGGCATCTCCGCCGCGTTGGCGGAGCGCGGCGACCAGCACTGGGCCCTGTTCGGCCACAGCATGGGTGCCCTGATCGCCTACGAGGTGGCGCACCGGATGTCCGCCGCGAACCGCCCGCCCGCGCACCTCGTCGTCTCCGGGATGACGGCGCCGCCCTTTGCGGCCCGGCACAGCCGGCCCATGGCCGGGGCGCGCGGGGACGCTGAGTTGATCGACCGCATCCGGGCGCTGGGCGGCACGCCCGAAGACGTGCTGCGATCGGCGGAGATGATGGAGCTGCTGCTGCCCGTCTTCCGGGCCGACTACCAGGTGTGTGACGGCTATCGGTTCAGGCCGCGTCCGCAGCTGAGCGTTCCCGTCACCGCGCTGGGCGGGGCCGCCGATCCCGGAGTGCCGATCACAGGCCTCACAGCGTGGCGGGACCTGACGACGGCCGGGTACGCCATGCGCGTCTTCCCCGGTGGACACTTCTTCCTGAACGACCGCCTCGACGACGTCCTGCCGGCCGTCCGGGCTGCGTGCATGGGCGAAGCGCCGCACCTCGGGAGCGGGCCGGCCCGGGGGAGCCGCCCGGGCCGGTAGCGGAGTGCCCGGACGTGCTCCCCCGCACGTCCGGGCCGTTCAGTCACCCTGCGCGGGAGGAGCTGTCTCCTCCTGGTTCAGCTCCTCCCTGGCGAGCAGGTAACCCAACTGGAGACGGCTCTGTGCACCCATGCTCTCCCGGATCCGTGCCAGGTGGCTGTGGTACGTGCGCTCACTGACACCGATCCGCCGGGCGATGACGGAGTCGGTCAGACCCTCGACGAGGAGGCGCTTGATCATGCTGTGGATGTCCGGCATGACCTCGGTGGAGGCGTGGGAGGCGTGCGTGGGGTCGAAGGGCGTCGCCCGCTGCCAGTTCCGGTCGAACACGTCCGTCAGGAATCGCACCAGCGCCCTGTCGTGGATGACCACCGCTGTGGTGCGGTCCTCATCCGTCGGCACGATGGCCCGCGAACGGTCGACGACGATGAGTCGGTCGAAGAACTCGTCCAGGGTGCGGACCTCCCCACCGCCCTCCGTCACGGCCTCGACGTAAGCCTTCGTGGCCGTGTTGAACCGGGCCGGGTGCTGATACAGCGTCCGCATGCGCACCCCGCGGCGCAGGTGCTCCAGGGTGAGCGGCAGCACGGCGTTGAGCACCGTGGCCGGGCGCCCGCCGCCCGGCTGCGCGGTGAGGATCTCCTCCGTGGCCTCGTCGGTGACCTGAGCGATGTAGTCCCGGATCGTCGTCATGCCGTGGAGGTACTCGACAGCGGGTGTCGCGCGTTCCGGCGGGGCCTGGGCCATGAAGATCCGGAGCGCCGGTGCGAGCCTGTGCTCGATCTCCGAGGCCTGCAACTCCAACTCCCATGCGGCGGTGCGCCACTGGGCCGCGAGCCGGGCCTCCACCAGTCTCGGATCGACCGGCCGCAGGGATGCGTCGTCGGGCGACAGCTCCAGCAAGCCGATCCGGGCGAGGTCGTCGACCCCCGGCACATCGGTGTCGGGGGCCAAGGCCGTTTCGCGAAGGGCCATTTCGTAGGCGGCCAGTGCTGCTTCCGACAGTTCCGGCAAAGATTCGCGGCTATCTGACCCCATTTACCCCCCTCAGATCTCTGCGATGCAAGAAACTGTCCCCCCCGTACCGTGGAGTTCCTACTCCGTCGAACCCTAGCCTCCAGGTGACCGAGAAAACGCGCCATAAGCGGGGGAAAAACGCCATGATCAAGATTTCTGCGACGGGTATCGACGAAGAGCGCAGCGCCGGCGGGGCGCTGCACCGAGCGCGGCGGACCGTAGCCCGCGTCACTCTGACCGGCGCACTGCTCGTGGGGGCCGGCGCCCTGCTCACGGGCGCCCACGGGCCCCACGACTTCGGCTGGGACTCCCCCGCTGAGCGGGTCCTGTCGATGGACATCGGCTGGGACGGTCACAAGCGCAGTCTTCCCTCGAACCCGGCAGCAGAGCGGGGCGTGGGGAAGGACATCGGCTGGAACGGCCGGCAGCACGACTTTGGCTGGAACGCTCCGGGTGCGAGCGCCATGGAGAAGGGTGTCTCGACGCCTGGCGGCGCCGCATGACGTACGTCCCAGCAGACCGCGGCCGGAGCGGCAGAAGGTGAGGCTCATGCACTCGGACACCGGCGCCGAGCCCACCCGCTTCGGCAGCACGCTTCAGCTCGCACGGAAACGGGCGGGCCTGACCCAGGAGCAGCTCGCTGCGGCCTCCGGCGTCAGCATCAGAGCCATCCGGGACCTGGAACTGGGCCGCGCCAACCGCCCTCGCAGGGAGACGATCCGGCTCCTGGCCGACGCCCTCGACCTCACCGGCTCCCACCGGGTACTGCTCGACCACGCCTCCGGCCACGTGTCCGTGGACACCACGCTGCGGCAGATGTACGAGGAGGATGCGGCCTCCGCTCCGGCGGCGATGTACCCGCTGATCGGCAGGGAACGAGAACTCGACGTGCTCGCCCGCGCCCTCCTGGTCGGCCAGGAGCGTCTGCTGTCCCTGGTGGGGCTCCCCGGAGTGGGCAAGAGCCGGCTCGCGCTGGCGGTGGCCCACCGCTACGAGGCTGAACGGGAGGCCCGCGTCATCTGGCTCCCGGCCTCCCCCGACAGCGGGGCGACCCCGTTCGGGCCCGGCGCGGGACCTGACCGCGCACAGAGCCTGCTCGCGTCCTGGATGCTGGACCGGCTCACCGGGAACGGTCCGCTGGAGGAGTTGGCCAGGCTGATCGGCGGCCGCCGCACCCTTCTGGTGATCGACGGGTTCGACGACCCCGCCGCCGACGGGGGGCGTCTCCTGCGGCTGCTCGCAGGCTGCGACGGCCTCCAGGTCCTGGTCACCCTGCGGAGCCCGCTACCGGTCCTCGGCGTCCGCGCCGTGCCACTCGCCCCGTTGCCCCTGGCTCCGCCCAGCGCGGAACCGGGGCAGGGCACGGCGTCGGCCGCAGTACGGCTCATGCTGTCCCACGTCAGCTGCGCCCGGCCGGCGCTGCAGCAGACCGCTTCCGTCACCGAAGCGGTGACCGGGCTCTGCCGGCAACTGGACGGGATTCCCCTCGCCCTCAACCTGGCGGCGGGCTGGCTGCCGATGTACTCGCCCGAGCAACTGCACTCCGTGGCGCTGGACAGCCCGCTCGACCTGGTGGAGCCCGTCTTCGACGGCGAGTCCGGAGGGGGACTCGATCTGGGCACGCTGATCGGCAGCGCCATCGCCGCGCTGCGCCCGGCACCGGCCAGAGTGCTGGCCGCCCTGGCCCTCCACCGTGCCCCCTGCCCGACCGAGGAGGTACAGCGCCGCCTCGGAGGGCCACCCCAGGAGGTCACCCGGGCCTTGCACGGCCTGCTGCTGCGCGGCCTGATCCGCGAGGAACGTGTTCCGGGCGGCGGAACAGCGGTCTCCGTCCTCAACCTGGTCCGTCACACACTCCACGCGGCTCGGCAACACGCCTCCCTGCCGGCCGTCGCCCACGTCTGACGCACCCCTCGAAGCGCCTGCCACGGAACGGGACCCGTCAGCCGAATCCCCACCCACTTCCGGAGCGAAACAGCATCATGACCACCGCGATCAGCGCAGACGCCGATCTCGCGCGACGACTGCCCACTCTCGCCAAGTACTTCCGCCCGCTCACCGTGCCGGCACCCATGGAACTCCCGCACGTCCAGGAGTTGTGCGACAGGGACGACCCCTTTCAACCGGAAGAGGACACGGATTCCCTCTTCGTCGCCGCGATGCGGGAGATCAACGCCTGGCACGTGGCGCGGTCACCTCTCTACCGGGCCGCCTGGGAGAAGGCGGGCAGCCCTGTTCCCCGCACGGCACGGGCACTGGACGCCCTCCCCTACCTCCACGTGAATCTCTTCAAGCGCCATGCCCTCGGTTCCGTGCCCGACGCGGATGTCGCCTTGCGCCTCACCTCCTCGGGCACGGGCGGTGAACGCACGGAAATCGGTTTCGACGCCTGGTCCATCGGATCGGCACAGCGCATGGATGCCTGGACCCTCAAGGCACTGGGACTGATAGATCCCGATCGCCCCGCGAACTACCTGGTGTGCGGCTACGAGCCGGACCCCCGCCTCACCGTCGGCGCCGCTCACGGCCTCAACGAACTCTGCGACTTCGCCCCGGTCGCCTCCGCCGTGCACGCGCTGCGCAACACGGGCGGCGGCCATGAGTTCAACCCCATGGGCTCTGTCGACGCACTCCTCGACTACGCCGCTCGCGACGAACCCGTACGCGTCGTGGGCTTCCCCGCCTTCGTGTACGCGGTGGTCGAGCGCATGCGCCAGATGGGCATCCCGCCCCTGCGGTTCCCGGAAGGGTCCCTCGTCCTCACCGGTGGCGGCTGGAAGGGGCACGCCGACCGGGCCATCACCAAGCCGGCGTTCCGCGAAGCCGTCCGGAGCGGACTGGGCATTCGGGACGACCGGATCCGCGACTGCTACGGCTCCGTCGAGCACTGCCTGCCGTACATCGAATGCGCCAACCACCACTTCCACGTGCCGGTCTGGTCCCGCGTCGTCGTTCGTGACGTCCGCACCCTCGAACCACTGCCCTACGGAAACCCCGGATATCTGCAGTTCATCTCGCCCTACATCACAGCGCTGCCCGCTCACAGCATCCTCATGGCCGATCTGGGGACGCTCCACCCTCCGGGGGCCTGTGAGGTGGACACGCCCTGGTTCGACGTCCACGGGCGAGCCGGCGTGCGCCGTAACCGCAACTGTGCCGTTGCCGCGGCCGAACTCCTGGGGAAACGATGACGCTCGTGAAGCATATGACGCCCTACTACTGGCGCGGCGAATGGATCGACGAGGAAAGCGCGGGGCGTCGGCTCGATGACATCGGCCTCATCCTGCCCGGCCTGCGCGAGCCGCTCGTCGTGGCGGACGTCCTCGCCGCGTGCCGCCACCTGGCCTCCCAACTCGACGACACCACGGGCACCACGTACACGCGACTCCGCGACGAGTTGACCGATCCCTCCACCACTGCCCTGCCCGCGGAGGACGCGGACGCCCTCCTGGCCGGGCTCGCGAAGGCCCTCGATCCCCGGTCGCTGGCCGCTCAGCTGACCGCCGAACTGGGCAGTGCGGCCCCCGGCGTGCCCGTACCTGCGCCGTTCGCGGACGAGGCGGTCGAGGTATGGCAACCCGTGGGCACGCTTGTCCACATCTCACCCGCCAACGTGGCCACGGCCGGTGTGCTCAGCGCCGTCGAAGGCCTGCTCGCGGGCAACACGAACATCGTCAAGACGAGCGGCACCGACGGTCTCTTCACCCAGCGGGCACTCGCCCTCCTGGCCGACGCAGACCCCACGGGCCGGATCCGCGACCGACTCGTCGTACTGCGGTTCTCCTCCAGCAACACCGACTGGCTGCGGCGGCTCTGCCGATCCGCCGACGCGGTCGCGGTATGGGGGACGGAGGAAGCCGTCGCCGGGATCGCCCAGTACGCCCCCTCGGGCTGCCGTGTCGTCGCGTGGGGCCCGAAGATCTCCTTCGCATACCTCAATCGGACCGCGCCGGCCGAACCCGCCGGCCTTCGGGGCCTGGCGCGCGACATCCTGCGCAACGCGCAGCGCAGCTGCACCAGCCCTCAGGTGCTGTACGTGGACACCACGAGCCACGACCGGCTCTTCGGTGTCGCCGACGCACTCGCCACGGCTCTCGCCGACGAGGCCCCGGGGCTTCCCGTCATCGCCCCCACCGCAGCGGAACAGGCCGAGGTCACCAACGTGGTCGAGGTCGCCCGACTCGAAGAGCACCTGGGGCTGACGCGCACCCGCAGCGCCCCGGACGGACGCTGGCACGTCCTGGCCGACACGCGTCCGGGTCTGTGCGCCTCGCCTCTGTTCGGCACCATCTGGGTCAAGCCACTGCCCCGCGAGGACATCGTGCGCGTCCTGCACCCCATGCGCCGCTACCTGCAAACAGTCGGCCTGGCCGCGACGGGGGACGGCGACGTGGCCCTGTCCGGGGAGTTCTTCCGAGCCGGGGCTCTCCGCATCACGCCACTCGGCCAGATGCTGGACACCTACGCGGGCGAACCTCACGACGGCCACCTCGCCCTGCAGCGGTACAGCCGCCGGGTGAGCATGCCCGCGGCTTTCCACGGATAGCGGCAGACGAGTCGGGCTGTACGCCGGGTATTCCTTGAGCACCTTTCTGACTGGCGGCTTTACGGGATCGGACCGGTTCGTCCGGCCATCTGGTGTACGCGAAGCGCCGCTCGCCTCGGGGTTCTCACCAGGTGCGGCGTGCCGGAGTCGTCATCACTCAGCACGCCCTGGAACTGGATCGAGACCCGATGGACCTCCTGTCCGGAATGGAGGAGATCGCGGAGTTCATGGTCCGGTCGCAGTGACCTGGTCGGTTCAGTAGCGGCTCCGACCGCACAGCCCGCGATGGTACTCGACGCACTCCTCGTCGATGCCGTGCTGGGGATGGCGTATCAAGGCGCCGATCAGCTTCTCGTCCCTGCTTCGGCGCACGTTCCAGTCCTCGTCGATGAAGAAGAAGAGCTTGTCGAACTGGACATGGTGGTTGGGGCAGAGGCACAGCATGTTAGACAGCTTGTCCGGCCCCTCATGCGGTCTTCCGACCCCTTGGATGTGCGCCGCCTCGCTGTAGTGGCTGAAACGGGTCTCCAGACGTTCCCCGCATACCTGGCACCGGTGCCCGTAGATCAGCTTGATCTGCTCCGCGAGGTGCGGGTCCCGGTCGGGGCGGGATCCGTTCACCTGCCGGCGTCCTCTGCCCGCCGAAGACGCCTCGCCACCGCTCGCCGGTTCCGCGTTCGCGCCGTCCACGGCTCCTTCGGCGTTCGCGTACCCGGCGAGGCCCACTCGCTCCAGCAGGGCTTCCTGGTCGACATCCTGGAAAGAGGAGCTGCACAGCAGACCGACCGCCTCGGCACGTGCGAGAGGCTTCTGCAGGAGCTCCATGACGTCCTGCTGCAGGCCCACCGTGGCACCGTCGCCCGTGCCTTCGGCCTGCCAGAGACCTGAGTCCTGAAGATGCCGGAAGGCGTACTCCAGCGTGAAATGCACGTCTTGGGCCCCGAAGTCCAGGAGAAGGGGGCCAACTTCCCTTGCGCAGAGGTCTCGGGACGCCATACCTCTCTGCCCGGACACGAGTCGGCCGAGAGCCCACAGAAACGTGAGCGACGCGTCCCGTGTGTGCTGTTCGTCCGAGGTATCGGCATTCAGCGTCCCTAGGGCGTGCAGCAACTCTTCGCGCCGCATCCTCGGAACGGAGGCAGTCGGTTTCTCCTCAGAGGGCTGATGCTCCGCCTGAGGTGTCAGCCCGTCCAGCAGACTGTTCAGCAAGGCCAGGTGCTGCTGACGCACGTCAGCCGGTATGCAGGTGAGGCTGCGAAGGTCCGGCCGATTGACCAATGTGGTGAGCAGCGGAGCCGCTGGTATGTCGATCTCCACTACGTCGCCCAGAGCCACGATGTGCTCCCAAGTCTTCTGGCCCTCGTCAGCTCCCCATACGGCTGCAGCCAGCTCGGGGCTGTGCATCAGTCCGAGGATGCGGGCCTTGGCGATGAATCTCCCTTCGGCGTAGAAGAGGACTTCGTCGCCGACCTTCTGATTCCGAATGGCAGCAGCCTTGGTGTGCCATGGCACCGCTGCCGGAGTCGCTCCCCACAACCGCGCCACCCCGTCGGGGAAGATGCGATTCAGCAGCTCCGCGTATCTCCCGAGGACGTGTTCGTACTCCGCGAGTCGGATTCCCTTGCGCACCGAGTGCTCGAAGTTCCGAGGGCCTCGCTTGGCAGGTCCGCCGCGCGGCTGCAAGATCCATTGAACCGTGTCCTCGGTACCGTAACCAGTCCCCATAGTGATCAGATTTTCATACGAATGAAGGCTGCTGGTACCCGACATGCCTGCAGTGGTGGAGCGGGGTACGGTGCTCCGCGTAGAGGCCGCAGAATGCGTCCACTTCACCTCGCCGACCCCCAGGGACACTTGCTCGTCAGGCCGAGGTGACCAAGGTGGGTATCGACGTCGTAGCGTCAACTCCTCGCGGCCGGGGCCACGGACAGGAGTTGGCCGACCACGCCGAATCCGGCGTCATCGATGTCGGCTAGAACAGAGACCTCGTCGGTGGTAGCGGCGATTCCCGCCAGCAGATCGAGCGTCGCGTTGGAAGCACTCCGTCCGGACAGATCAACAGGGGGCACGTCGAGCCGGGTTCGTCGGCGGCGGCTCCAAGGAGCTCTCACAGAACAAGATCCTCATGCCGGGGGACTGACCAGGTGCCGGTGAGAGAGCGTGGCGACAGCCACAGAGGCTCGCCACGGGCGGCCTCGCTCCACCGCGCGGCGGGAGCTTCCCCGTGCAAGGGAAGGTTGAGGATCCCAGACTCGGGAGGACATCCGTCACACCGCACGCCCACGGTTTTCCACACCCGCCGCACTCCCCAAGAACTCCCGTACGGTCACCCGTGATCGCCAGAGCGGCGGCGAGGCCCTTCAGCCGCACCGGTCACCGGGAGCCGCCCTCAGGAGGCCCGGGTGGTCTGTTCAGAGAGAGCGGTCTCTGAGCTGCAGAAATAGAGCTTTGCAGGATCGGACCGGCTGTGACCTGCTAGGACGGGTTGCAGAGGCGATCGGAGGCAGTCAGAGGAAGTCGCTCTGATTCGCCCCCGGTTCGACCCGAGCTGCTCGGAGCCGATCAGAGGCAATCACCCTCTGGCTTTGCTCGGCGCCGGTCGAAGTCGGGGTGTCGAGCAGGCTGTGGCCTCCGCGACGGCGCTCCGAGTCGATGTCGGTCGAGCTGCGATGGGGACGTCTGTTCCGGACCGGAGCCAGGTATACGAAGGCCTCCAGGACTCCATCCCGGAGGCTTGGGCACCGCCTAACGCCGGTCGGGGACAGCGGTCCCCTGCGGTCATCACTCGGGTGCGGTCGCGGCAATTACCCGGGCCAGGTCGCTCACCTCGATCAGGAGGCCATCCGGCGACTGGTCAAGGTCGAGGGCGTGCTGGTGCAGAACGATCCCCGCCTCACGCACGCGATGACCGGCGTGCGGGGCGTTGCCCTTGGCGTACACGAGATGACCTACGGAGAGTCCCAACGCGGTGCTGTACGCCAGCATCTGGTAGAGATCGGCGTCCGGATAGCCGTCCCTCCTCTCCGCCTTGTACTTGGCGTCGACAACGGCGAGAGGACGGCTTGGATTCCCGTCGCCGTACCAAACGAAGTCCGGTCGCATCCGGACGCGTTCGTCCTCGTCCAGATACACGCCTTTGGCCTGGAGCACGCCGCGCCCACCGTGCGGACGCAGCGCCTCGCGCAGGGCGACGCAGACAAAGTCCTCGAAGACCTTGTTCATGTCGAAGAGGAACCCGTCGATCCGGAGACCGCCTGGACGATGCTCGGCCGAACCCCCGTCGAGGATCGCCTTCGCCAGGTGAAGCGCGTGCTGGTAGCGCACGTTGAGCCGGGACGGACGCCAGGCGGGCAGCCTCTGTCCGCGTACGAGCGGGGTGACGTCGGCGAGCCGCGTCCGCTGGTGCAGCAGCCGGGCCCGTATGGGACGCGGAACGCCGGGCAGGCGCAGCAGCCGTTCAGTCGCGGCGCGCAGCAGCCTGTTCTCGGGGATGTCGGTGGTGAACTCGTCGTACGTGATCTCGACGGGAAGCGCGGCGCCGAACCGTCTGCGGACCTGCTCGGCCTCGCGAATGCGGCCCCGGACGACGAGAGCGGTGTCCTCGGTCGTTCGGTATCCCTGGATCAACCCTGCTCGGATCGCGCGCTCCACCTGGCGCTCAAACGCGTGCGCCAGCGCGGGCAGCACTTCCTGGTGCTCGGCCACGTCCACCTGGCCGTCCCGCCAGCCGCGGGGATCGAGGCTGTAGCACAGCAGGAAGAACAGCCGGGCGATCGGCACCTTGGGGATGATCCGTAGCGTGACCGGCTCCGCGTCGGGCACGGTCACGGACACGGCGCCCACCTTGCTGCCGGCCTTCAGGACCCAGTAACCGGCCGCGTATGGATCGGGCGCGGCCTCGACGATGCGCGAGGCCGCGAGGGCCCGGCCCACCACATCGGGAAGAGGACGGTTCACGGCCCGGGCATGCTCGACGAGTTCAATTGGCCCGGCGACCGCATTCACGCGACCGGCCCGTTTCCGCGGGCCGCCAGCGCCGCGCGCAGGGACGCGAGCCCGTACCGCTTCTCGACGTTCACGTTCTCCCCGTAGTGGTGTTCCTCCAACAGGGGAAGGATCTTGGTGCGCCAGGTGCGTTCCAGACCGCCCTCCCTGTCCACACCGGGCTTCATCAGATATGCAGGCCCGATCTGGAAGTCCACATCGTCGATACGGCGGTTGAGCTCGTCCAACAGATCGGCCCGCTCCGCTTCCTTCTCCTTCCCCGCCAACCAGCGACGCAGCAGGCCGCTCGTCGGCTCGGTGCGCGGGGACAGTTCGACGAACGCAAAGCGTCGCCGCATGGCCGCGTCCACGAGGGCGATGGATCGGTCGGCGGTGTTCATGGTGCCGATGATGAAGAGGTTGTCCGGCAGGGAGAAGTCGTCACCGGAGTAGGTGAGTCGCAGGGTCTGGCGCCGGTACTCCAACAGGAAGTACAGCTCTCCGAAGACCTTCGCCAGGTTGGCCCGGTTGATCTCGTCGATGATCAGGAAGTGGGGAATGTGCCGGTTGCCCTCCTTGTCGGCGCGGTCCGCGAGTTCCCGCAGCGGGCCGGCCGTGAGACGGAAGCCAACTTCTTTGGTCTTCGGATCCTCCTTGGGGCGGTAGCCCTCGAAGAAGTCCTCATAGGAATAGGAGGGATGGAACTGCACCAGTTTGACCTGCTCGGGACCGCCGCCGAGGAACTCGGCAAGTTTCAGTGCTAGATGCGTCTTGCCCGTTCCAGGCGGCCCGTAGAACACAAGCTGCTTCTCGTCCCACAGCAGGTCGCGCACCTCGCGCAGCCACGCGGCACTGTGCACGCTGAGGCGGTCCGTCAGCGCCTGGTCCGGTTCGGGAAGTTCGAGCTTCCGACGGGCGGTGAGGGCCGGCAGTTCTGCGCTCAGGTCGCTCACAGTGGCCTCGGCCTCGTCGGCCAGTTGCTCATCGGTCAACCCCAGCCCCTCTATGAGGGCTTGTACGGCGGTCAGGTCGACGACATCGTGCTGGACCGACAGCTTCTGTCGGAGCTCCTCAGGCAGTTCCTCCCACTCGTAGCTTGTGTCCTGCCAGTCGACGGGGCGCCGCAGGTTGGACCGCCCGTCCTCAGAGGCGATCTGCTCGACCGCTCCGGTGACCTTGCCGACGTGCAGCCGCCCGTCGGAGCGCGTGCACACCGTGTCATCCGGCTTCATCCGGGTGAGGAAGACATGCAACGCTTCGACGAGTTCCTGCTTTTGGTTGTACGTTGCCGCCGACTCGTAGTCCTCCTCCACGAGGGTGCGCAGCACGTTCCGGTCCGGGTTCGCTTCGACGCCCTGCCGCAGTCGGGAGGCTGCGACGGTGACGAGTCCTTCGGCAAGCCAGAGCCGCTGGACAAGATCGACGCCGGTTACGTTGGAGCCGCGGATGAACCAGGCGCGGTTGGGCGCAGTCGACATGTGATCGAAGTGGGCGAGTGGCTGTCCATCGGCCGACTTCCACTCGCCCCAGCCGTTGACGCTGCAGCCCCGCAGGATCTCGGCGGCAGCCGAGGGTGATGTGCACTCGATGTCCCAGGCCGCCTCCAGGTATCCCGGCCACCTCTCCGAATGCCGCAGATGTCCCTGTGAAATGAGTTGTTGTCGTGTGCGGTACGAGGTCGGCTTGCGCGCCGCGAACGAGGGAACGACGTTGGTCTGGGCTGGAGACCCCGCCGCGATGACGAACCTCTGGCTCCCGCTGGCGCCCTTCTCCCCCAGCAGCCGGCCCCGGGCCTCCGGCCCACCTCTCGGCAGTCTCAGGTAGAGCTCCGGGTATGCGTCGGTCATCGGTCTCCTCGTATGTCCTGCAGCTCACTTCGTGCAGCAGCCTAGGTGGGGGGAGTGACAGCCACGCTGGTCAGGCTGAACGCTTGCCCCGGCGGGGAGGGCGGTCCTTCTTCGGCCTGAGCTGGGGGAGCCAGCGTTCGGGACCGGGTAGAGGGAGGGCCAGCTCCTCGCGGGTCGTTGGGCGCGGCGCCCAGGTGCGCGGGCCGGGAAGTCGGAGGGCGAGCTGGGAGACATTAACCATGGCGGGCGAAGGGTCGCGCTCGAGGTGGTTGAGGATGAGAGGCATCCCGTGCGAGGTCACCCGGGGGTTCCACGTGCGGCACGCGATCTGGCAGTACTCCCGGGCCTCGAAGAGCACGCCTCTGCACGCCCCCGGCTTCTCCGCGTCCCTCATCCACAGGATGCGGTCACCCGGCGCGAGGCGCTCACGGCCGATGAGTACCCCGTTGGCGACGTTCCCCGCGGCGTCGAGATGGGGCACGGGGTCGTCGTCACCGCCCACGTCACCGTCGCTGAACCCGGCGACCTCATCCGGCCCGTCCGCAGAATAGATCTCCAACTGGTCGCCGTCGGCGTGCGCCTGCCAGAGATCGAGCGGCTCCCACCCGCCCCCGCCGAACAACGACGGCTGGGCCAGCAGGACGAAGACCTCGCCCGCCTCCAGGGAGAGCGCGATGCGGTCCTCACCGCCGATGGGATGGATCTCCCCGACCTCCCAGGCGTCGTTGCCGTTGACCTCCAGCACGCACTCGCGGACGGTCTCCACGGCGATGTCCGCGGAGACTGAGAAGTACTCCCGCCGCGGGTTGACCCGCTTTTTACCCAGACGCTGATGGACAAGCTTTTCAACTTTGGGCCAGCGCATGGTCAGCGCCCGGAAGACGACCTCGAACGGCAGTGGCACACCCTCGTGGCTGGAGATCTTCGCTGCACGTTCCTCCGGTAGCAGCGTAGTGAGGCCGATCTTTACCATGTCGGGCATCGCAGGATTCCGCATGACGTAGACGAAGCCCGTGTCGTGTGTGATCACATGCATATTCTGAGGTGCGCGTGACAGTGATGTTCACGTTTCGCACACATCCGGCCGCTTCTCACGGGTGGCCGCAAAGCGAGGGGGACAGAACATGGACAGCAGGCTGCCCGTCGGTGGGCCTCGCATCGAGGACCTGCTGGAGGCGGTGCCCATGACGGTGGCCGAACTGCGGGGTGCGGTGGGTTTCTTCGACGAGGACACGGCGGGCATGCTGAGGGCCTCGATCGCCACAGCGGAGCGGGCGTTCGCCGAGCTGAACGCCTGCGACCGTGTGATCGATGAGGCCGGTGCCCACGGCGAGGGTGCCGCGGACCGCTTGCGGGAACTGCTCAGCAGGGAGGCCCGGGAAGAGGTCGCAGCGGAACTGACAGCTCTTGACGTGATCGCTGGGGAGGTAGGCCAGTCGGTGGCGACGCTGCGCCTGCTGAATCGGATTCTGGGCCGGGAGGCGGCCGCCGAGGACGACGCGTCGCCGGCCGAGGTGTCCCGGCTTCGCGAGACCGACTTGCGCGGGGTGCCATCCACGTACGGCGACGATGCGGAGTATGACGATCTTCTGGCGATAGCCGACCGCGGGGCGGAGCTCGCACCGCAGCTGGAAGAGGCGCACAGGGAACGCCTGTCAGCCGTTGCCGATCATCTGGTCACCGTCGTGCAGCGGGCCGCAAGGACCGGCTTCGCGGACGAGCAATTCGCACAGAAGTCGCTGCGGGAGGCCTGGGCGGCTCATGCGCTGTGGGTGAGGTGCCTGGAGCAGCGGCAGCACGACCTCGGGAGGTAGGCGGAAGTTGGCCGCGGCGCTCGACGGCCTCGGTGTCGGGGGGAGTGTGCCGGCGATCAACCGTCACTCTGGGCGAGTTGAGCGCGGGAGAGTCATCGCGACGCCTGGCGTGCCGACGACCTTGAGGCTCGCCAAGAGCCCGCTTGGCCTAAGTCTTACGGCCTGACGCAACTCCGGCCGAGGGTCAGGCACATCGTGGACGCACAACGAAGCGCACAGGTTCGGTGAGCACTTGCGTTGCCGACTCCAGATCCGCCAGCCGCCTCGCCAGCGTCGACTCGGCGAGCCTGGGTGGCAGGGCATCCGCGAACTTCAGTCCTTTGACCGCCCGCTCGTCGACCTCCGGCAGGCACAGTTGGTCTGGGCCGGCAACCGCAGCCTGTTTCCAGGCATCGGGGCTGAGGTCCTCACGCAGACGGATCCAGCAGTCGTTGATCTGCTGCGCAGGTACGGCCACCTCGGCAAGCGTCGCCGCCAGCGTGGCGTTGGCCCGATGGCCGGCCCAGGTCCACCACTTCACGTATCCGCCGGAGCCGCGAGTGATCACCGTGCCTCCGGGGTGCACCTCTTCCATGTAGTTTTCCCGTGACTCGGCCAGGTACTTCTCCGCACGCGCCGTGAGATCCACCGGCGGGTTGGCCCCGAGGAGCACTTCCCGTACCGCGCGCGTCAGTTCGAAGGAGATACCGAAGTCGAGCCCGGCACCGCTCCACTTCGCTCTGCCGCCGCCGTCCACGGGTTCGACAAAGCACCGCTTGCGCTTCCAGTCGATGTACGTGACCTGCCAACTCCGCCCGGCCAGGAGCAGCCGCCGTGGTCCGTCGATCCGTTCGGTGAGCAGACTCGGGTCGGTCCTGCCGATCTCCCGGCGGCCTTGCAACACGGTGAACTGCGGAGGCGCGGTGAACACCGCCGTGAGGTTCATGAAATGCCGGTGCCCGAAGCGCCGTTCGGCCTCGGGACCGATGAACAGGAGTCCTCCGTCCCGGTCCAGGTAACCGTTGTCGACCAGGTGCCGAACGATCGGTTCCGCGGACTGGCCGAACGGGCCGAGGCCGTTCCACCACTCCTGCCAAAGACGGTCCCCGACCTGCGGTTCCTGCAGGCACAGGGCGAGAAGCTGCTGGGCCACGATGTGCCGCGGCTCCGGCGGAGCGACGACGGGCTCCACCCAACCGCGCGACCACTGCAGGAGAAGGGCCGCCGCGCCGAGGAGTCCATCACGGTCCAGCGCGAGGAAGAGGCAGTTGCGGGACGTTCCGGGCCTGCGTCCCGTGCGGCCGAGCCGTTGCAGGAAGGAGGCGACGGTTAGCGGGGCATCGATCTGGATGACACGGTCCAGGTCTCCGACGTCAATGCCGAGTTCGAGGGTGCTCGTGGAAACGATGACGCAGTCGCGGGCCTCGGCGAAGGCCTGTTCCGCACGCCGGCGCTCGTCGACGGAGAGGGAGGCGTGAGAGAGGAAGGTGGTCACCCCCTTGGCGCGCAGCTTCTCACCCAGTTCCTCGACGAGCCTGCGGGACTCGCAGAAGACGAGTCGTTTCTCGCCGCGGTGCAGGGCCGCGATCATGATGGCGGCATTGTCGACGGAACCTACGTAGTCGAGCTGAACGTCCGCGGGGGGTGGTGCCGTCGCTGCCGATGCCCCCGACTTCGGCTCAGCCAGGTGCGGTGCCACCACTGTTGACGGCCGCTTCCCCGCCCCGGATCCCTGGAGCCACTCCAGCAGCTCCTCCGGGTTCCCGACCGTGGCCGACAGCCCCACGCGCTGGACGGGACGCCCGACGACGCGCTGCAGCCGCTCCAGCACTGCGAGCAGGTGCCAGCCCCGGTCGTCCCCGGCGAAAGCGTGTACCTCGTCGACGATCACGGTGTGCAATCCGGAGAAGAAGGAGGCGTGGTCGACGTTGGCACTCACCAGCATCGCCTCCAGCGACTCCGGTGTGGTGAGCAGTACATCGGGCCGCGCGGCGAGAATCCGCTTCCGTGCCGTCGACGTGACGTCCCCGTGCCACAGGGCGGCGGTGCGCCCGAGCCACGCGGTGTACGTCTCCAGCCGGGGCAGCAGGTTGTTCAGCAGCGCCTTGAGTGGACATACGTACAGGACCGAGGTCCCCGACCACCTGTGCTGCATCATCTTCGACAGCAGCGGGAACGACGCGGCCTCGGTCTTCCCACCCGCGGTGGGCGCCAGCAGGATGGCGTCGTCGCCCGCCAGCAGCGGCCCGATGGCCTCCTCCTGCAGCGGACGCAGTCCGGGCCAGCCGAGTGTGTTGACGATGTGGTGGACGAGCGCGGGTTCCAGGTCGTCGATGCCGCTCACGGCATCTCCAGGTCGATGTCGTCGGGGCGATCGGCCGCCGCAGCGTTGCGTTCCACCTCGGTCAGCTCGATGTCGGAAATGGTCAGCGCGTAGTGCTTGCGCGGATCGAACTCGTCGAACTCGTCCACTCGGTCCAGCACATCGGCGACGAGCTTGCGCAGGAAGACACGAGGGGCGACGCCGACCTTGCCGCCGAGCCCACCGGTGACGGCCGTGGCCAGCTCCATGAGATACGTGTCGTCCACGCGCTGCCCGATCCGCTCCGGATGGCGTGCTACCCCCTCGTACAGATCGCGCACACGCCTGCCCAGCTCGCCGAGCCGCTCCAGGTCGAAGCCGGCGAGCCGCAGTTGGACCGCGCGCGGGGAGTCGAAACGCGGATCCGTGGTGAAGTCGGTCGCCAGCCGCTGAGCGAGCGGCGGAAGCCGCTGCACGCCCTGCTGGCCGTCGAAGAAAGCGGGGGTTCCCGTGATGACGAGGAACAGCCCGGGGAAGCGCCCCGCATCGATCTCGTCGAGGAGCTGCCGCAGCGCGTTGAGCCCCTTCTCCCGTACGTCGCCGCGCACCCGTTGCAGGGTCTCGATCTCGTCGAGGACGAGCAGCAGGCCGGGATGGCCGCAGTCGCGCAGCACGGTGAGCAGGCCCTGCAGGAAGCCGAGCGCCGCGAAGTGATCGAGATCGCCACGTACCCCTGCGGCTCTGCGAGCCGATGCGGCGACGGACTTCTGGCCGCCGAGCCAGGCGATGAGGGCTTCCGCCGTCACCGCGTCCCCGGCGGTGACCGCACGCCGATAACCGCGCAGGGCCGCGGCGAACGCCGGTGTCGTGCGTGCGACTTCGGCAAGCCTGCGCTCCATCAGCGTGTCGACGGCCTCACCCAGCGCCGTCTCGTCCTCCTCATCGACGTCCCCGTTGTCGAGGACCTCCTCCTCCAGCGTGTAGAACCAGGAGTCGATGATCGCGCGCAGCGCGCTGGGCTGGTGCGTCGCCGTGGACAGCCGTTCTGTGAGCCTCCTGTACACCGTCTCCAGCCGGTGCAGCGGCGTCTCCGTCTCGGAGATCTGCACCTCGGCCGTGGCGAGCCCGGCACGTTTGGCCCGCTCGGCGAGCCAACGCGCGAAGAAGGTCTTGCCGGATCCGTACTCTCCGCGGATGGCGTGGAAGGCGGCCCCGCCCCGCGCCACCGTGGCCACGTCCTCGTCGAGGGCGCTGGCGAACCGGTCGAGACCGACGGCGAAGAGGTCGAGGCCGGAGTGCGGCACAGTGCCGCGTCGCAGCGCGTCGACGACTTCCTGTCGCCGGACGGCGCTGACCTCGGGTGCGGAGCTCACTTTCTCTCCTTCGGGAAGAACTGGTCGCGCAGCAGCTTCACGTCGAGTCGGACGGTGTGCCCCGCGTCGATGAACCCGAGTACGGGATATCCCTCGACGTTCAGCAGTCGCTGCAGAGTCGCGATGAAACCGTCGATGTTGCGCCGCACTCGGCCGGTCGCGGAGACCGCGGAGGCGAGCGCGGCCGGCGACATGGTCTCGCCCGCCTCGGCCAACGCGTCGATGACGGCAGCCACCACGTTGGCCTCGGGCGCCTTCCGGACGTATTCCTTTTGGGCTTCGTAGACCTCGCTGGCCACGACGCGCGCACCGAGGGTGGTCGGGGTTTCGCGCGCTGCGGCTTTTCCCCCGGGCGGCAGATCGAGGTCAGTCTCAGCGAAGAGACCTTCGCCGTCGGGCTGCGCCCGTCTGGTGCCGGCCTTGGGCCTGACCGCCGATTTCGGCCTCTCCTCGACCGCAGTCACAGTCTGCTCGACCACCGGCTCAGGCACCGACCACTGCCACCACCCCGGCGTCGCCTGCTCACGCGGCAGCACCTCCCATGCCTTGGGCATCAGTGCCTTGTCCGGGAGGAGTACGAGTACCGGCACCGTCACTTCTGCCAGAGACGCCCCGCCGTGATAACCCGCCCTGCGGCCGGTGTAGCGGATGTCCTCGCGCCAGGGAGCGACGATGGTGCCGCCGCCCTCCCACACGCGAGGACCGGTCAGCTGAACTTCGCCGTCACGGGCCGTCCCCGTACGCCACCTGGCCGCTGCCGCACCTCCCGCGTTGTTGGCCGGTCCGTCGCTGGTGCCGCGCTCCAGCACATGGCCGTGGTCGGCGACCAGCACGACGGGGCGGCCGTATCCCTTGGCCGCGGCCAGCAACTCGCGCAGATAGGTGATGTCGTCGAGGCTCCAGCGAGTCCGCTGCCCCTGCTGGCCCTTGTCGAGTGCGTCGTCGATGGTGTTCAGTACGACGCCGACGACCGCGTCGGTGGCGAGTGCGGCCACGACGTCCTCGGACAAGTAGCGCCCGGCATCTCCCCCTATGCCGGCCTTGTGGAAGAGGACCGCTTCCCTGCGCTGCGTCTTCCAGAACGCGGCGAATCCCCGGCTCTCCGTGGCCTGTCCGCCCTTGGTGGCCGAAGCGGTGAGCAGAGACGCACGGCTGACATCGGTGACCGAGGGCAGCATCGACACGGCAGCGAGGCGCCGGAGGGCCTGTCCCTCGGGGGGCCTGGGAACTGCCTCGGTCCATCCTTCGCGCTCGGCCTCCTCGCCGAGCTGTACGGCGACCGCGCTGCTCATGCCGTCCAGGACGAGGACCAGGGGTGCCGCGCCCGTGGCGGCGACCGGCTTGACCGCTTCAGACAGCACGTTCTCCACGACCAGGCAGCCACCGGGGAACTGAGCCGTGGCGTTCTCCGTCCAGGCGGCCAGCCGCCCGGCGAACTCCTCGTCCAGCCGCTCACGTTGGGCCTGCGCCAGTTCGTACAGCACACGGAAGTCCTGTGCCACGCCTTGATCGCCCCCTGGGTCGCCGGCCCACAGCACGGCCAACGCCCGATCGCCCCATCCCCAGTCCGCGAGATGCATCGCGACGCCTGCCACGACGGAGGCGACCCGGGGCTTGGGGAGAGCGAGCCAGCGTGCGATGCGCACGGCCATGGCGGCTGCCCGGTAACGGTCCGTATACAGCTTCACGAGCGCGTGGGCGTTCAGCTCGTCGAGTGCGGCCTGGGCCGCTGTCGGCGACTGTCGGGCCGCGGCGGTCACGTGGCGCAGCTGCGCCGTGAAACTTGACGGCAGGAAGCGGTTGGACACGAGCCCCGAGGTCAGCCCCGCCTCCGCGGCCAGCTGGTCGGCACGGTCGAGAACGGCGAAGACTCGCTGCCGCGCTGCGGGATTGCCGTGAGCCTCGCCGATCCAGCGGATCAGCGTTCCCTCGACCGCCTCGGTGAAGGCCTGCAGCTCACTGCGGCGCGGCATCACCTGCCCGAAGAGCCCGCCGAGGGCCAGCACCGTGTCCGGGCTCGCGGCGGGGTCGCGCAGGGCGGCGCCGAGCAGCCCCAGAGCCATCGCGTCGTGTCCGCGCCCGGCCTCCACCAGAGACATGAGGACAGGCACCGCCTGGCCCGCTGTCTCACCCAGCCACTTCTTGATCTCGGTGCGTTCGGTCTGCCCCAGCTCGGCGAAGCGCAGTGGCCCCGCGGGAGTACGGGACCAGGCGAGCAGAGTGTCCGCGTCGACGGCGACGTCCTGCCCCGCCGTACCGCCGTTCCCGTCGCCGCCGAGCCCGAGTCTGGCCACGACGAGCGCACGCACGGCGGCATCGCGGGTCAGGACGGCACGGCCGCGTTCCCAGCCCTGGCCCGGTTCGGCATCGAGCAGGGCTTCGAGCAGCCATGCCTCCTCGCGCGCGTACATGCGCGGGTCGAGGCTCGTGGCGCCGAACCGCTGCATGACGATCTCGGCGTTGTCCACGGTGAGGGTCTGCCGCTTCACGGCATGACCGCGCAGGTCCCACCCGAGCTGGTCGTCGTCGACCTCAGTGGTCACGACGAGCAGGTCGGCGTCGGCCGACTTCGCCTGGTGCTCAGCCCATTCGCCGAGGATGCCGAGCACGGAGGACTGGTGACTCACCCGGACCCGCCGGGTCTCCTCCCCCAGCTTGACGCTGAACTCCGGCGGGGCGTTGTCCGCGTACCTTCCGTGCACCAGGACGAGCCTGCGTTCCTTCAGCCCCTTGGCATAGGCAGCGAGGAGTGCCTCGACCGTACGGCGGCCGACCGGCGGCGGGGTTGCGGCCATCAGCGCCCGGTCTCCTCGGTTTCTGCGGGCACCGGCTGCCAGGAGACCTGGATACGGGTGCCGGGGTGCGCCTCGACGTACAGCCTGATCTCGTCCTGTACGTCGGCTAGCGTGGCGGCGAGGGTCGCTTCCAGCCGCGTCGGCTCCACCACATGCGGAGTGCGAGGGTTCGGCGTACGCACGGCGCCACCGCCCTGGGACTCGTCGCGCGTGTCCGGCTGCCGTGCCCCGTCGGACGCCGCGCCCGAGTCGGAGGAGACCGTCGGCTGCCCGTGTTCGGTGAGGCTGACGTCGTCCGCGGTCGGCCGGGGCTGCGGCGCTACCGGCTGGGCGACCTGGGCCAGCCGCGCCACCTCGTTGACCAGGCCGAGGGCTTGCTCCTGGAGCCGGTCGAGCACGGGCACGAGCGAGCGCACCTGCTCGTGGTCGTTCGCGGTGTCCTGCACGGCCTCGATCAGCCGTGCCGCCCGGTCCCCCACGCTGTCGTCACGCTCCGCGAAGGCACGCACGCTCGCGAGGAGCCGCCAGTTGGTGCCGTCGAGGGCGCGCAGCACTTCGGGGGCCTGCTTGAGGGCGGTCCCGATCTCCTGGTCCGTCACGTCGTAAGCGGCAGCGGCGAGTTCGCGCACGACCGCGGTGGAGTCGCCGAGGCGCACCAGCCGGGCGATGAGGTCGGCGGCCGCGTCGGTGGACTTCATGCGCGGGGCGTCCGCGCCGTGCGGCCCGCTGAGGCCGAGGGCTTCGGCGTGCTTGCGCAGGGAGGTCCGCATGCCGTCGACGTGCTCGCGGTACTCCGCGGCCTCCTTGAGTACTCCGCTGGCCAGCTTGGCGACGTTCCGCGCGAACCGCACCGGGGGCACGGGGACGCCGAAGATCCTTCCGGCCCGCTCCCGGGCCGTGGCGAACTCCTCCTCACTGGGGAGTTCGACAGCCCGCAGTCCGTAGCCGGGGCCGATCCGTTCCAGCTCGGGGGCCTGTGGCAGCGGCGAGGTCTGGTAGACCCAGGTCCGGTCGTCGAGCAGCGCGTACGTGGCGATGATCAGGTTGACGACGTTCTTCTCCAGGCCGGTGTAGCCGAGCTCGCGGATCCAGGTGCGGATGTCCTCGACGGACAGGTCCGGTCCGGCCTGGGCGTCGGCGGCCTTCTGGTTGATGCGCAGCCGCCAGTCGAAGGTCAGGTTGAGCGGCCCGTCGTGGACCTCGCCGAGGCCTAGGGCGTGCACGATCTTCCGGACGGTCGCCAGCTGATGCCCGTCCACGACCACCCGGCGGGAGCCGTCCTCCATGGCCCGCCCGATCCATTCGAGGGCGGTCTTCAGCTCGCGCGGCGTGATAGCACGGCGGGCGGGCCCCGGAGCCGCACCCGGGTCGAAGTCGGGGTGCTTCGGGTAGAGCACGGCGTACAGCTCGTCCGCGATGATGAACAAGTTCTGCTCGAAGCCGGCCCCAGCCTCGGGCCGCGTCCTGGTGTAGCCGGACTTGAGGGACCACAGGTGCTGGCGCTCGGGCACCTCGGCGCCGATGTTGGCCGCCTCCGCCTTGGCGATGCCGTACAGCTGCTGCAGTACGGCAGTGAGTTGCGAGGTGAGGTTCTCGCTCTGCGCCTTGAGCTGGTGGCGGATCTGGATGCGCTCGTCGGCGGAGCGGGTGGCGGTGGCCTCGTCCAGCCGGTCGCGCTCCAGCAGGTAGTTAATCTTCAGCAGCCGCCCGAGTTGGGTCAGCTTCTGCTCGGAGAAGAAGTCCGGCAGCCATACGACGGTGGCCTCGTCCTTGCCCGCCCGCCGCAGGGACTCGATGCGCTGCACATCGTCCATGGGCGAGTGCTGGCCGTCGTCGAAGGGATAGTCCAGCACGAAGCGGATGTTGCCGTCGGTCTGCGGCTGGAACTGCTCGTCCGGAAGATGCGGATCCCGTACGTTGCCGAAGACGAACTCGGCGGTCCGCTTGGTCCCCCGCCACACGATGTCCCGCTCGCACACGAACGCCTGGGTGTCCCGGATGCCGAGTGCCGCCCACAGCTGATCCTTGATCCACTGCCGCCTGAGGCCCGGCTGGTCCGCGCTGCCCTGCACCTCTTCGAGCAGCGGCTCGACGTCGACGTCCGACAGGTGCAGGTGGAAGACGGGGTCACCCGTGCTGTCGCCCTCGCTGCGCAACTCACCGAACTCCGCGGCCTGCAGCTCCTTCAGCGCCTTGGCCGCGACGGAACCGGCCGACCCGACACGGGTCTTGATGGTGCCGTGGTTGAGCGCGGCAAGGCGGCCGCCGGTCAGTCGCGCCAGCGCGGGCACGTTGGGCGCGAGGGCGGCGAGGAGCAGTGTCTTGATGAGCCGGTCGTCACGGCGGTAATGCGGATGGTCGACGGATCCGTACTTTTGCAGCAGATGCGCCTGCACGCGCGCGTGGAACCGGTCCGCGATCTCCGACTCCTTGCGCAGCTTGGCGGTGAACGCCTCGCCCTTGCGCTCGGCAATGACGTCCCACAGGTCACCTATGGGGATCAGGTCGCCCATCCTGAGGTCGTCGCGGCGCCGCTTCAGCAGCTCCTGCACCAGCTTCAGACCGGTCCGCTCCCGCTGCAGGGCACCAGACAGGTCGACGAGTACGTTGAGCAGCGCGGGAGAGAGCGGATACACCGTGCGGAAGTCGTCCCAGTCGGCGTCGGTGCGCCCGTGCGCGTCCAGCAGGACCTGCCGCACCTCGTCCTTCGACGACTCGACGATCTTGAAAGCGTCGTCGCGCACCTGCTCCATCCCCGGCTTGGGTGCGAGCACACGGTGCTTGATGATCTCCACGAGGTTGCTGTCCTCGAGGTCGACGACCTCGACGCGTCCGGCCAGGTAGGTGATCTGTTGTTCCAGGTTCTGGACGTCGGCGCCGGCCACGTCCGAGCCGATCAGCTGCGACAGGTCACGCTGCCGGGAGATGAACGACACGATCGGCACCGGACGGTCGTTGTCCCCCGACTCGATCAGCTTGACCAGCTTCTGCACCTGTTCACGGACGAAGTCCTGCTCGCCCATGTGCGCCTGCAGCCAAAGGATCAGCTCGTCCAGGAACAGCACGACGCCGTCGTAGCCCAGGGACTTGGCGTGCCGGGAGATGACCGACAGGCCGTTCTCCAACGGCAGGAATGCTTCCTTGTCGCCGCGGGCGCCCTGGGCGTACGACGCCATGGGCCCGGACAGCAGCGCGGAGACGAGCGCGTCCCGGTCCGGGTCTCCGGCGGGGGCTTCGAAGGCGCGGTCGAGGTCGGCCGAGGTCCAGCTGCTCCTGGCCGGTGCGTCACCAGCGTCGAGGACCTCCAGGTCGTCCTCGTCCTCCTCCCCGGCAGCGACGGCACCCCCCGGGGCCACCGCGAGGGCGCCCTCGCCCAACCACTGCACGAACTTCGCGTCGTCGGCGAGGAACTCCCGCTGCCGGCGTGCGTCTGCCAGCATGGCGTCGGCCCGGTAGACGGGGGGCGTCGGCTTGCCCGGCTCCTGGGTGCGTACCGCTTGCACATACCCGCCGAGCAGCGCCGAGTCCAGGTCGCTCGCCCCGACGAGGTGGTAGGGCACCATCAGGAAACGCCGGTCACGCAGCCAGTCGTCGTGCTCGGCGATGACTTCCTGGAGGCGGGGCTTGGCGCGGGCCGCCGGATTGTTGTTCAGTACGGCGTGCAGCACGGTCAGGAAGTGGCTCTTACCGGCGCCGAAGGAACCGTGCAGATAGGCGGCGTGCGAGTTGCCTGACCTGACGGCAGTCTTGACGAGGCTGAGCGCATCCCGGAAGGCGTCCTGCAACTGGTCGGTGACCACGTACTCCGCGACCCGGGCATCGGTCTCGGTGAACCCACTGGAGAGCTCGATCTTGAAGTCGCCGGCATGGACGTCTTCCTTGATCTCGATGACATCGCGCAGGAAGAGCTCACTGGTGGGCATCCGGCTCTCGTTCCCTCTACTCACTCGACGGCCTCAACGGCACTCGGACCACGCTGACACGGGCGCGACCTCCAATCTTGCCAGTCTTGGCATGCCTGGCGCCCAGGCCGGGAGCAAGTTCCGTGACGCCTCGGTCACGTGTGGTGAGGATTGAGCGGACCGCAGTCGCTGTGCGTGACGAAAGGGGCGTATGCGGCGAGCACGGTCGCGTGAGACGTCGTGCCGACGGCACCGATGGCGTGGCTTGGAACGGCTGCACCGCAGGCAGGCGGTCTTGCGGGCCTCGTTTCGCGGCTCTGACAGTGAGGAGCTGCGGGGCGGCCCGGATGACCGTTAGGGGGACGATCTCATGGGGGACGGGATCGAAGGGATCGATGAGCTGTTGCGGGACCGATTGCTGATCATGGTGAGGGATCGTTCGGCGATCGATGTACTGCCACACGTTCGACCCCGGACAGGAGGGCTGGTACTGACCGGCGCCGACGCACCGGTCAGGTGCAGGGAGATCCGCAACGCCTTCCCCGACATGGTCGTGGCCATGGACCTCGAGAGCCACACGCGGGAGGTCGCCACGGCCGACGCGCCCTTCGGCCTCAGGACCAGTTACGGCTGGCGCTCGCTTGGCCTGACCGATGTGAACGAGGTTCTGGACGGGCAGCGCGAGAACAAGGCGTCGTTCGCGGTGACGCCCACGTGTTTCATCGCGGCCGACGAGACGGGTGACGCGGCGGTGCTCAAGGCGGTGATCAGGGAGGCGAACCGGCTGCGCCGCGAGGACACCGTGGTGTTGCTGCCGTGCAGCTATCGGTGGCTGCGGGGTGTGTCACTGCTGCATCTCGTGGAGCAGGTACGGTCCTGCCGACACCCGGTGGCTTTGATCATGCAGGCGGACGAGGATCCCCTCAAGCGATCCCGTGTCCCTGAAGGTTTGCGGCAGTTGTGCCGGTCATGTCCGCGCCTGCTGCTTTGGCGGACCGACCTCGCGGCCTTCGATGCGATGGCTCACGGGGCGCTGGGAGCGGCGGTCGGGGCGTCGGCCGTACTCCGCTTCGGTGTGGCTCCGCGGCCCGACACCGGGGGCGGCGGGCACAAGCCGTACACGGTGGTGCTGGTACGGCGGCTGCTGCGCTATCTGCGCGTAGCGACGCTCCAGGACTGGTTCGCCCATATCGATCCGTGGACGTGTGAGTGTGCCGTGTGCAAGGGCGCGGCTCTCACCCGGTTCACGGACAGCGACGCGGACGTGCTTGCGGCCCTGCAGCACACGGTCTGCGAACTCTACGCCTTGCATGACGAGTTGGACTCGATGCTGCCGGGGCACGAGCGCGAGGGCTGGTGGCGGCAGCAACTCGCCGACTCCTGGGACCACCACCGGCTGCTGGCAACACAGACGGACACGGAGGTCTCGTTCCCGAAGGTGCTTCAGGCCTGGCGCCGACCGAGCCCTCTGCCGTTGCCTACGACGGAGGAACCCCGGGGTCAGGACCAGTCGGGCCCGAGCTGACGCCAGGCCTGCTCGTGGAAGAGCCACTGGGCGGGTGAGTGCCGTTGGGGGCGGTATGGGGCGGGTTCCAGGAGCCAGCGCAGCCCTTGGGGGCTTTGGGTGGCGACGCCGACGCCGTAGAAGCGGGCTTTGAGGAGGAGCAGGTCGAGAGCGGGGTCGAGGTCGAGGTCGGGAAATGCGCTTTCCTCGGCATGTTCTGATGCCGCGGTTTTCGATACGACAACTCCGCGGGCGCAGAACGGCGCGAACTGGGAGGCGTCCCGGACGGCGGAGTCCCACTCGCGGGGCGGGATGCCGTCGGGGCCGTGGACGAGGACCAGCTCGACCCGGGTGGCGGGGACCAGGCGCCGTACGGCCGAGGTGAGGTTCTCGTCCGTGCCTATGTCTACGACGCCGGGAGGTGCCGCGTGCAGCACGCGCAGGGCGTACGTGTCCAGCGACCCCAGAGGTACGGGGAGGCCCATGGGTAGGTCGTACAGGACAGTGAGCAGCGCCCGGCTGTCGACGGCCCCGAGGCCGGCGTCGGAGCGGCGGCGAACCTCGTCGGCGAACACGGTGACGGCGGCCTGCACCTGCTGCCCTCGCAGCCTCAGCCCGACGAGAGCCTGCTCGGCAAGCAGCATGTCCTCGTGTCCTTGTCGGTCGGGGCCGGTTCGACTTCTGTTGTCTATCAGCCCCGTACGCGCTTGGCACATCGCCCTGGTGGAATGCCCTCGCGGGCTCATCCAACGGACTACTATTCGGGGCTCCGGGGAGCAATGGGCAAGGCGGGCGGCTCGACCAAGGCATCAAGCACGGTCACCCCGAATCTGTGGGCGAGCGGCGCGGCAGCCGCGGCCATGGCAAAGACGATCAGCGGGGCGAACTCGCCTGCGGCCCCGGTCACACCGAGAACGACGGCGACACCGACGACAGCGCCCATGAAGACGAGTGGGACCAGCACGCGCGCTGTCAGTGAAGGCACGGTCGCTTCTGCCGCGCCCGCATCAGGCACATCGCTGAGGCGATCGGCGTCGACCACTCGGAAGTCCCTCACCTGCGCTCGGGGCCGGCTGCTGTAGGTGAGCACGCTGCAGATCAACGACGCCAGTTCATGTTCGCGGCTGTCTCGTCGCGCTTCGTCCTCGTCGCTGCTGTGCACGACCTCGGCCCGATGGCGCAGGTTGCGCACAAGGTGCGCGGTGTCGTTCGCCATGCCCTGACGACTGACAGGGACTGCACCGAGGGATTCCCGATGCGCTCTCCGTGCCAGCGCCTTGCACAGCTCCTCGATCAACCCGCTCTGCCAGAGAGCCGGTGTCGACTTGGCGGAAAAGTGGCCGGCTCGCGTGGTGAAGGATTCCAGGACCGCCACGGCGGCGACGCTGACAGTGCCGGCCGAGTCGGCGTTGCGGATCGCCCTGCTGTCGATTCCGGTGAGGCTGACGGAGACGAGGAAGAACATGGCGTAGAGGCCGGTGAGCAGCAGCGACGGTGTGTGCCCTGGGGTGGGTACGAGGACGATGGCGAGCGCGACGATGGCCAGCCCGCCGGGCGCCATCAGGAAAACTCGGCTCAGTTTGGCCCAGGTGGCGTGGCCGTGCACTTGGTTCAGAAGGTCTTCGGTGTCCAGCACCCGGTACTCGGGGCGGTCTCCCAGCGCTTCCTTTACGGCACTGAGTCGAGCCTTCGACCTGTGCCGACCGAGGCTTCCCAGTAGGGGCAGTCGACCGAGACGCCTCCCCGGGATGCGCGTTCCGCCGATCCACGGGATGTAGTAACCCATCACCGTGTAAGGAGTGATGAGGAACCAGAGGTTGAAGACGAACCATAAGTAGGCCTGTTTCATGTGGGAAGCGTGGCAGCGGGCACTGACAGCGGCCGGACGCAGGCTCAGTGATCGATTTCTGCCCACACCGTCTTGCCCGGGCCAGGCTCGGTGTCGACGCCCCGCGTGGCGAGGGCGTCGACCAGGAGGAGGCCGCGGCCGGTGTCGGCGTCGCCGTCGGGAGGGGTGGACGGGAGAACCGGGAGGCGCTCGCTTCGGGCGTCGGAGATCTCTACGCGGACCGTTCCCACGCCGGAGGTGAGGCGCAAGGCCATGTCGCGGCCCTGTACGCGTCCGTGCAATACGGCGTTGGCGGCCAACTCGGCCACGATCAGGGCGGCGGTTTCGGAGAGGTCGGAGCCGTACGGGATTCCCCAGGCATGGAGTTGCTGGGTGGTGAAGCGGCGAGCGAGTCGGACACCGCGACGGGTGGCGCTGAGACGCTGACTGAACATACGTACGGTGACGGGGACTTGAGGGTGTGGTGCGGTCATGCGGCCCAGCGTTCCGGTGGGGCGGGCTATTCAACAGGCACGACACTGGTACAGCCGCGTTGTACTGGTTCACTCAGTGGACAGGGTGAGAAACACTCCGTAACCATGGGCGGGTTGATTCCGGCGGGCGGCGGCAAGTGCGGGAGGTGGCCGGGCGTGGTGAACGTCGAAGATGCGGGAGCCGGGGTCGGTGGCAGTGAACCAGAGGTGTCGGACAGCCTCAAGACCTTCGGCGCGGTGCACAAGGCGCTACGGGAGACGGCCGGGCTGACACAGGAGGAGTACGCCGAGATCGTCGGCTACTCGGTGCACGCCATCGCCAAGCTGGAGCAGGGCAGGCGCTTTCCGCAACCGAGGTTCATCGCGCGGGCCGGGGATGTGCTGGAAGCGCCGAAGGTGCTGCAGGCAGCGGCAAGGAATCTGACACGGAGGCAGGGACTGGCGTCGTGGTTTCAGCAGTGGGCGGGGATCGAAGAGGAGGCGATCTCACTCTATGCGTATGAGTGCAGGGCGATTCCGGGGTTGTTGCAGCCGGAGCCTTACATTAGGGCGATCTTTGAGAGGCGGTTGCCGCCGCTGACGGAGGAGCAGATCGAGCGGCAGGTCCAAGCGCGGCTTGAGAGGCAGCGGCTGCTCACAGAGAGGCCGAACACGGCGTTCTGCTTCATCATGGAGCAAGCCTTGCTGGAAAGGTGCACGGGCGGAGCAGAGGTCACTACAGCCCTCATCGATCACCTGCTGGAGCAGGGGGAGCGACGCAACGTAGAGATCCAGATCATGTCACTCCGCCAAGAGGATCACGCGGGGGCTGACGGGCTCATGTACCTCGCCGAGACCCCTGACCACCAGTGGATCGGCTACTCCGAAGGGCAGTTGTCGAGCAACCTGATCACTGATCCGAAGGAGGTGAGCATCCTGCTCCAGCGCTATGGCAAGCTGCGTTCGCAGGCCCTCAGCCGTGAGGCTACCGTGAGTCTGCTGAAGCAGATGCGAGGAGCGCTATGAGCACAACTCACCTGGACTGGTTCAAGAGCAGCTACAGCGGAAGCGATGGCGACAACTGCGTCGAGGTCGCCCTGGACCGAGTCATCCACGTGCGCGACTCGAAGCAGCGGGAGGGTGGGCAGCTCGCCCTTTCCCCAACCGTTTGGTCGGAGTTCGTCGCGTATGCGACCGAAACCCCAGTCTGAAGCAACCCAGTGCCCTGGCGACCAGAGCCTCCCGCTCTGGCCGCCCCAAGGCGCTTACGGCCTACTCGACGTCGAGCGCAGACTGCTCGGAAGCAGTCGTGGACCTCTTGGGTGCCGTCCTCCGCCCGCGCGTCTTCTTCACCGGCCGCCAGGTCTTCAGGTCTGCCGCGCTGAGTTGGTGCTTGGCCATCTGCTCCTCCAGGTAGGCATCGCAGTCCTCGGCCGGCACACTCTCCCATTCGGGGTCGTACTCACCGTGCCACTGCCGCACCCAGGGCATGACTTCCCGAAGCCCGGCGATGAGAGGCGTGATCCGCTCGGTGCCCCAACCACCCTGCGTCGTGCGGTCCTCGATGAGGTTGATCAGCGCCTGCGCCTGGTCCTTGTGGTCCCACCCTGCCCAGCCGAGCAGCACGGTCGGGTCGGCGTCGGGGCTGGCCTCCATGTAGGAGATGAACCGTTCTTTGGGAACGTCGAGCTTGCCGCGATTTGCCCAGTAAGAGAACCTGAGGAAGTCGGCCGACGTGTACTTAGGCGGTACGGGAATGTCGAGCCGTTCGCCGGTCTTGTCCTCTTCCCGCTGCAGCTTCCAGACTTCTTCCCACTGCTCACGCTTACGGAGGCCCGAGTCCTTGTAGCGCATGGCGGCGAGGTAGGGCACGTGTTCGTCGACGACGATGTCGGCGAGGACCTGAGCGAGGGGAAGGTCCGGCTTACCGAGGTGGTCAGCGGCATAGAGCGAGGCGACAGAAGCGAACCCAGCGTTTGAACTGAGGGCGTCGGCAAGCTGGTTGACGGTAAGAGTCCGGGGCTGCTCGATCCCGTCACGGAGGGTGAACCAGAGGGAGCGTTCCGCACACCGGTCCAACAGCCAAGTACGAAGAGCTTCCTTCTCCTTCTTCTCCCACGGCTCGGTGGCCCACCGACGCTTGCAATCAGGCCGTTCGATGAGCCCGATGTCCTTGCGGGTCTCGATGATGTCGATACGGGCCTGGACGATGTCCCGATACCAGTCAGGCCAACGGGTGGGAATCTGGGTAACGGGAGTCGACCCATGCCGCTCGAACCACGCGGTCTCGGTCTCGCCTCGGGCCATCTTGCGCGCCAGCACAATCTCAAACGCCCGCTCACCAAGTTGCACTTCTGGAGTTCGATCGAGCGCGGACGACGAGTTCGTGGCCCGCGCCACGTCGGCGTCGGACAACAACCCGTACATGCCGTAGACCTGCCAGTCCAGTTCCTCTTGCAGGGCGATCATTCGCTGACGCGTGCGGGTGAACTCAACGCGAGCGTCCTCGAGAGCATGGCGTGCAGGCGTGCCAGCATCACAGACAGCAGAAGGATCAGCCTGTGCAAGGTCTTGGGCCAGCGAGTCCAGGAGGCACCCCAATTTAAGCGGCAGCCGCTCCGGCAGCGGAAACTCCTGGAGCTTAGTGCCGGTAAACTCGTAGCGCTCAATCCACGCTTCCGGCGCCCAGCGATTACCGCCGCCACTTGAATTATCTGTACCACCCTTGGCTTGACTTACCTGCTTCAGCCAGAAACAGGCGGTTGACGAGTTTAGAATTCCCAGCAACTCCAGGTGCTCATCCTCTCCGGCAGTGTCCGGCATTTTGATCACCGGAGCACTTTGAATAAACACCCTGTCATCACGCCGCAAGGAGAAGTTATTGTGAGTCGAGACAAACGAAAAGCTAATCAACCGCTTAGCCCAATAGCGGTTCGGTGAAAAACTTGAGTATTCATACCAAGTCAGACCTTGCTCCTCCTGCGTCCCGGATAGAGCCCTACGCATCTTGAGTAGCAACCGATTAGGCCACAGCACCTTCTCCGTTGCCGAATCAGCATCTGCAGCACGCGTTACGTCGCTGTAAGGGAAGATGGATTCAATTCCTTCCCCGAAGCCCCAGTCACGCACGTCTGCTCCACCTAGGAGCAGACGAATATTTCCAGGTGAAAGCCCCATGCGCTGCGCCGCACCACGGCCGAGCATGTAAGCATCGTTCTCTCGCGTCTGCGAGCAAAAGCCAATGCTCTCAACGCGCTCACCGAGAACGACTCGACGGCCCCTCATCAGGCTGGCGGTCAACTGACCCGCGCCACCGCCGCTCAACGACCAGGGAAAATTGGCTAGTCTTGCCCGACTCACATCCTCGACCGTGACCCACTCCGACTCACTCTCACGGCCATACACCTGGTTGGCAATGGCCCGCCAAACTGCTCCTTCGGCCGGCACCTCTGGCTGCGCAGGTTCACCCCTAACACCAAGCACAGCGCGGATTGACCGCTGGCCACTCGGCACACGATTCCGCCCAATCAGGATCACGGTAGGCGTGCCATGCCCGGGAATGTAAGCACCGGAGGTATCGATCACATGCGAGAGCTCGACTCGCTCATTGAAGTACCTCTCGATAAGTCTCTTCCCGAACTCTCTTTTCATGAATGAGTTAGCAGTGATCTGCCCAACGAATCCGCCACCGCCAACCACACCCCCTGGACCCTTCACTGCCAACTCAAACAGCCTCTGCGCGAAGGGCACAGAAAGAGCATACTGGCCAGCGCACGCATCGTATGCCGCCTTGTAGTTCTTCTTCTCCTGTTCATCCTTTACAGTGATGTATGGAGGATTTCCCACCACAACGTGATAAGTCCCCCGCCCCAACAAATCAACCCGCCGAGCAAACTCCCAAACATCCTCAGTCTCGTAGGCAAACGTCTCCCGAAAAACGTCCCCCTCCTCAGCGGCAAACAAATCCAGCTCCTGCTGAATACCCGCCGTCCCCCGCCCATGCAGCAGCGAATCCCCCACAGCCACGTTGATAGGAAACGTCGGCGCCTCAGCCAGCCTCCCCGCCCCCGCCTCCTTCATAGCTGCCACCAGCAGCCGGAACCGCGCAACACTCACCGCAAACGGATTCTTGTCGCACCCGTGCACGGACTCCAACGCCCGCCGAACCACTGTCCAGTCATCCGCAGTAGGCGTAGCGACCCGCCACTTTTCCACCAGCCGCCGGAAGATCCCCAACAGGAAGTGCCCGGACCCACAAGCCGGGTCAATCGTCCGCAGCCCCCGCCGCTCTTCCCCATCCGGGCCGACCCATACCGGATCCAGCCCGAACTCTTCCTCGCTCACAGCAGGCTCAAGCGTCAGGTCGAGGATGAACTCCTCGACGAAGTCCGGCGTCTGCAACAGCGCGTACGTCTTGCGCGCGTGCTCACTCAGGTCCTGGTATAGGTCACCGAGGAACCGCGTGTCCCACTCCGGGTCGGTGAAGTCGTACCGGATCTCACCGTCCGCCCCCCACCTCCGCCAGAAGCCCAGCAGCTCCGTCGCCGCCTCATAGCTCGGCGTCAGCCCCCAGAGCGGATTGTGCGCGCGGTCGAACAGCCCGGCCGCCGTCTCATTGGTCGACGCCAGATGGTCAAAGGCGGCGATCAGCCAGTCCCGGTTATTGAGGTGCGGGAACTCCCGGAAGTACGCCTCGTGCCGCTCCTCCGCCTCCACCAGCCGCTCACCAGGGCCGGCGATGAACGGCTCCTCGATCAGCCCGTTGTCCTCACAGAACCGTACGAAGACACAGGCCAGCACCCACGCCGCCGCAGCCTGCGTGACCCGCTCATCACGCCACGCCCCGTACGTCGCCGCCGTACGCGACGCCTCCAAGGCCTGCTCATACTCGGCGCGCAGCCGGACGCGAAACTCCTCCACGGAGTCACTGCGCTCCCGCAGATCGTCCTCGAGGACGGCCACCTGCCGCTTCAGGTCCTTCAGCAGGGCAACCCTGTCCACCCCGGAACCGGACCCCGAACCCGACCCCGCAACCGCATCCGTGACCGTCACTCTTCGCATCCTTCTGACCGCACTGCGCCGTATTCGTCGACTCCCGTGTGGCCGGACCCTGTCACCAGGAGCCACGACCGGAAACCCTCCCCCATCCTGCCAGCCCGCCGCCCGAGCCGACCGGCCCCGCAACCCTCGTCTTTCACGGCAGAGCAGGCAGAACGCGGAAACCGCTCCCTCCACCCGAGATCACGCAGTTAAAGTGCACATCATGACGGGGGGATCTCAGACACCAGTTCCAGTACCTCGGCACACCTTCCTGGAGGCGGGGCGAGGCCACTACGGCGCGGCGGCACAGCTCGCGAAAGAGCCGAAGCACGTCGGCCCCGCGGACCACCTCGCAGGTCTCGCCGCCGAGTGCGCGGTCAAGGCGATGCTCATGGACTACTTCGGCTCCGTACAGGACACGCCGCTCGGAATCCCGTACAGCCCCAAGATCAGGAACCGGCCGGTGCCCAGCAAGACGCAGCAGAAGAAGGCCGAGAAAGAGTCCTTGCACTGGCACATGCCCGATGTCTGGAACGACCTCGTCAAGCTCGCGGCTGGGCGACGCGGATCCCTCATCCTCAGTCACCTTCCCCAGGACAACCCGTTCGCGGAAGCCGCCGACGAATGGAGCGTGGACCACCGCTACGTCGACGGCCAGCAGATATCCGAGGAGCGCGTCGCACGTCACCTTGAAGCGGCCCGTACCCTCATAGCTGCGTACTACCTCGCGCAGTGAACGCAGAGCCGAAGAGCCGCAGGCCGGGAGAAGCAGCAGCCGAATGAAGCCCACCCGATTCGACACCGCCTGGGACGCCGCTCTGCGTTTGGCTGAGCGGACCGCGGCCTCCGGCCCCGACGTCGTTCTCGTACGCGACCTGATCGGCCGCATCTCGCTCCTCGTCGACGACCGTGACAAGCCCCTGACCGCCGATTCCGCCGAACTGACCACACTGCGCGACGAGTTCACCGCGGCCACCCGACCCTTCATCAGCGGCGAGCCGGTGCAGACCGCCTCTGCGATGTTCGCCCCGGAGATGTTTCTCGACTCCGCCGAACTCGTCCTGCACAGCGAACGCGAACCCGGAGGAGCCGGCCGGGTCGGCGTACTCGAACGCACCGTCGTCGGCGCCGACTGGTCCCGCGACACCGACTCCGACGCCTCGCCCTCCGCCGAACGACGCGAGAGGCGCATCGCCCTCTACGGCTTCAAGGGCGGCGTCGGCCGCTCCACAGCGACGGCGATACTCGCGCGCCACCTGGCGAGCCGCGGCTACTGCGTTCTGGTCGTCGACCTGGACCTGGAGTCCCCGGGCGTATCGTCCCTGCTGGAGAACCCTGCTGGCCTGCCCGCCCACGGCATCGTCGATCACCTCGTCGAGGCCGCCGTCGGCAACGAGGCGGACCTGGACCTCGTCACCCGCAGCAGCGTCCTGCCCGGCATCGAGGGCAACGGCGAGGTGTGGCTCGCGCCCGCGAGCGGCAAGCCGCGCGAGGGAGAGCCGTACGACTATCTCGCCAAGCTCAACCGCATCTACAGCGACTTGCCCGCCGCCGAACCGGGCAGCCAGCCGCGCCCCTTCTGCCTACGCCTCGAAAACGCCATCAAGGCCTGTGAGGACCTGGTGGCCGAACGCTCCCGGCGGCCGGATGTCGTGCTGCTCGACAGCCGCGCCGGCATCCACGACATCGCAGCGGTCACCCTGACCCAGCTCAGCGGTCTCGCCCTTCTCTTCGCGGTCAACAACCCCTCCACCTGGGAGGGCTACCGGATGCTGTTCGGGCAGTGGGCCCAACGGCCGGACCGGGCGAGCGAGCTGCGCAGTCGGCTGCGTATCGTCGCCGCGATGTTCCACTCCGCGGGCGACGCCAAGCGGCTCGGTGCGCTGCGCGACCAGGCGTACGAGACGTTCTCGCAACTTCTGTACGACGACGTGGAAGCAGATGTCGAGGATGAGTTCGCCCCCGACACGGACGTCCCGCCGGTCTTCCATCCCGCGCCACTGGACAGCGACGCGCCTCACGCTCCGATCCCCATCCTCTTCGGCAACGACCTGGTCGGCCTCGACCCGTACCGCAGCCGCGACTGGCTCGAACTTCCCTTCATCGAAGCCGCCTACGCACGGTTTCTCGCCGCGCTCGACCGGCTGGTCCCCAAGCGCCGTACGGAAGCGTCATGACTCACGACCTGACCCCCGACGAGTACCGGACTCTGCTGCTTCAGGCCCCCGGCAGTGCATTCGACGCAGACACCGAGCAGCCGGATCTGCTGAAGATGTTCACGCCGTCCAGCCACCGGCGCGCCCTCGACCCGGACGTCACCGTGGTTCTCGGTGCGCGCGGCACCGGCAAGACGTACTGGACCAAGGTGCTCGAGACCGAGGAGCTGCGGAAGGTCGCCGCAGCGTCCTACATGATTCCGCGCCTGAGCGGGCTGACCGTGACGACCGGACATGGTCGGGGCGGGGGCAGTGGAGCTGCCTACCCCACGCGGAAGATCGTCCGCAAGCTGGTTCAGCAAGCGCCTGACGGTGAGGAGTTCGGCGAGTTCTGCGAGAACTTCTGGCTCGCGGTCATTCTCGTCGCTCTGGACGTCCCGACCGTTGTGCACCTTTCCAGCTGGCAGGCTCGGATAGACTGGGTGGCGGAGCATCCCGAGGAATGCGACAGCGCCCTGTGGGACAGGGACAGGGATGCCCAACATTACGGCAGTCCCCACTTGCTGATCTTCGATGCACTGGAGCATCTGCATCAAGACCGCTCCGTCGTCGACAAGCTCGTCTCAGCTCTCTTCGCGGTGGCCCTGGACATGAGGCTGAGTTACCGCAACATCCGGGCGAAAATCTTCGTTCGCCCCGACATGTACGCCAGCGCGCCTAAGGACTTCGCCGACGCCTCGAAACTCGACGCCAACCGCGCCGAACTCACTTGGACCCCCGAAAACCTCTACGGCATGCTCTTCCACCGGCTCGGCAACCAGCCCGGCCTGGAAGCCGAGAAGTTCCGGGCCTTGACCGGCCCGTGGCACCCGCAGGGCGACGGCAGGTACACCGCTCCCGTAGAGGTCATCGCCGATCCCGAGCGGCAGGAGAAGGTCTTCGGTGAGATGGCGGGCCTGTACATGGGCTCCGATCACCGCAAGGGCTACACCTACACCTGGCTGCCCAACCACCTTCAGGACGGCAACGGGGAGATCAGCCCCCGCACGATGCTCCGCGCGGTATCGAAGGCCGCCGAGGTGACGCGGGACCGGCACCCCGGGCATGAGTTCGCCCTCCACCACGACGCGATACGGCAGGCCGTCCAGGATGCGTCCCAGATCCGCGTGGCAGAGATCAAGGAGGACATCCGCTGGGCCGCCGCGGCCGTGGAGAAACTGCGCGGCACACAGGTCCCCATGGAGCCGTCCGTGGTCATCCATATCTGGTCCACGGAATCCCTCGCCGCCGAACTGCGCAAGCTGCTGGAGGACAGTGAGGACGGCAGCGGCCCGGCCGACGTCGGCGACTACTTCGGCCTGATCAAGGAGCTGACAGCCCTCGGCGTCATGACCGAACGCGCCAGCGGCGCCGTGGACCTCCCCGACGTCTACCGCCTGGCCTTCGACATCGGTCGCAAGGGCGGAGTCTCCCGGCCCCGGAAGACCGCCAAGTAGCCGCCGACCAGGCCCAGCGCAGCTGCGCCGAGGTCGTGTGAGGACCTGCGGAGACTCATTCCGGTGAATCACCCGGGCGTTGTCCTCCCCAGGTGAGGGTTGTCTCGCTACCGTGCGGGCCTCGGCCTACGGTGGGGGGAGGGACAACGCTGTGCCCGAATGCAGCTACATGGAGGATGGAGGTGTCGGCAATGGTGGACAGGTTCGGCGACCCGCTGCTGAGCATCCAGGAAGCGGCCAGGCACCTCCAGCTGCCCGACCGCACGCTGCAGCGTTGGCTGCGTCGCGAGAACGCGGCCGGAGCACCGCTGGTCCACAGTGTGGAGCCGGTGAAGCGCGGCTGGCCCTCGCTGCCCTTCGTGGCGATCGTGGAGGCCTACGTGCTGCGGTCGCTGCGCGGATACCTGAGCATGCCCCGCATCCGGGACGCCACGGAGGCCGTGCGGAACACCTTCGACGACGAGTACGGGCTGGCCACACGCCGCATCGCGACGGACGGCGTGGACATCTTCGTGCAGTACGCGGATGGCGAGCTGGCTCGGGCGCGCGACGGTCAGCGACCGATCCGCGAGGTCATCATGGACTATCTCCACTACATCAGCTGGGAGCCGGGCGAGCAGTATCCCTACCGGCTCCGACTGCGCCAGTACCCGGACGTCGCACCGGTGATCATCGACCCGCGTTTCGGGTGGGGCGCTCCGGTCGTGGACGGACCGAACATCCAGGTCGACGCCATTGTCGGCATGTGGAGAGCCGGCGAGTCGCTGGAAACGGTCGCGGCAGAGTACGGGCTGTCTCGTGACCAGGTCGAAGCTGTCTGCCAAGTCGCGACGCGAGACCGAGCCGCCTGAGTTTCTCGTGGACCGCAACCTGGGCAAGACGGTGCCCGCGCGGCTCAGGGACCTGGGTTGGCAACTGCACCTTGTCGCCGACGAGTTTCCGGACGACGGGCAGCAGACACCGGATGAGGAATGGGTCGAACACGCCCTCCTGCGGGGCTGGGTACCGCTCTGCAAGGACGGTCGCATCAGGGGGCGAGATCGCGAGCGTGAGCCGATCGAACGCCTCGCTGGAGTGCTCTTCTACCTGGACAATCAGAGTCTCAGGATCGACGAGATGGTTCAGCGTATCCACCACGCACAGGCCCAGATCTACCGAGCCGTGACACGCGGAGGCCCTGCCATCTACACCATCAAGAACGACGGCATCAATAAGACCTGGCCGGACGCCTGATCCGACTGATTCAGGTAAGACGCACCCGCCTCAGGACGCCTCTTGAACCCCCTGCTCGCCTGCGAGCGAGTCGAGGAACTTGCTGTCCAGGTAGGCCCGTTCCCCGTCCCCGCCGATCACCTCGACCGTCTTCCCGTCGAGCTGCGGCATCCGCGAGCGCACCTCCATCGGGCACAAGAGCCACAGCCCGTGCGGGTCGTCGGTGGGTCGGCGGGCCGCCGCCTGCAGGCGAACGAGAGTGTCGTGGCCCCCTTCGTCCCAGTACCGGGCGAGCAGGCCCGCATTGTGCAGGAACAGCACCGTACGTGGTGCGGCCGCACGAGCCAGCAGGCGGGCCTCGACGCGCGGCCACACGACACGGACGAAGGAGGCGAGGCCCCTCTTGATCTGGCCCGGGGCGGACCCCGCGTCGGCGCGCAGAACCTTCTCCCAGTCCTGCCCCTTCTCCGCAGCCAAGGCCCGGAACTCGGCCAGAAATTCCCGTCCCAGGTCGGCGCTCACGACCGGACAGGCCCCGGCCACTGCCTGAGCGGCGCCCGGAAGTCGGGACGCCCGCACCGTCAGCGCGAGGAAGCCCCCGCGTTCGGCGCACGCCGCCAGCTTGGCCCGGATCACCTCGTGCGGATCCATGGGCGCGTCGCCCAGCACCGGAACACGGGCGGCGTAGGGCAGGTAGCTCGTGTGGGTACCGGTTGACGTCCACGAGACGGCCGATTCCAGCGCGGGCGGGAAGAACGCCGACGACTTGGCGTCGTAGGTCAGGTCGAAGCGTGCTTCCGAGAGCGCCGACTCGAGTTCCACATACGTCGGTTCCCGGTCTCCCGACAACACGTCGAGGTCCGGAAAGCGGGCCCGCAGACGGGTGACGAGTTCGGCGACCGTGATGCCGCGGTCCCTGCGCACCCCGGCGCCCGCCTGGGAGATACGCAGTGCGCGCTCCAGGGTCAGGTCACGCGGATACAGCTCAAGGCGCGGGGTGACCTCGATCATCGGGGACACCGCGGCGGCCAGCGCAACCAGGCGGGTGTCCGCCAGCGGGACGAACCCGTCCGGCGCCGCGACGGACCGCAGTTCCCGCACCACGGCGGCCCGGCCGGGAAGCGGCTCCTGGCGCGCCAGGCGTTCGGCCGCAGTCCCCAGCTCGGTGGCGTAATCCGCGAGTTCGCGCGGGCTCGGGTCGTCGGTCCCGGGCAGGGACTCCGCGGCGATCAGTACAGTCTCCCCGCGCCGGTGAACGGCGAGCAGCGGTTCGTGCTGTTCGGCGCCCTCCCCTTCCCACATCTCCGCTTCGACGGCGGCTCGTACGACCGCCAGCGACTTCGCCAGCGTGCGCTCAGCGGTGTCGTTGCCGGCGCCGTGCCGCACGCGCAGCTCGACGGCAGCTTCGTGCGCCGTCATCACACGGCCCGCGGCCTCGACGACCTCGACGAGTTCCTTGCGCACCTGGCCGAGCCACTCCAGCTCTGCCCAGTGCCTGATCTCAAGGCGGTGGTGACGGGAGACGGGCGGCTGCTTGATCCCGAGGTGGTCGGCGATCCGGGCCTGGACCGGCCAAGGGCCGAGCGGCGACAGTCCGCCCCCCTCAGGGGGCAGGCCGAGGGTGAGCCGCACCACGTCCGCGCGGTGGGATCCCTTGCGCCCCGGGGCCGGCGTCAGCCGGGCCGCCATGTCGTCTATCGACAGGACCGAGGGGAGAGCCGCACCGGTCTCGTCCCCCATGGCCTCGGCGGATGCCACCGGGCTGCGGGATCCCGGTACGGTCGCCGTCCGGGCCGCACTCACCCACTGCTTGCGGCGGCGGTTGAGCTCCTTGCGGACGAGCGCTCCGGCGCCGCGCGCCTTCGAGATCGTGTACGGCGGGATCTCGAGCAGCTCTCCGACCGTGGTCGCGCCCAGGGCGTTGGCCACCGAGACTGCCCGGGGTGAGAGGCCGGCGGCTTCCAGGAGTGTCGAGGTATCGGCGGCCGCGGCCGCGGCATCACGCGCCTCCTCGGTGTCCTCGGCCAGCTGGCCGACCGTGGCCGGCGTGGTGGCGGGCCGCGTCGAGTCCGCCACCCGGAAGACCTCGCGCCACGCGTCGTTCATCTGCCGCAGCGTGTCGAAGCGGTGCTCGATGTCCCGGTGCAACGCACGCCGGAAGAACGCGGTGAGGCCGTCGCTCAGCGCGGACTCGAACAGCTCTGTCGCGACGTACAGTTCGGCGGACTCATTGGTGAGCGGGTCAATCTGGCCGTCGCCCCACATGGGGCGCTCCCCGCTCGCCATTTCATGCAGCGTGACGGCAGCCGCGTAGCGTTCGGCGTGGTCGTCGTAGTACGGCCGCCGGAGTGAGCCGAGGAACGGGTCGAGGTAGCCGCGCGTGCCGGCCTTGATGTCCCGTTCCGAGGCGTCCGCGAGGGAGAAGTCGAAGAGCTTGAGCCGCCAGATGCGGTCCTTGCTGTGGTGGATGCCGAAGTTGTCGGGCTTCAGGTCCCGGTGGCGTACGCCGTTGGCGGCAAGCTGATCGAGTGCCTTGAAAAGGTCGTCGCCGAAGCGCTCCAGCTCGTGGTAGGTCAGCCGTCCCTTGCTGCGCAGACGGGCGCCCAGGGATTGCTCACCCGCGTACTCCAGCTGAAGGACGGTCCGTCCGTGGATCTCGCAGAGGCCCTCGCCGCGCAGCTGCACCACCGCGCCGCCGCCGACCTCCTTCAGGACGCGGGCCTCGACGCGCAGTCGCTCTGCCTTCTGTTCGTCGAGGGCGACCTTGAAGACGCGTTCGTCGACGTCCACACGGCCGTCCTCGTCCTCGACCAGACGCTCCACGAGCAGGGCGCGGGCGGTGGCCCCGGTGCCCAGGACCCGGCCGACGGACCATTCGGCGTCCAGGGACTGGCCGGGCAGCGCGTCCAGCGGGTCGACCCCCATGGCTGCGGGCGTCTCCGGTAGCACACTGGCCCGTTCGGCGTTGTCGAGCAGGTCGAGGAACTCCTCGGCAGAGCCGAGACGTTCACTGACGTCGGCGCGGGTCGCCTGGAAGACGAGATCGTCGAGAGCATCCGAGAAGCCGTCGGCGACGGCGAACAGACGCAGGCCCCCGTCCGTGCGAAGCCGCTCAGTAAGACCGCTTCGCTGGGGCGCGGGAGGCTGCCCCGTGAGGATCAGATACGAGATGGCACCAAGGCCGAAGACATCCAGGTCCGCAGGATCGGCGTACGGCTGATCCGTCTCCGGGGCAAGGTAGACACGTGCGGTGTCCTCGATCAGGGCGGCGTCGAGCGCGGAGCCCCCGATGGACCGGAAGAAGGTGACGTTGCTGTCGAAGTCACGCGCCGCGGTCTGCCAGTCGGTGATGCGCAGCTCGGGTCGCAGGCCATCGGCCTTGAAGGAGACGTAGATGGACCTGGCTGCCAGCGCACGGTGGTAGAGGGAGCGGTTGTGCGCGTAGCGGACGGCCTCAGCGAGTTGACGTACGAGATCGAGGCGGATCTCAGGAGTGAGCTTGCCGCTGTAAGTCGCCAGGTACTGGTCGAGTCGCAAGTCGGTGTGGCGGTGGCGGAAGAGGATCGCAGGGCCGCCCTGGTGTTCACGGATTTCGACGGCCTCGACGATTCCGCGGTGGGTGATGCCCTGCAGGACCTGGTACTCACGGCGGGCGGCGCGGTCGGTGGACTTCTTCGCCGCCTCGGTCGCTCCCTGACTGACCAGGTAGACACGGACACGGCCCTCTTCCTTGACCAGACCGTCGTCACGCGTGGCGAGTCGGTCTTCCCAGGACGGCCCCGCGTCCAGCGGGTGGGGCTGCATCTTCCACGCGTCGCCGAACCGCAGATGCGCCGTGGATTGTGCGATGCCGATGGCCTTCAGCAGGCGCGGCAACGTGTTCCGGGAGAAGTCCGGCGTGATACGGCGCTCGGGACGATCCGGCGGCAGGCCGAGGAAGTCCTGCCAGATGCGCTTCAGGCCAGTGTGCACGTCGTCTCGGCCGTACACCTTGACCTTCTGGACATCGTCAAGGTGGCTTTCGAGGTCCGGCGCGGAGAGGAAGACAGCCGGTTCCACACGGGGCACCGACCGCTCAGGGATGCCCAACTTGCGGGCGGCCCACAGCAGCTGGCTCTTGAGGTCCTTGGACTTGGCGTCGTTGAAGTGCAGCGGGTTGTTGATCGTCCTGGTGCGGTCGGAACCGTGGAAGTTCCAGGTGGATCCGATGTTCTCCAGTCGTCCCGGATGGCTCTTGATCTCGATCAGGTAGAGACCCGCGGGCACAGCGATCAGCAGGTCGCACTCGTTGATGCGGCCCGACTGAGCGGTGAAGGAAAAAGTCGCCCAGGCCCGATAGGGCTCGACGGAAGGCATCAGTCGGCGTACGTGGTCGAGGGCGTCCTGCTCCCAAGGGAACGGCGAAGGCCGCTCCTGAAACCACTGCGGCACCGGACGCGGCGGTCCCGGCTTGGGCACCGGACGCGAGCCTCCTGCCATCACCGTCCGACCTCCGCTGTCTGCTCCTGCCCTGCTCAGGGCCAAACTCTCTGGTTGACCTTACCGCGACCTACCGACAGCCCGGATCCGTGTTTCTCTCACGGCTCGCTCCCGGCTGGGGCAGCGGGTGGCTGCTGGGTGGGGGATGACAGCCGTGGGCTCGCCGACTCGGAACGGCTCCGCTGCCGACAGCCCCCTCCGCCTGTCCGACACCACGACCCCTCCAGTCCACTTGCCCGTCGCCGTCTGATACCGATGCTGTAGGTCTCCCACACGCGGGCAGTGGCGTCCCCTTATCGCCGCGTAGGCCGGGGACAGTGGGTGTTCCACGCCAGTTCCTCCGCGTAGGTGGCGCACGCCGCCGGGGAAGAAGACGGAGGAGATCAGCAGGTCGGCGATCTGCAGGCCGATGTGGGAGTCGCTGTGTCCGAACACGGGCGACTCCGCGACATGGGGCATCAGATCTCCACCCGGACGGAGCTTACGGGTCGTCACGCAGTGCACATTGTCCACGTTTCTTCTCTTGGTGCGACTGTCGAGGAGGACGATGCCTCGGTCGTCACGCTCGGCGAGGAGGTGCCCGAAGTGGGCGCACAGGGACGCCACGGAGGCGCCGCACATTGCGTCCTCCACCTTGACGATGCCGTTCTCCTTAGAGGTCGTTTTTATCTTGTGTGGGGTGGTGCATCCGCTATTGCGGCCACTGAGGTATTGGTGCGGGTGGGGCTGCCAGGCTGGTCGTGTCTGCCGAGGCAGGGGGTGTGACAACTGGGGCAGGAATCGGCTTGCGCCTGTCTCATTCCAGGACGCCCGGATCCGTTGCGCGCTTCATTGAGGCAGGAGACACGCCTGGGCGCACGCCCCCGACCGGCGGTACGTCCGGGTCATGACCGACCGTCGTGCGTATCCGAGTGATCTGTCCGATGCCCGCTGGGTTGATCGAGCCGGTGCTGTCCGCGTGGCGCGACGAGCGTCGCGGCCGGGCCCTGGGTTTCGGCCGGCCGCCCGAGCATGATCTGCGCGAAATCATGAACGCGATCCTGTACCTGGACCGCACCGGGGTGCAGTGGCGCTACCTGCCCCATGATTTCCCGAACTGGAACACGGTCTACGGCTACTTCGCCAAGTGGCAGTCCGACGGCATCTCCGCCCAGCTCAACGGCCTGCTGCGGGAATTGGTGCGACAGCAGGAAGGCCGGAACGCGGAGCCGTCAGCGTGAGTGATCGACGCACAGAGCGTCAAGACCTCCACCGGCGTCCCCGCCGCGAGTCAGGGCACGGACAACGCCAAGAAGATCGTAGGCAGGAAGCGAAGCATCGTGACCGACACGATCGGCCTCCTGATCGCGGTGCCGGTCACCGCGACCGGCGTGCAGGACTCGATGGCCGGCACCAAGCTGCTCGACCAGGTCGCCGCCGACCATCCCGGCGTCCGCAAAGTGTGGGTCGCCGGCGGCTACCGCAAGCATTTCGTCGAGCATGCCGCCACCCTCGGCATCGATATGGAAATCTCCGCCCGCACCCCTGGGACCAGGGGATTCACCCCGATACCGAAACGGTGGGCGGTCGAGCGGACCTACGGCTGGCTGATGCTGCACCGCCGCCTGGCCCGCGACTACGAAACCCTCCCGGCCCGCTCCGAAGCAATGATCCACCTCGCCATGACCGACCTCATGGCCCGCCGCCTCACCGGCGAGAGCACCACACCTGGCGCGACCCGACAACTAAGAACCAATTACCCATAACGGGATAAGACGCCGGGAGAAAACGACCTTTTAACGCAGGTCCTGGCCAACACCCGGCAGTCCTGGCGCTCCAGCCTCGCCAACAGCCTGTCGCTCAGGCCATGTGCCAGGCGGACTTGATTGCGGTTGCGTGAAAGAACTGCTCGGTCATGTGACGGCCAGGGTGCCGGCGCCCACATGCGGTCGGCGGCGATCGTCGGTGCCGAACCGCGATACAGCACATAGGGCAGAAGGCGGCCCGCACGGCGGGGTGACCGCTCGCCTGCCATTGCCGCCTCGGCTGGGGTACGGGGTGCGACCGGGCCAGAACAGCCAAGCCTGCCCCGTGCACTACGCGTGCATACTCCGGCGGTAACTCGTGGGAACTCCCAGGTAGACGCGGGATACCCCGCCGCGGAAGAGGGCCTCAACTGGACCAAAAGCCAAGGTCGGAGCCTCAAGCGGCAGACGAGTCGGGCTGTACGCCGGGTTCTGTTCCCGGGGTTCCTCGCGGAGCCCCGGGCGACGGCCATCCATCTAGGGCCGGCGTTGCCGCCGGCCTCGTGCGGTCTACCCGCGGACTCGGGCGGGCAGCCCTCGAACGTCCGCGCAGGAGCACCGAGGTGCTCCCTCTTGACCTTGCTCCGAGTGGGGTTTACCTAGCTGCCTGAGTCACCCCAGGCACTGGTGGTCTCTTACACCACCGTTTCACCCTTACCCAGCACCGAGGTGCTGGGCGGTTTGCTTTCTGTGGCACTGTCCCGCGGGTCACCCCGGGTGGCCGTTAGCCACCACCCTGCCCTGTGGAGCCCGGACGTTCCTCGGGGAGCTCCCCGTCAGGGGGACTCCACGCGGCCGTCCGCCCGGCTCGTCTGCCGTGTCGACCATGGTACCCGGCGTGACGCGGGCTTCGGCGCCGCCGCCGTGGCCAGGACGGAGCCCGCCAGGATCAGGGCGAAGGCGGCCAGCACCGTCGGGGTCAGGCGCTCGTCCAAGAAGACGGCGCCTGCCGCCACCGCGACCGCCGGGTTGACGTACGTGATGACGGACGCGCGGGCCGGACCGGCCTCCTTGATCAGTTCCAGGAAGGCCACGAAGGCGATGGCCGTGCAGACGACGCCGAGGGCCGCCAGGGCGGTGAGGGTCTCGGGCGAGGGGAGGGCCGCGGGGCGGGACGCGACGGCTGCGGGGGCATAGACCAGGGCGGCCAGTGCCAGGCAGGGCGTGATCAGGTGCAGGGTCGGAACGTTCTTGAGGTGGCGGCCGGCGATCAGGGGGGCCGTGGCGTAGCCGACGACCGTCACCAGCACCTCCGCGAGCGAGAGGGCGTCGCCGCCGGTCAGGTGCGGGACGGTGAGTACGCCCACGCCTACGAGTCCGAGCGCGAGGCCGGTGATCCGGCGGGCGCCCAGCGGCTCCACCTGGCCGAAGAAGCGGGACAGCAGGACGCCGACGATCGGTACGCCCGCTATCAGCAGGCCCGCGGTGGAGCTGGAGAGGTGGCGTTCGGCGTCGGTCAGGGTGTACCAGGGGCCGATGATCTCGATGACCGCGAACGCCAGCATCGGCTTCCAGTGCGTCCGCACGGTGCGTATCAGGCCCGGCTGGCGCAGGGCGAAGGGGAGGAGGAGGGCGGCGCCGAGCGCGCAGCGTGCGAACACCACCGCCGAAGGGGACAGTTCGTCCACCGCCACCTTGATCATCAGGTAGGGGACGCCCCAGACCACTCCCATCAGGGAGAACAGGAACCAGCCGCGTGCAGTCATACGGCGAGTCTCGGCCGCCTCACCCCGCCGCGTCTTGAACGCTGTTGCGGTACGCCGCCGGGGTCACGCCCAGCACGCGGCGGAACCAGCGGGTGAGATGCGCCTGGTCGGCGAAGCCGACGAGGCCGGCGACCTCGGCGGGGCGGAGGCCGGATGCCAGGAGGCCGCGGGCCTTGGCGACGCGGTGCTGGGCGAGCCAGGCGTACGGCGGTATCCCCGTCGCCGTGCGGAAGGCGCGGAGGAGTTGGTAGCGGGACAGGCCGAGGTCGGTGGCGAGGGCGGCCAGGGAGGGGGGATCGAGGAGTTCGCCGGCGAGGCGGTCGCGTACGGCCCTGGCGATGTGGTGGGCGCCGGCCACCGTGTCCGTGCCGGCCCGTGCCGTGGAGTGGCGGCGGGCCAGGGCCGTGAGCAGCCAGGGCAGCCGGGACTCGGCTTCCAGCGGGTCGGGGCAGGTGCTGATGTCGGTGTGGGCGGCGCGGAGGGCTGCCACCAGCTCCGGGTCGTGCAGGACGGGGTCTTTGAAGTGCGGGAGGCCGCCGAGGGTGCCGTCGGTGAGGAGGGAGGGTTCGGCGTAGAGGGCCTGGTAGGCGTAGCCGTCCGTGGCGGCCGGGCCGCCGGTGTGCATCTCGCCCGGTTCCAGGACGACGATCGAGCCGGGGTAGGAGTGGATGTGCCCGCCCCGGTAGGCGATGACCTCAGAGCCGCCGACTGTGACGCCGATGGTGAACTCGTCGTGGGCGTGGGGTGCGTAGACGTGCTGGTCGAAGTGGGCGGTGAGGAGGTCGAGGGGCGGGCCGGAGCGGCCCAGACGGGCCCTGGTCCAGCGAGTCTGTTCTCGTACCCGTCCTTCTGCGCCCACTTCGCACCCCCGGCTCACAGGGGATCAGACGAGGTCCGCTGTGTCCAGATCGAAGGCGAACGGCTCGGGGAGAGTGACCGGCTTGCCGAAGGGGCGGGCGCAGTGCTCGCGGTAGTCGTCCTGCTTCGGTTCGCTGAACAACGTGACCTGAGCGGTGTCCCGGTCGACGAGCAGGTAGAGGGGGATGCCGGCGCGGGCGTAGCAACGGCGCTTTACCTCGCGATCGGCCTTCGGCTTGGTCGACGTCACCTCCAGCACCATGGCGACGCCTTCGCAGGACATCCAGGATCCGACCCCGCCGAACAGGTCGAGTTCGATGGGACCGAAGGTGACGTCCGGCACCAGGTGGTTCTTGGGGCAGGCAGCCCCGCTCCGCAACTTCAGCCCCTTGTTGCCGGAGAAGTCCATATCCGTCCGGGACTGCTTGATCACTTGCCTCACGATTCGGCTGATGTACTTCTCGTGATCCCCGTCCGGCGGCGGCGTCACAACGATCTCCCCCTCGATCAGCTCGGCCCGGAAACCCTCCGGCGTGTCCAGGGCGAGAAAGCCCTCCAGCAGGACCTCTTCCTGCGTGAGCGGCTCATGGGCCATGGCAGTCATGTCACGCCCCTCCTTCGGTCGCTCGCCAGACTGGGACATCGGCTGATCACCTGTCCGTGAGATCGGGACCCCTTCCCTCGATCGTGGCACACCATCCACGCCACCGTCAGGCACCGAGCCGCTCGCTTGACCCTGCCGCAGCGTCAACGTCTTCACTGGTCCCATGCGGATCGGAGAACTCGCCGCCGTCGTCGGCGTCACCACGCGGGCCGTGCGGCATTACCACCATCTGGGGCTGTTGCCCGAGCCGGAGCGGCGGGCGAACGGGTACCGGGAGTACGGGCTGCGGCACGCTGTCGTGCTGGCACGGATCCGGCGGCTGACGGAGCTGGGGCTGGGGCTCGCCGAGGTACGGGACGTGCTGGCGGAGGACGCCGGGAAGGACCTCGTCGAGGTGCTGACCGAGCTGGAGGAGGATCTGGCGCGGCAGGAGGAGGCGACCCGGGAGCGGCGGGCGCGGTTGCGGGTGCTGCTGGAGGCGGAGGGCGGGGTGCCGGCGGAGGGGCCGGTATCGCCGGAGCTGGCTGCCTTGTTCGCCGGGACCGCGCATCTGTCGGACTCGCCCATGGCCGCCAAGGACCGCGAGATCATCGCCTTCCTGGAGACGGCCATGCCGGAGGAGGCGCGGGAGCGGCTGGCGTCGTCGTTGGGTGCGGCGTTCGGGAGTCCGGAGGCCCTGGCGCGGGCCCATGAGGCGTACGCGCTGCTCGACGCGCTCGCCGGTGCCGAGCCGGACGATCCGCGCGTCGCCGAGGCCGCTCGGACCCTGGCCGACTGCATTCCCGCGGGGTTGTTCCCGGACGTCGGGGACCTCGACCCGGACCACAGCTTCCTGCGGGCCTTCTACGACGATCTCGCCCCGGCGCAGGCGGAGGTCATCCGCCGTACGCTGCGGATTCTCTCCGAGGAGCGGCGATGAGGGTCGCGCGGCGGCTGGTCCTGCACGAGGTGCGGCTGCTCGTGAGTCTCGTGCTGTGGGTGGTACGGCGCAGGGCGGGGGCGGACGGGGGGCGGGCCTTCGGGTACGCGCGTGGGCAGGGCGCCATGATGGCCGGGTTCGGGTTCGTGTGTGTCGTCGAGACGGTGGCCATGTCGGTGCTGCTGCGGGACTGGCCCACCGTGCACGCCGTCTTCCTCTTCCTGGACGTGTACGGCGTGGTCGTCGTCGTGGCGTTGCACGCCTCGTCCGTCGTTCGCCCGCATGTGCTGGACGTGGAGGGCGGCTCGCTGCGGATCCGGCGGTACGTCCATGTCGATCTGCGCGTGCCGTTGGAGCGGATCGCCTCGGTGCGGCGCGAGCTGCGGATGACGCACGAGCGGGCCGACGGTGAGCTCGACGTCGAGGTGGGGTCGCAGACGACCGTCACGCTCGAACTGACGGAGCCGGTCACGCACGTCACCTTCCTCGGGCGTCGCCGGGACGTGCGGGTCGTCCGCTTCCACGCCGACGACGCCGACGGGCTCGTGCGCGCCCTCGGGCAGGCGCGCGTCTGAGCTCCCCGTACGCTGTCGGCTGCGGTTCGATCGAAGGAGTACGCGTGCTTGTCCTGCTGCCGCCGTCCGAAGGCAAGGCCCCCTCCGGCCGCGGGGCCCCGCTGAAGCCGGAGTCACTGTCGCTGCCGGGGCTGGCCGCCGCCCGGGAGGCCGTCCTCACCGAGCTGGTCGAGCTGTGTGCCGGTGACGAGGACAAGGCGCGCGAGGTGCTCGGACTGAGCGAGGGGCTGCGGGGCGAGGTCGCGAAGAACGCGGAGCTGCGCACGGCGGGGGCCCGGCCGGCCGGGGAGATCTACACCGGAGTGCTGTACGACGCTCTCGGCCTGGCGTCCCTGGACGCCTCCGCCAAGCGGCGTGCCGCGCGGTCGCTGCTGGTCTTCTCCGGGCTGTGGGGAGCGGTCCGGGTGACGGACCGGATCCCGTCCTACCGGTGCTCGATGGGCGTGAAACTGCCGGGGCTCGGTGCGCTGGGTGCGCACTGGCGTACGCCGATGGCGTCGGTGCTGCCCGAGGCGGCCGGGGACGGGCTGGTGCTGGATCTGCGGTCGGCCGCGTACGCCGCCGCGTGGAAGCCGAAGGGCGAGGTCGCCGGGCGGACGGCGTCGGTGCGGGTGCTGCACGCGCCGACGCGGAAGGTCGTCAGCCACTTCAACAAGGCGACGAAGGGGCGGATGGTGCGCAGTCTGCTGACCGCCGGGGCCGCTCCGAAGGGGCCGGCCGAGCTGGTGGAGGTGCTGCGGGATCTCGGGTACGTCGTGGAGGCGCAGGCCCCTGCGAAGGCGGGGCAGGCGTGGTCGCTGGACGTGCTGGTGACCGAGGTCCACTGAGCATCAGCACTGCGTTGAGCGACGTGTTGCAACATATGCAATGACCTTTGCGCATGCTGTTGAGACGACGGCAGGATACGGCCATGGCCTCTCCCCTGCCCGCCTCCGTGCTGGACCTCGCGCCCGTCGTCCCCGTCGTCGTCATCGAGGATGCCGGTGACGCCGTACCGCTGGCGCGGGCGCTGGTCGCCGGTGGGCTGCCCGCGATCGAGGTGACGCTGCGGACGCCGGCGGCTGTGGAGGCGATCCGGGAGATCGCCGGGCAGGTGCCGGAGGCGGTGGTGGGTGCCGGGACGGTGATCAGCCCCGAGCAGGTCGCGGACACGGTGGCCGCGGGCGCCCGCTTCCTGGTCAGCCCCGGCTGGACCGACGTACTGCTGGAGGCGATGAGTGCCTCCGGCGTGCCGTTCCTGCCGGGGGTGTCGACCACCTCGGAGGTCGTGGCGCTGCTGGAGCGCGGGGTGCGGGAGATGAAGTTCTTCCCGGCCGAGGCCGCGGGCGGTACGGCGTATCTGAGGTCGCTGGCGGGGCCGCTCCCCCAGGCCCGGTTCTGTCCCACGGGCGGGATCGGCCCGGCCTCCGCCCCGGACTATCTGGCCCTGCCCAACGTCGCCTGCGTCGGCGGAAGCTGGATGCTGCCGCGGGACGCGGTCGCGGCGCGCGACTGGGGCCGGGTCGAGGCACTGGCCCGCGAGGCGGCGGCGCTCAGCGCAGGTGGGACGTGTCGTTGAGGAGCCAGACGCTGGCGTTGCCGTCCGCGTAGTACGCGACGACCGACAGGGACGCGGCCGACAGTTCCATCCGGAACAGGGACTCCGGCGGGGCGCCGAGGGCGAGCCGGACGAGCGTCTTGATCGGGGTCACGTGCGTGACGAGCAGGACCGTGCGGCCCGCGTACGCCGCGACCAGCTTGTCGCGGGTGGCGGCGATCCGGGTGGCGGTCGCCGCGAAGCTCTCGCCGCCGCCGGTGGGTTCGGCGTCCGGGGAGGCCAGCCAGGCGTTCAGGTCGTCGGGGTGACGTTCGCGCACCTCGGCGAAGGTGAGGCCCTCCCACGCGCCGAAGTCCGTCTCGCGCAGCCCGTCGTCGACGCTGACGTCGAGGCCGAGCCGGGCGGCGACGATCCCGGCGGTCTCCCGGGTGCGGGCCAGGGGCGACGACACGATCGCCTGGATCGTGCCCCGCCGGGCGAGCAGGGCGGCGGCTCGCTCGGCCTGGTCCCTGCCGATGTCGGAGAGGGCGAGGTCGGTGCCCCCACTGCCGGAGAACCGCTTCTGCGGCGTCAACGGCGTCTCCCCGTGCCGCAGCAGCACGAAGGTGGCGGGAGCACCCATGTCCGCGGGAGCCCAGCCGGGCGAGGCGACGGCCTTGGCGGCCCGGGCATCGGCATCCGCCTTGGCAGCGCTGACGCCGGCCCCCGGCCCGGCGCCGGCACGGACATCAGGGTCCGCCCCGGCCACACGGGCATCGGCATCCGCCCTCGCCACGCAGACATCAGCGTCCGGCCCGGCGGCACGAACGCCAGTGTCCGGCCCGGCCGCACGAACGCCCGCGTCCGGCCCGGCCGCACGAACGTCCGCGTCCGGCCCGGCGGCACGAACGTCCGTGTCCGCCCTGCCGCTACGCGCGTCGGAGTCCGCCTTCGCCGAGCCGGCGCCGGCCTCGACCGACGCGCCTTCGCCGCCCCGCTGCTCCGTCGCCCCGCGGGCGGAAGACGGAACGGGAGAAGGCCCGGCTTCCGGATCCGAGCCGGGCGGTGCGGCGGAGGCGGCGGCGCGGCCCGTCGCCAGGGCTTCGCGGGCCCTCGCGGCGCCTGTCGCGGCGTCGCCCGGCGGGGCCGATGGGCCGGGCGGGGCAGTCGGGGCGACAGCCGCGGCCGTGGTGTCCAGGTCCGCCGTCGAAGTCGAGGCCGACCACTGCTCCCCCCTGGCCCCGGCGTCCATCGCCTCGTTGGCCAGCCGGTCCGCGTGCTTGTTGCGCTCGCGCGGAATCCACTCGTACGTCACGCGCCCGGGCGGGAAGATCCGGGCCGCGTCCGCGGCCAGTGGCTTCATGTCGGGGTGCTTGATCTTCCAGCGGCCCGACATCTGCTCGACCACGAGCTTGGAGTCCATCCGGACGTGGACCGTCGCGGCCGGGTCCAGTTCGTGGGCGGCGCGCAGCCCGGCGAGGAGGCCGCGGTACTCGGCGACGTTGTTCGTGGCGACGCCGAGGTACTCGGCGGCCTCCCGCAGCGTCTCACCCGTCGCCGCGTCGCTCACCACGGCCCCGTAGCCCGCGGGCCCCGGGTTGCCCCGCGACCCGCCGTCGGCCTCGACGATGAACTCCCGCACCGGAAGGGCTCCCCCGCGACCTAGATACCGGACTCGGACGTGCGCACCAGGATGCGGCGGCAGTTCTCGCAGCGGATCACCGTGTCGGGCGCGGCGCTGCGGATCTCGCTCAGCTCCGTGATGGCGAGCTCCTGCCGGCAGCCCTGGCAGCTGCGCGCGTACAGCTTCGCCGCACCGATGCCGCCCTGCTGCTCGCGCAGCTTGTCGTAGAGCTTGAGCAGGTCGGCGGGGATCGAACCGGCGATGACCTCGCGCTCCTTGGTGACCGTGGCGATCTCGCCGTCGATCTCCTCGAAGGCGGCGTCACGGCGCGCGGTCGCGTCGTCGATCTTCGACTGGACGGAGCCGACCCGCTCGGTCAGCTCGGCAACCCGCTGCTGCGCGGACTCCCGGCGCTCCATGACCTCCAGCACGACGTCCTCGAGGTCGCCCTGCCGCTTGGCGAGCGAGGCGATCTCGTGCTGGAGGTTCTCCAGGTCCTTGGGGGAGGAGACGGCGCCGGAGTCCAGGCGCTGCTGGTCGCGGGCGGCGCGCTGGCGGACCTGGTCGACGTCCTGCTCGGCCTTGGTCTGCTCGCGGGCGGTGTCGCTCTCCTCGGTCTGCGCGGCCACGAGGAGGTCGCGCAGCTGCGTCAGGTCCTTGTTCAGCGACTCGATCTCGGCGTGCTCGGGCAGCGACCTCCGCTTGTGGGCGAGCTGCTGGAGGCGGACGTCGAGGTCCTGGACGTCGAGGAGTCGGATCTGGTCGGCGGGCGCGGCGTTCAGTTGGGGGCTCCCAGTGGGTCAGAGGAAGTACTGGACGCCGCGTGGGCGGTCCAGGGGTCGGTGACCGTCTTCGAGACGTGGACGCGCAGGTCCCATCCGTGGCGGTCGGAGATCTCGTCGAGCTGGCTCGCGGCCAGCTCGCACCAGGGCCACTCGGTGGCCCAGTGCGCCGCGTCGAGCAGCGCGAGGGGGCTGTGGGCGCGGGCCTCGGAGACGGGGTGGTGGCGCAGGTCCGCCGTGAGGAAGGCGTCAACACCCGCCGCGCGTACGTGGTCGAAGAGACTGTCGCCGGAGCCGCCGCTGACGGCGACGGTACGCAGCACCGCCTCGGGGTCGCCGGCGACCCGGATGCCCTGCGCGGTGGCGGGCAGCCGCTCCGCGGCGCGGGCGGCGAACTCGCGGACGGTCAGCGGATGGTCCAGGGCGCACACGCGGCCCAGGCCGCGGCGGCCTTCGGGGTCGGCGGGGTCCGGTACGAGCGGGCCGGTGACCCTGAGGTCCAGGGCGCCCGCGAGGGCGTCGGAGACGCCGGGGTCGGCGGTGTCGGCGTTGGTGTGGGCGACGTGCAGCGCGACGTCGTTCTTGATGAGGGTGTGGACGACACGGCCTTTGAAGTGCGACGCCGCGACCGTCGTCGTGCCGCGCAGATAGAGCGGGTGGTGGGTGACGAGCAGGTCGGCGCCCAGCTTCACGGCCTCGTCGACGATCTCCTGGACCGGGTCGACGGCGAACAGCACGCGCGTGACCTCCTGGTCCGGGTCGCCCACGACGGTGCCGACCGCGTCCCAGGACTCGGCCCGCTCGGCGGGCCACAGGCTCTCCAGCTCGGCGATGACTTCAGACAGACGGGGCACGGGTGCAAGGCTACCCGTCTGATCTGTGGCGTTGAACCGCCACCGGCACCGCCGCCGCCCCCGCCGCGACCACGGCCACTCCCACCGCTCGATGCCCCGCCCGCGGGCTGTCGGCCCGCGCAGCACACAAGCCCCCACATCCTCAGGCGAATCGTTCCTGGAACACCCTTATGTGTGAAGTCGGGCACCTGCGGATCCCCGGCCGTGCGCACGATAACTACGTTCGTCACTGGAGGTGACCGAACGATGACAGCGTGTGCGATCGAGCCTTCGGCGGGACACGAGGACGAGGCCGCGCCGGCAGGATGCACACTCACCGCGGACGGTGCCTACGCCGCACGCCTCGCGTCGGCCGGCGACTCCTGGTTCCCGGAGCGCTGGACCCTGGACGGCCCCGAGCCGTACGCGGTACCCCTGCCCCGCAACCAGCCGGAGGAACCCGGCACCGAGGTGCAGCCGATGGGCGACGGTCGGGTCCTCATCCACCGTCTGGTGGCCGGACGGCACGCCTTCTCGCTGCTGTACCCGACCGGACCCGGCACCGGCGAGCTGCCCCTGGGCGTGGTCGAGTGCCCGCACGACACGGCCCTGCTGCGGCTGCTGCCGCCCGCCCCCGGCGGCGAGCGGGCGTACGCCCTGTCCGTCGGCCCGCGTTCGACGACGGTGTGGCTGGTGGCGGGCGGTGCCTTCGGGCCCGAGCGGCTGGCCGAGCTGCCCGGCCGCTGCTCGGGCGGGGTCTGGCTGGACCGTGCCGGACGACTGCTGGCCCTGGACCGGGAGACCGGCGGGCGCACCAAGGCGGTCGTGGTGGACCTGGAGGGCGGCGGGGAGATGTCGCCGCTGCTCCAGATCTCTGCCGACAGCGACGACCGGCTGCTGCTCGCCGACCACGACAGCGGGCTGCTGCTCATCCGCTCGGACGCGCCCTCGCCGGGTCAGGACCGGCTGGGCTGGGGTGTACTGGGCAGCACACTGCCGGTGCGCTTCCCGGAGTGCCTGCGGCTGCCGGACTGCACCGTCACGCCGTTCGCGATCCAGCCGGGGCAGATGCTGACGCCGGAGAGCTGCGCGGTGGCGCTGCGCGTCGACGGGCCACGCGGCAGCTGGGTCGGCGTGTGGCGGCCGGCCGAGCGGCGGGTGCACCACCTCCCGGCGCCCGAGGGGTGGCTGGCGGGTGCCGGGACGTGGACGCCGGACGGGGTGCTGCGGCTGCCGTACGCGACGGAGGCCGTGCCGTGCGGCGTGGCACAGGTGAGCCCGCCCGCGGCCGTGGCGCCACCCGAGCCCGGTGCCACGCATCCGCATCCACATCCGCATCCGCATCCACATCCGGTGCCGGGGCCGGGGCGGAGACCGGACGCGCGAGCCGCCGACGCGACCGCCGCAACGGGACACCCTCCGGAACCGGCGCCCCACACACCGGCGCCCCACACACCGGGGCACGCTCCGGAACCGGCACAGCCCGCGCATACGCCGTATCCCCCACACCCCCCGCAACCCGCCCCACCAGCCGATCCCGCCTCTCCCCCGACCCCCTCCGCCCCCCGCCCGGTCCCGCTGCAGCAAGCGCCATTGGGACGGCTTGTAACGAACTAGTGCCGGTTGGCGTGGCCGCCTGGATCCGGGGTGCGGGGGGCCGGTTAAACTCGCCCGGCTGTTTGAAAGATCATGTTGACGGGGTGAATTCCATCCGATGAGCGACGCCAGCACGAACCAGCTGCGCACTTCCGACGTCCAGGAGATCGCCGCCGGCCACGGCCGGCACCGTGGCGAGATCTCCACGAAGGACAGCGAGACGGCTCCGCGCGGCCGCCACCGCAAGCCGGTGACGGAGACCGAGCGGACCGAGACGGCGGCCTGACGGAACGTCAGTGACCGTACGGACCGTACGGCGAACGGCCCCACCCGTGTGACGGGTGGGGCCGTTTCCGTACCTCAGCCGCGTTTCAGTCCCAGCACCTCCGCCGCCGCGAACGTCTCCCCCGCCGGCCGGTCCGCGTAGTACGGACCGAGGACGGTCTCCAGCTCCTCGTACGTGAAGGTGTCCTGCTTGCTGTCGAACCGGGCGGCGACGCGCGGCCGTTCGACGACGGCCACCATGCCGCCGTGCACCACGAGGAGCTGCCCGTTCACATGGGCGGCTGCGGGCGAGGCCAGATAGCCGACGAGCGGGGCGACGTGCTCGGGGGCGAGCGGGTCGAGACCGTCCCCGGAGGGCTGCTCGACGCCCGCGAAGACGTCCTCGGTCATCCGGGTGCGGGCGCGCGGGCAGATCGCGTTGGCCGTGACGCCGTACTTGCCGAGGGCGAGGGCCGTGGACGTGGTCAGGCCGACGATCCCGCCCTTGGCGGCCGCGTAGTTGGGCTGCCCGGCGGAACCGGCCAGGAACGCCTCGGAGGAGGTGTTCACGATCCGCCCGTACACCGGCTCCCCGGCCCGTTTGGACCGCTCCCGCCAGTGGGCGGCGGCGAACCGGATGGTGTTGAAGTGCCCCTTGAGGTGCACGCGGAGCACGGCGTCCCACTCCTCCTCGGCCATCGAGAACACCATGCGGTCGCGCAGGATGCCGGCGTTGTTGACCAGGATGTCGAGCTTGCCGAACTCGGCGATCGCCGACTCGACCAGTTCGCGTGCCTGCCGGAAGTCGGAGACGTCGCCGGTGTGCGCGAGCGCGGTCCCGCCGACTGCCCGGATCTCGGCGGCGACCCGCTCGGCGGGCCCGGCGGAGGCCTCGCCCGTGCCGTCTCGGCCGGGCTGCCCGTAGTCGTTGACGACCACGGCGGCCCCGAGCCGGGCGAGTTCCAGTGCCTCGGCCCGGCCGAGCCCGCGGCCCGCGCCCGTGACGATCGCGGACAGTCCCCGGAGCGGCAGTGGCAGCGGCATGGCGGTGTCCTCACATCTCGATGCACGTACGCAGGGCGGTCCCGGTCCGCATCTGGTCCAGGGCCTCGTTGATGTCGGCGAGGGGGACCCGGTGGCTGATCAGGCCCGCCAGGTCGACGCGGCCCGCGCGCCACAGGGCGATGGTGCGTTCGTAGGAGCGCAGGATGTCGCCGCCGCCGTACATGGACGGCAGGATCCGCTTCTCGTCGAAGAACAGCTCGAACATGTTCAGCTGGAGGAAGTCGTCCATGGCGCCGGCACCGACCACGACGAGGGTGCCGCCGCGCCGGGTGTTGTCGTAGGCGGCGCGTGCGGTGGCCGACCTGCCGACGGCCTCGAAGACGTAGTCGAAGCCCTCACCTGCGGTGACCTGCTGCTTGGCGTCGGGCAGTCCGTCGGGCGAGACGGCCTTCGTGGCCCCGAACCGCAGGGCTGCCTCGCGTCGCGTCACGACCGGATCGACGGCGACGATCTCGGCAGCCCCGCGCAGCCGCGCCCCCTGGATCACGGAGATGCCCACGCCCCCGCACCCGATGACCGCCACCGACGAACCGGCCTCCACGTCCGCCGTGTTGAGCGCGGCGCCCAGTCCGGTCGTCACCCCGCAGCCGATGAGGGCGGCGATGTCGAAGGGCACGTCGTCGGGTATCGGGACCGCGCACCCGGCGTCGACGACTACCTCCTCGGTGAAGGTGCCGGTGCCGGCCATGCCGAAGACGTCCCCGGCGGGCCGCCTGAAGTTGGGGGTGCCCGCGTTCATGAACCCGGCGAGGCACAGCTCGGTCTGTCCGCGCTTGCAGGCGGGGCAGGCGCCGCAGGCGGGCAGCCAGCACACGACGACCCGGTCACCGGCCCTCAAGTGGCCGACGCCTTCGCCGGCTTCGAGGATCTCGCCCGCCCCCTCGTGCCCGGGCACGAACGGCCCGGGCTGCGGCAGCACCCCGCTCATCGCGGACAGGTCCGAGTGGCACAGCCCGGCGGCGCGCACCCGGATCCGCACCTTGCCGGGTCCGAACCCCAACGCCTCGACGTCGTCGAGGACCTCCAGCTTGTCCTGGCCGATCTCGTGCAGTACGGCTGCGCGCATGGTGCGGCTCCCCTCGTACGGCGTTCGGGATTCAGGTGTGTTCGACGACGGTGTCGGCGAGGACCGGCGCGTCGTCCCTCTCGACGGCGCTGACGGCGACCCGGACCTCGCCGTCCAGGCGCCACATGCGGATGCGCAGCGTCTCGCCCGGGTGGACGACGCCGGCGAACCGGGTGGCGTACGAGCGCACCCGGGTCACGTCTCCGTCGAGGAGCGTGCCGACGACCGCCTTGAGCGTCATGCCGTAGGTGCACAGCCCGTGCAGGATGGGCCGATCGAATCCGGCGCGCTTGGCGAACTCGGGGTCGGCGTGCAGCGGGTTCCAGTCGCCGGAGAGGCGGTAGAGCAGGGCCTGGTCCTCGCGGACGTGCCGTTCGACGACCCGGTCCGGCGCGCGGGAGGGCGGATCGAGCCGGGTGGACGGGCCCCGGTCGCCGCCCCAGCCGCCCTCTCCCCGGACGTAGATCTGCGCGTCGTTGGTCCACAACGGCCCGTCGTCGCCGGACACTTCGGTCCGCATGACGAGGACGGCCGCCTTGCCCTTGTCGTACACGGCGGCGATCCGGCCGGTGGCGGTCGCGCGGCCCCGGGCCGGGATGGGGCGGTGGATCCGCAGGCTCTGCCCGCCGTGCAGGACGCGGGCGAGGTCGACGTCGACGCCGGGCATGGACAGGCCGCTGATCACGCCGGGGGATCCGGCGCCGGCGACGGTGGCGAAGCTCGGCAGGACGTGCAGCCGGGACTCCAGGGTGTAGCGCAGCTCGTCGGGGTCGGTGGCGGGGACGCCGGCGCCGATGCCGAGGTGGTAGAGCTGCACGTCCTTGTGGTCCCAGGAGAGCTCGCCGGTCCGGGGCTCGGCGGCGAGCGCCTTGGCTGCGTCGATGGGCATGGGGCTCCTGATCGCCGTGGGAAAGACCGCCATGGGAAAGACCGCCGCGGGAAAGACCTCGGCACGGCCGTCCGCACCGTCGGCCGCGCCGAGGCCGTCTGCGGCCGAACTGGAACGCGTTCCAGTCCTGCGCCCTCTGTATAGCCCAGGCCCCCGCACTTGTGAAGCCTCCTGACACCGTGTCAGATCGCCGCCGGGCGAGACGCGGCCCGTGACATTTGTCCTGCCGAACTCCGTACAGCCGCATCTGCCGCCCGGCCCCGGCGGATCCGTAGCGTCGCTGCCATGACCACCACCACGCCTGCCGGCCGTCTGGCTGCCGGCCTTCGGCTCGTACGCTGTGCTGTCGTACCGCCGCGGCGCGGCGAACGTCTGATCGGGGACGGGGACATGTCCTGGACAGAGAAGGTCAGGTACCGCTTCGAGACGACCCGGGCGGCCGTCCGGCAGGCCCGGGAGTACCAGCGCCACTACGCGGCGAACAAGACGCGGCTCAGGGCCGAGTGGCGAGCCGCCCGGAGAACGGGCGAGCTTCCCGAGAACCCCGGTCCGCCGCCCAGCGGGTTCACCCTGCTGCCGTGGCTGCTGCTGGGGATGGGCGCCTTCTCCAACCTCTTCCAGGACCAGACGCCGAACCCGTGGATCGGCGGGCTGGGACTGCTCACCTTCAACTCGCTCTACATCTACGTGGCGTTCCGCGCGTTCCGCAGGGAGACGCGCGAGGCCCGCTCCACGCGGGTGGCCCTCGCCCTGCTGGCGTCCGTGACCTGCGCGCTCGCCGCCGGCTACGGCGGCAACTGGCTGCTGTTCTTTCCCCTGCTGGGCCTCGCGACGGGTGCGGCCCTGCGGCTGTCGCACCTGCGGCCGGCCGGTACGGCGGTGGCGGTGCTTGCGGGTGCGGTGTCCTTCTTCCACGACGGCTGGGGCGGCCTCGACATCGCGTACGCCACGTGGATCTCGACGATGGTGACGGCGGCGATCATGCGGCTCTCCGAGGCGGTGGGCGAACTGCGCGCGGCCCGCGAGGAACTGGCCCGCCGGGCGGTCGAGAAGGAGCGCCTCCGTTTCTCCCGTGACCTGCACGACCTGCTCGGGCACACGATGTCGGTGATCGTCGTGAAGTCGGAGGCGGCCCGCCGCCTCGCCGCCCGCGACCTGAACGCCGCGCTGGCCCAGATCACGGACATCGAGTCCGTGGGCCGCCAGGCGCTCACCGAGATCCGGGAGGCCGTGACCGGCTACCGCCGGGGCAGCCTCGACACGGAACTCGACCGCGCGCACTCGGCCCTGACGGCCGCGGGCATCAAGCTCGCCGTGACGCGCACCGGCCCTCCACTCGGGCCGCAGAGCGAGGCGCTGCTGGGGTGGGTGGTGCGCGAGGCGGTGACGAACGTCGTACGGCACAGCGCCGCGCGGCAGTGCGAGATCACGCTGTCGGGTGGGGCGGAGCGGGTGCGTCTGTCGGTGGTGGACGACGGGGTCGGGGTGGTCGCCGACGGCGGCGAAGGGGCGGTCGCCGACGGTGGCGAAGGGGCCGGTGGCAGGAGCGGGGCCGGTGGCGCGGGCGGTGGAGCCGGTGGCTCGGGCGCCCGGGGCGGCACGGGGCTGACGGGCCTGACCGAGCGTCTCGCGGCGGCGGGCGGCTCGCTGACGGCGGGGCCGCGGGCCAGGGGCGGATTCGCCGTGTCGGCACAACTCCCGCTCGACGTCGATGCGACGGACGCGCACTCGGCGGTGGCGGAACGGGCGTGACCGTTCGCACCACGACGCCGGGGGGCTGGTCCCGGGGGGCGGGACGCCGTACGACCCGCGTCGCCATGTACGTTGGCCGATGGTCCGCGCGCGCCACACGTACACGTAGACGCACACCTGCACGGAGATGCACACGTACACGTCGACGGCGCCGGCAACGGCTAGGGGAAATGGAGCACATGGCACGCGTCGCCGTCATCACCGCACCGAACATCGGGTACCGCAACACCGGCATGCTGACCGTCGACTTGGCGTTCGAGTCCCTGCGGCGGCGTATGACACCCGAGATCGACGCCACCTGGTACACCCTGCACACACCGGAGACCGTTCCGCTGCGCGAGTGCGCGCAAGACACCGCCTTCCCGTTCCGCTTCCACCCCCTGGCCGAGCACCTCGACTCGCTGCGCGACCACGACGCGGTGGTCTTCTGGGGCGACTTCCTCCACACCCGGCACTACCTGGAGCAGGACGCGACGAACCGTCTGCTCGACTTCGGTTTCGCCGAGGACCGTGCAGCGGCCCGCGCCCTGCTGAACCGCGCCCTGCTCTTCGCGGACCAGCCGGACGAGCTCCTCGCGCGGACCCTCAGCTACGGCGGGACGATCCTGCACAACTCGCAGTCCGACTACGAGGACTTCGAGGACAAGGAGTACGGCCCGCTGTTCTCACGCCTGGTGACGCGAAGCCGCCGCGTCTGGGTGCGCGACCCGCTGTCGGCGGCGAAGATCGCGCACCTGCGCGGGGACCGTACGACCGACTACTTCGGTTCGGACGCGGCGCTGCTGTCCCGCCCGGGCGACCTCGGCCACCTCCCGACGACGGAGTGGTCCCGGGCGGTCCCGGACGGCGGTGCGATCGGTGTGTTCCTCGGTGCGCGGACGCAGATCCCCGAGTGGCTGCCCGCCTTCTGCCAGGACCTGTCCGAGCGCCTGGGCGCGCCGCTCGAATGGCTGCCCTGGTTCGACCGGGACGTCCCCGCTCCGGTCGGCCACATCGCGCAGCGGCCCGGCCGGCACACCGTCGGCGACCTGGTGGGGGTCCTCCCCCGCTACCGTCTGGTCATCACGGACACCTACCACCTGTGCGTCAACGCCTGGGGCGCCGGCACCCCCGCGGTGTGCGTCGGCGCGCCCGAGCCGGCCCCCAAGACCCACGACGACTACCTGACGCTGAGCGATGTGAAGAAGCACGTCTTCCACATGGCTTACGACGCGACGGACTTCTACGTGTCCACCCTCCCCGACACCCGGGAAGGCCACGAACGCCGTATCGACCGGCTCGTACGCCTCGTGGAGGGCGGCGGGGCCGAGGCCGTGGCCACCCGCATCCGCGATCACGCCGACCATTCGGCGGCCGCGTTCACGGGAACGCTGGCCTCGTTGCTGGACGCACCCCAGCGCCCCGGGAGCCCCGGGAGCCCTACCCTTGCCCCGTGACCGACAGACCCATCCGCGTGCTGCTCGCAGAGGACCAGGGCATGCTGCGCGGTGCGCTCGCGCTGCTGCTCGGGATGGAGGACGACATCGAGGTCGTCGCCCAGGTGGGGGCCGGTGACGCGATCCTGGACGCGGCGCTCTCCCACCGCCCCGACGTCGCGCTCCTCGACATCGAACTCCCGGGAAAGAGCGGCCTGGACGCCGCCGCCGACCTGCGTGCCCGGGTGCCCGGCTGCCGCGTCCTGATCCTCACCACCTTCGGCCGGCCCGGCTATCTGCGCCGCGCCATGGAGGCCGGAGCCACCGGCTTCCTCGTGAAGGACGGCCCCGTGGAGGAACTCGCCGCCGCGATCCGCCGTGTCCTGGCCGGCGAGACCGTCGTCGACCCGGCCCTCGCCACGGCCGCGCTCAGCGCCGGCCCCAACCCCCTCACCACGCGCGAGAGCGACGCCCTCAAGGCCTCCGCGGACGGCGCGACGGTCGCCGACATCGCCACCCGCCTCCACCTCTCGGAGTCCACGGTCCGCAACTACCTCTCCTCCGCCATCGGCAAGACAGGCACCCGCAACCGCACAGAGGCCCTACGCGAGGCCCGCCGCCAGGGCTGGCTGTGAGAAGTCAGCTCCGCCGGAACAACGCCGTCCACAGGAAACCCTCGCCGAAGCACCCCGACTCCTCCGGCTCGTCGCGCATCCGCCGCAGTTCGACCTCGGTCAGGCCGGAGAAGATCTCCCGCAACGCCTCGGGCGTGTACGCGAGCCCGCCCCCGAGGCCGCTCGCCTCACGGTAGAAGTCCGCGTCGGACAGCTCCGACCCCATCCCGTCGGCACCGGCGGCGAAACACGTGAGGCCGAACAGGCCCCCGGGAGCCAGGACGTTCTCCAGCAGCGCCAGATGGCTGATCCGCCGGTGCGGCGGCAGATGGTGGAAGCAGCCGGAGTCGTAGACGAGGTCGTACGGCCCGCTGAGTTCCGTACCGGCGAGCGCGAACGCGTCCCCGCAGTGGAACCGTACGCCGTCCGCCCCCGCCGCACGGGCCCGTTCCCGGGCCCAGTCGACGGCCGCCGGAGCCAGGTCGACGGCGTCCACCTCGAATCCCCGCTCGGCCAGATACAGCGCGTTGCGCCCCGGGCCACACCCCAGGTCGAGCACCCGCCCTCCGGCGACGAGCCCACCGTCCACCCAGGACACCAGGCTCTCGTCCGGCTTCGCCACGAAGAACGGCACCGGCCGGGAACGGTCGGCGTAGAACCCGTCCCACCAGTCGGCGCCCCGCCCCGTCCATCGATCGGCCTCGGCCACGAACAGCCCGTCGAGCAGCGCGAGTACGTCGTCGACGGTGCGTATGTTCCGGTCCATCCGGCCCCCTTCCAGGTCCGCCGATCGTAGGCCGGGAGAGGACGGAAGGCCAGGTCAGGAGGGTCTCTAAGCCGTGAGCGGGAGGCGCCCTGCGGCTTGCCGCGCACCGGGGACGCCATCCGCCGTCCGACCACTCCGACCCTGGGCCGAAACACCCTCGGAGCGCCTCCCCAGGGTCGCCACGCCCCCTGTCCCGGGCCACGCCGGGCGCTCTTTTTGTCGTTCGGTGGCCCTACCGCTCGCCCGCCGTCCGCGGCAGCCAGACCCACATCAGCGCCACGCCGGCCGCCAGCACCGCGGCTCCCACGCGGAACGCCAGCGCGTACCCCTCCGTCAGTGCCGCCGGTGTCGCGCTCCCCGCCGACCGTGTCGCGGCGAGGGTCGACAGCACCGCCAGGCCCAGCGAACCGCCCATCGTGCGGGAGGTGTTGACGAGTCCGGACACCAGTCCGGCCTCCTCGGGTGCCGCGCCGGACGTGGCCACGGAGGCCAGCGGGGTCGCCGCCAGGCCCGCGCCGAGCATCATCAGGACTCCGGGGACCAGGATCGTCGTCGCGTACGCACCCTCGGGGGTCATCGTCGACTGCCAGGCGAAGCCGGCCACGGCGACCAGCGTGCCCAGCGCCGCCACGTTCCGCGGGCCCAGCCTCCGCATGACCCGGGGCGCGAGCTTGGAGCCCAGGATGACGGCCAGGGAGCTCGGGACCAGGGCGAGTCCGGCCTCCAGCGGGGTGTAGCCCAGGACGTTCTGCGTGTACAGGGTCATGAAGAACCACATGCAGAACATCGCGGAGCCGCACAGGAACATCGCCACGTTCGCCGACGACACCGACCGCAGGCGCAGCAGCCCGAGCGGCATCAGCGGACTGCGCGTGCGCGCCTCGACCGCGAGGAACAGCCCGATCAGCGCGAGCCCGGCGAGCAGCGGCAGCAGCGTGGCCGCCGCCGTCCAGCCCGCCGCCTCGGTCTGGGAGATGCCGTAGGCCAGCGTGCCGAGCCCGCCCGTCACGAGCAGCGCGCCCGGCAGGTCGAGCCGCCGCCCGTCCCCGGCCCTGCCCTCGGTGAGGAACCAGGCGGCCCCGCACAGCACGACCGCCCCCACCGGCACGTTGATCAGCAGCACCCACCGCCACGACAGCGTCTCCACCAGCAGCCCGCCGACCAGGCCGCCCGCCGCGCCACCACCGGCACCGACCGCCGTCCAGGTCCCGATGGCCCGGGCCCGGGCGGCACCCTCCGGCACCGAGGCCGTGAGGATCGTCAGCGTCGAGGGCGCCAGCACCGCCGCACCCAGCCCCTGCACGGCCCGCGCCACCAGCAACTGCCAACCCTCCTGCGCCAGTCCGCCCGCCAGCGAGGCCACGGTGAACAGGCCGAGCCCGACGAGGAACATCCGCTTGCGGCCGTAGAGGTCCCCGGCCCGCCCGCCGAGCAGCATGAACCCGGCGAAGGCGATGGCGTAGGCGTTCACCACCCACTGCAGGCCCTGCTCGCTCAGCCCGAGCCCGGTCCGCATGGACGGCAGCGCCACGTTGACGACGGACACGTCCAGCACGACGAGGAACTGCCCGGCACAGGTGAGCGCGATCACGAGCCAGGTGGGAGGCGCGGCTCGGCGCGGCGTACGGGTCATTTCGGCGGCTTCGAGCATGGGTGTCATGCTCTCAACCACTCCATGCTCCTTGCATCGGGATTTCGACCTAGGGCCTGTCGTTTGGATCAGGTCGCAGGGGATCGGCGGCACCTCTTCGGCGCCGGTGAGCGGGGTCTGGTGCGTGCAGCTGCAAGGCGGAGGAGGGCGTCGATGCGGAGCATCGGCAACCGACGACAACGCCGCAGATGCGCGTGCCAGACCCCGCGTCTGCGATCTGATCCAAACGACAGGCCCTAGGGCTCACTCAGGACCCAGGGCTTCCCTCATGAGAAGGTCAAGATTTCGTTAGAGTGCCGAAGCAACGGAATAGTTGCCTACGCATACAAGGTTCGTACACCACGTAACACCGTGGCCGCGTGACCACGCCCGTCCCGAACAACCCCGGCCTGGAGGCCTCACTCAATGACGCAGACGACGACAGTCCGTCCCGCCGGCAGAGCGAGCGGGGCCGTGGTCCCCGTACTCGCCTTCGCGGGCATCGTTGTCGCGGTGATGCAGACCCTGCTCGTCCCGGTCATCAAGGACCTGCCGCAGCTGCTGGACACCGCCCCCAGCGACGCCACCTGGGTCCTGACCTCGACCCTCCTCTCCGGCGCGGTGGCCACCCCGATCATGGGCCGGCTCGGCGACCTCTACGGCAAGCGGCGCATGCTGATCACGAGCCTGTCGGTCATGGTCGTCGGCGCCCTGGTCAGTGCCTTCACCAGCGACCTGCTGCTCATGATCGCCGGCCGTACGCTCCAGGGCTTCGCGATGGGCGCCATCCCGCTCGGCATCGGCCTGATGCGCGACATGCTGCCCCGCGAGAAGCTCGGCTCGGCCATGGCCCTGATGAGCTCCTCCATAGGCGTCGGCGGCGGCCTCGCCCTGCCCGCCGCCGCCCTGGTCGCCCAGCACAGCGACTGGCACGCCCTGTTCTACGGCGCCGCCGGCCTCGGTGTCCTCGCCATCGCCCTCACCCTGCTCGTCGTGCCCGAGTCGCCGATGCGCGCCGAGGGCTCCTTCGACCTGCCGGGCGCCCTCGGTCTGTCCACCGGGCTCGTGCTCTTCCTGCTGCCGATCACCAAGGGCAGCGACTGGGGCTGGACCTCCGGCACCACGCTCGGCCTGTTCGGCGCCGCCGCGGTCGTCCTGCTGCTGTGGGGCGTGATGGAGCTGCGCGTCAAGGCCCCGCTGGTCGACCTGCGCACCACGGCCCGTCCGGCCGTCCTGTTCACCAACCTCGCCTCGATCATGGTCGGCGTCTCCTTCTACGTCGTCTCCCTGGTCCTGCCCCAGCTGCTCCAGCTGCCGAAGTCCACCGGCTACGGCCTCGGCCAGTCGATGGTCGTCGCGGGTCTGCTCGTCGCGCCGCTCGGCCTGACGATGATGTTCACCGCGCCCGTCTACGCCCGGCTGTCCGCGAAGTACGGCCCCAAGGTCACCCTGATCCTCGGCCTGCTGATCATCGCGATCGGCTACGGCGCCGGCCTCGGCCTGATGAGCGCCCCCTGGCAGAGCCTGGTCATCTCGGTCCTGCTGGGCGCGGGCATCGGCCTGGCCTACTCCTCGCTGCCCGCGCTGATCGTGGGCGCGGTCCCGGCCTCGGAGACGGGCGCCGCGAACGGCCTCAACACCCTGATGCGTTCCATCGGCACGTCGGTGTCGAGCGCCGTCATCGGCATGGTGCTGGCGAACACCGCGGACAACGTCGGCGGCGTAGAGATCCCGACCATGCACGGTTTCCGGCTCTCCTTCCTGATCGCGACCGCCGCGGTCGCCGTGGGCCTGCTCCTGGCCCTCTTCCTCCCCGGCCGCCGCCCGTCGGACAAGCCGCAGCTGCGCGCCAGCAGCGAGGAGGACGCCGGTCTGGAGCGCGCCGAGCAGGTCCTGCGCGGCTTCCGCGGCCGTGTCCTGGCAGCGGACGGCACGCCGGTCGCCCGCGCCAGGGTCACGCTGATCGACCGCCGGGGCCGCCAGGCGGGCGCGACGCTCTCCGCCGAGGACGGCGCCTACGTCCTCACCGTCCCGGCCGGCGGCTCCTACGTCGTGGCCGCCCGCGCCACGGGCCACGCCCCGCTCGCCTCGTCCGCGACCCACACCGGCGACGAGCGGCCGGTCGACCTGGACCTGGCACTGCCGGGCGAGACGGTCTCCGCCTGACCCCGCCGCCCACCCGTACCCCCTGTCACCCCCCGGCAGGGGGTACGGCACCATGGGCGCCCGGAGCGTCGTACGACCGGAAGGAACCCCATGCCCGCGGCCCCCGAGCCCGAGATCCTGGCCGCGTTCGAGGCGGCGAAAGGGTTCATGCCCGTCGGTGAGGGCCTGGCGCTGTACGCGGCGGCGGTGGAGGCCGGGCGGCTCGGGCTGCCGCTCCTGGAGGTCGGCACGTACTGCGGCCGGTCCACGATCCTGCTCGCCGACGCGGCCCGGCAGGCCGGGGTCGGCGCGCTGACCGTCGACCACCACCGCGGCAGCGAGGAGCAGCAGCCGGGCTGGGAGTACCACGACCCGGAGACGGTCGACCCCGAGCTCGGTCTGATGGACACTCTGCCCACGTTCCGCCGCACCCTGCACAAGGCGGGCCTGGAGGACCACGTGGTCGCCCTGGTCGGCCGCTCCCCGCGGATCGCGGCGATCTGGCAGACCCCTCTCGCTTTCGTCTTCATCGACGGCGGCCACACCGACGAGCACGCCACCGCCGACTACGAGGGCTGGGCCCCGCACGTGGCCGAGGGCGGCCTGCTCGTCATCCACGACGTCTTCCCCGAGCCGGAGGACGAGTTCACGGGCCAGGCCCCGTACCGCGTCTACCTCCGGGCCCTGGCCTCCGGCGCGTTCACCGAGGTCTCGGCGACGGACTCGCTGCGGGTCCTGCGGCGCACCGGCCCGGGTGTCTAGCCGAACGGCTGGGCGGGTGAACTGCGCCCTCCGCACCCCCTCCCGGTCGGCCCACGGGCGGCGTGGCGAGTCGGCGGGCGACCGTCACTGCCCAAGGATCCGGGCGCGTGGCACACACCTTCGCAGAGCTCGTGGAGAAGCAGCGCGCGGCGGACGAGGCGTACGCCCGCGTGCGGCAACTGCAGGACGCGTACGGCCCGCCCACCCAGACCACGTGGAGCGCCCAGCAGACCACCACCTGGGAGACCGCCTGGCGCGCCTGGCGCGACCTCGCCCGTGACGTCCAGGCGGCGGTGACCGCCTACGCGAAGCAGGAGGACACCCCGCGCCAGGAGATCGAGGCACGGGTGAAGGAGGCGGTACGGCACGGGGAGCCCGACGGGAACGAGGAGTAGCCGCCACCCGTTGGGCTGTCCTCGGCCCGCTGCCGCCCGGTGAGGGCCGCTAGGGTGGCACACGTGTCGTACGTAGGCCCGGACTTCGAACCTCCCCAGCCCCGCCGCCCCCGCCGCGGCCCCCTGACCGTCGCGCTCGCCGCACTGGTGCCCGGGGCGCTGCTCGGCTGGCTCGTGTACGAGACGGTGGGCGGCTCGGGCGACGGCGGCGGCTCGGGCCGGGCGACCGTGCGGTCCTCACCGCCTCCCGTGTCCTCCGCGTCGGGCGCACCGACCGACGACGCCAAGGAGCCGAGCGCCTCGCCGTCACGGAAGCCGACGGCGTCGTCGACCTCCGCACCCGCCCCGGCCTCCGGCCCGCTCAAGGGGAAGGTCGTCGTCATCGACCCCGGGCACAACCCGGAGAACTTCCAGCACGCCTCCGAGATCAACCGCAAGGTGAACATCGGGACGAACTGGAAGGAGTGCGACACCACGGGCACGTCCACCAACGACGGTTACACCGAGGCGAAGTTCACCCTGGACGTGGCGCACCGGATGCGCACGCTCCTCGAAGAGCAGGGCGCCACGGTCAAGCTGACGCAGGACGGCGACCGGCCGTACGGCCCGTGCGTGGACGAGCGGGCCCGGATCGGCAACGAGGCGAAGGCCGACGCCGTGGTCTCGGTCCACGCGGACGGCTCGGGCGCCGGCAACCGCGGCTTCCACGTCATCCTGCCCGGCGCGGTCCACGCGGGCGCCGCCGACACCCGCGCGATCGTCGGACCCTCCCGCGATCTGGGCGAGCGCGTCGCGGGCCGCTTCGTCGCCGTCACCGGCAGCGCCCCGTCCAACTACATCGGCGACGGCACCGGTCTCGTCACGCGTAAGGACCTGGGCGGTCTCAATCTGTCAACGGTTCCCAAGGTGTTCATCGAGTGCGGAAACATGCGCGATAGCAAGGACGCGGCGCTGCTGACCAGTGGCGCGTGGCGACAGAAGGCGGCGCAAGGGATCTCCGAGGGAATCGTGAGTTTCCTGAGCAGGTAACGGCTGCACGGCTTCGACGGCCACCCCCCATACCCTGAACATGTACATGCTCAGTTCTTCCTCAAGTTGATTGCATTCGCGTACGGCCACTTGATCAACTTGAGTCGACCGGAGGCGCTCATGGCCTCCAACGACGAACGGGGAACGCGATGAAGCGTCGTACAGCACAGTTCGGAGCGACAGCCGTCGCTCTGACCGCCTGCCTTGCGGGTACCGGCGCCACAGCCCAGGCCCAGTCGGTATCACCCACCGCGGAGACCCGAACGGTCAGCGCGGCCGATGGCCCCTTCTACCCGTACGGCAAGCTGGTGCACGTCAAGTCCGTCGGAACGAAGTGCGGCAAGAAGCCGCTCGCGAAGGCATCCGGCCCGGGCGGCACGAGGCTCGGCATCTCCGAGACGAAGTCGGTCAGCACCACTCTCTCGAAGAACATCGGGGTGACCTACAACGCCATCAGCGCGGGCGTCGGCTGGGACGTGGAGAAGAGCCGCAGCATCACCGTCAGCGGAACCAGGGAAGTTTCTCGCGGCAAGCACGGAACGCTGACCGCTTACGCCAAGTACAGCGGCAAGAAGTTCGACATCTACGACAACATCCAGTTCAAGATCGTCGCGAAGAACAAGACGGCCTACAAGCCGATCGGTGTCTGCTTCACCTACACGGAGAAGTAACGGCGCGCAGGCACCGTCACCCGCATGAGCCAGAGTCGTCCGCCGGCCTCCCGGCGGGCGGCTTTCTCGCAGGAGACGCACGAACGGCCGTTGATCCCGGGCAGACACCCCTGCCGAGCGGGGGATACCCTCATCCGTACCATGAGGGGCCACCCCCGCGCTTCCCACCACGCCCTCGCGGCGCCATGGTGACAGCGGCGCCTCCACCGACGACGAGACGACTGGCGAAGGAACTGAAGTGAATATCCGCTCCCTCACTCGAGGCGACGGCGTGGTGATCGGAGCAGCGGTGTTGCTGTTCATCGCGTCATTCCTCGACACGTACGACACCTCCGGCAGTGACATCCCCAATGCCTGGGACAACCTCGGCCTGGTGATGAGCATGTACGTCGGTGGCGTCATCGCTGCGGTCCTGATCGTTCTCGCCCGCACCCTCCCGGAGCGCAAGGTCGTCGGCCTCGACCTCGGTCAACTCGGCGTGGCGCTGGCCCTGTTCACCGCATGGACCTCGCTCTGGACGATCATCGACCCGCTCGGTGCGTTCAGCGACGACCTCGGTGGCGCGGACGTCGGCGCTGGTTCCGGTCTCATCCTCGGCCTGATCGCTGCACTCCTGCTCGCCGGCGCCGCGATCGCCACCCCCCTCGTCCCGGCTCTCAAGGGCGCCCTCATCCCCGCCCCGCGCCCGGCCGCCCCGCAGCCCTACGGCGCTCAGCCGCCCGGCGGTTACGGTTACCCGGGCGCCCAGCAGCCGGGTGGCTACGGTCACCCGCAGCCGGGACAGCCCGGGCCCGGGCAGCCGGGTCAGCCGTACGGCGGTCAGCCCCAGCCCCAGCAGGCCCAGGCGCCGCAGCCGCCGGCCGGGGACTTCTCGCCGTTCTGGTTCGCGGTGCCGGTGCCGCGGCCGCTGTTCGCCGAGGACGGTTCGCCGACGCCGATCGCCGAACTCGCCCCGGGTACTTGGTACCTGGCCGTCGAGCAGCGCGGCGCGGCCCTGGTCGCCCAGACGCAGGACGGCCGCCGCGGTGTCCTCCAGGACACGTCGGGCATCCAGCGCGGCTGAGCCCCTGAACGACGTACGGCCCCTCACCCTTCCGGGTGGGGGGCCGTTGCCGTACAGTCATCGCCCACATCGGCTGACGACCCGTCAGGAGGCAGGTGTGCGGCTCGGTCTCGCGCTCGGTTACTGGGGCCGCGGCCCCTCCCCCGGCCATGTGCCGCTCGCGCAGGAGGCCGAGCGGCTGGGCTACCACTCGGTGTGGACGGCGGAGTCGTGGGGCTCGGACGCGTTCACGCCGCTCGCCTGGATCGCCGCCCACACGTCCACCATCAAGGTGGGCACGGCGGTTGCCCAGATGGCGGCCCGCCCGCCGACCACCACCGCCATGCAGGCACTCACCCTCGACCACCTCTCCGGCGGGCGCATGATGCTGGGCCTCGGCCTGTCCGGCCCGCAGGTCGTCGAGGGCTGGTACGGACGCCCGTTCCCGAAGTCTCCGCTGACCGCCACCCGCGAGTACGTCGACGTCGTACGGCAGGTGCTGCGGCGCGAGGCGCCGGTCGAGCTGGCCGGCCGTTTCCACTCCCACCCCTACCGCGGCCCGGACGCCACCGGCCTCGGCAAACCCCTCAAGCCGATCACGCACCCGCTCCGCCCGGACCTGCCGGTCCTGCTCGGCGCGGAGGGACCGAAGAACGTCGCCCAGACGACCCGGATCGCCGACGGCTGGCTGCCGCTGTACTGGTCGCCGACCCGGCCGGAGGTGTACGGCCCCGCGCTGCGCGACCTTCCCGAAGGCTTCCTCGTCGCCCCCCTGGCCCAGGTCCGGGTCTGTGACGACGTCGCCGAGGGCCTGTTGCCCGTCAAGGCCATGCTCGGTTTCTACATCGGCGGCATGGGACACGCGGCCCGCAACTTCCACGCCGACCTCATGGCCCGCATGGGGTACGCGGAGGAGGCCCGCCGCATCCAGGAGTTGTTCCTGTCCGGCCGCCGGGAGGAGGCCGTCCTCGCCGTGCCCGACGCCTTCGCCGACGAGATCTCCCTGGTCGGGCCGCGCCAACGCATCGCGGAACGGCTGGAGTTGTGGCGCAAAGGGCCGGTGACGGACCTGCTGGTGCTGGCACCGGACCGGGAGACACTGCGCGTACTCGCGGAGTTGAACTCCTGAGCGAATTCCACGCGTACGGGTTTCATCCAGACTTCAAGGGCAACCCGGAGGGCATGTCCCCTCGATATCGCAACAGTGCGAATCAGGCCGGCACGGTCATCGCCGTCGTCGCCGACATCATGGCCCTCATCCTGGGCCTGTGGATTCTGATGTACCTGTTGGACGCCAACCGCGCCAACGACTTCGTCCAGTTCATCCACGACGCGGCCCGCTGGCTCGCGGGCTGGTCGCACGACCTCTTCACCTTCGACGAGGCCTGGGCCCGAGTGGTCGCCGGCTATGGCCTGGCCGCGGTGGTCTACCTGTTCGTGGGCCACGCCATCGCCAATCGAGTACACCGGCACTGACGCCTCAGGGAGCTGTCAGGCGCAACACTCCGAGTCCAGCCCCACCGGCAGGCCCTCGCCGCCGAAGACCCGGCACGTGGCCTCATGGCCCCCCAGCGCGGCGACGGCCAGCAACAGCGACCCCGCGGTCCACGTGGTCAGCTCCCGCGGCCAGATCGCGTCGTCCTCGAAGACGTACCCGGTCCAGTACAGTCCGCTCTCCGGATCGCGCAGGTGCTGGATCGACTGCAGCACCTCCAACGCCCGGTCGGACTCCCCCATCGCCCAGAGCGCCAGGGCGAGTTCCGCGGACTCGCCCCCCGTCACCCACGGGTTGGGGACCACGCACCGCACGCCCAGCCCCGGTACGACGAACCGGTCCCAGTCCTCCTCGATGCGGGCCTTGGCCTCCGCGCCGGTCAGGGCGCCGCCGAGCACGGGGTAGTACCAGTCCATCGAGTAACGGTTCTTGTCGAGGAACCGCTCCGGGTGCCGGCGTATCGCATGCCGCAGCGCACCCGCCGCCAACTCCCAGTCGGGCTGCGCCTCTTCCCGCTGTTCGGCGATCGCCAGCGCGCACCGCAGCGCGTGGTGGATGGAGGAACTGCCCGTCAGCAGGGCGTCCGCCGTGTCCGTGCCGTCGTCGTCGCGCCGCCAGCCGATCTGCCCGCCCGGCTGCTGCAGGCGCAGCACGAACTCCACCGCCGCGTACACCGCCGGCCACATGCGCTCCAGGAACGTGTCGTCGCCGGTGGAGAGGTAGTGGTGCCAGACGCCCACGGCTATGTAGGCGACGAAGTTGGTCTCCCGGCCCCGGTCGGTGACCTCGGCGAAGTCTCCGTCCGCGTAGGCCGCGTACCAGGAGCCGTCCTCGTTCTGGTGCCGGGCCAGCCACAGGTAGGCCCGTTCGGCGGCCTCGTGTTCACCGGCCGCGTCGAGCGCCATCGCGGCCTCGACATGGTCCCACGGGTCGAGGTGGTGGCCCCGGAACCAGGGGATCGCGCCGTCCTCGCGCTGTACGGCGAGGATGCCGGCGACGGTCGCGGCGGCCTGTCCGGCGGTGAGGACCCCGGGCAGGACCAGGTGTTCCGTCCGGGGAGTCGTCACTGGGCGTCCGCCCCGGTGCCGGAGAGGCGCGGCAGGTGCGGCTTGGTCGCGTACGCCACGAAGCTCTTGCCGATCAGTGGGTTCAGCGCCTGTTCCGCGACGCGGGTGGCCAGCGGTTTCTTCATGATGTCCCAGACGAGCAGCTTGTGGTACGCCCGCACGGGCAGCGCCTTGTCGTTGTCGACGCCGAACGCGCACTTCAGCCACCAGTACGGGGAGTGCAGGGCGTGGGCGTGGTGGGTGCCGTACGGCTCCAGGCCGGCCTCGCGGATCTTCTCCAGCAGCTCGTCCGCCTTGTAGATGCGGATGTGGCCGCCCTCGACCTCGTGGTAGGCGTCGGACAGGGTCCAGCAGACCTTCTCGGGGCCGTAGCGCGGGACGGTGACGGCGATGCGCCCGCCGGGCTTCAGCACGCGCACCATCTCGGCGAGGACGCCCTTGTCGTCCGGGATGTGCTCCATCACCTCGGAGATGATGACGACGTCGAAGGACTCGTCGGGGAAGGGCAGTGCGAGGGCGTCGCCCTCCATGGCCGTGGCGGTGGCGCCCTCGGGGGCCTCGCCGGCCTCCTTCATCGCCGCGAACCACTTCGCGACCTCGCGGATCTCCTCGGCGTTCTGGTCCAGCGCCACGACCTGCGCGCCGCGCCGGTAGCACTCGAACGCGTGCCGGCCGGCACCGCAGCCGAGATCCAGGACTCGGTCGCCCGGGGCGAGCGGGAACCGGGAGAAGTCGACGGTCAGCACGTGGCCCTGCTTTCGGAGTTGACGCCTTCTACATCTGTGGTGGCCGTGGAGACCAGGGTCGCCGAGCGGTTGCCGCCCACGCCCGAGCCGGCCGAAGCCCGGGTCACGGGACGGCCCTCGGTGCCGCCCTCCGCCCGGGCGATCGCCTCCCGGTAGCGCGCCACCGTGCCCTCCGCCGCCCTGGCCCAGGTGAAGTGCCGCAGCACCCGCTCCCGCCCGGCCGCTCCGAGCCGCGCGCGCAACTCCGCGTCGCCCAGCAGCCGGACAAGCCCCGCCGCCAGTGCTTCCGAGTCGCCCGGCGGCACCGCCAGGCAGGTCTCCCCGTCCCGGCCGGCGACCTCGGGGATCGCTCCGCCGGTCGTGGCGAGCAGGGGCGTCCCGGTCGCCATGGCCTCGGCGGCCGGCAGTGAGAAGCCCTCGTAGAGCGACGGCACGCACGCGACCTGGGCCGAGCGCACCAGGTCGACGAGTTCCTCGTCGGAGATGCCCTTGACGAACTCGACGGCGCCGTCGAGGCCGTAGCGTTCCATCGCCTGGGCGACGGGTCCCTCGGCCGGGCGCTTGCCGACGACGACGAGGTGGGCGCCGGGGTGCTCGGTGCGCACCTTGGCGAGTGCCTCGACGAGATGGACCAGGCCCTTCAGCGGCACGTCGGCGCTGGACGTCGTCACGATCCGGCCCGGCACGACCGGCACCGAGGGGTCCGGCGAGAACAGGTCGGTGTCGGCGCCGATGTGGACGACGTGGATGCGGTCCTGGCGGACGCCGAGGTGGTCGACGATCTCCTGCTGGGACGTGCCGGAGACGGTGAGCACGGACGGCAGCCGCCGCGCGACGCGCTTCTGCATGCGTGTGAAGCCGTACCAGCGGCGCACCGACAAGCGCCGTTTCCAGCCCTCCGCCGCGTCCAGCTCCAACTGCCGGTCGACGGTGATGGGGTGGTGGATCGTGGTCACCAGGGGCGCGCCCACGTCTCCCAGCAACCCGTACCCGAGCGTCTGGTTGTCGTGGACGACGTCGAACTCGCCGCGGCGGGCGCGCAGATGGCGGCGGGCGCGCAGCGAGAACGTCAGCGGTTCGGGGAAGCCGCCGGTCCACATGGTCGCGACTTCGAGCGCGTCGATCCAGTCGCGGTACTCGTCGCGCTTCGGCGTGCGGAAGGGATCCGGCTGGCGGTAGAGGTCGAGGCTGGGCAGCTCGGTGAGGCTCAGCCCGTCGTAGCCCTCGTCGAGCACGGGATACGGCTGTGCGCCGATGACCTCGACCCGGTGGCCGAGGCGGGCCAGTTCGCGCGAGAGATGCCGGACATAGACGCCCTGGCCGCCGCAGAACGGGTTCCCTTTATAGGTGAGGAGCGCGATGTGGAGCGGTCGCAAGCCGTCGGCGGCGAGGTCCTCCGGGGCCCCGGCCTCCCTGGCCTCAGCGGTCACTCTGGGCCCCCTTCTGACTGCTCTGTCCCGCGAGATTACGCCGGGACGCTAATCTAGAACAAGTTTCAGACTTGATCGTTCGGAGGCTCTGAATCTACCGGCAGGTAGGGGTGCTGTGAGCAGTGGATCAGGTGATTCACGCCACGGCCGGCACCGTGCCATGCTGTCTGATCACTCGTCCTCACGGACGGTCACGGAACGGGCCCGACCCATGCCCGCGGAAGCCAAGGTGAGCACCAAGGTGAACAAGGTGGCCAAGGTGGATGCCAGAGCCGCAGCCCCCGGCTCCCCGCCCCTGACGGAGCGGCAGGAGGCCCGCCGTCGCCGCATTCTGCACGCGAGCGCGCAACTGGCCAGCCGGGGTGGCTTCGACGCCGTGCAGATGCGCGAGGTCGCGGAGTCCTCGCAGGTGGCGCTCGGCACGCTGTACCGCTACTTCCCGTCCAAGATCCACCTGCTGGTCGCCACCATGCAGGACCAGCTGGAGCACATGCACGGCACGCTGCGCAAGAAGCCCCCGCAGGGCGAGAGGGCGGCCGAGCGGGTCGCGGAGACGCTGATGCGGGCCTTCCGCGCCCTCCAGCGCGAACCGCACCTGGCCGACGCGATGGTCCGGGCCCTCACCTTCGCCGACCGGAGCGTGAGCCCGGAGGTCGACCAGGTCTCGCGGCAGACGACGGCGATCATCCTGGACGCGATGGGGCTGGAGCACCCCACTCCGGAGCAGTTGTCGGCGGTCCGGGTCATCGAGCACACCTGGCACTCGGCCCTCATCACCTGGCTCTCGGGCCGCGCCTCCATCGCCCAGGTCAAGATCGACATCGAGACGGTGTGCCGGCTGATCGATCTGACGGCGCCCGACGCACACGAATGACCTACGAGACGGGTTCCCTTCGCCGGCATGGTCCGGATCAGGTTATGGGGGTCGCCTTCCAGCCGCCGAGCCTCTCGGCCCTTCGGCCTTCCGGCCTCTCAGCCCTACCGTCGCAGTCGGCACCGGCGGAAGCCGAAGCTTCCTGCCAGAGTCGGCCAACTCCGGTCGGACTCCCTCACTCGTCCCGTAGGCCTAAGTCCAGGCTAGAACTTCTGCCCGCGAAGAAAACCCCTGTACGGAATTTTTTACCTAAATCTCCCGAATGACCCATATAACCCCTACATCCCCCTTGAGGCCCCCGTCACCGCGACGAATCACCGAGCCCGAAGGAACATGAGGGAGTCAAAGCGACTTTTCGGGCGGAAGTGAAAGGGCACCCCATGGCGAAGTACCTCTTCAAGGTGAAACTGACTCCGGACGGACTGAAGGGTCTGCTCAAGGAGGGCGGGAGCAAGCGGCGTGACGTCGTCGGGCGCATGATCGAGGGCCTCGGGGGCCGGGTCGAGACGATGTACTGGGCCTTCGGCGACGACGACGTCTACGTCACGGCGGAACTGCCGGGCAACACCTCCGCCGCGGCCATGGGCATGGTCGTCTCGGCGGCGGGCGGAGTCCGCACGAGCACGGTCGTCCTGCTGTCACCCGAGGAGGTGGACGAGGCCGTCCGACAACAGGTGGACTACCGGGCACCCGGCGCCTGACGGACCCCGGGGCGGCGGCTGTGACGCCGCCCCTGCTCCTCACTCCTCCGGTGGGAACACCGGCTCCCCGCTGTCTCCCAGCGTGATCGTGATCGCCTCCACCGGGCAGCTCTCCGCCGCCGCCAGCACCCGCTCGTTCGCGACCGTGGCCGGGGCGGCCGGATGGGACTGCCGGGCGGAGTCCAGGCGGAAGCCGTCCGGCGCGTGGTGGAGGCATTGGGCGGAGCCGATGCACAGGGAGCGGTCGACCTCCACGTGCCAGCGGTCGCCCATCGCTACGCGTCCGCCGGGAGGTGGATCATCTTGTGCTCCAGGTACTCGCCGTACCCCTCGGGCCCGAACTCCCGTCCCAGGCCCGAGTTCTTGTAGCCGCCGAAGGGGCCCAGCATGTCCAGGCTGAAAGTGTTGACCGAGTACGTGCCCGTACGGACCTGCCGGGCGATCTCGATGCCGTGCTCGACGTCCGCCGTCCACACGCTGCCGCTCAGTCCGTAGTCGGAGTCGTTGGCGATCTTCACCGCGTCGGACTCGTCATCGTAGGGCAGCAGGCAGATCACCGGGCCGAAGATCTCCTCGCGGGCGATGCGCATGGAGTTGTCGACGTCGCCGAAGAGGGTCGGCTCGACGTACCAGCCGCGGTCGAGGCCGGCCGGGCGTCCGCCGCCCGTGAGGATCTTCGCGCCCTCCTCCTGTCCGATGCGGATGTAGTCGAGGTTGCGCCGCTGCTGCCGCCGGGCCACCAGCGGGCCCACCTGGGTGGCGGGGTCCAGCGGGTCGCCGACCGTCAGGGCGCCCGCCGCGGCGGCGAGGGCGTCGGCGAACTCGTCGTAGCGGGAGCGCGGCAGGAGGATGCGGGTCTGGGCGACGCAGGCCTGGCCGTTGTTCATCCAGGCCGCGGGGGCGATGCCCGCCACGGCCGTCTCGACGTCCGCGTCGGGCAGCACGACGGCCGCCGACTTGCCGCCCAGTTCGAGCGTCACGCGGGTGAGATTGCGGGCGGCGACCTCCATCACGCGTTTGCCGGCCGCGACGGAGCCGGTGAAGGACACCTTGTCGATGCCGGGGTGCCCGACCAGGTACTCGCTCACCTCCCGGTCGGCGGGCAGGATCGACAGCACGCCCTCCGGCAGCCCGGCCTCCCGCGCGATCTCGCCGAGCAGGTACGCGTCCAGCGGCGACTCGGGCGAGGGCTTGAGCACGGCCGTGCAGCCGGTGAGCAGGGCGGGGGCGAGCTTGGCGGCGGCGACGAACTGCGGGACGTTCCAGGGGACGACGGCCGCGACGACCCCGACGGGCTCGCGCCGTACGAGGATCCTGCCCAGCACACCGTCGCGCCGCTCCTCGTACGTGAAGTTCCGGGCGACGGTGATCGCCGAGTCCCAGACCATGACGGCACCGAGGGCCTGGGCGAGGACGCTCCAGGAGTACGGCGAGCCGTTCTGGCCGGAGATCACGCGGGCGATCTCGTCGTGCCGGGCGGCGATCCCGTCCTTGATCCTGCTCACGACGCCGATCCGCTCGTCGAGGCTCATACGCGGCCAGGGGCCCTCGTCGAAGGCCCGCCGGGCCACCCCCACGGCCCGGTCCACATCCGCCGTCGAGGCGTGCGGGACGCGTCCGATGACCTCTTCCGTGTGCGGTGAGACCACCTCGATGACATCCGTACCCAGGGGGTCGGTCAACTCCCCGCCGACGAACAGCTGTCCGTGTTCCACGAGCTCGGTCATGGCCGACTGCCTTCACATCTGACGGTGTTTCAGGAACTGATACCAGTTCTCGTCCAAGGAGTCCACGGACCCGACGAGAAGGCGGACGACACCCGTCTCCGGCAGCCCTACGAGTGCTCAGGGGCCTGCGCGCTGGTGCCGTAGGTGTGCGGGTCGACGGGTTGCTCGGCCTTGGGCAGGTGGGCGACGACGAGCAGATAGGAGTCGGTGATGAGTTCCCTGGCCAGCTTCTTGTCGACGCCTGTCCCGGCCTCCAGCGTGATCCAGTGTTTCTTGTTCATGTGGTAGCCGGGGGTGATGTGGCTGTTGTGTTCCCGGAGAGCACGGGCCTCTTCGGGGTCCGCCTTGAGGATCACGACGGGGCGCCCGGGGACCTCCGTCATCAGCATGAACACCTTGCCTCGCACCTTGAAGACCTCCCAGTCCGGGCCGAAGGGATGCTCCAGCTGCGCTCCGGGAAGTTCCTCCGCGCACTCGGCGGCGAACGTGTGCAGGGTCGATCCGTTCATGAGTGTTTCCTTTCTCGTGGTGGCGGGCCGGGGCGTCGGCCACGGACGCGGACGGCACGCCCCATCCTGTTCCCCGAAGCGGGCGAAACGGGCGGTAAGCTGCGGACACGTGATGGTCGATGAGCGACACCCCAGGCGTTCCGCCGGACGCCGCGGGCAGACCGCGGTTCCGCTGTACGGTTTCCAGCCCCCGGTCGGCACTCCGTACGGCCTTGAGGTGAACACCGTCGAGGACTTCTTCGCCGAGCACGACGACTGGCCGTGGAATCCGCCCCGTCCGGGCCGCGCCACTTTCCACTACCTGATCCTGGTGACCGAGGGTGAGCTGCTCCACGATGTCGACCACGTCACGCGGACCGTTGCCTGCGGCCAGTGGCTGTGGGTACGTCCCGGGCACGCGCAGTGCTGGCATCCGCCGGGCGCCGCCCGCGGCTTGTTCATCCTGTTCGAGCCGGACGTGCTGACGTCCGACGCCGCCCGCCTGCTGGCCCCGCTCACCGCGCACGAGGCCCCTGCCGTTCTCACCCCGCACCCCGAAGACGCGGCCTGGCTGAGGCAGACGGCGCTGCAACTCCTGGACGAGCACCGTGCACTGGGGCGCCGCCGGCTCGACGTCCACCACGCCCTGCGGCGCGGCCTGCTCGAATCGCTGCTGCTGCGCCTTGCCAATTCCCCGGATGTCACCTCCGACGGCGCGTTGGCGGGCGGCACGGGTCGCAAGGCCACGTACGCACGGTTCGCGGACGCCCTGGAGCTGCACTTCCGGGAACTGCACCGGGCTGCGGACTATGCCGGGCTGCTCGGCTGTTCGGTTCGTACCCTCAGCCGCGCGGCCCGGGACGCCACCGGCAAGGGGGTGCGTGAGGTCATCGACGAGCGGCGGCTGCTCGAAGCCCGGCGCCTGCTGGGAGGCGGCGGTTGGGACGCCCGGGCTGTGGCCGTCCATCTCGGGTTCACCGATCCCGCGAACTTCGGCCGTTTCTTCCGTGGCCACACCGGTCTGACCCCGGCCGCCTTCGCGGCCCGCGAGGCCAGGACCGGCATGTGAGGCCGGCTCACGGCTGAGCAGGCCGGCGAGGGCCAACACCCAACAGCACCAGTCGACTTGGGCAACCTTTGTAACCAGTTCTCGTTATAGTGGGCAATGGCCGTGGATCGGAGGGCAGATGAAGAGCAGCCAGGACCGCGAGCCCGTACCGGCGGTGTACGACCACGGCGGAGGTGTCCGGTCCCTGCGCGTCCCCATCCCGGACAACCCGCTCGGCCACACCCTGGTGTACGTCGTCGACACCGACCGGGGCCCGGTACTGATCGACACCGGCTGGGACGACCCCACGTCCTGGGACACCCTCGCGTCCGGCCTCACGGCGTGCGGCACCTCGGTCGCCGAGATCCACGGCGTGGTCGTCACCCACCATCACCCGGACCACCACGGTCTGTCCGGCCGGGTCCGGGAGGCGTCGGGCGCGTGGATCGCGATGCACGCGGCCGACACCGCGGTCGTACGGCGGACCCGTCAGGCCCGCCCCGAGCGCTGGTTCTCGTACATGACGGCCAAGCTCACGGCCGCCGGCGCCCCGGAGGAGCACGTCGCCCCGCTGCGCGCGGCCCGGCCCCGCGCCCTGCCCGGCCTCTCCCCCGCCCTGCCCGACCGTGACATCGTCCCCGGCGAACTCCTCGACCTCCCCGGCCGCCGCCTGCGCGCGATCTGGACCCCGGGACACACGCCGGGACACGTCTGCCTCCACCTGGAGGAGACCCACCCCGCCCGGCTCCCCGGCCACGGCCGCCTGTTCTCCGGCGACCACCTGCTGCCGGAGATCACCCCGCACATCGGCCTCTACGAGGACCCCGACGACGCCACCGTCACCGACCCCCTGGGCGACTACCTGGACTCCCTGGAACGCGTGGGCCGCCTCGCGCCCGCCGAGGTGCTCCCCGCCCACCAGCACCCGTTCCCCGACGCCGCCGCCCGCGTCCGCGAACTGCTCGCCCACCACGAGGCCCGCCTCACCGACCTGCTGACCCTCCTCGCCGAGCCGCTCACGCCCTGGCAGCTCGCCGAACGCATGGAGTGGAACCGCCCCTGGGCCGACATCCCCCACGGTTCCCGCACCATCGCCGTCTCGGAGGCCGAGTCCCATCTGCGCCGCCTGGTCAAGGCGGGCCGGGCGGAGGCGGTACCGGGAAGTGATCCGGTGACGTACGCGGCGGTGCAATGACGTGGCAAACCCGGCGGAGAACAGACCGCCGGGGTGCTACGAAACGATCATGAACCCCCTAGAACGCCTCCTCGCCGAACGCGCCTGCGAGCGCCTGATCATCGACTTCGTCCACCGGCTCGACCTGGGCGAACCCTCCTCCGTGGCCGAGCTGTTCACCGAGGAAGGCGTCTGGCAGTGGCCGGAGGACGGGCGGCTGGTCAAGGGCCGGGACGCCCTGAGCGCGTACTTCGGCTCCCGCCCCGCCGACCGGCTGTCCCGGCGCATGATGTCCAACGTCCTGGTCACGGTGACGTCCTGGGACACGGCCACGGCGATCTCGTACTTCACGACGTACCGCGTCGACGGCTACGACGGCGGTGTGGTTCCGGCCGGGCCGCCGGTCCAGGTCGGGCACTACGAGGACACGTTCCACAGGGCCGACGGCACCTGGCTGCTCGCCTCCCGGACCCTGCGCCTTCCCTTCGGCGGAGCCACGCCGCGGGTGAACTCGCCTATGTCATAAGCCAGATGGTGTCCGGGCAGGGCCCCTAGGATGACTGTGCCGCGGCAATCACAGGCCTGCGGAGTTGCGTTCCACCGCAAGGAGATACGCCCATGGGCACCGAAGAGGCCGCTCCTACGACGTCCGGCAGTGGAGCCCTGGACAGCAGATCGGCCGGGCCCATGGTGCCGCGGCTGGCGCTGGGCGCCCGGCTCAGGCGACTGCGCGAGGAGCGGGGCATAGGCCGGGCGGACGCGGGGCATGTCATCCGGGCCTCCTCGTCCAAGATCAGCCGGATGGAGGCGGGCCGGCACGGGTTCAAACTGCGGGACGTCACCGATCTGCTCACGCTGTACGGCGTCACGGACGAGGCCGAGCGCGCGACCCTGCTGGCACTGGCCGAACAGGCCAACACCCCGGCCTGGTGGCAGTACTACAGCGACGTGGTGCCCGCCTGGATGCAGACGTACCTCGGCGCCGAGCAGGCGGCGAGCGTCATCCGCTGCTTCCAGGTCCAGCGCGTTCCCGGGCTGCTCCAGACCGCCGACTACGCACGGGCCTCCATCCGGCTCGCCCACCCGGACGCCGGTGCGCAGGAGATGGAACGCCGGGTCGCGCTGCGGCTGACCCGCCAGCGGATACTGCACCGGCAGCCCGCGACCCGGCTGTGGGCGGTGATCGACGAGGCGGCGCTGCGCCGGCCGGTGGGCGGTCTCTCCGTCATGCGCGCCCAGCTCAGGTATCTCATCGAGATCTGCCGGCTGCCGCAGGTCACGGTCCAGATCCTGCCGTTCCGCGTCGGCGGCCACGCCGCGGAGGGCGGTCCGGTCACGATTCTGCGCCTGCCCGGCGGGGAGTTGCCCGACGTGGTCTACCTCGAACAGCTCACCACCGCGCTCTATCCCGACCGGCCCGCCGAGATCGAGTGCTACTGGGACGCGATGAACCGGCTGGTGGTCGAAGCCGAGTCGCCGGACGAGACTCCGACCATTCTCCACCGCATCCTTCAGGAGACCTGAGAAGTCAGCGTTTCAGGGCGACACCGCCGTACTGGTGCACCTCCGCCGGGAGATCCAGGGCCGCGGCGTCTGGTCGCCAGCGCGAGCAGGACGTCACGCCCGGTTCGAGCAGTTCCAGACCGTCGAAGTAGCGGGCGATCTGCTCGGGGCTGCGCAGGATGTACGGGATCGAACCGCCGTCGTTGTACTGCTGGATGGCCCGGACGTAGTCCTCGCTGGTGTCGGTGCTGTCGTACTGGACGAGGTAGCTGCCGGAGGGCAGGGCGTCCACCAGCTGCCGCACGATCGAGCGCGCCTCGTCGTGGTCCTCGATGTGGCCCAGGATGCCCATCAGCATGAGGGCGACGGGCTGGTCGAAGTCCAGCGTCTTACCGGCTTCCCGGATGATCGTGCCCGGCTCGCGCAGGTCGGCGTCGACGTAGTTGGTGACGCCTTCCTGGGTGCTGGTGAGCAGCGCGCGGGCATGGGCCAGCACCAGCGGGTCGTTGTCGACGTAGACGATCCGGCTGTCCGGGGCCACCCCCTGGGCGATCTGGTGGGTGTTGTCCACGTTGGGCAGCCCCGTGCCGATGTCCAGGAACTGGCGGATGCCCTCCTCGGCGGCCAGGTGGCGGACGGCGCGGGCGAGGAAGTAGCGGGCGGCGCGGGCCCCGGTCTCGATGCCCGGGAAGATCTCGCGGAACGCGTCACCGGCCACACGGTCGACTTCGTAGTTGTCCTTCCCGCCCAGCCAGTAGTTCCAGATCCGGGCCGAGTGCGGCACGGAGGTGTCGATCTTGGGAAGCGGCTCCTGCCCGGAGTTCCCCACCTGATCACTCATGGACGCTCCTGCGTGTGGTCGTGGGTGCCCACGTTAGCTTGTCGGTCAGCCGGTTCGCCCCTGGGACAGGATCAACTCCTCGGCATCTTCCAGCAGTTCGACTTCGATCCGGCTCATGGTCGGATTGGCGGACCGGCGGCGCAGGGCCTCCGTCAGGGCGGGCCGGGTGAGGGCGGACGCGTCGGCGAGGAGGGCGGTCAGCATGGTGCGGGCCGGGCCGGCGAGGTGGTCACCGGCGACGGCGGCCTGGGCGAGGATCACGGCGGTCGCCGCCCAGTCCAGGGCCGGGTCGCCCTCCTCCGTGTTCGACCAGTCGATGACGCGGGGGCCGTCGGGGGTCAGGATCACGTTCTCCGGGTGCAGATCCAGGTGCAGGACGCGGACGGCCGGGTCGGTGGAGCGCAGGGCGGGGACGGTGTGGAGGTGACGCAGCAGCCGGGCGAGGATCGAACCGGCCTCCGTCGGGTCCAGGGTGCCCGCCAGGCAGGCCTGGAGCATGGTCGGGCCGGAGAGCCGTTCCATCACCAGGTCGGTGCGCGAGCCGGTCGGGCGGACCCGGGGCACCGGGTAGCCGTGGGCGTGCACGTGCGCCATCACCGCGCCCTCGCCCGCCGGGTCTCCCCCGCCCTCCCGTTCACGCCGCAGCACCCACGCCTCGTCGAGCTCGTACACGTCGGCGCGGCGGCCGGAGCCGAGCAGTCGTCCCAGTGGTGTCGGCGGCATGAGGCGAAGGTACTCCGGCCCTCCGGCACCCCTCGGCCCGTTCTGGGCGTGCGGGTACAGTAGGCAGGTCGTCATCACACCCGTACGGGGGGAAGCCGGTGCAATTCCGGCGCTGACCCGCAACCGTAAGCTGCCGCCGAGGTGGTGAGCCGGATCGCCCCGTACGGTTCGTGACCGGCTCACGTGCCCGGCGGAGCGCCGGTGCACGGCACCGTCGAGGTATACGGAGCCGAGCCGCCGGGGGTGCCCCGTGCTGCCCGGCTCCCCGCAGGGAGAGGCACCCGCCGATCATGAACGTCCGCCGCAGCGCCGCGGTCCTGGCCGCCGTCGCCGTGGTCGGCGCCGCCGCCCCGGCCGCCGCCGCCCCGTCCCCTTCCCCGTCCCAGGCGCTCCCCTCCGCTCTGTACGGCGACAAGGATCCCCGGTACGACGGCGTCTGGCGCCAGTCCCTCGCCCTGCTCGCACAGCACACCGTGGGGGTGAAGCCCGCGGCGAAGTCCGTGGAGTGGCTGGTGCGCCAGCAGTGCGCGGACGGTTCCTTCGCCCCGTACCGCGCCGATCCCACCGCCGCGTGCGACGCCAGGACCATGGTCGACACGAACCAGACGGCCGCCGCCGTACAGGCGCTCACCGCACTCGGCGGGCACGACGCCGTCACCGGCAAGGCCGTCACCTGGCTGAAGAAGGTCCAGAACAAGGACGGCGGCTGGGGCTACGCGCCCGGCGGCGCCAGCGACACCAACTCCACGTCCGTCGTCATCGGCGCGCTGACCGCCGCCGGCGAGAAACCTGAGCAGGTCGAGAAGGGCGGCAAGTCGCCCTACGACGCGCTGCTGACCCTCGCCCTCGGCTGTGACGGCGACGACGCGGGCGCCTTCGCGTTCCAGCCGGACAAGAAGGGCGAACTGGCCGCCAACGCCGACGCCACGGCTGCGGGTGTGCTGGGCGCCCCGGGCAAGGGCATGGTGGTGAAGCCCGGAGAGAAGACCGAGGCCGCGAAGGGCCGGGCCTGCGAGGGCAAGAACAAGAAGACGCCGGAGCAGGTCGCGGCCGACGGAGCCGCCTACCTCACCGAGGCTCTCGCCAAGGACGGCCACCTCACCTCGCCCACCCCCGGCTCGGACCCCCAGCCCGACTACGGCAACACCGCCGACGCGGTCGTCGCACTCGCCGCGCACGGTGACACCGGGCAGGCGGCGAAGTCCCTGCGCTGGCTGGAGAAGAACTCGGCGTCCTGGGCGGCCCAGAACGGCCCTGCCGCCTACGCCCAGCTGATCTTCGCGGCCCACGCGACGGGCACGAACCCCCGCGACTTCGGCGGCACCGACCTGGTGAAGCGGCTGAACGCGACGGGCCCGGCCCCGCAGACCGGCGGGAAGACCCGAGCGGCCGACGAAAAGAGCGACTCGGACGTCTTCGGCGTCTGGTGGTACGTCGGTGTCTGCCTCGTCGCGGGAGTCGGTATCGGCTTCCTCTTCAGCGGCCGCCGGAAGAGGCAGCAGCCGTGATCCGCCGGGCCGTTCTCCTTCTCCTGGCCTCGCTCCTGCTGTGCGCGGGAGCGGGCCAGGCCCAGGCCGCCCGCTACCAGTACTGGTCGTTCTGGGAGCGCGACGGCGACCACTGGGTCTACGCCACGCAGGGCCCGTCCACGGCCCGCCCCTCGGACGGCGACGTCCAGGGCTTCCGCTTCGCGGTGAGCGAGGACTCCGGGAACGCGGCCCGGCCGCGCGGCGAGGCCGACTTCAAGACGATCTGTGCCGCAACGCCCGCGCGGGACGGCAAGAAGCGGGTCGCTCTGCTCCTCGACTTCGGCACGACGACGGACGCCCCGTCCGGCGAGACCCCGCCCCCGGCCCGAACGGCCTGCGCCCAGGTCTCCCCCGACGCGACGACGGCCGAGGCCCTGGCGGTGGTGGCCAAGCCGTTGCGCTACGACATGAACGCCTTCCTGTGCGCCATCTCGGGTTACCCGGAGAAGGGTTGCGGAGAGCAGGTGGCCAAGCAGCAGAAGCCGACCGCAGAGAAGAAGAACACCTCGGAGCACGGCCCGTCCCTGGGTCTGGTGGCCGGCATTGCCGTCGTGGCCCTCCTCGGTGCGGCAGCCATCTGGCAGGTACGACGGCGTGCGTAGGCCCCAGCCTGCGGGCAGTCGTGCCGCTGGGGCGATGGGGGTCCCCCCTGCTCGAGCGAAGCCGAGAGCTTGGGGGAAAGTGGGCGCAGGCGGCACCCCACAGCGCCGGGCCGCGCAGCCCACCGCCCTCCACCCCGGCGCCTGGTGGCTCTGGTCCCTTTCCCTCGGCACCGCGGCCACCCGCACCACCAACCCCCTCCTCCTCACCCTCCTCATCACGGTCTCCGCCTACGTCGTAGCCACCCGCCGCCCCGACACCCCCTGGTCCCGCTCCTACGGCGCCTTCGTCAAACTCGCCCTCGCCGTCCTGCTCATCCGCCTGCTCTTCGCCACGATCCTCGGCTCCCCGATCCCCGGCACGCACACCCTCCTCACCCTCCCCGAAGTCGGCCTCCCCGCCTGGGCCCAGGGCATCCGCCTCGGCGGCGAGGTCACCGCCGAGGCCCTCACCTTCGCCCTGTACGACGGCCTGAAGCTGGCCACCCTGCTCATCTGCGTCGGCGCCGCGAACGCCCTGGCGAACCCCTCCCGCCTGCTCAAGTCCCTCCCGGGCGCCCTGTACGAGATGGGCGTCGCGGTCGTCGTGGCGCTGACCTTCGCGCCGAACCTCATCGCCGACGTCCAGCGCCTGCGCGCCGCCCGCCGTCTGCGCGGACGCCCGGACAAGGGCATCCGGGGTCTGCTGCAGGTGGGCCTGCCGGTCCTGGAGGGCGCGCTGGAGCGATCGGTGTCGCTCGCCGCCGCGATGGACGCCCGCGGCTACGGCCGTACCGCCCAGGTCCCCGCCGCGGTCCGCCGCACCACCGCCGCCCTCACGCTCGGTGGTCTGCTGGGCGTGTGCGCCGGAACGTACGGTCTGCTCACCGCCGAAGGCGCCACGTACGGCGTCCCGGTGCTCCTCGCCGGCCTCGCCGCCGCCCTCGCGGGTCTCCGGCTCGGCGGACGGCGGTCGCTGCGCACCCGGTACCGCCCCGACCGCTGGGACGTGCGCGCCTGGCTGGTCGTCGCCTCCGGCGTGGCGGTCGCCGCGCTCCTCACGCTCGCCGCGGCCCGCGACCCCGCGGCCCTGCACCCGGGTGTGGTGCCGCTCGTGGCCCCCGCGCTTCCCCTCTGGCCCGCGGCGGCGATCCTCCTCGGCCTGCTGCCCGCGTTCGTCGCCCCCGACCCCAAGGAGCCGTCGTGATCCGCTTCGAGGATGTGTCCGTGACGTACGACGGTGCCGCCGAACCCACCGTCCAGGGCGTCGACTTCGAGGTCCCGGAGGGTGAACTCGTCCTCCTGGCCGGCCCGTCCGGCGTCGGCAAGTCCACCGTCCTGGGCGCGGTCAGCGGGCTCGTGCCGCACTTCACCGGCGGCACCCTGCGCGGCAGGGTCACGGTCGCCGGCCGCGACACCCGCACCCACAAGCCGCGCGAACTCGCCGACGTCGTCGGCACGGTGGGCCAGGACCCGCTCTCCCACTTCGTCACCGACACCGTCGAGGACGAACTGGCCTACGGCATGGAGTCGCTGGGCCTCGCCCCGGACGTGATGCGGCGCCGCGTCGAGGAGACCCTGGACCTGCTCGGCCTGGCCGGGCTGCGCCACCGCCCGATCGCCACGCTCTCCGGCGGCCAGCAGCAGCGCGTCGCGATCGGCTCGGTCCTCACCCCGCACCCGAGCGTCCTCGTCCTGGACGAGCCGACCTCCGCGCTCGACCCGGCCGCCGCCGAGGAGGTCCTGGCGGTCCTCCAGCGCCTCGTGCACGACCTCGGCACGACGGTCCTCCTGGCCGAACACCGCCTGGAACGCGTCATCCAGTACGCCGACCAGGTCGTCCTGCTGCCGGGCCCGGGCGCCGCCCCCGTGCTGGGCCCTCCGGCAGAGGTGATGGCCGTCTCCCCGGTGTATCCACCGGTGGTGGCCCTGGGCCGCTTGGCAGGCTGGTCCCCCCTGCCGATGACCGTCCGCGACGCCCGCCGCCGCGCATCAGACCTACGCCGGCGACTTGAGGTTCGGGACGACATCGCCCCTCAGGGGCGCGGGGAACGGCGCGACAAGCCACAGACAACCCGCACCCGCCAGCACTCCGCACCCCCCGCCCCCGTAGGCGCAGCCTCAGCCCTCTCCGTAACCCGCGCCCGCGTCCAAGCCCTACGCCATATCGACCTGACCATCACCCCTGGCGAGACGATCGCCCTCATGGGCCGCAACGGCGCAGGAAAGTCCACCCTGCTCAACTCCCTGGTCGGCCTCGTCACACCCACCTCGGGATCCGTCCGGGTCGGGGACGCGATCCCCCACCGCACCCGCCCGAAGGACCTCGTCCGCAAAGTCGGCCTCGTCCCACAGGAGCCGCGAGACCTGCTCTACGCCGACACCGTCGCCGCCGAGTGCGCCGCGGCCGACCAGGACGCCGGCGCAGCGCCCGGCACCTGCCGCGCCCTGGTCACCGAACTGCTCCCCGGCGTCAGCGACGACACCCACCCCCGGGACCTCTCGGAGGGCCAGCGGCTCGCCCTCGCCCTGGCCGTCGTACTCACCGCCCGGCCCCCGCTGCTCCTGCTCGACGAGCCGACCCGGGGCCTGGACTACGCGGCCAAGTCCCGCCTGGTCACGGTGCTCCGCACCCTCGCCGCCGAGGGGCATGCCATCGTGCTGGCCACGCACGACGTGGAGCTGGCGGCGGAGATCGCCCACCGGGTCGTACTGCTCGCCGACGGCGAAGTGATCGCGGACGGCCCGACGGCGGACATCGTGGTCTCCTCCCCCTCCTTCGCCCCGCAGGTCACCAAGATCCTCGCCCCGCAGCACTGGCTCACGGTCTCCCAGGTCCGTGCGGCCCTCGACGCCGAGACTCCGGCCGGCTGATGGAAACCCGGACCACCCTCCAGCGCCAGGCCCGAGCCGTCCGCCTCGGCCCCCGCTCCGTCACCGCCCTGGTCCTCGTCAGCGCGGTCGGCGTGATCGGCTTCGGCTGGCCGTTCCTGACCCCGCCCACCTCGCGGCTCAGCGCGCACGCGCAGGACGCGCCCTGGCTGTTCGCGGGCCTGCTGGTGCTGCTCGTCGCGGTGGTGGCCGCGGCGATCTCGGAGTCCGGTCTCGGCCCGAAGGCGGTCGCGATGCTCGGCGTGCTGGCCGCCACGGGTGCCGCCCTGCGGCCGATCGGCGCCGGTACGGCCGGTATCGAGCCGATGTTCTTCCTGATGGTGCTGAGCGGACGGGTCCTCGGCCCGGGGTTCGGGTTCGTCCTCGGCTCGGTGACGATGTTCGCGTCCGCGCTGCTCACGGGCGGGGTGGGCCCGTGGCTGCCGTTCCAGATGCTGGCGATGGGCTGGTTCGCGATGGGCGCGGGCCTGCTGCCGGGCCCGGACCGGCTGCGCGGCCGGGCGGAGCTCGTGATGCTCGCGGCCTACGGCTTCCTCGCCGCCTTCGCCTACGGCACGATCATGAACCTGGCCGGCTGGCCCTTCATGAGCGCCCTCGCGTCGGGCGTCGGCTTCGACCCGCACGCGGCGGTCGCCACCAACCTGGCCCGTTTCCTCGCGTACTGCCTGGCCACGTCGCTGGGCTGGGACCTGGGCCGGGCCGTCGTCACGGTCGTGCTGACGCTCACGATCGGCCCCGCGGTACTGAGGGCGTTGCGCCGCGCCACCCGTCGGGCTGCCTTCGAGACGCCGGTCACGTTCGACGCGCCCCGGACGTGAAGCCCCCCACATGACCCCCGTCACGTACGAAGCGGGGCCGTAGGAACAACGCCCGGTCACAGGTCAGACCTTCCGCGCACATGCGGCCACACCTAGTAAGCGGGTTCCTTGCGGGCACCCGGCGCGCCTGTTTCTCTGGCCAGGCACCCCCAAGACCGACCCACCCCCCAAAGACCGAAGGCGGCGGCCCCCTGATCCCCGGGGCCGTCGCCTTCGCCCTTCTTCGCCTTTCTCCACGTCCTCTACTTGCTCTGCAGCTTCCCCAGCGGCTCGGGGTCCTCCTCCAGCGCGACGGCCGCCGCCTTCCAGCCGGTGTCCCCGGGGTAGAGGGCGCTGCGCAGGTAGGCGGTGGTGAGGCGCTGGAGCAGGGCGACGCGTGCGGGACTCTCGTCGGTCGTCTCCGCCACCTCGTAGCCGGGGATGCCGCCGAGCGAGTGCTCCGCCCCGAACAGCGTGAGCAGGCTCTTGTTCCCCGGGCTGTAGGTGTAGGGGTCGGTGAACCAGTCCGGTCCGCGTGTGGTCAGCGCGGAGTCGTCGTGGTCCCCGGCGACGATGAGCGCCGGCGTGGTCATGGTGTCGAAGGACGGCCTCATGAAGGGCAGGTGCTCGACGGCGAACGGGGTCAGGTCGTCGCCCAGGCCGGCCATGGCGAGCAGCACACCCGCCTTCACACGGGGGTCGGACATGTCCTCGCCGGGAACACCGTCGGAGTCGAGGACGCGCGCGCCGAGGAGCGTGCTCGCCGTCTGGGCTCCCCAGGAGTGGCCGGCCACGGCGACGCGGTCGCGGTCGAGGCGTCCGGCGAGGCCCGGTACGGAGGCTTCGAGAACGTCGAGACCGTCCAGCACACGCGTGAGGTCCTCGATACGGAAGCGCCAGATCCGTGGCGTGCGGGGGTCCTCGGGAGGCAGGCCCAGCGTCCTGGAGTCCAGGTGGGTGGGCTGCACCACCACGAAGCCCTGGGCGGCCCAGTGGTCCGCCAGAGGGGCGTAGCCGTTCATCGACCAGCCGAAGCCGTGCGAGAAGACGACGACGGGCAGCTCGCCGCCGGTCGAGGGGGCGGACACACGGACCTGGAGGTCCTCGCCGCGGCCCGGGGCGGGCAGGAGCACCGGCTTCGCGGAGATCACCATGGTCGAGTGGGACAGGGGAGTGCCGGGCATGGGGGTGCCTTCCGGTCAGGTCTGTCATCATGAATGAAACGGAACGCCGTTCCGATTACGCCATCACAATACGGAACAGGGTTCCGCTTTACAACCGCACGCGCAACAGCACGCAAGCGCACGCAACCGCATGGAAGGACGACACGGTGAACGACAGCGGCCAGAGCGCCGGGACCTCAGCCCGGTCCAAGCGCAAGGACGCCCGGCGCAACCAGCAGGCCCTGCTGGACGCGGCCGCCGAGGTCTTCGTCAGCTCGGGCGTGGACGCGCCGGTGCGCGACATCGCGGCCAGGGCCGGCGTCGGGGTGGGCACGATCTACCGCCACTTCCCCACCCGGGCGGATCTCGTCATCGCTGTCTACCGCCACCAGGTCGACGCCTGCGCCGAAGCCGGCCCGGCCCTGCTGGCGGCCGGCCCGACGCCCCATGCCGCCCTGGTGCGGTGGGTCGATCTCTTCGTCGACTTCCTGGTCACCAAGCACGGCCTGGCCACCGCGATGCAGGGGGACAGCACCTGCTTCGGGCCGCTGCACACCTACTTCCTCGAACGGCTCCTGCCGGTGTGCACCCAGCTGCTCGAAGCCGCCGCCGCGTCCGGCGAGATCCGCTCCGACCTCGACGCCTACGCGTTCCTGCGCGGCATCGGAAACCTCTGCGTCGGCGCTGACAGCGACCCCCGCTACGACGCCCGCCGACTGGTAGCGCTCCTCGTCGCGGGACTACGCCAACCGCACTGACCGCTACCGGGACCGAACCCGGAGTTCCTTCACCCCGTTGATCCACGCCGACCTCAACCGGCGGGGTTCCTCGACCAGTTGAAGGCCCGGCATGGTGTCGGCGACGGCGTTGAAGATGAGGTCGATCTCCAGCACGGCGAGGGACTTGCCCAGGCAGTAGTGCGGGCCGCCACCGCCGAAACCGAGGTGGGGGTTGGGGTCGCGGGTGATGTCGAAGGCGTCCGGCTCGTCGAAGACCTCGGGGTCGTGGTTGGCGGAGGCGTAGAACAGCCCCACCCGATCGCCCTTGCGGATCAGTTTGCCGCCCAGCTCGGTGTCCTGGGTGGCGGTGCGCTGGAAGGCGGCGACCGGGGTCGCCCAGCGCACGATCTCCTCCGCCGTCGTCGACGGCCGCTCCCTCTTGTACAGCTCCCACTGCTCGGGGTGGGTGAGGAAGGCGTGCATGCCGTGGGTGATGGCGTTGCGGGTGGTCTCGTTGCCGGCGACGGCCAGCATCAGCACGAAGAAGCCGAACTCGTCGGAGTTGAGGTTGCCCTCGTCCTCCGCCGCGACCAGTTGCGTGACGATGTCGTGGGCGGGGCACTGCTTGCGGTCGGCGGCCATGTTCATCGCGTAGGCGATGATCTCCGTGGCCGACTCGGCGCCGACCTCCTCGGTGATGGCGTACTCGGGATCGTCGTACGCGATCATCTTGTTGGACCAGTCGAAGATCTTGTCCCGGTCCTCCTGCGGCACGCCCATCAGCTCGGCTATCGCCTGGAGGGGCAGTTCGCAGGCGACCTGGGTGACGAAGTCGAAGGGGCCGGTGTGCGCGCCGGCGTTCGCCACGATCGCGTGGGCACGGGCCCGCAGCCGCTCCTCCAGCGCGCGGATCGCCCGAGGCGTGAACCCGCGCTGCACGATCTGCCGCACCCGCGTGTGCTCAGGCGGGTCCATGTTCAACAGGATGAACCGCTGCGCGTCGATGGAGTCGCGCTCGATGTGCTCGTTGAAGCGGATGATCGCCGTGTTGAGGTACGACGAGAACAACTCCGGGTGCGTGGAGACGTACTTGACGTCGGCGTGCCGGGTGACCGCCCAGTATCCCTCGTCCTGGAAGCCGGCGAGACCCACCGGCTGCGGCACCCAGCAGACCGGCTCCACCCGGCGCAGCTCGGCGAACTCGGGCAGGGGCACGCGGCTGTGCAGCAGGTCGGGGTCGGTGAAGTCGAACCCGTCGGGCAGCGCGGGACAGGACATGGGCGGCTCCCACCACTCGTACCGACTCTGATTCTGACGGCCCATCAGCTGTGCGGAGTTGCGGTGACGGTAGTAACGGGTTCTACAAGTAGCAAGAGGCACGGGCCCCTGAATTACCCGCACGACTCTTGCGGTCGGTGAGCAGCCCTCAGCACACTGCAGGCAGAACTAGAACGCGTACTAGTTCCGCGTAGCCTCCCGGAGAGGACCCGCACCCATGGCTGCCGAACCCGTGATCGTCGAAGCCGTACGCACCCCCATCGGCAAGCGCGGCGGCGCGCTCGCCAACCTGCACCCCGCCTACCTCCTGGGCGAGACGTACCGCGAACTCCTCGGCCGCACCGGTATCCCGGCCGACTGCGTCGAGCAGATCGTCGGCGGTACGGTCACTCACGCCGGCGAGCAGTCCATGAACCCCGCGCGCACGGCCTGGCTCACGATGGGGCTCCCCTACGAGACGGCCGCGACGACCGTGGACGCGCAGTGCGGGTCCTCCCAGCAGGCCTCCCACATGCTGGCCAACATGGTCGCCACGGGCGTGATCGACGTCGGCATCTCCTGCGGGGTGGAGTCGATGTCCCGGGTGCCGCTCGGGTCGGGCTCGAAGCACGGGCCGGGCAAGCCGTTCCCCGACGAGTGGAACGTCGACCTGCCCAACCAGTTCGAGGCCGCCGAGCGCATCGCCCGTCACCGCGGCCTGACCCGCGAGGACGTCGACGCCCTGGGCCTCGCCTCCCAGGAGCGGGCCGCCCACGCCTGGGCGGAGGAGCGCTTCAAACGAGAGACGTTCGCGGTCCAGGTCCCGACGACCGAGGAGGAGCAGCACGCCGGGCAGGGCATGTGGCGCCTGGTCGACAAGGACGAGGGCCTGCGCGACACGACGGCGGACGGACTGGCCGCGCTGAAGCCGATCATGCCGACGGCGGTCCATACGGCCGGCAACTCGTCGCAGATCTCCGACGGGGCGGCGGCGATCATGTGGGCGTCGAAGAGGATGGCTCGCGCCCTGAAGCTGCGCCCCCGGGCCCGGATCGTGGCCCAGGCCCTGGTGGGCGCCGACCCCCACTTCCATCTCGACGGGCCGATCGACGCGACCAAGGCCGTGCTGGGCAAGGCCGGGATGTCCCTGAAGGACATCGACCTCGTGGAGATCAACGAGGCGTTCGCGTCCGTCGTACTGAGCTGGGCGCGGGTATTCGAGCAGGACCTGGAGAAGGTGAACGTGAACGGCGGCGCGATCGCGCTCGGGCACCCGGTGGGGGCCACCGGGGCCCGGCTCATCACGACGGCACTTCACGAACTGGAGCGCGCGGACAAGGAGTTCGCGCTGATCACGATGTGTGCGGGGGGCGGTTTGGCCACCGGCACGATCATTCAGCGGTTGTAGTCGTCCAGTTGATGAACGTGGTGAACGTGGCGGGGTCGAGCGTGAGGATCGGTCCCGCCGGGTTCTTTGAGTCGCGTATTGCCACAGCGGCCTCCGGAGTATGTGCGACTTCGAGGCACTGGCCGCCCTGGTCGCCGCTGTACGTCGACTTACGCCACTGCATCTCCATAGCGATCCTCCATTACGCGCCGGATGAGCTCCGCCGAGTCGGTGAGGGAAAGCGCGGCGGCCCGGAGGTGATCGTAACGGAGCGAACACTCCCTGACGGTGTCCGGGTTCGCGGTCGGATGCCCGCTGCCGTACCCCTCCGTGTAGACGATGGTGGGGTCGCTCGTAAAACGGTAGACGTCGAACGAGCCTTGCAGTCCCGCGTGAGCACCGACCGAGAACGGCAGCACCTGGATGTTGATCCGGGGGTTGTCCTCGAACGACAACAGGTGGGCCAGTTGCTCACGCATGACCTCCGGGCCACCGATCTCCAAGTGCAGCGCGGCCTCGCTGAGGACAGCCCAGAAGACCGGCGCATCCCCCTTCTCGAAGACGCGTTGACGAGCCAGGCGGACTGCCGTGCGGTCTTCGAGGTCGCTCCGGTCAAGCGCGCCGAGCACAGCCTGCGCGTATCCCTGGGTCTGAAGCAGCCCGAGAATCATGTGCGTCTGGAAGGAGCAGACCTCAGTTGCCCGCATCTCCAGCTCGGCCACCTGCTGGAACCAGGCCGGGAGCCGACTGCGCAGCACCAGTTCGACCAGCCGGGAGAACAAGCCGTCCGTGCCCAGCGCCGCATCGGCCCGTTCACTGAACTCCGGCGTCGGAACCTTCCGTGCTGTCTCGATCTGGCCCACCAACGAGCCGGTGTAGTTGAGGATTCCCCCGAGCTGCTTCAGCGTCAGGCCCGCCGCCTCCCTGTGCCGCCGCAGCTCGTAGCCGTAGTAATCGAGCGGAGAAGCACCCGGGTCAAGGGCGTTGATGTTGGTCACGCAGAGCCCCTCTCACGCAACTCGGTCCACCACCGGACCGGTTGTATCCGTTCCGTAGCCCAGAGTAGTCACGGCACGTCAGCCTCGTCCCGTGAACGAATACATTCCCGCCCAGTACACGATGCGCCTCACCGTCGGTGAACACGCCCCCCGCCACGTCCGCCGTATCGTCCGCTCCTTCCTCGAAGAGTGGCGCATGCCCGAGCTGTCGGACGCCGTCGAGCTGGGCGTGACCGAGTTGCTGGCGAACGTCGTACAGCACGTCCCGGACCGCCGCTGCGCGCTGCTGTTGCTGCGGCAGCCGGCCGGGGTGCGGGTCGAGGTGACGGACGGCAGTGATCAACTGCCCGTCTCCCCGGCCCGGCCGGAGCCGGAGGCCGAGGGCGGCCGGGGGCTGCTCCTGCTCGACGCGATGGCCGACAAGTGGGGCGTGTCGCCGTGGCGCGGGGGCGGCAAGACCGTGTGGTTCGAATGCGGGGCCGAGTCCGTCACTCAGGAGTGCGGTTTTCCGCAGGGTGAGTAGTGCGGAAAACCGTACTGGACCGCACGGCAATCCTCATACCGCCGTTGACCTGTGGTTTCTAGCTTGAAGGGAAGTCGGGGCGCTTGCCCCGGGCGCCCGACCCCGCCAGCTTGGAGACCCACGTGCACCTCACATCCATGGCTCTGCCGCAGGAACCCGCCGACGGCATCGCGGGCTGGGCCGCCGATCTCGTCGACACCATGGGTGGTCCAGGAGCCGGCCTGGCCATCGCGCTGGAGAACCTCTTCCCACCGCTGCCGAGCGAGGTGATCCTCCCGCTGACCGGGTTCGCCGCCGGGCAAGGGGTTCTCACCCTGGCCTCAGCGCTGTTCTGGACCACGCTCGGCTCGGTTGCGGGGGCCGTGGTCCTCTACTGGATCGGCATGCTCTTCGGCCGTGAACGCATGCGTGCGATCTGGGCGAAGCTGCCCCTGGTGAAGGCTTCCGACCTGGAGCGCACAGAGCGGTGGTTCGAGAGGCACGGCACCAAGGCGGTCTTCCTCGGCCGCATGGTGCCGATCTTCCGCAGCCTCATCTCCGTCCCCGCCGGGGTGGAGCGCATGCCCCTGCCCCTGTTCGTCATGCTGACCACGCTCGGCAGCCTGATCTGGAACTCCGTGCTGGTGATGGCCGGTTACTGGTTGGGGGACCAGTGGGAGGTCGTGGAGACCTACGTCGGGGTCCTGTCCAAGGGGGTACTGGTCCTGGTGGTCGTCGCCCTCCTGGCGTACGTGGCCGTACGGCTGCGTGGCCGCAACCATCCCCGGCACCGCCGCACTTCATGACCCGGCACAGGCACTCCCCCACGAGGGTCGCGCCTCCCGCACCACCTGAGCGATCTTGCTCCGTATGCGCGGCCGCACTACGCTCGGTGCCCGTGCAGGGGGACTCCGGCGAGGACGACGTCACGCCCATCCGGCCACCCTCCTGGCCGAGTCGGAGCATCGGTACGCTCCTCGGCTGCGCCACGGCTCTGCTCGGCTTCCTTTACTTCCTCGCTGTCGGCACCGCCCTCGGCCCCTTTCTGCTGTGGCCGCTCACCCGGGCCGGCGCCCTCGACGTCCTCATGGCCGGAGTCCGCCGGTTGGCGGTCCTGGAGCGAGCTCGCCGGTCCGCCTTCTTCGGCGACCGCTTCCCCGAGCACTACGACGTGTCCGGCCAGAGGCTCCTGCGCTATCTGGCGGTCCGCTCGCTCGCGGGGCTGGTGTGCAGTGTCGTCGTCGCCCTGCTCGCCTTCGGTGTCGTGCTGGCGGGAGTGCTCATGAGGGGCATGCTCCAGGGAAGCCTCCGCTGGCACGACGTGACGGGGCAGGTGGTCCTCGGCGGGGTGCTGCTCTTCCTCGACCTGCAAGGGCTGCACTCGCTCGCCGAGCTGGACGCGCGGATGGCCCATGAGTGCTTCGGCCCCTCCGAGCAGGAGCTGCTGCGGCAGCGCGTCCGCGAACTGGCCGCCAGCCGGGCGGCCGTCGTACGGGCCGTGGACGCCGAACGCCGGCGCATCGAGCGGGATCTGCATGACGGGATCCAGCAGCGTGTGGTGGCACTAGCCATGTTGCTCGGCCGTGCCCGCCGGGGGCGCGGCGACACCGAGCGCGCGGGCGCACTGGTGCGCCAAGCGCACCAGGAGGCCCAGGACATCCTCGCAGAGCTGCGCGAAGTGGCCTGGCGTGTCTATCCCTCGGCGCTGGACAGCTTGGGACTCGAGGAGGCGCTGGGCGGTGTGTCCGAGCGGTGCGCCATCCCCGTCCGCACGGAGTTCGAGGTCGGTGGCGACCTGCCGCAGCCAGTGGAGACCGCTGCGTACTTCGTGGTGTCGGAGGCCGTGACCAACGCGGCCAAGCACTCCCGTGCCACGGCCGTCTCGGTGCGGGTGGTGCTGCGTGGCGGCGTGCTCGCGGTGCAGGTCCAGGACAACGGCAAGGGCGGCGCGAACCCTTCGGGCAGCGGGCTGAGCGGGCTGCACGGCCGGGTGGCCGCGCTGGATGGCATCCTGCGCGTCGACAGCCCCGAAGGGGGCCCCACCACCATCACCGCGGAGCTGCCATGCGCCTGATGATCGCCGAGGACTCGACCCTGCTGCGCGAGGGGCTGGTCCGGCTCCTCGCCGAAGAGGGCCACGAGATTCTGGGCGCGTTCGGTGACGCCGGCTCTCTGCCCGAGGAGATGGCCCTGCGGCGACCCGACGTCGTCGTCCTCGACATCCGGATGCCTCCGACGCACACCGACGAGGGGCTGCGTGCGGCGCTGGAGATCCGCGAGCGGTGGCCGGAGGTCGGCGTACTGCTGCTGTCTCAGCACATCGAGCGCAACTATGCGGCGCAGCTGCTGGCCTCCAGCGCGGAACGGGTGGGATACCTCCTGAAGGACCGGGTCGCTCAGGTCGAGGAGTTCCTGGACGCGTTGGAACGCATCCATGCGGGCGGTGCGGCCCTCGATCCCGAGGTGGTGCGCCAGCTGGTCATCCGCACGACGCACGGAGATCCGCTGACCCGCCTCACACCCCGCGAACGCAGTGTCCTGGAAGCCCTCGCCCAGGGCCACACCAACACGGCGATCGCGCACAAGCTGCACATCTCCCTGAGCTCGGTGGAGAAGAACCTCAACATGATCTTCGACAAGCTGGAGCTGTCGCACACCACCGGTTACAGCCGGCGGATCCTGGCGGTCCTGAGGTATCTGGAGTCGTAGGGCTCCCGCCGCGGGCGGGCCGTGGGCGCCCGGGGCCCCGACAGCACGTACGTCAGCGCGAAGCCCGCGCCCACGACCACCGCTCCCCCGGCCGCGTCCAGCACCCAGTGGTTCCCGGTCGTGACGATCGAGGAAGCGGTGAGCAGCGGGTGCAGCATCCCCAGGGCCTTGACCCACCAGCGGCGCGTCAGGACGGCGATGACGACACCGCACCACAGCGACCAGCCGAAGTGCAGCGACGGCATCGCCGCGTACTGGTTGGTCAGGGACGTGAGCGTGCCGTAGTCGGGCTGGGAGAAGTCCTGGACGCCGTGGACGGTGTCGACGAAGCCGAGCGTCGGCATCAGACGGGGCGGGGCCAGCGGGTAGAGCCAGAAGCCGACCAGGGCGAGCAGGGTGGCGAAGCCCAGGGCTGAGCGGGCCCAGCGGTAGTCGGCCGGGCGGCGCCAGTACAGGACGGCGAGGACGCTCAGCGGGACGATGAAGTGCATCGACGTGTAGTAGTAGTCGAAGAAGTCCCGCAGCCGGTCGATCGTGACGACGGTGCGGTTGGCCCAGTGCTCGATGTCGATGTGCAGGGCCCGTTCCAGGCCGAGGATCTGCCGGCCGTTCTCCTCGGCCTCGGCCCGGCCCGCCGAGTTGCTCCCGCCGGTCGCGGCGAGCCGGACCCGGGCGTAGGCGGCGTAGGTGACCCGGATGAGGAGGAGCTCCAGGAGGAGGTTCGGCCTGGTGAGGACCCGGCGCAGGAAGGGCACGAGCGGGACGTGCCTGAAGCGGGCCGGTACGGCGGGGGCGTACTCGGTCGGCAGCGGTGACTGGTAGTGCGGGGAGGTGCGGGAGAGGAACGGCACGGCCGTGGCGGCGGCGACGGCGGCGAGCAGGACGAGGTTGGTGCGCAGCGGGTCCAGCGCCTGCATGTCCGGCAGCAGCATCCTGGTCGGCAGGGTCATGACCAGGATGACGGTGACCGGCCAGACGTACCGGTCCGAGGCGCGTCTGCCGGCCCGGCCGACGACCGCGAGCAGCACCCACAGCAGCTGGTGCTGCCAGGCCGTGGGCGAGACGGCGATCGCGGCGCAACCGGTGATCGCGACGGCGAGGAGGAGCTGGCCGTCGCCGAAGCAGCGCACGGCGCGGCGCAGGGCCAGGGCGGCGACGGCCGCGCCGAGCGTCAGGAAGAGCGCGACCTCCAGGGGGCCGGTCAGGCCGAGCCGCAGCAGGGCGCCGTGCAGGGACTGGTTGGCGAGGTCGTCGGCCGGGCCGCCGAGGCCGACGCCCGCCATGTGGTGGACCCAGTAGCGGTAGGAGTCGTGCGGCAGCACCGTCCAGGCCAGCCCGGTGCAGGCGGCGAAGGTGACGCCGGCGGAGAGCGCGGCGCGTCTGCGGCCGGTGCACCACAGCAGGGGCGTGAAGAGCAGCAGGGTGGGCTGGAGCGCTGCCGCGACGCCGATGAGAAGGCCGCTGGTCCGCTGGCCCCGGGCGGTGAAGCAGCCCAGCAGGACGAGCAGGACCGGGATGATGCTGGTCTGGCCGAGCCACAGGGTGTTGCGGACCGGCAGGGACAGCATGAGCAGGCCGATGGCGACGGGGGCGGCCAGGAGGGCCGTGCGGCGGCCGATGGGCTGGGGCAGGGCGCGGGCGGCGATCAGGCCGAGGGCGACGACCAGCAGCAGCGTGCCGAAGGTCCAGCCCCAGCCGAGGGCCTGTTCGGCCGAACGGGTGAGGGGTTTGAGGGCGAGCCCGCCGAAGGGGGTACCGGTGAAACGGGTCGAGTCGTAGAGGGAGCCGTTCACGTGCAGGACGCCGTTCGGCCCGACCCAGGTCGCCAGATCCGTCAGCCGCTCGCCGCGCGGTGTGCCGAGAACGACGGTCACCTGCCGTGCGGCGAGGGCGGCGACAATCAGCCACAGCCCCAGACAGGCCACGCGCAGGCGTGTGCGGGTCCGGCCGACGGCTGTCGCTCCGAAGGCTTCCGTCGGTCGTCCGCTGCGCTCCGCATTCGTCACGCCTCGTAGGCCTTCTACCCGTTACGCCCGCTTCGTCCGGTTGACGATAGTGCGCGGGGCGGGTGGTTGCCTCTCGTGACGCGAGAAGGATCACATCAAGATCTCGTGGGAACCGCTCCCGGCCGGGCATACGTGCCTGCATAGCCGGTGTTTAGATGCATCCTGCAACGAAAGGCCTACCGCCCGTAAAGGGCTTTTCGTCGCCTATCGTCGCTTTTCGGCCCGTACGACAGCGCCGCCGCGCGGACCGCGTCCCTGTCCCCGTCGAAAGGTAGGCGAGCGAGTCTTGTCGACTGTCTCAGTCGTCGCTCCCGCGTCCGGCCTGAAGAGCCGCGCAGCGAAAACCCCGGGCACCACCGTCACCGACCCCGCGCTCGTCAAGCGCGCCGTGAAGGCGGCGGCGCTGGGCAACGCGATGGAATGGTTCGACTTCGGTGTCTACAGCTACATCGCGGTCACGCTGGGCAAGGTCTTCTTCCCCTCGGGCAACCCCACCGCACAGCTGCTCTCCACGTTCGGCGCCTTCGCGGCGGCCTTCCTGGTCCGCCCGCTCGGCGGCATGGTCTTCGGCCCGCTCGGCGACCGCGTCGGCCGCCAGAAGGTCCTCGCCCTCACCATGATCATGATGGCCGCGGGCACCTTCGCGATCGGTCTGATCCCGTCGTACGCGACGATCGGTGTCGGCGCGCCGGTCCTGCTGCTGGTGGCCCGCCTGGTGCAGGGCTTCTCCACCGGCGGTGAGTACGCGGGCGCGTCCACCTTCATCGCCGAGTACGCCCCCGACAAGCGGCGCGGCTTCCTCGGCAGCTGGCTGGAGTTCGGCACGCTCGCCGGCTACATCGGCGGCGCCGGCCTGGTCACGGTGATGACGGCCCTGCTGTCCGCCGACGACCTGACCTCCTGGGGCTGGCGCATCCCGTTCCTGATCGCCGGCCCGATGGGCATCATCGGCCTCTACCTGCGACTGCGACTGGAGGAGACCCCCGCGTTCGCGGCCGAGGTCGAGAAGGCCGAGACCAACCGGCCCAAGGTGCCGCTGCGCGAGATGATCACCGGCCAGTGGCGCGCGCTGCTGCTCTGCGTCGGCCTGGTGCTGGTCTTCAACGTCACCGACTACATGCTGCTGTCGTACATGCCGAGCTACCTGACCGGTCAGCTCCACTACGACGAGACGCACGGCCTGCTCGTCGTCCTGGGCGTGATGGCCCTGATGATGATCGTCCAGCCGTTCGCCGGCGCGCTGACCGACCGCGTCGGCCGCCGCCCGGTGATCGCCACCGGCTGCGCGGGCTTCCTGCTGCTGTCCGTCCCGGCCCTGCTGCTGATCCGCGAGGGCAGCCTGCTCGCGGTCGCGCTCGGCATGGGCGCCCTCGGCCTGCTGCTGGTCTGCTTCACGGCGGCCATGCCCTCGGCGCTCCCGGCGCTGTTCCCGACGAAGGTCCGCTACGGCTCCCTGTCCATCGGCTTCAACGTCTCCGTGTCCCTGTTCGGCGGCACGACGCCGCTGGTGGTCACGGCCCTGATCGGCGCCACCGGGAACATGATGATGCCCGCGTACTACATGATGGCCGCGGCCGTCATCGGCGGTTTCGCCGTGTGGCGCATGGCGGAGTCGGCCGGGCGTCCGCTGCCGGGCTCGGCGCCCTCCGTGACGGGCTGAGACACGCCGGGGGGAAATCCCCCTGACAGCGAAGCGATGCACCACGTATCTTCGTCACGCCAGTAGTTAGGGATGCTAACTATGCGTACGAAAGGTAGAGGTGCATGAGCGAGTCGCACGTCTGGGACGAGGTCGACGCCTACTTCACCGCCCACCTCGCCCCGGACGACGAAGCCCTGGCGGCCGCCCTGCGCGACAGCGACGCCGCCGGGCTTCCGCACATCAACGTCGCGGGCAACCAGGGCAAGCTCCTCCAGCTCCTGGCCCAGATCCAGGGCGCCCGCCACATCCTGGAGATCGGCACGCTCGGCGGCTACAGCACCATCTGGCTGGGCCGCGCCCTGCCCGCCGACGGACGGCTGGTCTCCCTGGAGTACGACCCCAGGCACGCCGAGGTCGCCGTCCGCAACATCGCCCGCGCGGGCCTGGACAAGCTCGTCGAGGTCCGGGTGGGTCCGGCCCTGGAGTCGCTGCCCAAGCTGGCCGACGAGAACCCGCCCCCCTTCGACCTGGTCTTCATCGACGCCGACAAGGCCAACAACCCGCACTACGTGGAGTGGGCCGTGAAGCTCACCAGCACGGGCAGCCTGATCGTCCTCGACAACGTCGTCCGCGGCGGCCGCGTGACCGACGCGGCGAGCACGGCACCGGACGTGACGGGCACCCGCGCCGCGATCGAACTGATCGGCAGCCACCCGCGGTTGAGCGGCACGGCGATCCAGACGGTCGGTATGAAGGGGTACGACGGGTTCGCGCTGGCGCGGGTGCTGGCCTGACCCCCGGCGTCACACCTCGTGGAAGAAACCGACGTTGACGCTGCGCGGGGCGGTGCGGTCCTGGACGATGACCTCGCCGCTGCCGCCCCTGGGCAGCGGGACGGTGCCGCCGTAGGCGAGGGGCTGGGCGTACTCCCCCACCGTGAGCCGTACTTCGGAGGACGGGTCGGGCTGGGAACCGCGCAGCCAGGTCAGCTGCCAGGTCCCGTCGGGCCCGCACAGGAACTCCAGGTGGACGCGGGAGACGAACAGCCAGTCGTCCGGCGTGGAGAGCCGGCACACCGATTTGTCGCGGCCCACCCGCAGCACGGCGCCCGGCTCGCTGGGCGCGTCGGCCATGAGCATGCCGGCCGTGGCACCCTCCTCCGCCGCGGAGACGGCGGCCATGGTGAGTTCGAGCACGTGCGCTCCTCCTGAGACGTCCTGGTGGGACTGCAAGCCCGCCGCATGATAGAACGCCCGGCTGCGCGGTGTCCGGCACAATGGGTTCATGACCGAGCGAAAGCCACCCGGCGTCGACTTCGAGTCCTGGGTCGACAAGCAGATCCGTGACGCGGAGACACGCGGGGAGTTCGAGCGGCTGCCGGGGGCGGGCAAACCGCTGCCGGCCGATGTGGACGCCACCTACGACGAACTGTGGTGGGTCAAGCGGAAGATGGCCCGCGAGGGCCTGTCGGTCCTGCCGCCGACACTGGCGCTGCGCAAGGAGGCGGAGGACGCGCTCCTGGCCGCGTACGCGGCTCCCTCGGAGCAGGCCGTCAGGAAGATCATCGGCGAGATCAACGACAAGATCCGCGACATGATGTTCAAGCCGCCGCCCGGGCCCCCGCTCGGTAAGAAGCCGTACGACGTCGAGGACGTCGTACGGCAATGGCGGGAGCGCCGGGCGGGCCGGTGAACGGGTCAGCTCACACGTGCAGCAGCCGTTCCGCCAGCTCCCGGTAGTCCTTCAGGGCCAGCCGGAGCTGCTCGGTGTCGCCGCTCGACACGGGCTTGCCCTCGCCGCCCTCCACCGACTGCCAGGAGTGGCGCAGGGTGCGGCGGCGCTGGGTCACGGCCTCGGTGAACCGGGCCGCGATCTCCTCCAGCACGTGGTCGGCCTCCTCGACGGCGGCCCGGGGCGCGTCGACGAACTCGGCGACGGCGTGGTGCAACTGCGAGACGAGTTTGTCGGACTCGTCGTGCGGGAGCAGGTGCGTGTCCTGCGCTGCGCCACGGTCCGCGTGGGTGCCGGGCGTGCCGGCGTGGCCCTGGTGCGGCGTCGTGCCGTGGCCGGTGCCCAGGGCGGTCTCACCACGGGCGTCGGGGCCGACGGACGCGCCGCGAGCCTCAGGGCCGACGGACGCGCCGCGAGCCTCAGGGCCGACGGACGAGCCGCGAGCCTCAGGGCCGACGGACGCGCCGCGGGCGTCAGGGCCGACGGGCGAGCGGCGGACGTCGGGGGTCTCGTCGCCGGGCGGTCGGGTCATGTCGGACATCGATCTCAACTCTCCTTCGCCTGACGTCGGTGCATCGCCCACGGCATGTGCCCGCCGCGGCCGGCGGTGGCCTTGCGGCCGCCGTTCAGCCCGGCCTTGTGCCGTCCGCCCTCGTGGCGTCCGCCCAGGTGCGGGCCGGCGACGTGGTCTCCGCCGTCGTGGCGGGCCGGCCGCACCAGCTCCTCGAACAGGGCGCGGGCCGCCACCATGGCCTCACGCATGTCTTCCGTACCGGTGCCGCCGTCCCGGGCGTCGTCCGCGCGCAGGTGCGCCGCGCGGTGCACGCGCCGGTAGCCGTCCACGTGGTGGGCGTGGTGCACGGACAGCGCGGCGAGCTGTTCCTCGTACTGCCCGCCGTCCGGGAAGCCGCGGGCACCGGCGAGCTCGGCGAGCAGCCGGTCCGCCTCGGCGACCGCCTCCCGCGGCGAGTCGACGAACCGCTCCTGAGCGGCCGTCCAGCGCGCCTCGTACTGCTCGCGCTGCGCCGGCTCCAGCGCGCGTTCACGCAGCTCACCGTGGCGCTCCACGCGCTCGGCCAGCTCGCGTTCGGCGGCCTTGGCGTCACCGTCGTGCCGGGCGACGGCCAGGTCGTACTCGGGTCCGAAGCGCCGCTTCAGGCTCGGGCCGCGCCGAGCCCCTCGGGCGCGCAGGGTCATGGCGGCCGCGATGATGACGACGACCGCCGCGATCACGATCAGAGCAATGATCAGGCCAGTGGACATGAATGCCTTCCGGGTTCTCGGCCCAACCGGCTCTCCTCGCGAGCCGGTTCGCCGACCGGGTAGCCCGGAAGCAGGGCCCCAAACGGCGCCCGGGCCCGGCACGCCCGGGGTTATCGGGTTGCGGACCCGCTGTGGCCCCAGCGGAGAATGCCGGTCATGACCTGGACCGTGGCCCCGGAACCGTACGACTCCCCCGTCGCCGCCGCCCTGTGGCGGGCTTACTACACCGAGGTCAGCGACCGCTGGTACCTGCTGCACGAGGGGCGCCGGACCGACCCGGACGAGCTGGAACGGGAGATCGCCAAGGAGCCGGGGGCCGATCTCGCGCCACCTCGCGGGCAGTTGCTGGTCGCCCGGTACGGCGGTGAGCCGGCCGGCACCGCGGGCGTACGGCTGCTGGACGGCACGACCGCCGAGCTCAAGCGGGTCTTCCTGCACGAGTCGCTGCGCGGCAAGGGCGGTGCCGCGCTGCTCGTCCGGGCCGCCGAGGACGCCGCCCGCGCGCTCGGTGCCCGGCGGATGATCCTCGACACCCGCGGCGACCTCGTCGAGGCCCGCGCCCTGTACGCCCGGCTCGGCTACGAGGAGACCGAGCCGCACAACGACGACGAGTACGCCGAGCACTGGTTCACCAAGCACCTCGCCTGAACCAGCGTTCTCGCCTGAACCAGCGTCCTCGCCTTTCTCAGCCCACCCGCTCGGCCGGCCGCCCGGCATACGCGCGCTCGGCGTCCGGCCGCTCCCGCCGCGAGCCGCACAGTTCGCCGTTCAACTCCCGCACGAGTTGGACCAGATCGGTCGGCCGGTCCGGCCCCCACCAGTCGCCGAGCAGCTCGGCCAGGGACTCCTCACGGACCCGTGCCAGCCGCTCGGCGACCTCGCGTCCCCGGTCGGTCAGGACCATGTCGAGGCCGGTGCGCACGGCGAGTCTGCGCTCCTCGACCTGGCGTGCGGCCTCCATGATCACGGGCAGCGACACCGGCACCCGCTCGGCCAGCACGGCCGGCTCCACCGAGCCGTACCGCCTGATCCGCAGCAGCATCCAGCTCGCCGCGGGCAGCAGGTCGTAGCCCGCCCGGGCGGTGATCTCCCGGTAGATCTCGCGCCGCCCCGCGCGGGTGCCGAGCACCGACAGCGCACGGCACACCTCGTCGTACGAGGACCGCTCGACGGGGTTGCTGGCCAGGGTCTCCGTGACGTCGGGCGCGGTGACCGAGCCGCGCAGCCGGTCCTCCTTCAGGAACCAGGCCAGCACGAAGCCGAGGAGCGCGACCGGGGCGGCGTACAGGAAGACGTCCGTGATGGCCACGGAGTACGCGTGCAGGGCCGGCGGGCGCAGGCCGGGCGGCAGGGCGGCGATGCCGCGCGGGTCGGCCTCCAGCGTGCCCACGGAGACTCCGGGCGGCAGCGGGGTCCCCCGGAGGGCGTCCGTGAGCTGGTCGCCGAGCCGGCCCGCGAAGACCGTGCCGAAGACGGCCACGCCGAACGAGGCTCCGATGGAGCGGAAGAAGGTGGCGCCGGAGGTGGCGACGCCCAGGTCCTCGTACGGGACGGCGTTCTGCACGATGAGCACGAGGACCTGCATCACCAGGCCGAGGCCGAGTCCGAAGACGAAGAAGAAGCCGCTCAGCTCGGCGGTGGAGCTGTGCTCGTCGAGCTGGTGGAGCAGGAGCAGCCCGAGGGTGGTGACGCCGGTGCCGGCGATCGGGAACACCTTCCAGCGGCCGGTCCGGCTGACGATCTGCCCGGAGGCCGTGGAGGCCAGCAGCAGTCCCAGCACCATCGGCAGCATGTGCACACCGGACATGGTCGGGCTGATGCCCTGCACGACCTGGAGGAACGTCGGCAGGTAGGTCATCGCGCCGAACATGGCGAAGCCGACGACGAGGCTGATCACGGCGGCGAGGGTGAAGGTGCGGACGCGGAAGAGCTTCAGCGGCAGGACGGGTTCGGCGGCCCGCCGCTCGACGGCCACGAAGGCGACGGCGAGGACGACGCCCAGCACCGCGAGCGCGACGATCTGCGCGGATCCCCACCCCCAGGTCGTGCCCCCGAGGGAGGCGACGAGCACCAGGCAGGTGGCGACGGCCGCGATGAGGAACGTGCCGAGGTAGTCGATGACGTGCCGCTGTGTCCGGCGCGGAATGTGCAGCACGGCCGCGATCACGGCGAGCGCGACGACCCCGACGGGCAGATTGACGTAGAACACCCAACGCCAGCTCGCGTGCTGGGTGAACAGTCCGCCGAGCAGCGGCCCGAGCACACTGGTCGCGCCGAACACGGCACCGAACAGCCCCTGGTAGCGCCCGCGTTCACGAGGCGGCACGAGATCCCCGACGACGGCCATCGACAACACCATCAGCCCGCCGCCGCCGAGGCCCTGCACGGCCCGGAAGACGATGAGCTGGGTCATGTCCTGCGCCGCACCGCACAGCGCGGAGCCGATGAGAAAGATCACGATCGCCGTCTGGAACAGCCGCTTCCGGCCGTACTGGTCGCCGAGTTTGCCCCACAGCGGGGTCGCGGCGGTCGCGGCCAGCAGGTAGGCGGTGACCACCCAGGACAGGTGGTCCATGCCGCCGAGGTCGCTGACGATGGTGGGCAGCGCGGTCGACACGATGGTCTGGTCGAGGGCGGCGAGCAGCATCCCGAGGAGCAGGGCGCCGATGGAGACCAGGACGTTCCCGGGCACCTGCTCCTGGACGGCGGCTCCCTGGTCCGATGCCTTCGTGACGTGCGCATGCCCGGCCATGAGACCTCCCGAGGGTCCTGTGACATTTTCCATCGTGACCGGTGTGACGCGGTATGGCCCGCCGAGTCCTTTTGGAAGCTTTCATTCCGGGAGCTGGCCGTCCACGCTGTGGAGAAGATCTGGATAATCTCTGGAGTTCGCGAGGGGAGCTGGAGTTCGCGAGGGGAGGGAGGAACGCGTGGAACAGCCGAACGGCCACCCGTGCCCGGAGTGCGGCACGCCCAGACAGCCGGACAACACCCCGTCCTGCACCTGCACCCACCGCGCCGCGGAGGCCCTCCGCAACGCCCGCACGACGGAGGCGGCAGCGGCGGAGGACTTCGACCCACTCCGCATCCGCCCGTACGTCGAGCTCACGCCGGAAACGGCTTCGGAGCCCTCTGAGGACGAGCGCGTCCCAGGCGCCCCCTCTGCGGCGGCCTCGCCCACACGCACCGACGCCGCCACGCGGGCAGCCGAAGGCGCCATGCGAAACCGCGCGGCCGGCCCGCCCACGCCCGCGGAGTCCTCACACGGCGAGACACCGGCGCGGGCGGCCGAAGGCGCCCCGCGCCGAGCCCCTGGGCGCACAGCCGACGACACCCCGCGTCCGCCCCAGGCCCACCCGACGAAGCCCCGGCACACCGACGACCCCGCACAACCGTCCCCGGCGAACCACTCCGGCGAAGACGCCCCACAACGCACCCGTGCGGACGTTCCGACCACGCTCTGGCACGCGAAGGGCTCGGGCCCTGAGCACCCCACCAGGGCGCCCGAAGGCACCCCGCGGCGAACGCACACGGACAGCCCGCCCTCACCCACGGAGCCCGCGCGGGCAACCGAAGGCACCCAGCGGCGGACCTCGGGACAGACGGCCGGCGACACCCCGCGACCGCCCCAGGCCCACCCGACGAAGCCCCGGCACACCGACGCCCCCGCACAGCCGTCCCCGGCGAACCACTCCGGCGCCCACGCACACGCCCGGACGTCGCCTGCCCGGGCGACCGAAGACACCCCACGACCCACCCGCGCGGACGGCCCGTCCGCACCCTCCCACGCAACGGCCTCGGCCCCCGAGCGCCCCGCCCGGGCAACCGAAGGCACCCCGCGGCGAACCCCGGGGCAGACGGCCGGCGACACCCCGCGACCGCCCCAGACCCACCCGACGAAGCCCCGGCACACCGACGACCCCGCACAACCGTCCCCGGCGAACCACTCCGGCGCCCACGCACACGCCCGGACGTCGCCTGCCCCGACGGCCGAAGACGCCCCACGACCCACCCGCGCGGACGGCCCGTACGCACCCTCGCACGCAACGACCTCGGCCCCCGAGCACCCCGCCCGGGCGACCGACGGCACCCCGCGGCGAACGCCCACGGACGGCGGGCCGTCGCCCACGGACAGCTCGCAGGCCCCAGCCTCAGCACAGGCGACCGAAGGCACCCGGCGGCGACCCCCGGGGCAGACGACTGACGGCGCCCCGCGACCGCCCCGGACCCGCCCTGCGGAGCCCCTGCGCACGGACGGCTTCGCTCAGGCGGCCGAAGGCACCCCGCGACGGCCGGTGACGCCCACCGGGCAAACCCCGCCCGCCGAAGGTGCCGCGCCACCGCCCTCCCCCGCCGACACGACCATGCCCCTGCGCCCTGTCGACCCGGACGCGACCACCGTGCTGCCGGTAACCCCGGTCGCGGCGGACACCACCGTGCTGCCGGTGACCCCGGCCACGCCTGGCCCCACCGGGCCGTCGGCTTCCCCGGCCCCGCCGGGCAGCGCCGGGCTGCCCGCCGCACCCGCCACCACCCCGCTCCCGACCCCCCTGGCCCCCGCCCCGACCGAGCCCAGCGTCACCGACCTGCGGCTTTTCGACGGCAGCGGGCGGGCGGACCGGGGCAGGCCGGGATCAGACGAGCCCGGGTCGCGGCCCCGGCGCCGGCGGCGGGGCGCGCTGCTCGGTGTGGCCGCCGGGGCCTGTGTCGCCGTCGTGGCCGCGGCCGGGTACGCGAGCGGGCTGTTCTCCTACGAGGCGCCGTCCCGGGACACCGCGCTGCCGGACGACCTCCGGGCGAGCGTGCCGGACGCTCCGTCGAGCAGCGCGGCGTCCACACCCCCGGCGGGGAGCGCACAGGCCACGCCGCCGGCCCCCGCGGCACCGCCGCCGTCGCCGTCGGCCACCCGGAGCCCGTCGGCCTCCCCGTCGCCGACCACGCCGAGCGCCTCGCCCAGTCCGTCGAAGTCGGCCACCCCGTCGGCGCCCCAGCCGTCGGCCACGGCCACCGGCCCGGAGAACGCGCCCCCGGACAACTCCCGCCAGAACGAGGGCCCCACCGTCCTGCGCCTCGGCGACCGCGGGCCGGAGGTCACCGAACTCCAGCTCCGGCTGCGCCAGTTGTACCTGTACGGCGAGGACCCCGACGGCGACTACGACAGCCGGCTCGAGGAGGCCGTCCGCAATTACCAGTGGTCACGCGGCATCCAGACCGACGACCTCGGTGTCTACGACCGGGAGACGCGGGCGAAGCTGGAGTCGGAAACCAAGAAGCCATGACCGTCCCGGCCGCCCTACTCTGACGCCGTGACCACACAGGTGATCGTTCTCAACGGCGGTTCGAGCTCGGGCAAGTCCGGGATCGTACGGTGCCTGCAAGAGGTGCTGCCGGACCCGTGGCTGGCCTTCGGCGTCGACTCGTTCGTCGAGGCGCTGCCCGCGAGGATGCGGGGCTCGGAGGGAGGGATCACCTTCACGGCGGACGGCGGGGTGAGCGTGGGCGCGGAGTTCCGCGCACTGGACGCGGCCTGGACCGAGGGCATCGCCGCGATGGCCCGCGCCGGCGCCAGGATCATCGTCGACGACGTCTTCCTCGGCGGACCGCACTCCCGGGAACGCTGGCAGCAGGCCCTGGCCGGACTCGACGTGCTGTGGGTCGGCGTCAGGTGCGACAGCGCGGTCGCCGAGGGGCGTGAGATCGCCCGAGGCGACCGCGTCCGGGGCATGGCCGCGGCACAGGCACACGTCGTGCACGAGGGCGTGAGCTACGACCTGGAGGTGGACACCACACACACCGAGTCCCTGGCGTGCGCGCGCACCATCGCCGCCCACGTCTGACCGACCGGACGACGACGCCGCTCGTCCGACACTTGAGGCGCGTTCCTCACCCGATGTGCAGCCGGATCGTCCCGTCCGTCAGAGCCTCCACGCGCACCCGCGTGAGGTCGTCCACCACCACGTCCGGCTCGTGGAAGGCGGCCCGGGACCCGACCCCGACAACCGTCATCCCGGCGGCGCGCCCGGCCGCGATCCCGGCCCCGGAGTCCTCGAACACCACACAGTCCTCAGGCGCCACACCCAGCTCGGCGGCACCCTTCAGAAAGCCCTCCGGGTCGGGCTTGCTCGCCCCGACGGACTCCGCGGTCACCCGCACCTCGGGCAGTTCCAGCCCGGCCGCGGCCATCCGCGCCGTCGACAGCGGAACGTCGGCGGAGGTCACGAGCGCGTGCGGCAGCCCCCGCAGCGAGGCGAGGAACTCCGGCGCCCCGGGTATCGGGACGACACCCTCGGTGTCGGCCGTTTCCTCGGCGAGCATCCGGGCGTTGTCCACGTGGTTCTGCTCCATCGGCCGGCCGGGCAGCAACAGCGCCATCGACGCGTATCCCTGCCGTCCGTGGACGACCTTCATGACCTCGTCCGGGTCGAGCCCGTGCCGCTCGGACCAGCGCCGCCAGACGCGTTCGACCGAGGCGTCGGAGTTGACGAGGGTGCCGTCCATGTCCAGCAGGAGGGCGCGGGCGGTGAGCACGGCGGTGGCCGTCATCGGCAGCTCCAAGGCTCAGGGCGCGGACGAGGGCGCACGACAGCCCCCGGGAGGGACAAGGCGGCCCCGCCCGCCGGTCAGGGAAAACGGGCGGGAGCCACTTTGTTTCTCCACGGTACAAAACAATTCCCGGATCGGCCAGGGCCTCCCGCAGACGTTCACCCGCCGTTCAGCTCGCCCCGGCTCATCCGGTCACGGCCTCCCACAGGCTCCACACCCCGAGAGCCAGCATCACCAGCGCCGCGACCTGCGTGATCAGCCGCAGCGGCACCTTCTTCATCAGCGCCTTTCCGCCGACGATGCCGATCCCGGCCACCGCCCACAGCGCGAGCACCGCGCCCAGGCCGACGGAGAGCGGATCGTCGTAGCGGGCGGCCAGGTTCGCGGTCATGATCTGCGTGAGATCGCCGAACTCGGCGACCAGGATGAGCATGAAGCCCGCGCCCGAGACCTTCCAGAAGGACTGGTTCTCCGGCTTGCGGACCTCCTCCTCGTCCTCGCCCTTCTTCAGCAGCAGAACCGCGGCCCCGCCCAGGAAGAGCACACCCGTCAGCGCCTGCACGATCTGCTGCGGCAGCAGCGTCAGCACACTGCCGGCCGCGACGGCGAGCGCGACGTGCAGCGCGAACGCGGCGGCGACACCGGCGAAGACGTAGGAGGCGCGATAGCGGGTGCCGAGGACGAGGCCGGCCAGGGCGGTCTTGTCCGGCAGTTCGGCGAGAAAGACGACGCCGAAGACGACGGCCGTCACGGTCAGGCTGATCAAGGGTTCCTCTATCGGTCGGGGCTGCCCCACCGAGAGTGCTGAACCTGTCGAAAATTTTCGACGCGACACCTCGGCACGGCAGCACACTCGGCACCCGTGCCGTGGGGCACGGGCGTGCACTGCTTGCCGAAGGTCTCGCTGGCGGGGCCGTGAAAGGACCTGCCTCCGGGCGCCGGCTCAGACGAGCTGAGCAGTATGTCGACGGTCCGGCGAAGAGCTACTCCCCTTCTGCGCCGTCCATGGTACGCGACACCCCTGGAGCGAAAAGTTCCGCCGTGAACCTTGTCATGTCATGAACACGTCACTAACTTCTCACCGGGCGCACACCTCCCCGCAACACGGCGCGACGAGCATTCCCTCGCTCGCAGCCCAACGCCCCCACCCCACCAGGGAGTTCGCATGCCGAAGTTCTACGCGCGTCGACGGCTCAGCATACTCGCGGGCCTCACCGGTCTCATAGCCTCGGCCGGGCTTCTCAACGGCCCGGCCGCCTCCGCCGCCCTCCCCACCCCCGTCAGCGGCGCCACCGCCCGCACCTACCTCGCCTCGCTCACCGTGGCCACCGAGGACCGCACCGGCTACAACCGCGACCTCTTCCCGCACTGGATCACCCAGTCCGGCGCCTGCAACACCCGCGAGGTCGTCCTCAAGCGCGACGGCACGAACGTCGTCCAGGACTCCTCGTGCGCCGCGACCAGCGGCAGCTGGTACTCCGTCTACGACGGCGCCACCTGGTCCGCCGCGTCCGACGTCGACATCGACCACCTGGTCCCGCTGGCCGAGGCCTGGGACTCCGGCGCCGACTCCTGGACGACCTCCCGCCGCCAGTCCTTCGCCAACGACCTGACCCGCCCGCAGCTCATCGCGGTCACCGACAACGTCAACCAGGCCAAGGGCGACCAGGACCCGGCCACCTGGATGCCCTCCCGGACGACGTACCGCTGCACCTACGTCCGTGCCTGGGTCCAGGTGAAGTACTACTACGGCCTCTCGGTCGACTCGGCGGAGAAGTCCGCGCTCCAGAACTACCTCGCGAACTGCTGACCCACGATTCTGTGTCGGAACCTCCCCGCTGACCTCCGTCGTTCCGTACCGTACGGGGCGACGGAGAGGGGATCGGCGATGGCCGGACTGCGGCTCGGACCGCTGCTGAGATACATCGACGGCGCGTCCGCGACCGTATGGGTCGAGACGAGCCGTCCGTGCACGGCCACGGTGCGCTGCGCCGACGGCGCCGGCGGCACGGCCCCGACCTTCCAGGTCGCGGGCCACCACTACGCGCTGATCCCGGTGACGGGACTCACCGCCGGTACGGCCACGACGTACGAGGTCTTCCTCGACGGCACCCGCGTGTGGCCGCTGCCCGAATCCCCCTTCCCGCCCTCGGCGATCCACGCCCCGGGCGGCGAGGGCGGCTTCCGCGTCGCCTTCGGCTCCTGCCGCTGGGCCGCCCCACCGGCCGGCGGGCACGACCCCGTGGGCCCGGACGCCCTGGACGCGCTGGCCACCCGGCTCGTGGCCGACCCGGAGGGCGAGCGGCCCGACGTCCTGCTGCTGCTCGGCGACCAGGTGTACGCCGACGAGACCTCGGAAACGACGCAGCGCTGGCTGGCGGCCCGCCGCGACCTGGACGAACCGCCGGGCAACGGGGTCGCGGACTACGAGGAATACACGCACCTCTACTACGAGTCGTGGCTCGACCCCCGCATCCGCTGGCTGCTGTCCACCGTGCCCAGTTTCATGATCTTCGACGACCACGACGTCATCGACGACTGGAACACCTCCGCCGCCTGGCTCGCCGACATGCGGGCCACCGACTGGTGGCGGGAGCGGCTGCTGAGCGGTCTGATGTCGTACTGGGTCCACCAGCACCTGGGGAACCTCTCGCCGGCGGAGCTGGCGGCCGACCCGGTGTACGAGGGCGTCCGCAAGGTCCCCGACGGCACCGACGTGCTGCGCACCTTCGCCGCCCGGGCCGACGCCGACGCGGCCACGGCCCGCTGGAGCTACCGGCGCGACTTCGGGCGCGTACGCGTCCTGATGGTCGACAGCCGGGCCGCCCGGGTCCTCGCCGAGGACAGCCGCTCCATGCTCGACCCGGGCGAGGAGGCCTGGCTGCGCGAGCAGGTCCTGGAGAATCCCGGGTCGTACGACCACCTCCTCCTCGGCACCTCGCTGCCCTGGCTGCTGCCGCATCTCGTGCACGACGCCGAGGGCTGGAACGCGGCGCTGTGCCGGGGCGAACGGGGCGAGCGCTGGGCGCGGTTCGGGGAGAAGGTGCGGCGGGCCGCGGACCTGGAGCACTGGTCGGCCTTCCCCGAGTCGTTCGCCGGCCTGGCGGAGCTGATCGCCGAGGCCGGCTCGGGACGGGACGCCCCGGCGACGGTGTGCGTGCTGTCCGGGGACGTGCACCACGCCTACATCGCCGAGCCCTCGTGGCCCGGCGAGGGCCCCGACGCCCGGGTGCTGCAGCTCGTCTGCTCGCCCGTCCACAACTCCGTCCCCACATCGATCCGGATGGCCTTCCGCATCGGCTGGAGCGCGGTGGCGCGCGGGCTGGGCCGCGGTCTCGCCCGGCACGGACGCCTCCCCCGGCCGCCGGTGGGCTGGCGCAAGACGGGCGGCCCCTGGTTCGGCAACCAGCTCATGACGCTGACCCTGCGCGGCCGTTCGGCGCGGCTGCGGCTGGAGCAGGCACGGACGCGGGAGGGGAAGGGGCCGCGCCTGACGACGCTCCTGGACTCCGAGCTTGCCCCGTAACCGGCCCGTTCCGCCCGTTTGTTACTCCTGTGCCCGTGATGCTCGTGACGCGCCCCACAGCGAGGTCAATCCTTCGCCACGGGCCTCGGTTCCCGCTCCCGGCGACGGCATGATGAGGCGGACCGTCCGCTTCCCCACCGACGGACCGCCGATCGCGCCCCACACGCCCGGGAGTCCCACCCTTGCCTGCGTCGACCGCAGAATCCGCACTGTTCTCCGTCGCCCTGGTCGGTGCCGGCCCGCGCGGAACCAGCGTCCTGGAACGCCTCTGCGCCTCCGCCCCGGAGCTCCTCCCGCCCGGAGCCCGGCTGACGGTCCACGTGATCGACCCGGACCCGCCGGGCCCCGGCCGCGTCTGGCGTACCGACCAGTCTCCCGAGCTGCTGATGAACACCGTGGCCTGCCAGGTGACCCTGTTCACCGACGACAGCGTGGACTGCTCGGGCCCGATCCGTCCGGGCCCGAGCCTGCACGAGTGGGCGCGCGGCACGCTCGGCCCGGACGAGTACCCGACCCGGGCGGAGTACGGCCGCTACCTGGAGTGGGTCTTCGCGCAGGTCGTACGGGACGCGCCGGCGACCGTCCGCGTCGAGACGCACCGGGCACGCGCGGTACGGCTCGACGACACCCCCGGCGGCCACCAGGCCCTCACCCTCGACGACGGCCGCACCCTGACCGGCTTGTCCGCCGTGGTCCTGGCCCAGGGGCACCTGCCGACGGCCGCGGACCCCGTGCAGCGGCGCCTGGCGGCCCACGCCGCAGAGCACGGCCTGCGTCACGTCCCGCCCGCCAACCCGGCCGACGTCGACCTGTTCTCGATACCGCCCGGCGAGCCCGTGCTGCTGCGCGGCCTCGGCCTCAACTTCTTCGACCACACGGCCCTGCTGACGACCGGCCGCGGCGGCCGTTTCGTCCGGGACGCCCAGGGGCTGCGCTATCTCCCCTCCGGCCGCGAACCTCGGCTGTACGCCGGTTCGCGGCGCGGCGTCCCGTACCAGGCGCGCGGCGACAACGCGAAGGGGGCGTACGGCCGGCACGTCCCGCTGGTCCTCACACCGGAGGTGATCGCCGGCTTCCGCAAGCGCGCCGACTCCGGGGAGGCGCCCGACTTCCTGGCGGAGATATGGCCATTGGTCGCGAAGGAGGTGGAGACGGTGTACTGCACCGCGCTGCTCCGGGGGGCGGGGGCCTCGGCGCGGCAGTGCCGGGAGTTCACCGGCCACTTCCTGTCCGTACCGCACGGTGATCCGCAAGAGGCCGTGCTGCTGGGCGAGTTCGGCGTGGCGGACGCCGACCGCTGGTGCTGGGAGCGGATCTCCCGGCCGTATGCCGGACGGCACTTCGCGCACCCCGGTGAGTGGCGTGACTGGCTGCTGTCGCACCTGCGCGAGGACGCCGCGCAGGCCGCCCTGGGCAATGTGCGCGGCCCGCTGAAGGCGGCCCTCGACGTGCTGCGCGACCTGCGCAACGAACTCCGGCTGATCGTCGACCACGGCGGCCTCGCCGGCGCCTCCCGCCGGGACCACCTGGACCGCTGGTACACCCCGCTCAACGCCTACCTGTCCATCGGCCCGCCCCGGCGCCGCATCGAGGAACTGGCGGCCCTGGTGGAGGCGGGTGTGGTGCGAGTGCTCGGGCCGCGCCTGAAGGTGACGGAGGCGGACGGGGCCTGGGCGGCCCACTCACCGGACGTACCGGGTTCGGCCGTCCGTGTGAGAACCCTCATAGAGGCCCGTCTGCCGGAACCCGACCTGCGGAAATCGGCCGACGGACTGCTGGCGGAGCTGCTGCGGACCGGAGGGTGCCGTCCGCACACCGTCGACGGTTATGGGACAGGCGGGTTGGATGTGACGCCACGCCCCTACCATCTGATAGACCGTCAGGGAGCCCCGCATACCAGGCGGTTCGCCTTCGGTGTACCGACGGAGGGCGTGCACTGGGTGACGGCGGCGGGGGCTCGTCCGGGTGTGGATTCGGTCATGCTTTCGGACGCGGACGCGGTGGCGAGAGCCGCTCTACGTGCGCTTGCGACACAAAGCGATCCCCAAGCACAGGTGAACCAGTGGCCAAATGTTGAACTTGCAAGCATCAATTAGGCACACCTAACGTGGGTTACTCATCGGTTCTGTCCCCCGACCGGCCGTCCCCAGGCCGGCCGACCGAAGGAGACCCCCACATGACCGCACGCCTCAATGGCGCGCAGCCGTACGCCCTCGGGCTGTTCCGGATCGTCATCGGCCTGCTCTTCGCCTGCCACGGCGCCGTCGCGCTCTTCGGTGTCCTCGGAGGTGTCGACGGCAAGGGCGGCACCGCGGCGACCGGTGCCTGGCCGAACTGGTACGCGGCCGTCATCGAACTCGTCGGCGGCACCCTGGTGCTGCTGGGCCTGGGCACCCGCGTCGCGGCGTTCGTAGCCTCCGGCGCGATGGCGTACGCCTACTTCAAGGTCCACCAGCCGCAGGGCCTGTGGCCGATCGAGAACAGCGGCGAGGGCGCGGCCATGTACTGCTGGTCCATGTTCCTGCTGATCTTCACCGGTTCCGGCGCGTTCGGCGTGGACCGGCTGCTGGCCAGGCGCACCTCGGCGCAGGGCCGGCAGGCCACGGACCAGACGCCGGTGGCGGCCTGAGCCGCGGCTCGGACCGCACTGCGCGAAGCGGCGCCTCCCCTCGTGTGAGGGGAGGCGCCGTTCTGTTTGCCGCATGCGGAGAGTTTCCGTGCCGAACCCCCCGTGAAACGCCCGTCACGCCCAGGCGTACGCTGTATGGCTGTCATCGGCCACTCCTGCCGCTCCGCCGCGCCATCGCGGCACGGTCTGGCCCACGGGGGACCAACGGGGAGTTGCGGTGCTGGAGCATGTGGGGTCGCTGTTCGGCAGCCCATGGATCTACGCGGTGGTGGCGCTGTCCGTCCTGCTCGACGTGTTCCTGCCGGTACTGCCCAGCGGCGTCCTGGTGATCACGGCGGCGACGGCGGCGGCCGCGGGTTCGGCGGCCGACGTGCCCGACATCCTGGTGCTGACCCTCTGCGCGGCCACCGCCTCCGTCCTGGGCGACCTGGCCGCCTACCGCCTCGCCTGGCGCGGCGGCGACCGACTGGACCGGGCGATCTCCCGCTCCCGGCGCCTGACCACCGCGCAGGAACGTCTCGGCACGGCCCTCGCACGGGGCGGCGGCGCCCTCGTCGTCCTCGCCCGCTTCGCGCCCGCCGGCCGCTCGGTCGTCTCCCTGGGCGCGGGCGCCGCCCACCGCCGCGCCCGCGACTTCCTCCCCTGGTCGGCCCTGGCCGGTCTCACCTGGGCCGTGTACAGCGTCGCCCTCGGCTACTTCGGCGCCCACTGGCTGGGCGCGAGCTGGCTGGGGACGGCGGTGTCGGTGGCGGCGCTGTTCGGGGCAGGGGCAGGGGCGGCGTACCTGATGCGCAGGGAACCGCGGGCGACAGGCGTGTCGTAGGACCAGGGCGCTCGGAGGTGTCCCGGCCGGCCCTGGTTGTCAGGCGGCGTCGGATGTCCGCCGGGCCCCGGCGCCGCGGATCTCCAGCCCGTCCAGCAACTCGGCCGTGGCCTGCGCGACGGCCTCCACGGCGCGGTCGAACACCTCCTGGTTGTGAGCGGCGGGGGCGCGGAAACCCGACACCTTCCGCACGTACTGCAACGCGGCAGCCCGAATGTCCGCTTCCGTGGCCTCTTCGGGCAGGGCGGGCGGACGCAGGGTCTTGATACTCCGGCACATGCCCCCAGTCTCGCCCTTTCGGCCTCCGTACGACAGCGACGACTGCGATGATCTCGGTGAGGCGGCCACCACCGTGGGGCCGACCGAAGAGAGGAACCCGACATGGGGAACGAACTCACCGTGGCCGTCCTGGGTCCCGGCGGCGTGGGCGGACTGCTCGCCGCGCTGCTCTCCCGCGCCGGCCACCGGGTGATCTGCCTGTCCGGCGAGGAGACGGCCCGTACCCTGCGCACGGACGGCCTCCGGATCCGCAGCGCGCACTTCGGCGACTTCACGGCCCGGGTCGAGGCGGACACGCAGTTGCGCGAACCCGTCGACGCGTGCCTGGTGGCCGTCAAGCACACCACCCTCGACGCCGCCCTGGCGCGCGTCCCCGCACCCGCACTGGGCGACGGACTCCTCGTGCCGTTCCTGAACGGCGTCGAACACCCGGCGACCCTGCGCGCCCGCTACCGCCCCGACCGCGTCGCCCCCGCCGTCATCCGCGTCGAGTCGACCCGCGTCGCCCCGGGCGTCATCGAACACGGCAGCCCCTTCGCGGAGATCGACCTGACCGGCACGGCGGTACCCAGGACCCGCCTCGACACCCTCGCCGAGGCCCTCACCGCCGCCGGCCCGGCCACCCGGGTCCAGGACGACGAGACGGCCGCCCTGTGGGCGAAGATGTCTTTCCTGGCCCCGATGGCCCTGCTGACCACCCGCCACGCCGCCCCTCTCGGCGAGGTCCGCACCCGTCACCGCGACGAACTGACCGCACTGGTCGAGGAGACGGCCGCGATCAGCCGCGCGTGCGGCGGCCCGGCGGACCCGGCGCAGGTCCTCGACCGCTACGACGCCTTCCCGCCGTCGATGAAGTCCTCGATGCAGCGCGACGCCGAGGCGGGCCGGCCGCTCGAACTGGACGCCATCGGCGGCGCGTTGCTCCGGGCGGCCGAGCGACACGGCATCGCGGCTCCGGTGACGGCCCGGGTGGTGGGCGAGCTGGCCGCCGGCCCGGGCGCGGAGGCCCCGCGGAGGCGCTGATCCGGCGAGGCTCCGCGAACGCCGACCACCACGACCACGAGCAGTCATCTTGTCTGACTGACGGTACTGCCGGACTCTCGATATGGTGCAAGCGGCGCGAAGGGGGACGGGCATGCGCAAATTCTTGTCGTCGTTATTCAGAGCGGCTCACCAACGCCTCAGCCTCACCCGGGAACTGGCGCAGAAGGAGAACCACTTCCGCTCCCTGGTGCAGGGCTCCAGCGACGTCATCATGCTGGCCGCACCCAGCGGCGTCCTGAGGTACGTCTCCCCGGCCGCCGCACGTGTGTACGGCCGGCCGGCGGAGGAGCTGGTGGGTACGGAACTGGCCAACCTCATCCACCCGGAGGATCTGGGCGGCGTCCTCCACGAGGTGCGGCGTTTCCTCGCCGCCGACCCGGTCGAGGAACCCACCACGCTCATCGAGTGCCGTTTCCGGTCCGGCGACGGAACCTGGCTCCATGTCGAGTCGACCGTCAACCGGCATCAGGGCGGGCTCATCTTCAACAGCAGGGACGTGACCGAAAGGGTCCGGCTCCAGGCCCAGTTGCAGCACTACGCCGAGCACGACCCGCTCACGGACCTGCCCAACCGCGCCCTGTTCACCAAGCGCGTCCAGCACGCCCTGTCCGGCAGCCACGTCTCCGACCGGGGCGTGGCCGTGCGGAACACGGCGGTGCTGTTCATCGATCTCGACGGCTTCAAGGCGGTCAACGACACCATCGGGCACCAGGCCGGGGACGAGCTGCTCGTCCAGGCCGCCCGCCGCCTCCAGGACTCCGTCCGGCAGGGCGACACCGCCTCCCGGCTGGGCGGCGACGAGTTCGCGGCCCTGATCGTCGGGGACAACACCCGTGACAGGGCCGCACGGGAACGGCACATACTGGAGCTCGCCGACCGGCTCAGGACGACGCTGTCCCAGCCGTACGTCATCGACGGCCACGATGTCCGTGTCAACGCCTCCATCGGCGTGGCCTTCGCGGAGGCCGGCCTCGGCGCGGGCGATCTGCTGCGCAACGCCGACCTCGCGATGCACCGAGCCAAGGCGGGCGGCAAGGCCCGCGTCGAGCTGTACAAGCCGCAGATGCAGCAGGACGTCGTACGGAAGGCGGAGCTGGCCACGCGCCTGCGGGCCGCGCTGCACGACGGCGAGTTCACCCTGCTGCACCAGCCGGTGGTGTCCCTGGAGGACGGCCGGATCACGTCGGTGTCCGCGCAGGCGCGCTGGCGCTCCTCGCAGGGGGTGCTGTTCACCCCGGCGGAGTTCCTGCGCGCGGGCGGGGACGGCGACGAGACCGGCGAGCTGGGCCGCTGGATGCTGGAGCAGGCTGTCGAGCAGGCCGCCGCACGGCATGCGGCGGGCCTGGCAGTGCCGGTGGCCGTCCGGATGAGCGCCCGTCGGCTGCTGGACGAGTCGATGTCGCTGGGCACCATCGAGGCGCTGCTCACGCGGCACGGGCTGCCGTCCGGGTCGCTGATCATCGAGCTGTCCGACGCCCACTCCGACTCCGACCCGAGACTCTCCCTGGACGAGCTGGAACGCCGTCTGAGTGCCCTCAGACGTATCGGGGTCCGGATCGCGCTCGACGGGTTCGGCAGTGGCTACGGGGCGATCACGGCCCTCAGGCGGCTCCCCGTCGACATCCTCAAGCTCGACCACGGCCTGGTCGAGGGAATCGTCGAGTCCCCGCGGCTGCACAAGATCGCCAGTGGCCTGCTGCGCATCGCCGGCGCCCTCGGACTGCAGTCCTTGGCCGACGGGGTGGACCTGCCCGAGCAGGCCGTCGTCCTGCGCGAGATGGGCTGCACCCACGGACAGGGCATGGCCTTCTCCGGGCCACTGGACGAGTACCGGCTACGCAGAGCGCTGGCCTCGGCACACCTCCCGGTACCGCACGTCCGGCCCGGAACCTCCTTCGAGGGCGGCGACGTCCGGGGCACCGCATCCAGCGGCGACTCCTTCAGCGAACCGGCGCTCGCAGCGGCTGAGTTGCTGCGCGCGTACACGCCGCACAGCCCGGAGGAGGCCGCCACGGTAGCCAGAGCAGCGGGTGAACTCGAGCACGCCCTCGCCCGGCTCTTCGCACGTCTGGGACCGCCTCCCGAACCGACGACAGCACCCGTGTACGACCCGGCAGGAAGCGGTGACGGAGGCGCGCGGCAGTGAGTGTGGAAGAAAGCAGCGGTGCTCCGCCCCTTCCGCCGGACGACCTCGTCGTCTCGGTGGGTCTGGAGATCGCCATGAAGTGGGGTGCCGCCCTCGGCGGACCCGAGCAACTCAAGGTTGCGTTAGCCGCCCTGGAACCACAGCTGAAGCGGGATCACCAGATCCGGCTCAGGCACCTGGACATGCAGCGGGAGGCGGCCGAGCGCAAGGACCAGAACGCCAAGGCCGCCGCGGAGCGCGAGGAACGGCTCGCGCGAGAGAAGCGCCAGCACGCGCTCTGGATGACGGGTCTGTACGTGGGGGCCGTGATCAGCATCGCCATGCTCGGCGCCGGCATCTACGTCGCCAGGGACGTGTGGTGGCTCGCGATCATGCTGTGCGGTCCCAGCCTGATCGCCATGGGCAAGCTCTACGTCCTGCGGCGCAGCGACAGTGAGGACATGGAGGCAGTGGCCCGGAGCGCCCGGGACACTACGAACGCCGCCGGGCAGGCGCAGCCTCCGCCCCTTCTGTGAACGCCCTGTTCCGGGGCGGGCCGGGGGCGATGCCGTACGGCGCGCCATGGGAAGGAACTCGCATGGCCAATTCGAACAGGCGTATCATTGGGTCGTGGCAACGACCTATGACTTTCCGAGTGACCTCCTCGCCGGTCAGGAGGAACTCCATCAGGTCCGGGCCGAGCTGTCGGCCCTGCTGAAGCGGCTCCCCTGGTCGGTCGAACCACTGGACGGCTTCAGCGACGACAACGGCTGGCGCAAGGTGGAGCGCCCCGCCTCACCCGGCTGGACAGCCGACGAACAGGCCGAAGTGGAGAAGCTCCGGCGGCGGGAACACGAGCTCGCGGTGTTCATCAGCACCCACCGCTACTGGTCCGAACTCACCGGCCCCGAGCGGGTGGCGGCCCGCTCGGAACTGAAGCACGCGCACGAGGCTCCGCCGGAGGAAACCGACGGAGCCCCGTAGCGCCCGAACCTCCGGAAAAGCGCCCCGGGCCGCAGTGGGCCCGGGGCGCTTCTGACGATCCGATGGCGGAAAGATCCGGTGGGCGCGGACGGTTTCGAACCGCCGACATCCTGCTTGTAAGGCAGGCGCTCTACCCCTGAGCTACGCACCCGGCTCCCGGGCCACGCGCCCAGGACGAGTCGACAGCCTACATTGCCCGGGGCGCGGTCCCGCAAACCCGATCCGTGGGTGGACCCGGGGGTTAACCCCACTGTCGTTCCGGGAGCGGTCCGGATCCCCCGGCGGGCCCTGAATCCATACGGTCGTAGAGCGCTCGAAAGCGCTCGTCGTCCGTCCAGGGGGAGATCGTCATGGCCCGCACCACTCGCACTGCCGGCACCGCCGGCACCATCCGCACCGTCTCGGCCCGCGCGGTCGCCGCCGGTGCCGTCGTGGTGCTCGTCGCCGGTCTCAGCGCCTGCGGCGCGTCCGCGGGGGACGATACCGACCCCGACCACCGGTCCTTCGACCTCCAGAGCCGCACGCTCACCGTCGACTCCGACGACTCGGCCCTCGAGATCGTCGCCGCCGACGAGAACCCGGCGGGCAGGATCGAGGTCACCCGGTGGTTCCAGGGCTCGGTCGTCGTCGGCAAGGAGCCCCGGGCCACCTGGTCCATGCGGGACGACCGGCTGGTGCTGCGGCTGAAGTGCTCCGGCTTCGTCGTCGACTGCTCGGCCAAGCACCGCGTCGAGGTGCCGCGGGGCGTCACCGTGAAGGTCCAGGACGACGACGGCAGCGTGCGCGCCCACGGCTTCCGGGATCCCCTGGACATCCGCACCCGCGACGGCTCGGTCCGCGTCACCGACACCACCGGCCCCCTGAACATCCGCACCGGTGACGGTTCCGTCCGCGTCACCGACACCACCGGCCCCCTTCGGATGCGCACCGGCGACGGATCCATCCGGGCGGACGTCTCCTCCCGTGACGTCCGCACCCGCACCGGTGACGGCTCGGTCCGCCTGGAACTCGGTGCCGTACCGGACCGCGTCGAGTCCCGCAGCGGCGACGGTTCCGTGACCATCGCGCTGCCCAAGGCCGCCTACCGCGTGACCACCGAGACCGGTGACGGCGGCGTGGATGTGTCCGTCCCCCGCGACGAGAGCAGCTCTCATGTGGTGTCCGCCCACACCCGCGACGGCAAAGTGACGGTCCGAACAGCGAACTAACCGGCCCGTGTGTTCGTCCTTAACCGGTGGGAGAATGACAACCGGGCAGGGTGGACCACAGCACGGGAGAGGGATGTGACGGCGACTCCAGCGCAGCCGTACTCGCCGTCGGTGCCGCGCGCACATCGCCCGAGCCGCCGCCTCCGCCGTACCCCCGGCCCGCTCCGTGACGCGATCACCCTGATGGGACTGCCCCTGCTGGCCGCGCTGGCGCTGCCCGCCGCCTTCGCGGGCGGGGGCACCCGGCGCTGGTTCGGCGGTCGTGCCGAGAGCCAGCGGGCCGAGGCACAGGCCGCGAAGGACGCCGCCGCGGCGGCCTTCTACGAGCTCGACACCGCGCAGCGCGACCTGCGCATCTCGATCGAGACGATCACCGCCGTCGACGACTCCCCCGCCGCCCGGCGCGCCGTCGCCGACTTCGACGCCCTCGGCCGGCGCATCGACGAGGCCAGCCACCAGTACATCAACGCCGTCGACGCCCACGACCTCGACCGCGACGACCTGGAGGCCTCGGCCGCCTCCCGCGCCCGCACCGAGCTGACCGCCGCCAAGGAGGAACTCGGCCGGGTCAAGCAGGACCTGGACCGGTTCACCGACGGCCTCGGCCCGCTGCTCGGCAAGGCCGAGACCCAGCTGGCCCGCCTCGCCCCCGCGGTCGAACGCGCCCGCCAGGCCCTGCTCGCCGCTTCCAACGCCCTCGACTCCGTACGGGCGACAGGACTGAAGGCCGACGACCTCGCCGCCCGTCTCGCCGCCCTCTCCCCCGAGCTCACCAAGCTGAACCAGGGCGCCGGGCAGCACGGCGTACCGCAGACCCTGGAGCGGGCCGAGCGGGTCACCCGCGGGGCCGAAGCGGTCCGCGTGGAGGCCGAGCGGCTGCCGGAGCGCGCAGCCGAGATCGATCACCGGCTCGTCTCCCTGCGCACCCGCGCCCAGGCCCTCACCACCCGCTCCGAGCAGGTCGAACCGATCCTGAGCGAACTGCGCCGCCGGTTCACCGTGGCCTGCTGGCAGGACCTGCAACGCGTCCCCGGCGTCGCCGCCGAGAACGTGCGCCGGGCCGAGACGAAACTGGCCGAGGCCCAGTCCGCCCGCGACGAACAGCGCTGGGCCGATGCCACGGCCCTGCTGTCGACCGTACGAGCCCTGCTGAACACCACCGACGAGGCCGTCTCGGCCGCCGGCGACCGCCTGCACCGCTTGAACACCGTGCAGAAGGACCCCCAGCAGGAGATCGAACGCACCCGCTTCGCCATCCGCGACGCCCAGCGCCTGGCCATGGCCGGCCGCAACACCCCCGACCCGCGCCACGCCCGCCCGCTGGACGACGCGGTGTCCCGCCTGGAACGCGCCATCGCCACCCTCGACGGCCGCCACCCGGACTACTGGCACTTTCTCATGGAAACCGAAGCGGTACGCCGGGCCGTGTCCCGCGTGGTGTCCGAGATCCGCGAGGAACGCGGGGCGGCCGGCCATTGACCGTCCCGGCCGAGTGACGGTGCCGGTCGAGTGACCGTGCCGGTTAACCTGTGCGCATGCCTCGCTACGAGTACCGCTGCCGGACCTGCGGCGACACCTTCGAACTCAGCCGTCCCATGGCTCAGTCCTCCGCTCCCGCGGCATGCCCCTCGGGTCACGACGACACGGTGAAGCTCCTTTCCACCGTCGCGGTCGGTGGCTCGGCTGCCGCCCCGGCACCGGCGCCCCGCCCGGCCGGCGGCGGTGGCGGCTGCTGCGGAGGCGGCTGCTGCGGCTGACGCCGCTTCCGGGATTTCCTCAGGAGTCCTTCAGCTTCGGTTCCCTAGCGTGGCGGCATGACAGCCATCGCAGCGGACGCCGGACCGCAGTGGGTCAACGACCTGATGGACGCGCTGGGCGCACCGGGTGCCGGTCTCGCCATCGCCCTGGAGAACCTGTTCCCGCCGCTGCCCAGCGAGGTGATCCTGCCGCTCGCCGGGTTCGCCGCGAGCAGCGGGCGGATGAGCCTGCTCGCGGTCCTGCTGTGGACGACGGCCGGCTCGGTGATCGGCGCGCTCGCGTTGTACGGAATCGGTGCGCTGCTCGGCCGTGACCGGACGGTGGCGATGGCGGCCCGGCTGCCGTTGGTGAAGGTCTCCGACATCGAGCGGACGGAGGCGTGGTTCCTGCGGCACGGCACCAAGGCGGTGTTCTTCGGCCGGATGATCCCGATCTTCCGCAGCCTGATCTCCGTGCCGGCAGGTGTCGAGCGCATGCGCCTGCCGGTGTTCCTGGGGCTGACCACGCTGGGCAGCGCGATATGGAACACGGTGTTCGTGCTCGCGGGCTACCTCCTCGGCGCGAACTGGCACCAGGTGACGGACATCGTCTCCACCTACTCGAAGGTGGTCCTGGCGGTGGCTGCCGTGGCGGTGGCGGCGTTCGTCGGAGTACGGCTGCTACGACGCCCCAAGGAGACACGCCCTCAAGGGGCGCGGGGAACTGCGCGAGCGGCCACGACGGCGCCGCACCCGCACGACGACGACCACCCCACCCGAACGCTCAGGCGCCCCGCACTGCCCCCAGAAACTCCCGCAGGATCCGCTCCCCCGCGAGAACGCCCCGCTCGGGAAGCACTCTGATCGAGGGAGCCGTGAAGCCGGCGTCGGCCAGCTCCCCGTGACCGGGCCGCCAGCCCTGGTCCGCCGCGAGGAGCAGGTCGGTGTCGAGCAGGGAGTCACCCGCGGCGAGGGTGAGATCGGCGCCGGTCCTCCGGGCGATCTCGCGCATCGCCGCGCTCTTGGTGAGCGGCTTGGGCACGGCGTAGATCTTGCGGCCCTGCAGAGACACGGTCCAGCCGCGGTTCTCCGCCCACACCGCGAGTTCCTTCACCCAGTCCTCGTCCAGCAGTTCACGCTCGACGACGAGGTAGGCGAAGAGGTCGTCGGCGACGCGGTGCTTGCGCACCCAGACCGGGTCGGCGGCCCTGAGCAGGTGTTCCTGCACCTCGGCCAGGGGCGCGCACTGGTCGGCCAGCCGCGCGGTCACCTGTGCGTGCCAGTCGGGGTCGGACACGCCGTCCACCAGGATGTGGCCGCCGTTCGCGCAGATCGCGTAAGTGGGCGCGGGGCCCGGCAGATTGATACGCAGGTACTGCTTGCGCGTGCGGGTCGTCGTCGGCACGAACACGGCCGTGTCGCCCAGGTCCGTGAGGAGCTGGGCCGCCGTCTCCGTCATGTACGACAGCGGTCTGCTCTCGTGCACCTCCACGCACAGCAGCCGGGGCGCCCGTGCGTCCGGCATGGTCAGCGCCAGGGCGGCAGCGGAGTAGATCAGTGTGCGGTCGAGGTCGCTGGCGACGAGTGCGGGCATCAGAGGGTCACCGCCTTGCCATCGGCGCCGGTCGCGCCCCGGGTGTACCTGGGGTGGATCAGGCCGACGCAGGTGTAGGGCAGTTCGGCCACCTCCTCGACGGGTACGCCGCGTTGCCCGGCCAGCAGGCGTACGTGGTCGAGGTCGCTGCCCGCCCCGGCCCGTGCCAGGACCTTCCAGGGCACGCGGCGCAGCATCACCCGGGTGGTCTCGCCGACACCGGGCTTGACGAGGTTCACGTCGTGGATGCCGTACTCCTCACTGATGCGCTCGACGGCGGCCCAGCCCTCCCAGGTGGGCGAGCGGTCGGCGGCGAGCAGTTCCTTGGCCTGGGCGCAGGCGGCGTCCGCCACTTCGGGGAAGCGTGCGGAGACGGCGTCCAGGAAGGCCACCGAGACGTCGGTGCCGGCGAGTTCGCGGTAGAACTTCGCGCCGTGGAAGTCGTGCGGGCCCACCAGGTCCGCGCGCAGCACGGTCCGCGAGATCAGGCCGGAGACGGTGGAGTTGAGGCAGGCCGAGGGGATGAGGAAGTCCTCGCGGGTGCCGTAGGTCCGTACGCAGGAGCCCGGGTCGGCCAGGACCGCGATCTCGGGGTCGAAGCCGGTGATGCCGTCGGACTTCTCGAACTCCTCCAGGGCCTGGGCGAGTTCGCGGGTGATGGCGCCCTTGCCGGTCCAGCCGTCGACGAACACGACGTCCCGCGGGTCGTGGTGCCCGGCGAGCCAGCGCAGGGCGTTGGCGTCGATGCCGCGGCCGCGGACGATCGACACGGCGTAGTGCGGCAGGTCGAGACCGTGCCGGTGCTGGGCCCAGCGGCGCATGAGGATGCCGATCGGGGTGCCCGCGCGGGCCAGGGAGACCAGGACCGGGCGGGGCGACCGCTCGGCCAGGACGGTCTCGGTGACCACGCCGACCGCCTGGGCGATGCGGGCCGCCGAGTCCTCCAGCGCGGCGTGGAACAGCTCCTGGTACTGCTCGCTGGGCTGGTACTCCACGGGCAGCGACTCGGCGTAGTGCGCGCCGCCGCTCTGGATCGCCTCCTCGCGCTCCTCGGTCGGCGCCTCCAGCGTCACGTCCGAGAGGTCCTGGAGCAGCCAGCCGACCTCCTCGGGTGCGTACGAGGAGAAGGCGGGGCCGCGGAGGGGCTCGGGCAGCATGGAGGGCCTTTCGGGGGCGTGCGGGGCCTCGGGGGCGTACGACGGTACGACGGCGAGGAGGACCTCGGGGGTGTGCGCGGCGAGCTGGGCCAGCAGGCCGTCGGGCGCGTGCAGCGGGGGCGTGTCCGCGGCCGAGTCGACGACGGCGATCACGGCGTCGAAGCCGGCCCCCGCGACGTTGTAGGCGTACCGCTCGCCGGGGCCGTCCGCGGGGTTGTCGTGGGCGGGGAAGCGCAGGCGGGTGCGTATCGCGTAGCCGGGGTCGTCGACGGCGAGGACGGGCGAGCGGGTGGTGGTCGAGTAGCGGACGTCGGCGTCCGTGGTCCGCTCCAGGGCCTCGGCGAGCCGCAGCGGGGCGTACATGAGCTCTTCGAAGCCGAGCACGAGCACGCGGCGGGCGTCGGCGGGCAGTGCCTCGGCGAGCCGGGCGGCCATGCCGGGCAGGGCCTTCTCCAGGCGCTCCCGGTGCGCGGGGGTGAAACCGTGCCGGCCGCCGTCGGGCAGGCCCTCGGGCCAGCGCAGGTCGACGCGGGTGACGTGGGGGTGGGCGAGGTCGTCGTCCGGGTGCGGGCCGGTGGAGGCCGGCCGCGCGGTTCCCCGCGCCCCCGGGTTCTCCGCCCCGTACCGCGTCACCAGGTCCTGCCCCTTCTCCAGCACCCCCTCGGGCAGCCGTACGGTCCCCGAGGCCGCTGCAACGAGATCCACTCGGGCGCCGATCTCACGCGCGAACTCCTCCAGCCGGCCGGCGTCGGCCGCCGACCGCATGTCCACCAGGGCCACCACGACATACCTCCGCCGCGGATACCGCTCATGAAGATCCCGGACGGTGTTCAGCACCGTGTTCCCCGTGGAGAACTCGTCGTCGACCAGGACCAGCGGCCCGTCGCCGGAGAGCAGCGCGGGATCCTCCGGCAGCAGCAGGTGCGAGGTCGCGTGCGAGTGGGACTCCTCGAAGCCGCCGGCCGGGTCGAGACCGGCGACGGGGCGGCGGGTGGAGTGCAGGTAGGGGGCGAGGCCCAGACCGTCGGCGACGGAGTGGCCGAGGCCGGTCGCGGTCTCCGCGTAGCCGAGGACGACCGCGCGGCGCGCCTCGTCGGGGCCCAGCAGTTCTCGGACGCGGCGGCCCAGCTCGAAGCCGTGGCCGTAGACCACGGACGGCGACTGCGGGACGTGCTTGCCGAGCACGTTCGACACCAGCAGGTGGGCCCGCTTGGGGTTGCGGCGCAGGGCCAGTCCCAGCAGGCCGGTCAGCCGGTCGTCGCCGACGAGCTCGACGCCGAGCCGCTCGGCGACCCAGCTGCCCGACCAGACGCCCTCGGCACCGTCGGCCTTCCCGGCCCGCACTCCGTCGCCGTCGTCGTCGCCGTCGCGCACCTGGTGGTGCACCCCCTCGTTCACTGCCTTCTCCATGAATTCCCTGCGTCGAAGTCGCCGGTCTGCCGGCGAGCCTGCGTTCCTCGGCTGCCGCGCGTTCAGTCGCGCAAGCCGGCCGCGAGCAGCTCCACGAAGCCGATGTCCTCGTTCGCCACGCCGAAAACCTCGGCACGCAGCAGGGTCCGCTCGGCCCAGGCCCGATGCGGCTTCACCTCGTTCATCTTGTTCGTGTACGCCGACCTCAGCACACCCCCGCCGCCGCGCTCGGGGCGCAGGATGTCCTGGGCGTCCGAGAACTCCTCGTGGCTGACGACCGACAGGGCGTGCACGGGCAGCACGTGCGAGGGGTGGATGCAGGTCTTGCCCAGCAGTCCGTTGGCCTGGTCCAGGGAGATCTCCCTGAGCAGGCCGTCCATGGCGTGCTCAATCAGCTTCTCGCGCAGTTCCGCGGCCTGCACCTCAAGGAAGGGGCTCTGCCGCAGCAGCGGCTTGAACATGCGCTCCTGGACCCGGAAGTACTCCCACACCGGCCCGGTCACGGTGAAGCCGGTCCCGTCGGCGCGGCCCAGCATGTTCACCACGTCGGCGATCACGGAGGCGACGATCTGGACGTCGTAGGCCGTCATGTCGGGACCTCTGCGCAGCCCGTAGGAGGAGCAGAAGTCCGTCACGCCGAGGCGCAGGGCGAGGACGCGGTCGCGGTACTTGTCGACGGCCCGGGAGATGCCCTCCAGGGTCGCCACGCGCGACTCGCGGTAGAGCAGCTCCGGCGACTCCAGCACCGGCATGGCGAAAAGGCGCCGGCCGCCCTCCGCCTCGGCGCTCGCCAGCGCCTCCAGGAAGGGGATGCCGCGTTCCTCGGTGAACTTCGGCAGTACGAATCCGGACAGCACCCGGACGGCGGGCCCGAGGCGGCGTACCAGGTCGGGGATCTGCTCGGGGACGCGGACCCGGATGAAGAGCAGCGGCAGGTCCGCGCCCGGGCGGTCGGCGAGGGCCGTGAGCTGGCGGACGAGGTTCTCCTCGCCCGGGCCGACCTCCGCGTCGTCGATGGAGTCCTCCAGGCACAGGACCATGGAGACCACGCCGCGACCGGCCTGCTTGAGGATGTCGTCGGCGAGGCGGGGCCGGGTGGCCGGGCTGTAGAGCGTGGCGCCGAGGGCGGCCGACAGCAGCCAGGCCGGCGAATCCGCGGTGAACGTACACGGCTCGCGGTAGAAGAGACGCTTCCGCACCTCAGGGGCGATGTGCCCGAAATGACGCATGGAACTCCCCCGTGGTGGTTGTGCGACCTGCGAATCGTCGAAAGCTGGCCGGTAATAGTACGTAGAAGTCCATGGCAGAGGTTCCCATCAGGCATGAATTTCAGGTAACGCGGGCAAGCACAGCCAGGCCCGGCCATGACGACGGTAGTCCGCGAGGGCCGTCCGCGCCGCTCGTGGCGCCGCGGGCCCCCGCGTTGTCGTGAGCAGGACCGAGAAGGCAGGATGACCGCATGACGCACGCGATGCTGAAGGGGTCGAACGTCCCGCTGGAAGCCACCACGGTGCGCGCCGTGCTGCGCTGGACACCCGGGCAGGGGGTTCCGGACGTCGACGCCTCCGCGCTGCTCCTCGGCCCCGACGGTCATGTGCGCTCCGACGAGGACTTCGTCTTCTACAACCAGCCCCGGCACCCTTCCGGGAAGGTGTGGCGGCTCGGCAAGAAGCGGGTCGCCGAGGGCCTGACCGACACGATCCAGACGGATCTCGCCGGTGTCGAGTCGGGGGTCAGCCGGATTCTGCTGGTCGCTTCGGCGGACGGCGTCACGTTCGACCGCGTACAGGCACTGCGCATTCTGCTGTACGACGCGGCGGGCACCGGCGCGGAGGCTCTGGCGTACTTCGACGTCAAGCCGGAGACGGGCCAGGAGACCGCGCTGATCTGCGGCGAGCTGTACCGGCGCGGGGAGGGCTGGAAGTTCCGGGCGCTGGGCGAGGGCTATTCGAACGGGCTTCAGGGGCTCGCGACCGACTACGGCATCTCGGTCGACGAGTCGGAGGCCATGGAGGAGACGGCCGCACAGCCGACGACGACCGCGGACCCGGCCCAGCCCACGACCTCCGCGACCACCCAGCAGCCCCCGGCCGCGTCCCAGCCCGCCCCCGAGGTGTCCCGGCCGCTGCCGCCGGAGCAGCCGACCGCGGTGCCCGCGCAGCCCGCGTACGGCTATCCGCCCCAGCAGCCGCCGGCGACCCAGCCGGCGTACGGCTACCCGCAGCCCACGAGCCAGCCCGCGTACGGCTACCCCCAGGCACCGGCGGCCGCGGGCGTCACGGGCGCGCAGTCCGGCTACGGCTACCCGGAGCCGGTCGCGGCCGCGGCCCCCGACCCGGACTTCCGCCTGCCCCCGCAGGGCCCGCAGTTCATCGGACGCTAGCCAGGGCCGGACGTTGGGGTGTCCGGCTAGCGCTCGACCTTCGTCTTGTAGCCCCGGCCCCACTGGAGCCCCCACCCGTACAACCGGTCCAGCTCGGCCTGGAACCCGTAGACGAACTTCGCCTCGCGGCGCACGATGATCTCGTCCTTGACCTTTTCGATCATGACGACGGCGCAGGAGCGGGCCTGTGGCTGGCGTTCGTCGAGGTGGATCTCGATGCGGGGGCCGTTGCTCGGGTAGAGGGTGACGATGGCGTGCGCGCGGTCGAAGGCGGGTGTCTGGTCGTAGATGTAGACGAAGACCAGGAGCCGCTTGATGCTGTCGCGGTGGTCGAGGTTGATGTACATCGTCTCGCCGGACGCGGAGCCGAAGCGGTCGTCGCCGCTGAGCTTGACGTACGGCGGGGCGTTGACGTCGCCGAAGTAGCCGCCGAGGGGCTGGACGACGCCTTTGCTGCCGTCCTGGAGTTCGTACAGACAGCCCAGGTCGAGGTCGACGTTCACCACACTCTGGCTGTGGCCGATGACCTCCGGCGGCTTCAGGGCCCTGAAGGGGTGCCTCAGCAGACTCTCGCGCTGCGGGCCGCCGATGTCGGAGGTGCGCATCCGCCAGCTCAGATTGACCCGGAGATGGCCGGTGGCCGCGCCCTGTTTGGTGAGTGATATCTGCGCGCGCCGCTTGGTCAGTTCGATCGCGTTGGTTGCCGCGTGCCCCGAGTCGAACTGCACATCGCGCCCACGCCGGAGTCCGTCGAACAGGCCCATTCCGCCCCCACGTTCCCTTGGTGACCGCGGGTCCTCGCCGTACCCACGGCCCTTGACGACCGACGGGGCGGCCCCGAGGAGTCGCCTCGGTGGCCGCCCCGCACAGAGCGTTCCTCACCCGGAGGGGTGTCACACCCCGGACGAGACCTCAGTCTTCTCGTCCGAGCCGGCTTTTCCCTCGGCCGCGGCGATCGCCCTGTTGCGGCGCACGGAGGACCAGAAGGAGGCGGCGATCAGAATGACGCCGATGGAGCCGGTGATGAACTCGTTGATCTCGTACTGGATGGTGACGAGGAGGACCATGGCGAGCGCGCCGATGGCGTAGTGCGCGCCGTGCTCCAGGTAGACGTAGTCGTCGAGGGTACCCTCGCGGACCAGGTAGACGGTCAGCGACCGGACGTACATGGCGCCGATGCCGAGGCCGAGAGCCATCAGGACGATGTCGTTGGTGATGGCGAAGGCGCCGATCACGCCGTCGAAGGAGAAGGACGCGTCCAGGACCTCCAGGTAGAGGAACATGAAGAACGCGGCCTTGCCGGCCAGCTTGATGGCCGACTTGGGCTTGCCCTCACGGGCGGCCTGCTCCTCGGCCTCGTGCTCGCGCTCCTCCTCCTCTTCGAGTTTGTCCTCGAAGTAGCTGGAAAGTCCGCCGACGATCATGTATGTGATCAAGCCCGCGATGCCGGCGAGCAGCACGGTCTCCGCCTTGTCGGCGTGGGTGCCGCCGTGCTGGTGGGCGTTGGCGCCGAAGGTGATGGAGGAGATCAGCAGGACGATCAGGGCGATGCAGACCGACAGCATGTCGATCTTGCCGGCCTTGGCCAGCGGGCGCTCCAGCCAGCCGAGCCACTTGATGTCCCGGTCCTCGAAGATGAAGTCCAGGAAGATCATCAGCAGGAACATGCCACCGAAGGCGGCGATCGACGGGTGGGCGTCGGTGACGTACTGCTGGTACTGGTCCTTGTCGGTGAGCGCGAGGTCGACGGCCTCGATCGGGCCCAGCTGGGCACTGAGCGCGACGATCACCACGGGGAAGATCAACCGCATGCCGAAGACGGCGATCAGAATGCCGATGGTGAGGAAGATTTTCTGCCAGAAGGCATTCATCTTCTTCAGGATCCCGGCGTTGACCACCGCGTTGTCGAAGGACAGCGAAATCTCGAGGACGGACAGGATCGCTACGACACCGAACGCGGTCCATCCTCCGTAGAAGACCGCTGCGACCAGGCCGAGCGCGGTGACCGCGAACGACCACCCGAAGGTTTTCAGAACCACTGGCTACCCAATCGTGTGTGTACGGGGCTCCCCCGCGCCGTACCCGGCTTTACGAACTTTTGAAGCCGAAGTCTAGTCGGGCCCCCTCCGCACCCCACCGGGCCCCGGGTTTTGCTCATATCGCGTTATGAGACGTTGACCCCGAAGTCCAGTGCGATGCCCCGCAGCCCCGACGCGTACCCCTGTCCGACGGCCCTGAACTTCCATTCGCCCTGGTAGCGATAGACCTCGCCGAAGATCATCGCGGTCTCCGTGGAGGCGTCCTCGCTGAGGTCGTACCGGGCGAGCTCCTGGCCGTCCGCCTGGTTCACCACGCGGATGAAGGCATTGCTGACCTGGCCGAAGGTCTGGTTCCGCTCGTCGGCCATGTGAATGGAGACGGGAAAGACGATCTTGTCGCAATGGGGCGGCACCTTGGAGAGGTCGATCAGGAGCGACTCGTCGTCGCCGTCGCCCTCACCGGTGAGGTTGTCACCGGTGTGCTCCACGGAACCGTCCGGGCTCTTGAGCTGGTTGTAGAACACGAACCACTCGTCCCCGAGCACGCGTCCGCCGCTGCACATCAGCGCGCTGGCATCGAGGTCGAACGGGGCTCCGGTGGTGGAGCGCGCGTCCCAGCCGAGCCCGACCATCACCTGCGTGAGGTTCGGTGCGGCCTTGGACAGGGAGACGTTGCCCCCTTTGGCGAGCGTGACGCCCATGATGCTGTCCCTCCCCGGGTGGTGTCTCTCAGGTGGTCCTGCACGTCCGGCGCCGCACGTAAACCGTGCGGCGCCGGACAGGAAGACCCGGGGGCCCTGTCACCAGGGCCCTTCAGCTGGCTCAGACGTTCACACCGAAGTCCTGCGCGATGCCGCGCAGGCCCGAGGCGTAGCCCTGACCGATGGCGCGGAACTTCCACTCCGCGCCGTGCCGGTAGAGCTCACCGAAGACCATGGCGGTCTCGGTGGAGGCGTCCTCGCTCAGGTCGTAACGGGCGATCTCCGCGCCGCCCGCCTGGTTCACGACGCGGATGAACGCGTTGCGCACCTGGCCGAAGGACTGCTGACGGGTCTCGGCGTCGTAGATGGAGACCGGGAAGACGATCTTCTCGACGTCGGCCGGGACAGTGGCGAGGTTGACCTTGATCTGCTCGTCGTCACCCTCGCCCTCACCGGTGAGGTTGTCGCCGGTGTGCTCGACGGAGCCGTCCGGCGTCTTGAGGTTGTTGAAGAAGATGAAGTGCTGGTCGTTGGCGACCTTGCCGGAGTTGTTCAGCAGCAGCGCGCTGGCGTCCAGGTCGAAGTCGGTGCCGGTCGTGGTGCGGACGTCCCACCCCAGACCGACGATGACCGCGGTCAGGCCCGGCGCCTCCTTGGTCAGCGATACGTTGCCGCCCTTGCTGAGGCTGACTCCCACGAGTCCTCCATTGGTGTCCAGGGGCGGGATGCCCCGTTGTGCTCGGATGTCGGATCAACGAGTCGATCCTAGTGACGGGTTCCCGCCCCACGCAGGCCCTGAAGCCGACAATTCAGCGGGTGTCGAGCGCATGACGCCCGACCGGCGTCACAGGGTGTCGAGCGCCTTCACGTAGTCGTTCAGGTCGCGCGCGTCCGGCAGGCCGTTGACGACCGTCCAGCGCACGACGCCTTCCTTGTCGATGACGAAGGTGCCGCGCACGGCGCAGCCCTTGTCCTCGTCGAAGACGCCGTAGGCGCGCGAGACGTTGCCGTGCGGCCAGAAGTCCGAGAGCAGCGGGTACTCCAGGCCCTCCTGCTCGGCGAAGACGCGCAGCGTGTGGATGGAGTCGTTGGAGACGGCGAGCAGCTGGGTGTCGCGGTCGGAGAACTGCGGCAGGTTGTCCCGCAGCTCGCACAGCTCGCCCGTGCACACGCCGGTGAAGGCGAAGGGGTAGAAGAGCAGCACCACGTTCTTCCGACCGCGGAAGTCGGACAGCTTCACGCTCGCGCCGTGGTTGTCCTTGAGCTCGAAGTCGGGGGCCTTCTCGCCGACCTGGATCGCCATCGCTGTGGGTGTCCCTTCATGGGGCTTCTGGAATGGGCCCCACCCTACGCAGGGACCGGCGCAGACGGGTGGGCGGGCCGACGATGCCGGCCCGCCCCGTCCGTACGGCTGACGTGTGGACGTGCCGTGCGGCTAACGCTTCGACTTGGCGGCTTTCGGCGTCGCCAGCCGGCTGCCGCTCCAGTCCTTGCCGACGCTGACGCTCTTGGACGCCGTCAGACCCGCCGTGGTGGCGGCTTCCGAGATGTCGCTCGGCTCCACATAGCCCGAACGGCCGGTCTTCGGCGTGAGGAGCAGGATCGCGCCGCCCTCTTCGATGTACGTGGTGGCATCGACCAGCGCATCCGTCAGGTCGCCGTCGTCGTCACGGAACCACAGCACAACGGCGTCGGCCACGTCGTCGTAGTCCTCGTCCACCAGGTCGCCCTCGACGATGCCCTCAATGGCCTCGCGGAGTTCCTGGTCCACGTCGTCGTCGTAGCCGATCTCCTGGACCACCTGCCCGGGCTGGAACCCCAGCCTGGCGGCAGGGTTCGTCCGCTCCTCCGCGTGGTCCGCGGTCGCGCTCACGGGTTGCCTCCTGATCATTTCTTGGGATGTCGGTACCCCCTGCTCCTGTGAGCTCGAGGGAATCTCAGCCACGCGCGTGCGCGAAGCATTGGCCGTAGTCCACACGGGCGGGGCGGATCGCGCAAGTACCCGGCCGTTCAGACCGCCGAAACGGTGACGATCCTGGCGGTGTCACCGCAACTCCAGGCACACCATCATGGCCCGAGGTGATGCACACCACACCTTTCTGCCCTGTTTGGGCGTTTGGGAATCGTCTGTGGGTACGAGACTCGAAGGTATTCGCCCCATACGTCACGGAGCCGGTCCCACGCCCGGGTTACCACTGGGTAGAGATGACGTTTACGGCCCCGAGGTGGACCATGGGGAGCGGCGCGGCCAGAGCGACACGACCGGCGACCCCAGCGAAACAGCGGCCCTCGCGGGCCCTCTGACAGGTAAGGAACAGCGTGGCTTCCGCATCCGATCGCAACCCGATCATCATTGGCGGCCTTCCGAGTCAGGTTCCTGACTTCGATCCCGAAGAGACGCAGGAGTGGCTCGACTCCCTCGACGCCGCCGTCGACGAGCGCGGCCGCGAGCGCGCCCGCTATCTGATGCTGCGGCTGATCGAGCGGGCCCGTGAGAAGCGCGTGGCCGTGCCGGAGATGCGCAGCACGGACTACGTCAACACCATCCCCACCAAGAGCGAGCCGTTCTTCCCGGGCAACGAGGAGATCGAGCGGAAGATCCTCAACGCGACCCGCTGGAACGCGGCCGTGATGGTGTCCCGGGCCCAGCGTCCCGGCATCGGCGTCGGCGGTCACATCGCCACGTTCGCATCCTCCGCCTCCCTCTACGACGTCGGCTTCAACCACTTCTTCCGCGGCAAGGACGAGGGCGACGGCGGCGACCAGGTCTTCTTCCAGGGGCACGCCTCGCCGGGCATCTACGCCCGCGCCTTCCTGCTGGACCGGCTCAGCGAGCAGCACCTGGACGGCTTCCGCCAGGAGAAGTCCAAGGCGCCGTACGGCCTGTCGTCGTACCCGCACCCGCGCCTCATGCCGGACTTCTGGGAGTTCCCGACGGTGTCGATGGGCCTCGGCCCGATCGGCGCGATCTACCAGGCGCGGATGAACCGCTACATGCACGCGCGCGGGATCGCCGACACCTCGAAGTCGCACGTGTGGGCGTTCCTCGGCGACGGCGAGATGGACGAGCCCGAGTCGCTGGGCCAGCTGTCCATCGCCGCCCGCGAGGGCCTGGACAACCTCACGTTCGTCGTCAACTGCAACCTGCAGCGCCTCGACGGCCCGGTGCGCGGCAACGGCAAGATCATCCAGGAGCTGGAGTCGATCTTCCGCGGTGCCGGCTGGAACGTGATCAAGCTGGTCTGGGACCGGACCTGGGACCCGCTGCTCGCCCAGGACCGCGACGGCGTGCTGGTCAACAAGATGAACACCACGCCGGACGGACAGTTCCAGACGTACGCCACGGAGACCGGCGCGTACATCCGCGACCACTTCTTCGGTGACGACCACCGCCTGCGCGCCATGGTCGAGGGCATGACCGACGACCAGATCCTGCACCTGGGGCGCGGCGGTCACGACCACAAGAAGATCTTCGCGGCGTACAAGGCGGCCGTGGAGCACAAGGGCCAGCCGACGGTGATCCTCGCCAAGACGATCAAGGGCTGGACGCTGGGCCCGAACTTCGAGGGCCGCAACGCCACGCACCAGATGAAGAAGCTGACGGTCGACGACCTCAAGCGCTTCCGCGACCGCCTGCACCTGCCGATCTCCGACAAGGAGCTGGAGTCCGGCGTTCCGCCGTACTACCACCCGGGCCCGGACTCGGAGGAGCTCCAGTACATGCACGACCGCCGCCGGGGCCTCGGCGGTTACGTCCCCACGCGCGTCGTGCGGTCCAAGCCGCTGCCGCTGCCCGAGGACAAGACGTACGCGACCGTGAAGAAGGGCTCGGGCCAGCAGTCGATCGCCACCACGATGGCCTTCGTACGCCTGCTCAAGGACCTCATGCGGGACAAGGAGATCGGCAAGCGGTTCGTGCTGATCGCGCCGGACGAGTACCGCACGTTCGGCATGGACTCGTTCTTCCCGAGCGCGAAGATCTACAACCCGCTCGGCCAGCAGTACGAGTCGGTCGACCGTGACCTGCTGCTCGCCTACAAGGAGGCGCCGAACGGCCAGATGCTGCACGACGGCATCTCGGAGGCGGGCTGCACGGCGTCCCTGATCGCCGCCGGCTCGGCCTACGCGACCCACGGCGAGCCGCTGATCCCGGTCTACGTCTTCTACTCGATGTTCGGCTTCCAGCGCACCGGCGACCAGTTCTGGCAGATGTCCGACCAGCTGGCGCGCGGCTTCGTCCTGGGCGCGACCGCCGGCCGGACGACACTGACCGGCGAGGGCCTCCAGCACGCCGACGGCCACTCGCAGCTGCTGGCCTCCACGAACCCCGGCTGCGTGGCGTACGACCCGGCGTTCGGCTTCGAGATCGCCCACATCGTGAAGGACGGCCTGCGCCGGATGTACGGCGGCTCCGAGGAGCACCCGCACGGCGAGGACGTCTTCTACTACCTGACCGTCTACAACGAGCCCATCCAGCACCCGGCCGAGCCCGAGAACGTGGACGTCGAGGGCATCCTCAAGGGCGTCTACCGCTTCAGCGAGGGCACCGGCGGCTCGATCCCGGCGCAGATCATGGCGTCGGGTGTCGCGGTGCCGTGGGCGGTCGAGGCGCAGAAGATCCTGGCCGAGGAATGGAACGTCAAGGCCGACGTCTGGTCGGCGACCTCCTGGAACGAGCTGCGGCGCGAGGCCGTGGCCTGCGAGGAGCACAACCTGCTGCACCCGGAGGAGGAGCAGCGGGTGCCGTACGTGACGCGGAAGCTGGCGGGCGCGGAGGGCCCGGTCGTGGCCGTGTCCGACTGGATGCGATCGGTGCCGGACCAGATCGCGCGCTGGGTGCCGCAGACGTACCAGTCGCTCGGCGCGGACGGCTTCGGCTTCGCGGACACGCGGGGCGCCGCCCGCCGCTTCTTCCACATCGACGCGCAGTCGATCGTGGTGGGGGTGCTGACCGAACTGGCCCGTGAGGGCAAGGTCGACCGGTCGGTGCTCAAGCAGGCCATCGACCGGTACCAGCTGCTCGACGTGTCGGCGGCCGACCCGGGGGTCGCGGGCGGCGACGCATAACGCGTCAGGCCCTGTCAAGGGGTGGTGAGCCTCACGGGTACACCGTGGGCACACCACCCCTTCACCTTTTCTACGATTCGGCCATGCAGCAGAAGTCGGCCCAACTCCGTTGGGAACAGCACACGCAGCGGCCCCTCTTCGGCCTGGCCCTGGCCTTCGCCGTCGCCTATGCCGTGCCGATCGTCCGGCCCGACGCGAGCCGGGACGTGGTGGACGTGTGCACGGCCGTCGAGTGGGTGGTCTGGGGCGCGTTCGCGCTCGACTACGTCATACGGCTCGCGCTCGCCGAGCGGCGGCTGGTGTTCGTACGGACGCACTGGCTCGACCTGGGCGCGGTGTTGCTGCCGATGATTCAGCCGATGCGGTTGCTGCGGCTGGTGTCGACGCTGCTGCTGGTGGGGCAGCGGGCGCGGATGGCCTCGCAGATAAGGCTCACGACGTACGTCGCCGGTGCGGTGGTCGGGCTGCTGATGTTCGGGTCGCTGGCCGTGCTGTCGGTGGAGCGGGATTCGCCGGACGGGAACATCCGGACGCTGGGTGACGCGGTGTGGTGGTCGTTCACGACGATGACGACCGTGGGGTACGGGGATCACGCGCCGACGACCGGGCTCGGGCGGATGCTCGCGGTCGGGTTGATGCTGTCCGGGATCGCCCTGCTGGGTGTGGTCACGGCGAACATCGCGGCCTGGTTCATCGCGCGGTTCGACAAGGACGACGTGGAGGAGCGGCGGCAGACGGAGGCCATACGGGAGCTGACGGAGGAGGTCCGGGCGTTGCGGGGGGAGTTGGCGGCGCTGAAGGGAACGTCGGTGGAGTGACATGAAGGTGGGCCCCCGGCTCGACGCCGGAGGCCCTTCCCTCACTTCCCCGGGCGGGGACGGCATGGGGTCAGAACAGCATGCCGTTGCCCGGGGTTGTCGCTCCGGCCAGCCAGATGACGGCCAGAAGCGTGTCGATGGCGCCCAGGATCAGGGCGACCACGGCCGTGGCCGGGCGGGAGCCCGCCCACGTGCGGCCCATGGCGAGCCAGCCGCAGACGATCGCCACAGGGCCGAGGATGATCCCCAGCACGAAGAATCCGGCGACCGCGCAGATGACTCCGATGATTCCGAGCGTCGCGCGATCCGGCCCGGTCCGTGACCACGTCCGGCCACGTGAGCGGGGGTGCCTGCGCGTACCGTGTCCGAAGCTCGCCATCATCAACTCCCGTAAACCCTCAGTCGGTTGGGGTTCGGTTCGGGTACGACATGGCGAGTACCCCCACAACGGGCCTCAATCACGCTGCTTGCGCGCTGCCCCCCTCCGGCAGCGCGCCGCAGCGTCCGTCCTCCATGCCCTGCGGAGGACTTGACCCACTGTGACCTGCGATGCCCGCCGGAGGGGAGTGGTCGGCGGTCTTGTTCACCCTGATAGGCGAACGCCCGGAAAAAGACCGTCAGATGTGCGCCGCGCCCGCGCCGGCGCCCGCGTTCTCACCGCGCTTGGTGAGGAACGCCACCAGCACCGCCACCACGGCGACGCCGGCGGCCACGAGGGACGCCGCGCTCATGCCGGAGATGAACGTGTCGTGCGCGACGCCCGTGATCTTCGCGGCGATCGCGTCCGGCGTGCCCGGCGCCACCGGCGGGACACCGACCTGGACCGCCTCGGACGCCTGGTGCTCCTGCTCCGGCGTCAGCGGCGGAAGCCCGGCCTTCGTCCAGTTGCCCGCGAGGTCGCTGTTGACCTTGGAGGCCATCACGGCGCCCAGCACGGCCGTGCCGAGGCTGCCGCCGATCTGCATGGCGGCCTGCTGAAGACCGCCCGCCACGCCCGACAGCTCCATCGGGGCGTTGCCGACGATGACTTCGGTGGCGCCGACCATGACCGGTGCGAGGCCGAGGCCGAGCAGCGCGAACCAGAGCGACATGATGCCGCTGCCGGTGTCCGTCTCCAGCGTCGACATCCCGTACATGGCGATCGCCGTGAGCGCCATACCGCCGGCCAGCGGCACGCGGGGGCCGAACTTGGTGATCATCGCGCCGGCGAGCGGCGAGCCGACGATCATCATGCCGGTGAGCGGCAGCAGGTGCAGACCGGCGTCGATCGGGCTCATGCCGTGCACGTTCTGGAGGTAGAACGTCACGAAGAACAGGCCGCCCATGAAGGCGATGGCCATCAGGACCATCAGCACGACACCCGCGGACAGCGCCACGGAGCGGAACAGCGCGAGCGGGATCAGCGGCTCCTTCACCTTCGTCTCCCAGAAGGCGAACAGCGCGAAGCCCAGCACGGAGGCGCCGAGGAACGCCAGCGTCTTGGGATCGCCCCAGCCCCACTCGGACGGCGGGGCCTTGATGAGCGCCCACACCAGGCAGAACACGGAGGTCGACAGCAGGGCGATGCCCAGGACGTCGAAGGAGCGCGGGGCGTTCTCGGCGCGGTGGTCGAGCAGGATCCAGACGCCGAGGACGACGGCGAGGACACCGACCGGCACGTTGATGAAGAACACCGACTGCCAGTTGACGTGCTCGACGAGCACACCGCCGAGGATCGGGCCGCCGGCGGTGGACGCGCCGATGACCATGCCCCAGATGCCGATCGCCATGTTCAGCTTCTCGGCCGGGAAGGTGGCCCGCAGCAGGCCGAGCGCGGCCGGCATCAGCAGCGCGCCGAAGAGACCCTGGAGGACGCGGAAGGTGACGACCAGCGCGATGCTGTCGGACAGACCGATGGCCCCCGAGGCGGCGGCGAAGCCGACGACGCCGATGAGGAAGGTCTGCCGGTGACCGAAGCGGTCGCCGAGCTTGCCCGCGGTGATCAGCGAGACCGCGAGGGCGAGGAAGTATCCGTTGGTGATCCACTGGACCTCGGCGAAGGTGGCGCCGAGGTCCTTCTGTATCGCGGGGTTGGCTATGGCCACGATGGTGCCGTCGAGGGCCACCATCATGACCCCCACTGCGACGGTGATGAGGGTGAGCCAGGGGTGCCCTCGCAGCCCCTTGCCCGGCGTCGCGTCCGACGGCGCCGCCGGTGTCCCGCCCCCGGACCCCGTCGTGTCGATGGTGGTCTGACTAGTCATGCTCCGCAGGCTAGTGACAGCCACTGACAATTGACAAACCAATTCACAAGTCGGTAACTGACATGACACTTCCGTATAGCCTGAACTGGGCAAACCCTGCAGAGAAAGGCACCTCTTGAACCTGCGCGAACGCAAGAAACAGCGCACCCGGGACGCGCTGCTGCGGGCCGCCCTGGAACTGTTCGCCACGCGCGGGTACGAGGAGACGACCGTCGACGACATCGCCGCGGCCGTCGACGTCTCGCAGCGCACCTTCTTCCGCTACTTCGCCGGCAAGGAGGAGACGGCGTTCTACGTGCCGCGGCTCGCGGAGACCCAGGTCGTCGAGGCCGTACGGGCCCGGCCGCCGGGCGAGGCCCCGCTGGAGGCGCTGCGCCGGGCCGTGCTGGAGAGCTGGGACGGGATCAACGAGACGATCGAGGAGATCGTGCCGGTCGAGCTCCACATGCGCGTCTACCGGGTGATCGAGTCGACGCCCGCGCTGCTCGCTGCCCATCTGCGGCGGGCGGCGGAACTGGAGGAGGAGCTCGCACGCATCATCGCCGAACGCGAGGGGCTCGACGTGGACGCCGATCCGCGGCCCAGGATCGTCGTGGCCCTCTTCGGCGGAGTGATTCGTGTCACCGAGCGGCTGTGGTCCGCGGGGGACGACCTCACGCTCGAAGGAATGCGCCAACTCACCGCCACCTACCTGGATCAGGTGGGTCCCGCCCTGGCCGGGAACTGGCGTACGGAGTAGTCCCCTTAGCGCATCCACCGAAACGTGATCCCGGTCACTTGGTTAACGCGAGACCCTCTCGTTCTCCTAGTGTGTCCTTTCAGTGACTTCCTTCGACACCACCCCGCAACTGAACGTCTGGCGCGCACTGCTCGCTCTGGCCGTCGTGTTCGTGATGCTGGCGACCACCGGCTGGACGGCCCTGCGCAACCAGCGGGGCGACACGCCGCTCCAGGCCTCGCTCTCCGCCTGGGAGCACGGCCGGATCGGCGGTCACCGGCTGCCGGATCCGCAGTCCCAGCCGACGAAGCTGGCCCGTTTCTTCGCCTCGCTCACCGAGCGGGACCGCGCGAGCCTGGTCCGTGAGTATCCGCTCGCGGTCGGCAACATGAACGGCGCCCCGGTCGAACTGCGCTACCGCGCCAATCGCATCGCGCTCGGCCAGGCACGCAAGGTCGAGCGGGAACGCATGCACGACAGCCGTCTCACCCCGGCCGGGAAGCACGAGGCCGCCCGACGGATGCACCGCTACGACGACCTCATGGAGAAGGGCCGCCACATCCTTGCCTTCGATCCCGAGGGCTCGGGGCGGGTCGCGGAGGTCTTCGGCGACCTGCGCGAGGCGGACCGGGTCTCGGTCGTCGTCCCCGGCGTGGACACCAACCTGCTCACCTTCCAGCGCACCGAGCGCAAGTACTCGGCGCCCGTCGGCATGGCCGAGTCCCTGTACGCGGCCGAGCGGACAGCGAGCCCCGCGACCCGTACGGCCGTGATCGCCTGGGCCGACTACACGGCACCCAGCGGACTCGGCATCGACTCGGCCACGGGGTTGCGCGCCGAGGAGGGGGCCGTACGGCTGAACGCACTGGTGCGGGCGCTGCCGAACAGCGCGCCGGTCTCGCTGTTCTGCCACAGCTACGGCTCCGTGGTGTGCGGGGTCGCCGCGCACTCGCTGCCGGGCAGGGTGTCCGACATCGCGGTGGCCGGCAGCCCCGGCATGCGCGTCGAGAAGGCCACCCAGCTGCACACCACCGCCCGGGTGTGGGCGATGCGGGACGCCGACGACTGGATCCAGGACGTGCCCTACCTGGAGGTCGGCGGGCTGGGCCACGGGGCCGACCCGGTGTCCGCCGGGTTCGGTGCGCGGGTGCTGTCGGCGCAGGGTGCGAAGGGTCACGCCGGCTACTTCGAGCCGGGCACGGCAAGTCTGATGAATTTCGCAGAGATCGGCGTTGGCGCATACCGCTCGGTGCACTGCGCGCACGAAGAAGGCGTCTGCCGGACCGGTTTGTCCGGCACGGCCGCGGCCTGACGCGCGTAGAGGCGAAGAAACTGCGGTCTGCCCGGGAGGGGGACGGAGGAGCGCGTGCCGCATACGATGAGCCGCATGGGTGACGTACTGGCCGGATTTCATGCCGCCTGGGAGTTCGAGTCCGACTCCGTGCTCATCCGCTACGAACGGGGGATTCGAACACCCAAGCTCTTCCAGGCGCTCGGGGAACGGCGTGTGCCCCTGGACGCGATCGCCGGGGTGACACTGACCCGCGGGAAGCGGGGCACGGTGGTGCTGCGCGTCGAGCCGCGGCCCGGTGCGGATCCGTTGATGGAGGCGGCCGCCGGACAGCTCAAGGACAGCGGCGATCCCTACCGGCTGGTGCTGCCCGCCGACCGGGAGGTCCTCGCGGAGTACTACGCCGACGAGTTGCGGTCGCTGCTGACGGAGTCCGGGCCGGCGGAGCGGTTTCTCGTGGAGCCGCCGAAGGGGCCGTTGTCGTTCAAGGCGTACGACGGGAAGGCCACCTTCGACGGGCGGACTGTGAGCTTCCGGTGGTTCTGGACGGGGGCGTCGTCGGCGAAGTGGAAGGCCGGGGACCAGAACTTCTCCGTCGGGGAGCTCAACGGGGTGGAGTGGCGGTCGCCGGAGGTCTTCGAGGGGCACCTGCGGTTGCTGCGGCGGGATGCGGGTGAGTCCGCGGTGCAGGCCGACCAGGATCCGGCGGCGGTGGTGTTCGGGCTGGGGTACGGGCCTGTGCACGAGTCGCTGCCGTTCGCGGCGGCGGTGCTTTCCGCGGTGCGGACGTCCAGTCCGGTGGCCGCCGTTCCCGCGGCTGCGCCGCGCCGGGACCCTGCGGACATCGCCGAGCGGATCCGGCATCTCGGGGAGCTGCATCAGGCCGGGCTGGTGACGGATGAGGAGTTTTCGGTCAAAAAGGCCGAATTGTTGGCGGAGCTTTAGCGTCTGCCGGGTTCGGAGCGTTGGCGGGCGCGGGTTGTGCGTGGTTGTTCGCGCAGTTCCCCGCGCCCCTGAAAAGAGGGCCTCTCTACTCCCGGCCTGCTGAAGTGAACGCCATGTCCGCATAGCGGTTGCCCGCCACCTGGGCCGCGATGCCGTCCAGCAGGTCCAGTTGCTCCTCCGTCAGGATGATCCTGGTCGCCGCCGTGTTCTCCTCCACCCTGGAGGGCTTGCGGGTGCCGGGGATGGGGATGACCGGGAGGTCGCGGATCGTCGCCTGCTGCTGGACCCAGGCCAGGGCGATCTGGCCGAGGGAGGCGCCGTGGGCGTCGGCCACCGTGCGGATCAGCTCCAGCAGGGCCGCGTTGGCCGTCGCGTTCTCGCCCGTGAAGCGGGGCTGCTGGCGGCGGAAGTCGTCCGGCGTCAGGTCCTGTTCGGCGTTGGTGAAGGAGCCGGTCAGGAAACCGCGGCCGAGCGGGGAGTACGGAACCAGGGCCACGCCCAGGTCGCGGGCCGCCGGGACGACGTACGTCTCGATGTCACGGCTGAACAGCGACCACTCCGACTGCACGGCCGCGATCGGGTGCACCGCGTGGGCAGCGCGGAGTTCATCCGCCGTCACCTCGCTCAGGCCCAGGTGCTTGACCTTGCCCTCGCGGACCAGGTCGGCCATGGTGCCGACGCTCTCCTCGATCGGCACGTTCACATCGCGCCGGTGCATGTAGTAGAGGTCGATGACATCGACGTCGAGGCGCTTCAGGCTCTCCTCGACGGCCTGGCGGATGTAGGGCGGGTCGTTGCGGATGACGCGCCGTGTCGGGTCGTCCGCGGGGATCGACAGGGCGAACTTGGTCGCGATGACGACCTCGTCGCGGTGCGCCTTGAAGAACGGCGAGAGGAACCGCTCGTTCTCGCCGGCGCCGTACGCGTCGGCGGTGTCGTAGAAGGTGACGCCCAGTTCGAGCGCCCGTTCGAGGGTGGCCCGGGACGCGTCGGCATCTACGGGGCCGTAGGCGAAGCTCATGCCCATGCAGCCGAGGCCCTGGACGCCCACCTCCGGGCCGTTGTCGCCGAGCTTCGCCGTCGTGATCCTGCCGTCCGTCATCGGGACCTCTCCGACGCCAGGGCCCGCCCGGCGTCCGCGTAGAAACTGATCTTCCGGTCGAGCACGGCGAGCGTGCCCCGGAGTTCGTCGATCCTGGCCAGCACGTCCTCGCGGGTCGTCTTCAGCAGGTCGAAGCGCTCGCCGTAGGTGTGATCGCCCTCACGCACGAGTTCCGCGTACCTGACCATGTCGGCGACCGGCATGCCCGTCAGGCGGAGCTTGCCGACGAGGTCGAGCCAGTCGAGGTCGCGGTTGGTGTAGCGTCGCTGGCCGGTGTGGGACCGGTCGATGTGCGGCATCAGGCCGATGCGCTCGTACCAGCGCAGGGTGTGCGCCGTCAGGCCGGTCAGGGCGACGACCTCGCTGATCGTGTAGCGGTCCTCGCCGTCCGGACGCCGGTTCTGCTGGGGCGGGCCTGCGCAGGTGTCGGTCCTGGTACCCGTGGTCTCCATCACCGTCATGACCCCAACGCTAGAACCTTGGAGTGCACTCCAAGCAAGCGCCGACGGTAAGAAATCGGCAGGACGGCTCTTGATCCGGCTGGTTAGCGTAGGGCGTCATGTGTGTCGTACGCCGCGCCCTGCCCGAGGACGCCGAGGAAGTCCTCCGCCTGCGCCAGATCATGATCGACTCGTTGTTCGGTGACCCCTCCGCGGTCTGGCACGGGGAGTCGCTCCCCACGCTGAGGTCCAAACTGGGCGAGCCGGACGGGGACTTCACGGCGTTCGTCGTGGACCACCCGGACCGGCCGGGGGCGTTGGCGTCGCTGGTGGCCGGGACGATCGACTACCGCATCGGGAAGTCGGGCGAGCCGCGGGGCATGGTGGGGTTCGTCTTCAGTGTCGCCACCGATCCGTCCGCCCGGCGCCGTGGCTATGCGCGCGCGTGCATGACGACGCTGCTGGAGTGGTTCCGGGAGCGCGGCGCCCGGCGTGTGCAGCTCACCGCCTCGCCCGAGGCCGAGCCGCTGTACGTCTCCCTCGGCTTCCGGCCCAAGCCCGACCCCTTGCTGGAGCTGACGCTCTGAGCGCATAGGCTCGAACGCATGTCGCTGAAGAGCCTCGCGTTGATCGAGAACTGGCCGGTTCCCACCGCCGCGGCGGGTGTCGTACGGGCGGACGGCACCGTCCTGGGCACCCACGGACCGGCCGGACAGCGGTTCCCGCTCGCGTCGGTGACCAAGCCGCTCGCCGCCTACGCGGTGCTCGTCGCCTACGAGGAGGGGGCCGTCGAGCTCGACGAGCCCGCCGGTCCGGCCGGGTCGACGGTCCGGCACCTGCTCGCCCACACCTCGGGACTCGCCTTCGACGAGCACAAGGTCACGGCCCCGCCCGGGGAACGGCGGCTGTACTCGAACGCCGGCTTCGAGCAGCTCGGGGACCACGTCGCGAAGGCGACCGACATCCCGTTCGGGGAGTACCTGCGGCAGGCCGTGCTGGAGCCGCTGGGGATGACCTCGACGACCCTCGACGGCTCTCCGGCCAAGGACGGCGTGTCCACGGTCGAGGACCTGCTGCGGTTCGCGGCCGAGGTGCAGGCCCCGCGCCTGCTGGACCCCCGCACGGTCGCCGACGCGATGACCGTGCACTACCCGGGAACGAAGGGCGTCCTGCCGGGGTACGGCCACCAGAACCCCAACGACTGGGGGCTCGGCTTCGAGATCCGCGACTCCAAGTCGCCGCACTGGACGGGCTCCTCGTCCTCGCCGCGCACGTTCGGGCACTTCGGGCAGTCCGGGACGTTCCTGTGGATCGACCCCGACGCCCGCGCCGCGTGCGTCGCGCTGACGGACCGGGCGTTCGGGCCGTGGGCGATCGAGGCGTGGCCGGTATTCACGGACGCGGTGCTGGCCGACCTCTAGGCCCTACGGGGTCGTCATCTCCCAGACCAGCAGCTCCGTCTCCGTCATACCCTCGGCTTCCAGGGCCTTCGCGTCGGTGATCCGGGCCGCGTCGCCGGCGCCCAGCGTCTCGCCGTCCAGGCGTACCTCACCGTGTACGACGTGCACGTACGCGAACGCTGCGTCCGGTACGGCCGTGCGCTCCCCCGCCGCCAGGCGCCGTACGTGCAGCATCGCGCCGGCCTCCGGGACGGCGTAGGGCGTGGAGTCGGCGATGCCGTGGACGACCTCGTAGTACGGGTCGCCGCCGGGCCGGAGCGGGGCCAGCCACATCTGGACGAAGGTGAGGGGGCCGGGGCCGTCGTTGCGCTCCACGTGGCGCACTCCGCCCGCCGAGCTCAGCCGCTGCACGTCCCCGTGGCGCACCACCGACTCGTGCCCGGTGGAGTCCCGGTGGGTCAGCTCGCCCTCGACCACCCACGTCACGATCTCGGTGTGGCTGTGCGGATGCTCGTCGAAGCCGGCGCCGGGCGCCAGGTGCTCCTCGTTGCAGGCGATCACCGCGCCGAAACGGAGGTTGTCCGGGTCGTAGTGAGGCCCGAAGGAAAAGGCGTGCCGGCTCTCGATTCCGGCCGCCGGGTCACCGCCCTGGTAGCGCTCTTCGGCGCGCCGAATGTCCATCACGGAGTCCACCGTAGACCCGGCGACGCACCTACCCGTCCGGATAAGGCAGTCTTGTCCCGTGCCCGAACCCGAAACCAGCAAGAACCAGGCCGCAGCCCATGACGTCCATCCGCATGCCGCGACGCTGAAGCGGCTGGAGAAGTCGTCCGGATCGCTCGCCGCGCAGGCCATCGCGCGGATGGACGAGACGCTGCCCTGGTACCGGGCCATGCCCCCGGAGAACCGTTCCTGGATCGGTCTGGTGGCGCAGGCGGGTATCGCCGCCTTCACCGAGTGGTTCCGGCACCCGGAGGCCCCGCAGGCCATCTCCACCGACGTGTTCGGGACCGCGCCGCGCGAACTGACCCGGGCGATCACGCTGCGCCAGACCGTGGAGATGGTGCGCACCACCATCGAGGTCATGGAGTCCGCGATCGACGAGGTCGCGGCCCCGGGAGACGAGGGGGTGCTGCGCGAGGCCCTGCTCGTGTACGCCCGGGAGATCGCCTTCGCCACCGCCCAGGTGTACGCGCAGGCCGCCGAGGCACGCGGGGCCTGGGACGCCCGCCTGGAGTCCCTGGTCGTGAACGCCGTGCTCAGCGGCGAGGCCGACGAGGGCGCCGTGTCGCGTGCCGCCGCCCTCGGGTGGAACTCGCCCGAGCACGTGTGTGTCGTGCTCGGCACCGCACCCGACGGGGACAGCGAACTGACCGTCGAGGCCATACGGCGCGCGGCGCGGCACGCCAAGCTCCAGGTGCTCACCGGAGTGCTCGGCGACCGGCTGGTCGTCATCGCGGGCGGCAGCGACAACCCGCTGGCCGTCGCCAAGTCGCTCATCGGCCCGTTCGCCGCCGGGCCGGTCGTGGCCGGCCCGGTGGTGCCCGACCTCCAGGCCGCGACCCGGTCCGCGCAGGCCGCGGCGGCGGGCCTCAAGGCGTGTTCGGCCTGGCAGGACGCCCCGCGCCCGGTGCTGGCGGACGACCTGCTCCCGGAGCGGGCCATGGCCGGTGACCCCTCGGCCCGCGAGCAACTGGTGGAGGAGATCTACAGACCGCTGGAGGAGGCCGGGGCCGCGCTCCTGGAGACCCTCAGCGTCTATCTCGAACAGGCGAGCAGTCTCGAAGGCGCCGCGCGGATGCTGTTCGTGCATCCCAACACCGTCCGCTACCGGCTTCGACGTGTGACTGACGTCACCGGCTGGTCACCCTCCGATGTACGCTCTGCGTTCACACTGCGGATCGCGCTGATCCTGGGGCGTCTGGTCGATGGAGATCTCCAGCCCTAAGGTTTTGTCGGGGCTCGACAAAACCCCCTCGTGTTCTTCGTCCCTGTCCCCACGGGCGGCCGTGCCCGTCCCCAAGAGAGAGTGTGAGAGTGCTCGTACTCGTCGCTCCCGGCCAGGGCGCCCAGACGCCCGGCTTCCTGACTGAATGGCTCGACTTCCCCGGTGTCCGCGGTGCCCTCGAGGCCTGGTCGGACGCCGTGGGACTCGACCTGATCCGTTACGGCACCGAGGCCGACGCGGAGGAGATCCGCGACACCGCGGTGGCGCAGCCGCTGCTCGTCGCGGCCGGAATGGCGTCCGCGTCGATGCTGTTCGACGACCCGGCCGACCTCCCACGGAAGGTCGGCGCCGTCGCCGGGCACAGCGTCGGCGAGTTCACCGCGGCCTCGCTCGCCGGGGTGCTCCCCCACGAGGAGGCGCTCCGCCTGGTCCGCACCCGCGGGCTCGCCATGGCCGAGGCCGCCGCCGTCACCGAGACCGGCATGGCCGCCCTGCTCGGCGGCGACCCCGACGTGACGGTCGCGCACCTGGAGAAGCTCGGCCTGACCCCGGCGAACATCAACGGCGCGGGCCAGATCGTCGCGGCCGGCACCAAGGAGCAGCTCGCCGCGCTGGAGGCGGACAAGCCCGAGGGCGTGCGCAAGGTCGTCGCGTTGAAGGTGGCCGGCGCGTTCCACACGCACCACATGGCCCCCGCTGTCGAGACGCTGGCGAAGGCCGCCGCCGAGGCCCGGGGCACCGGTGACCCGAAGGTCACCTACGTCTCGAACAAGGACGGGCAGGCGGTCACCGCCGGCACCGAGGTGCTGGAGCGTCTGGTCGGCCAGGTCGCCAACCCGGTCCGCTGGGACCTGTGCATGGAGACCTTCAAGGAGCTCGGCGTGACGGCCCTGATCGAGGTGTGCCCCGGCGGGACCCTCACCGGCCTGGCCAAGCGTGCCCTGCCCGGCGTGCAGACGCTGGCCCTGAAGTCCCCCGCCGACCTCGACGCGGCTCGCGAGCTCATCGCCGAGCAGAGTGCTTAGAAGGAGCCCGAGAGCATGGCGAAGATCAAGCCCAGCAAGGGCGCCCCGTACGCGCGCATCCTCGGCGTGGGCGGCTACCGCCCGACCCGGGTCGTGCCGAACGAGGTGATCCTGGAGACGATCGAGTCGTCCGACGAGTGGATCCGCTCGCGCTCCGGCATCGAGACGCGGCACTGGGCCTCCGACGAGGAGACCGTCGCCGCGATGTCGCTGGAGGCCTCCGGCAAGGCCATCGCGGACGCGGGCATCTCCGTGGAGCAGATCGGCGGCGTGATCGTCTCGACCGTCTCGCACTTCAAGCAGACCCCGGCCGTCGCCACCGAGATCGCCGACAAGCTGGGCACCGACAAGGCCGCCGCCTTCGACATCTCGGCGGGCTGCGCGGGCTTCGGCTACGGCCTCACGCTCGCCAAGGGCATGATCGTCGAGGGCTCGGCGGAGTACGTCCTGGTGATCGGCGTCGAGCGGCTGAGCGACCTGACCGACCTGGAGGACCGCGCGACGGCCTTCCTGTTCGGCGACGGCGCCGGCGCGGTCGTGGTCGGCCCGGCCGAGGAGCCCGCGATCGGCCCGACCGTGTGGGGCTCGGAGGGCGACAAGTCCGAGACCATCAAGCAGACCGTGCCGTGGACGGACTTCCGCGACGGGACGGTCGAGAAGTTCCCCGCGATCACCCAGGAAGGCCAGGCGGTGTTCCGCTGGGCCGTGTTCGAGATGGCGAAGGTCGCCCAGCAGGCGCTGGACGCGGCCGGGATCACCGCGGACGACCTGGACGTCTTCATCCCGCACCAGGCCAACGTGCGGATCATCGACTCGATGGTGAAGACGCTGAAACTGCCGGAGCACGTCACGGTCGCCCGTGACATCCGCACCACCGGCAACACCTCGGCCGCCTCGATCCCGCTCGCGATGGAGCGGCTTCTGGCGACCGGCGAGGCGAAGAGCGGCGACACCGCGCTCGTCATCGGCTTCGGGGCGGGTCTCGTCTACGCCGCGACTGTCGTTACCCTCCCCTAGGCACTCCGTGCCGGATCATGCGGTCCGGCACGGGAGAAACACCTGCCACACCCTCTGGAACATCTACGAAGGAGCGCCGACATGGCCGCCACTCAGGAAGAGATCGTCGCCGGTCTCGCCGAGATCGTGAACGAGATCGCCGGCATCCCGGTTGAGGACGTCCAGCTGGACAAGTCCTTCACCGACGACCTGGACGTCGACTCGCTGTCCATGGTCGAGGTCGTCGTCGCCGCCGAAGAGCGCTTCGACGTCAAGATCCCGGACGAGGACGTCAAGAACCTCAAGACCGTCGGCGACGCGACCGACTACATCCTCAAGCACCAGGGCTGATCGGTCGATCAGGCCCTTGGGCTGACTGCCCCGCCACCCGGCGGTGGCGCCGCTTAATCCTCGTATCCGTTGGAGAAAGAATTCCCGTGAGCCCGACCAATCGCACCGTGGTCGTCACCGGTATCGGCGCAACCACACCGCTGGGTGGCGACGTAGCCTCTACCTGGGAGGGCCTGGTCGCCGGACGTTCCGGCGTCAAGCCCCTGGAGCAGGAGTGGGCCGCCGAGCAGGCGGTCCGTATCGCGGCGCCCGTCGCCGTGGAACCGACCGAGGTCATCCCGCGGCCGCAGGCCCGCCGCCTCGACCGCTCGGCGCAGTTCGCGCTGGTAGCGGCCAAGGAGGCCTGGGCCGACGCCGGTTTCGAGGCGAAGGCCGGCGAGGACCCGGCCGTCGACCCGGACCGGCTCGGCGCGGTCATCGCCTCCGGCATCGGCGGCGTGACGACGCTGCTCGACCAGTACGACGTGCTCAAGGAGAAGGGCGTCCGCCGCGTCTCCCCGCACACCGTTCCCATGCTGATGCCCAACAGCCCGTCGGCCAACGTGGGGTTGGCCGTGGGTGCCCGGGCGGGCGTGCACACGCCGGTGTCCGCCTGCGCCTCGGGCGCCGAGGCCATCGGCTACGCCATCGAGATGATCCGCACCGGCCGTGCCGACATCGTCGTCGCGGGTGGTACGGAGGCGGCGATCCACCCGCTGCCCATCGCCGCGTTCGGCAACATGATGGCGATGTCCAAGAACAACGACGACCCGCAGGGCGCGTCGCGTCCCTACGACGTGGCCCGCGACGGCTTCGTCCTCGGCGAGGGCGCCGGTGTCGTCGTCCTGGAGTCCGCCGAGCACGCCGCCAAGCGCGGGGCCCGGGTGTACGCCGAGGCGGTCGGGCAGGGCATCTCCGCCGACAGCCACGACATCGTGCAGCCGGAGCCGGAGGGGCGGGGCATCTCGCAGGCCCTGCAGAACCTGCTGGAGCGGACCGACCTGGATCCGGCGGAGATCGTGCACGTCAACGCGCACGCGACGTCGACGCCGGCCGGTGACATCGCCGAGCTGAAGGCGCTGCGGAAGGTGTTCGGTGACGACACCGACCACATCGCGGTGTCCGCGACGAAGTCGATGACCGGGCATCTGCTGGGTGGTGCGGGCGGTGTCGAGACGGTGGCGACCGTGCTCGCGCTGTACCACCGGGTGGCTCCGCCGACGATCAACGTGGAGAACCTCGACCCCGAGGCCGAGGCGAACGCGGATGTGGTGCGGGGCGAGGCCCGGAAGCTGCCGGTCGACGGGCGTATCGCCGCGTTGAACGACTCGTTCGGGTTCGGTGGGCACAACGTGGTGCTGGCGTTCCGGACGGTTTGATCGCTGAGCGTTGAATGGCCCGACCTCCCGCGAAGGGGGGTCGGGCCATTCGCCGTTTCTGTGACGTTGTGTGTCGAGTGCGGGGGCGTGGGGGTCGGTCGCGCAGTTCCCCGCGCCCCTAGAGGCTCACACCACCTGGTGGAGCCAGCGCACTGGGGCGCCTTCGCCCGCGTAGCGGAAGGGTTCCAACTCGTCGTCCCACGGCTTGCCCAGAAGTTTGTTGAGCTCTGCTTCCAGGTCCGTCTCGCCGCGCTGGCTGCGTTGCAGCGCCGCGCGCAGGCGGTCCTCGGGGATGAGGATGTCGCCGTGGATGCCGGTGACCGCGTGGAAGATGCCCAGGTCGGGAGTGCAGCTGTAGCGTTCGCCCTCGGCGGTGGGGCAGGGTTCCGCGGTGACCTCGAAGCGGAGGAGGTGCCAGCCGCGGAGTGCGGAGGCCAGCTTGGACGCCGTGCCGGCCTGGCCCTGCCAGGAGAACTCCGAGCGCCAGGTGCCCGGGGCGGCGGGCTGCCGGATCCAGTCCAGGCTGACGCGCGTACCGAGCACCCCGGCGACGGCCCACTCGACGTGCGGGCACAGCGCGCGCGGCGCCGAGTGCACGTACAGAACTCCACGTGTCGTCACCGGAACCTCCGGGCAGAGCGGGACATCTTGGAAACGGGCGGAACGGCTGTGACCGGGAGGGTCACGTTGATGGCGAGGCTACCGTGCGGTGACGCAAGGAGTGTGACGTACGGTCGGTCCCGGTGCCGGGAAACGCCTGCCATTCACCCAGGGGGACGCTTGTACGGGTGTGAGCCGTTGCACCTGATCGGTCGGGAACCCTCGTGCGTTGTTATTGGTTGGGGAGACAGGCACGGCGCGGCGAGGGGATGGACCAGGGATGCGGAAGCGAAGCCACCGCCCGCGCGTCGTTCTTGCCGTGGCCGTGGCGGCCGCCCTGGGTGCCGCCGGGTGTGACGCCGTCGGGGGCGACTCCCCCGCCCCGTCCGCCACCGCCGAGCCGTCCCCCAGGCCCACGCCCCTCTGGGACCGCAGCCCGGGTTCCGTCGCGGCCGTGGGCGACTCCATCACACGGGGTTTCGATGCCTGTGACGTGCTGTCGGACTGCCCGGAGGCGTCCTGGGCGACCGGGGCGAGCCCCGAGGTGGACTCCCTGGCCGTGCGGCTGCTGGGGCGGGCCGGGGCCGCGGAGCGGAGCTGGAACTACGCCGTGACCGGGGCGCGGATGGCGGACCTGCCCGGTCAGATCGCCCAGGCGGTGCGGCGGAAGCCGCAGCTGGTGACGGTGATGGTGGGGGCCAACGACGCCTGCCGGGCCACCCCCTCGGCGATGACTCCGGTGACCGAGTTCCGCGCCGACTTCGAGGACTCCCTGCGCTCCCTGCGCAAGGCGCTGCCCAAGGCCCAGGTGTTCGTGGCGAGCGTGCCGAACCTGAAGCGGCTGTGGTCGCAGGGGCGCACCAGCCCGCTGGGCAAGCAGGTCTGGCAGCTGGGCATCTGCCCGTCGATGCTGGGTGACGCGGACGCCGTGGACGCGACGGCGAACCTGCGGCGGAACACGGTGCAGAAGCGGGTGGAGGACTACAACAAGGTCCTGAAGGAGGTCTGCGCCGAGGACAAGCGGTGCCGCTACGACGGGGGCGCGGTGTACGACTACCGCTTCGGCACCGCCCAGTTGAGCCGCTGGGACTACTTCCACCCGAGCGTGAACGGACAGGCCCGGTTGGCGGAGATCGCCTACCGGACCGTCACGGCCGAGCGGCCCTGACCCAGGGCCTGACTTAGAGTTCCGCACATGAACGAACTCTTCGGCACACTTTCCGACGGCACGCCGGTGCACCGCTGGACCCTGGAGCGATCGGGCGTCCGGGTGCGGATCCTGTCGTACGGCGGAATCGTGCAGTCCGTCGAGGTGCCGGACCGCGTCGGACGGGCCGGGAACGTGGTGCTGGGGTTCCCCGGCCTCGACGGCTATCTCACGCACCCGGAGCCGTACCTCGGCGCCCTGGTCGGGCGGTACGCCAACCGGATCGCCGGTGCCCGGTTCCCGCTGGACGGGCGGACGTACGCACTCGAACCGAACAACGGGCCGAACGCGTTGCACGGTGGCGTACGTGGTTTCGACAAGCGGGTGTGGGAGGGGACGCCCGTCGAGCACGGTGTGCGGCTCGCGCGGGTCAGTCCGCACGGGGAGGAGGGCTTCCCGGGGCGCCTGGAGGTCTCGGCGACGTACACGCTCCAGGAGGGCGGTGCGCTGCGGATCGCCTACGAGGCGGTGACGGACGCGCCGACCGTGGTGAACCTGACGAACCACAGCTACTTCAACCTGGCCGGTTCCGGCGACGCGGGCGGTCACGAGCTGCGGCTGGCCGCCTCCCGGTACACGCCGGTGGACGCGGATCTGATCCCGACCGGCGGCCTGGACGACGTGACCGGCACGCGCTTCGACTTCCGCGAGGCGCGCAAGGTCGGTGCCGGCTACGACCACAACTTCGTGCTCGACAAGGGCGTGACGGACGTTCCGGAACAGGTCGCGGAGCTGCACGACCCGGCGTCCGGGCGGGTGCTGACGGTGGCGACCACCGAGCCCGGACTCCAGCTGTACACCGCCGACCATCTGGGCGAGCCGTTCGCGCCCGGCGACGGCATCGCGCTGGAGACCCAGCACTTCCCCGACTCCCCGAACCGGCCGGAGTTCCCGGGCACGGTGCTGCGGCCGGGCGAGGTGTACCGCTCGGAGACGGTGTACGGGTTCGGCGCACGCTAGCCGCTCGCGGCCGGGCAGACCACGAGCCCCGGTCCAGGGGTCAGGTCCCGGACCGGGGCTGCTCGGTGGGGAACTTGTCCCGGATCAGACGTTAATCGTCGCGGTGATCCTGCGGTCCGTGATCGAGCGCCCGACCTGGATCTCGTACGAACCCTTCACAAACGACCACGACATGGTCGTCTCGTCCCAGATCTCGAAGGCCCGGCGCGGCAGTTCGACGGTCGCCTCGACGCTCTCGCCGGGGCCGGCGTCCACGCCCGCGAAACCGGCCAGCCAGCGGGCCGGGCGGGTGGGGTCGGGCTCGCTGGGGGCGAGGTAGAGCTGGACGACCTCGTGGCCGGGGCGGTCGCCGGTGTTGCGGAGGCGGACCTTCGCGGTGGTCCGGTCGGCGGCGCCTTCGACCTCGACCGACTCGTAGATCCAGTCGGTGTAGCCGAGGCCGTGGCCGAAGGGATAGGCGGGGGTGCGGCCCTGCTTCTCCCAGGCGCGGTAGCCGATGAAGACGTCCTCGCCGTAGGGGAGTTCGCCGTCCGCCGGCACGACCCGGGTGACCGGGGCGTCGGTGAGGGAGCCCCAGGTGGTGGGCAGCCGGCCGCCGGGTTCGTGGGCGCCGGTGAGGACGTCGGCGAGGGCCGCGCCGCCCTCCTGGCCCGGGAACCAGGTGAGGAGCACGGCCGCGACGTCGTCGCGCCACGGCATCTCCACCGGGGAGCCGGCGTTGACGACCACGACGGTGTCCGGGTTGGCGGCGGCGACCGCGCGGACCAGGTCGTCCTGGCGGCCGGGCAGGCGCAGGTCCATGCGGTCGAAGCCCTCCGACTCGACGCGGTCGGTGGTGGCGACCACGACGACGGCCGTGTCGGCGGCGCGGGCGGCCTCGGCGGCCTCGGCGATCAGTTCGTCGGGGTCGCGCTGCGGGTCCTGGTGGGCGAGGGTGAAGCCGATGGTCCGCATGGGGTGGTCGCTGGGCGGCGGGACGGTGTAGGTCAGGGAGACCTCGACCGTTTCGCCCGTGGTCAGGTCGACCCGGGCGTGGGGCACCGGGGATCCGAAGAACGCCGCGAAGGGGTCGCCGTCCTCGGCGGGGCGCTGGACGTCGTCGAAGTACGTGGTGCCCGCGACGGTGAGCTGGAAGGGGCCGAGGCCCTTGATGCCGAAGGTGTGCGTGCCGGTCTCGCGCGGGGTGAAGGTGCCCGTCAGCTCGACGGTCGCCAGGGTGTCGTGGGTGACGCCGTCCGGGAGGTCGTCGCCCATCCACTGGATGTGGCCGCCGGCGGCCGAGCGGGTGCCGAGGACGGTGCCCTCGCTGTCGCGGCAGACGGCGCGCAGGTCGAAGCCCTGGTCGGCGACGGGGATTTCAGTGTTCGGGTCGGCGCCGAGGGCGTAGGTGAGACTGCCGTCGGGGAGGGCGGCGGTGAGGCCGTCGAGCGGGGAGACGGTCCGGGCGGGGAAGACGGTGGCGGAGCCGCCGCCGAGGACGCGGGCGTCGCGGGCGGCGGCGCCGATCAGCGCGATCCGGCCCGGTTTCAGCGGCAGCGCGCCGTTCTCGTTGCGGACGAGGACGAAGGAGCGGCGGGCGATCTCGCGGGCGAGCGACTCGCCGTGGACGGGCTCGGGCAGGTCGGTGACGGCCGGTTCGGCGCCCGCCAGGATGCCGACGCGGGCGGCGAGGCGCAGTACGCGGCGGACGGCCTCGTCGACCTGGGCCTCGTCGGCCCGGCCGTCCCGTACGGCCTGCGCGAGGGCCTCGCCGTAGACGGTCTGCGGGCCGGGCATGGCGATGTCGAGGCCGCCGGCGAGGGCGCCGGTGGTGGAGCGGGCGGCGGTCCAGTCGGAGACGTTGATCCCGTCGAAGCCCCACTCGCCGCGCAGGACCTCGTTGACCAGGTGGTGGTGCTCGGTCATCGTCGTGCCGTTGACCGTGTTGTAGGCGGTCATGATGCCCCAGGGGTGGGCGTTCTCGACGATCGCCTCGAAGGGGGCCAGGTACAGCTCGCGCAGGGCGCGTTCGCCGACGAGGTTGTTCACCGTGAGGCGGTCGGTCTCGGCGTCGTTGGCGACGAAGTGCTTGACGGTGGTGCCGACGCCGCCGGACTGGACGCCGCGGACGTACTCCGTGCCGATCCGGCCCGTGAGGTACGGATCCTCGCTGTAGGCCTCGAAGTGGCGGCCGCCGAGCGGGGAGCGGTGCAGGTTGACCGTGGGGGCGAGCAGCACGTGGACGCCCTTGCGGCGGGCCTCCTGGGCCAGCAGCACGCCGGCCCGGTGGGCGAGCCCCGGGTCCCAGGTGGCGGCGAGGGCGGTCGGTGAGGGCAGGGCGACGGACGGGTCGTCGGCGCTCCAGTGCACCCCACGGACGCCGATCGGGCCGTCGGACATGACCAGTGAGGCCAGTCCGGCCTCCGGCAGCGCGGGCAGGCTCCACATGTCCCGGCCGGCCAGGAGCCGTGTCTTGGCGTCCAGGTCGAGCTTGCCGAGGGCGGCCTCGACCGCCGCCTCGCGCCGTACCTCTGCTGTCTCCGCCACGTCGGCACCTCCACGTCGAAAGCCGCTGGACGTCACCATCGTGCCCTGATCGCCTGTGACGCGGTAGGTTTCGTTATGCGCTCGTAACAGTGTGCGGTTCGGCATGTCGTACGGTGACGCCATGAGGGCCAGGACCAGGAGCGAGGAACGGCGCGCGGAGATCGTGCGGGCCGCTCTGGAGGTGATCGCCGAGCGCGGCTACCGGGGAGCCAGCCTGGCCGCGGTCGCCGAACGGGTCGGGCTCACCCAGCAGGGGCTGCTGCACCACTTCCCGACCAAGGAGGCGCTGCTGGTCGCGGTGCTCCGGGAGCGGGACCGCTGGGACGCGATGCCCGCCGGCCGGCTGCGGCTGGACCTGCTGGCCTCGCTCGTCGAGTACAACGCGATGCGTCCCGCCATCATCCAGACCTTCTCGGCGCTGCTCGGCGAGAGCGTCACGGAGGACCATCCGGCGCGCGCGTACTTCACGGAGCGCTACGTCGGGGTGCGCGAGGGCATGGCCGAGGTGCTGCGCGCCGAGTACGGCGACCGCCTGCCGAGCGGCCTCACCCCCGAGCGTGCCGCGCCCCTCCTCGTGGCGGTCTTGGACGGCCTTCAGTACCAGTGGCTGCTGGACCCGGAGTCGGTCGACATGGCGTCCGCGTTCCGGGACTTCCTGACGCTGCTGGGCGAGAACTGACGGACTGGCCTAGCGGACCGGCCTAGCGGACCGGGACGGCGGCCACGACCTCGACCTCGACGAGGGCCTCCGGGCGGAAGAGCCGGGAGACCTCGAAGGTCATGCTGGTCGGCGGGGTCCCGGTGAGGAACTGCCGTCGCACGGTGCCGTACTCCTCCAGCTTCGCGATGTCGGTCAGGTACGTGCGGATGCTGACCACGTCGGCCAGGGAGGCGCCGTGTGCCTCCAGCAGTGCGGCGAGGGTCTCGAAGACGCCCCGGGTCTGCTCGGTGAGGGTGTCCCCCTCGGCGATCTGGCCGGAGACGAACAACAGGGCGCTGCCGTCGGCGTGTTCGATGCGGGCGACCTGGGAGTAGTACGGGCTGAGGGGCTGGGGTGCGGAGGCGGGGTTGTCCAGCGTGATCTGCATGCCGTCGACGCTAGGCGGGGTGCCAGTGATGCGACAAGCGAATGTCTAGCATGGCCGCCATGCCGTACACGCATGACGAGATACCCGACCTCTCCACCGTCTGGCTGCGGGCGTTCCTGGAGGTCGCCCGGCACGGCTCGTTCACCGGGGCCGCCCGGGCGCTCGGCTGGACTCAGTCGGCGGTGTCCCGCCAAGTCGCCTCACTGGAGGCCGCGTTGGGCGGCGCTCCGCTCTTCGACCGGCTGCCGCGCGGGGTACGGCTGACGGAGGCGGGGCGGCTCCTGGTGCCGCACGCCGAGACGGTCGCCGCCGCGCTGCACGACGCCCGGCGCGACCTCGACGCCCTGCGCGAGGCGGCCGGGGGACGGCTCCGGTTCGGCGCCTTCGCCACCGCCGACGCGGCCCTGGTGCCGCACGCCCTGGCCCTCTTCCGCGCCCGCCACCCCCGGGTCCGCCTCACCCGCGAGGAGGGCTTCACCTCCGCTCTTCTGGACCGGCTGACGGCCGGTCACCTGGACCTCGCGATCGTGTCGACGACCGGTCGCGCCCCACTGGAGGCGTACGAACTCCACCATCTCCTCGACGAGCCGCTGTACGTCGCCGTCCCCGCCGGGCATCCGCTCGCCGGTCACGAAGGCCCGGTGCCGCTCGGCCGGTTCGCCGACGCCGACTGGATCGGCGGCAGCGCGCGACCCGAAGGCACCCTGCTGGACGCGGCCCTGCGCCAGGGCTTTCGCCCGCATGTCGCCCACGTCGTCGGTGAGTGGACCGCGAAGCAGGGCTATGTCGCCGCCGGGCTCGGTGTGACGCTCGTCCCGGCGCTCGCCGCCGAGGCCGTCCGCCCGGACATCAGGCTGCTGCGGGTGCTCGACGAGGGCGCTCCGGCCCGGGCGGTGTACGCGGCGACCGTGCGAGGCCGGTCCCTGACCCCGGCGGCCGTGGCCTTCCTCGACGCGCTGCGGGAGGCGGCGGCGAAGGTCCCCTCCTGAGCCCCACCCATGGCGTAGACCACTCCCGCCACGCGATACTGCGGCCGTCCGGCACCACTCAGCGCACCCCACTGCGACGGAAGGCCCGAACTGCCTTGAATTCCCTGCGTATCCGGATAGGCGTCCTCGGTCTCGCCCTGCTGACCGGCTTCAGCGCCCCGACGGCCGCGAGCGCCGCCGAGGCGCCGGCCCCCTCCCCCACCGTCGAGGAAGGGCGGCTCGACAGGGCCGTCCCGCAGGAGATCCTGCGGCGTTCCGGGTTCGACACGGTGGCCCCGGGGTTGGCCCGGGCGCTCGACGAGGCCCGTTCCTACGCCCAGGCCCGCCGGACCGTCGTACGCGAGGGGGCGCAGCTGTGGCGGCGGGCCGTCGACCGGGCGCAGGGGCGCGGTCCCGCGGGCGGAGACCTCAGCCCGGACGACGACCGGCCGCTGTACTGGGCGCGGCTCGCCATGACGCGTGAAGTGCGCACCTGGGAACCGGAGTTCGGTCTGACGGACGGGCAGCGGGCCGCGCTGCTGGACGAACTGGAGCGCACTTCGCGCGGACAGACGGCCATCAGCTACCCACGCGGCAAGGGCCTGAAGCGGATCCTTGTCACCGGCTTCGACCCGTTCACCCTGGACCGGGACATCCGTATCTCCAACCCGTCCGGCGCCACCGCGCTCGCCCTCGACGGCACCGTGATCGAGACGGCGGACGGCCCGGCCCGTATCGAGACGGCCGTGTTCCCGGTGCGCTGGCAGGACTTCACGCAGGGGACGGTGGAGCGCACGCTGCGGCCGCACCTGCCCGAGGTCGACCTGTTCACGACCGTGAGCCAGGGGCGGGTCGGGCGGTTCGACGTGGAGCGGACCAACGGGGCCTGGCGGGGCGGCTTCGCGGACAACGACAACATCGGCCGTACGGAGACCGTCCCCGTCACCGACCCGGCCTCGCAGCCGCAGTGGACGACGACCACGCTGCCGTACCGGGCGATCGTCGCCGCGGACACCGGCCGTTTCCCGGTGTACGACAACACGAGCGTCACGGAGATCCCGGCGGGCGGCACGGAGCCCGTCGTCCGCCCGGAGGGGCCGACGCCCGGCTCGACCGCCCGGGCAGGCGGCGGCGGTGACTACCTCTCCAACGAGATCGCCTACCGGGCGACGCTGCTGCGGGACCGGCTGGGGCTGCACGACGCCCTGCCGGGCGGACATGTGCACACGCCCGTGCTCCAGTTCGGAGCCGGGAACACCACCGAGGTCACCGACCCGGAGTTCGTCCGGAACCGGCTGGACATCATCGCGCAGGTGCGGACGATCCTGAGGGTGGCTGCGGAGGAGTCGTGACGGCCCCGTCGCCCTCCGCGCCGTCCTCCCGGATCTCCTCGCCCAGCAGGTCACGCGCCATGAGGGTGGCGCCGGCGACCGCGCCCGGCATCAGGAAGACCGCGACGAACGGGACGAGGAAGGCCACGGCCAGCGGCGTGCCGAAGCCCCAGACCAGGGTCTTGCGGGAGCGCAGCAGGCCGAGGCGGGTGCGCAGTTCGACGCTGCGGCGCTGGAGGGCGACGGAGGTCAGTTCCTCGGTGAGGAAGAACCCGGTGACGAAGAACCCGATCACCGGTACGACCGTCTGGCCGACGACGGGGATGAAACCGCACGCGAACAGCAGCACGCCCCACAGGGCGGCCCGCACCACGATCCGGAGGCTGTCCCGTGCGGAGATCCACAACTCCCGCCAGAGCGGCAGGCCCGACTCGGGGGCGTGGCCGTCCGGGGACACGTCCCGGTCGACCTTCTCGGAGAGGTTCTCGTAGAAGGGCTGCCCGATCAGCAGCGTCACCGCGGTGAACGTCACGACGGCGAGGAGCAGGGCGAGGGCGAACAGCACGGCGGTCAGGAAGCCGCGGAAGAGCCCGACCCAGGGGCTCGACCAGCCGTCGGCGAACGGGGTCGCCCAGGTGACGGCGTCCTCGCCCCACAGCGCCAGCGCGACGAGCGCCGCCGCGTACAGGACGAGGGTGATCAGGCCCGGGACCAGCCCGAAGCCGTAACTCCTGCCGTGCCGGGCCACCCAACGCTGGCCCTTCAGCAGGTACCGGAAACCCACCCCGAGATCGCTCATGGGAAAACCCTATCGGGGCAGGCCAGGCCACCCCCCGACAGGGCCGTACGGGTCATCGGTGACACCAAGGCGGCCTTGTTGCCGTTGAGTCGAACCGGTACACCTCGCCGTACCGATCTCAGGAAGCCCCGGAGGAGGTACGCGTGCGCACCACGAGAACCGTTCCTGCGAGACCTGTACTGATCGTCACCCTCACCCTCGCCACGGCGGGTTCACTCCTGCTCGGCCCCGACGCCGCCGGCGCGGACCCGAAGCCCGTCACCCGCGAGGGCGCCGCAGTGGACGACCGCGCGGCCGAGGCTCCCGCGAGCGCGGCCCGGCGGGCCCTGGCCGCCGCCGAGGAGACCTCCACGCCGACGGCCACCCGCGGCTACCCCCGCCGCCGGATCCTCTCCCCCGACCCGGAGAACCCGGGCGACAAGTCCCTGAAGCTGGGCCTCACCCCGTATCACGCGATCGCTCCGAAGCTCAACGCCCTGCAACGCCTCGGCGACCGGGTCAGCGTGGAGGTGACCGGCCGCTCGGCCGGCGGCCACCGCCTCTACCTCGTCACCGTGACCGCCCCGGAGACCACCCGCCAGGCCCGCGCCCAGGAGCGCATGCGCGAGCTGATCGAGAACGCGCCCGCGACCGCGGCCAAGTCCCCTGAGATCAAACGGGATTACAAGACCCCGGTCTTCGTCAACAGCAACATCCACGGCAACGAGTGGGAGGGCACGGACGCCTCCCTGAAGATCGTCGAGCAGCTCGCGACCGCCAAGGACGCCAGGACCCGCGACCTCCTGGCGCACAGCCGCCTGTACTTCAACATCACGGCCAACCCGGACGGCCGTATCGCCGGCACCCGCGCCAACGCGAACGGCTTCGACCTGAACCGCGACTTCGTCACCGCCTCCCAGCCCGAGACCCGCGCGATGCGGCAGATCGAGCTCGACACGCAGCCGGCCGTCCTGCTCGACCTGCACGGCTACGTCAACGGCACCCTCATCGAGCCCACCACGCCCCCGCACGGCGAGAACTACGAGTACGACCTCTTCCTGAAGAACAGCTACGCCAACGCCCTCGGCATGGAGTCCGCCGTCAACGCCCTCGGCTACACGCCCGCGAGGGACGGCGTCGAACCCGCGCAGATCCCGTTCCGCGACCAGGAGGAGGGCTGGGACGACTGGCCGCCCGTCTTCACCCCGCAGTACGCGGCCTTCCACGGCACGGTCGCCGCGCACACGGTGGAGATCCCGCTGGCCGTGAACAACGAGGAGTACGAGGAACTGCCCGTCCCGGAGCTGCGCCGCCGCTCGGCGGTCAACACGGCCGTGGCGGGCGCGGCGATCCGCGCGACCCTGAACCACGTCCGGGAGCACCGCACCTCGCTCGTCGCCGACCAGATCGAGGTCTTCCGCCGCGGCGCGGCCGGCGCCCCGCAGGTACCGGTGTCACCGGAGACGGTCCCCGGCGTGCCCGGCATCGGCCCGGAGGACGTCTACACGACCACGTTCCCGCGCGCCTACGTCATCCCGCCCGGCGACTCCCGCACCCAGCGCTCGGCCCCGGCGGCGGCCCGCCTCGTCGGCCACCTCCTCGCCAACGACGTCCGCGTCACCCGCGCCACCCGCCCCTTCCGGCTCGCCGGACGGACGTATCCCACGGGGTCGTACGTCGTCGACCTGCACCAACCCAAGCGCGGCATGGCGAACGTGCTGCTGGCCGACGGGCGGGACATCAGCGGCAAGGTGTCGGTGATGTACGACATCTCGGGCTGGAGCCTGGGCCGTCTGTGGGGCGCCACGGTCGAACAGGTGCCGTCGGGCAGCCTGCGGGGCGCGCCTCTGCGCCCGGTCACCGAGGCCACACCGGTCGCCCATGTGCCCGCTCACGGCGACCTCCGCCTGCGCCTGACCGACCCGCGCGAAATCGCGGCCCTCAACTCCCTCCTCCGGCAAGGCGTTCCGGTGCGCCGGGGGCCGGACGGCAGCGCGATCGTCCCGGCGTCGGCCCGCCGCGAGGCGGTCGCGGCCGCCCGAGCCCATGACGTCTCCTTCGCGGCCACGCGGCTCACCGGCGGCACGCCCCTGCGCCGCCTCCGGGTCGCCGCCGCCGTCACGCCCGGTGAGCTGTTCGCCCTGCGGGAGATGGACTTCGACGTCACGCCGGTCTCGACGGCCGTCCTGAACGCGGGCTTCGACTGGTCCGGCACGGACGTGCTGTTCGTGTCCGCCGGCCTGGACCATGCCGCCCTGACCGCCCCCGCCCGCAGGGCCCTGGACGCCTTCCTCGGCGATCACGGCCTGGTCGGCCGGGGCGCGACGGGAGCGGCCCTGAACGCGGCGGCGGACCGGCTGGCCGTCCGGCCGGTCGAGGGCAACCCGGACGCCAACGGCGTCGTGAGAACGAAGAACACGGGCCGCCTCACGCACGACGCTCCCGCGCACGCCTTCGTCTACGCCCCGCTGTGGTTCACCGCCCTCGGCCCCGGAGTGCGGGTGGAGCAGTCGTACGCGATCGGGAATCCGCTCGTCTCCGGACATTGGCGCCCGCTCCGGGACGGCACCGGCGGCCCCGCGGCGGCAGCGGGACAGGCCTCGGTGGTCAGCGGCGGCCGGACGGTCCTGTTCGGCACCGAGCCTCTCTTCCGGGACCACCCCAAGGGGGAATTCCCGCAGGTGGCGAGGGCATTGTTCACAGTGGCACACAGCGGTTCAGTTGAGGAGAGCGGATGACGCAGGAGATCCACGGCACGGTGGCCGACGGCTTCCAGGGGGTGCGCGAGGAGTTCGCCGCGTTCGTGGCCGGGGAGCGCCCCGACTACGAGGGCCAGCTGTGCGCCTACGTCCACGGCCGCAAGGTCGTCGATCTGTGGGCGGGGACCGAAGCGGACGCCCTCTACGGCGTGTTCTCGTCCACCAAGGGTGCCGCCTACCTGGTCGTCGCCCTCCTCGTCCAGGACGGCACGCTCGAACTGGACCGCAAGGTGACGTACTACTGGCCGGAGTTCTCGGCCGAGGGCAAGGGCACCCTGACCCTGCGGGACCTGCTCGCGCACCGGGCCGGTGTGGTCGGGACGGACACCGGCTTCACCCTCGCGGAGCTGGCCGACGACCGCCAGCTCGCCGAACGCCTCGCCGACCAGCGGCCGTTCTGGCGCCCCGGCACGGCGTTCGGCTACCACGCGATGGTCAGCGGCGCCCTGGTCGGCGAGGTCGTGCGGCGCGCGACGGGCCGCACGCTCCAGGAGGTCTACCAGGAGCGGATCCGCACCCCGTACGCCCTGGACTTCCACCTCGGCCTGCCCGCGCCCCACGAGCCGCGCTTCCGCACCACCCAGCCGATGGCCCCGACCCCGGCCCAGCAGGCCGTCCTCGACGCCACGCCCACGGGTCCGCACACGCTCGCCTCGATCGCCTTCAACCGCCACGCCACGGAACCGACCGACCTCGCCTCGCTGCCCAACATGCCGCTGGTCCGCGCCAAGGGCCCGGCCTCGGTGGGCGGAGTGGCGTCCGCGCGGGGCCTGGCCGGGTTGTACGCGGCGGCGATCAGCGAGGTGGGCGAGCAGGCGCCGCTGCTGAAGCCGGACACGGTGGCGGAGTTCGGCCAGATCCACTCGGTCGGCCACGACCTGGTGTCACGTGCCCACAGGTCGTTCGGGCTCGGCTTCCAGATCACGGCCGATGTGGCGCACCCCTTCCTCGGCGCCGGGACGATCGGGCACAGCGGCGCGAGCGGCTCGCAGGCCTTCGCGGACCCGTGGAGCGGCCTGGCGTACGGCTACACGCGCCGCCGTTTCGCCTTCCCGGGCGGCGCGGCCCCGGAGAACGACCGCCTGGCGCAGGCGATCCACACGGCGGCGCTGGCCCTCTGAGTCCCGGGCACGGCGAAGGCCGCACCCCACGTCCAAGGGTGCGGCCTCCGCGTACGCAACGACTGTCGTCAGACCAGCGTCACGGTGATGTTCCCGCGAGTCGCCTTCGAGTAGGGACACACGTCGTGGGCCTTCTCGACGAGCGACCGCGCGGTGCCCCGGTCCACCTTGGGAATGTCGGCGGAGATCTCCACGATGATCCCGAACCCGTCGCCGTTCTTCCCGAGGCCGACCTTGGCGGTGACGGTCGACCCGGTGAGGTCGGCCCCCTCCTGACGTGCGACGACGCCGAGAGCTCCCTGGAAACAGGCGCTGTAGCCGGCGGCGAACAGCTGCTCCGGGTTGGTCCCGGCGCCACTGCCGCCCATCTCCTTCGGCGGGTTGACGACGACGTCGAGCTTGCCGTCGTCGGTGGCGACCCGTCCGTCGCGCCCGCCCTCGGCGGTGGCGACGGCGGTGTACAGGACGTCGGACTGCTGGATGGGCATGCGGTTGTGTTCCTTCGGTCGTCCGCCGCGGCTCGCGCCCGGGCCGAGCGGATTCGGAAAAAACTTACCGCATACCGGAATGCATCAGAAGGTCAGAGCTTGACGATCATCTTCCCGGTGTTGTCACCGCGCAGCACACCCAGGAACGCCTCGAGGTTGTTCTCGATGCCCTCGACGACGGTCTCCCGGTACTTCAGCTCACCGGAGGCGACCCAGGGGGCGACCTCCTGCACGAACTGCGGCTGAAGGTCGTAGTGGTCGCTCACGAGGAAGCCCTCCATACGGCCACGGGTCGCGATCAGCCGGGGGAGGTTCTTCGGACCGGGAACGGGCTCGGTGTTGTTGTAGACGGAGATCATCCCGCAGATGGCGATCCGCCCGCCCTCGTTGAGCGCCCCGAGAGCGGCCTCCAGGTGATCACCGCCGACATTGTCGAAGTAGACGTCGATCCCGTCGGGAGCGGCGGCGCGCAGCTGCTCGCTCACGGGCCCGTCCTTGTAGTTGAAGGCGGCGTCGAAGCCGTACTCCTCCGTGAGGAGCTTCACCTTCTCGTCCGACCCGGCGGAGCCGATGACCCGCGAGGCGCCCTTCAGCCGGGCGATCTGCCCGACCTGGCCGCCCACGGCACCTGCGGCACCGGACACGAAGACGGTGTCGCCCTCCTTGAAGGAGGCGGTCCGCAGCAGCCCCGCGTAGGCGGTGAGGCCGGTCATGCCCAGCACGCCGAGGTACGTCGACAGCGGCGCGGCGTCCGGGTCCACCTTCACGGCGTTCTTCGCGGCCACGACGGCGTACTCGCGCCATCCGAGGAAGTGCAGTACGTGATCGCCGACGGCCAGCCCCTCCGCGTTGGAGGCGACGACCTCGCCGACGGCACCGCCCTGCATGGCCTTGCCGAGCTCGAACGGGGCGACGTAGGACTTCGCGTCGCTCATACGGCCGCGCATGTACGGGTCCACGGAGAGGTACTTGTTCCGCACGAGGACCTGACCTTCACCCGGCTGCGGAACCTCCGCCTCGACGAAGGCGAAGTCCTCGGGCTTCGGCCAGCCGACGGGGCGGCTGACCAGGTGCCACTCGCGGCTGACGGCGGGGAGGGTGGGGGTGTCGGTCATGATGCGCCTTACCTCACTGGCTCGATGCGAATGTTTCAGTACCTGAAACAACCATGCTCCTGAAAATTTCAGGTTGTCAAATAACCGGGTACCCTCGATTCCATGGCCTCCACCACATCCACCTCCCTGAACAGCCACCGCCCCGATCCGCTGACCCTTGAGGTCGTCGAGCTCATCGGGGAGGTCGTGGCGCGGTTCCATGAGGACTACGAGGAGGCGGCGGCGGAACATGCCCTGACCGGGGCGCAGGCCCGGTTGCTGAGCCTGCTGTGCCTTGAGCCGCTGCCGATGAGAAGGCTCGCCCAGCGGCTGAAGTGCGAACCGTCGAACGTCACGGGGATCGTGGACCGGCTGGAGGCGCGGGGGCTGGTGGAGCGGCAGCCGGATCCCGCGGACCGCAGGGTGAAGGTGGCGGCGGCGACGAGCGAGGGGCGGCGGGTGGCCCGCAGCCTGCGGGAGTCACTGCGGTTCGCCCGGGAGCCGCTGGCCGGGCTTTCCGAGGGGGAGAGGGTGGCGCTGCGGAATGCGTTGCGGGGGATGCTGGGGTGAGGCCGGGGTGGTGCGGGGTGTTGCAGGGTGCTCGGCGTAGCCGCTGAGGCCGGGTGGGTCCGCAGCCCGGCGGAACGGGGTGCTGCTGCGCCCACCCGTGCCGCCCTTAGCGGCACGATTGCCCGCAGCTAGGCGGGACCGGCGGCCTGCGGCAGCTGAGCCACCACGCACCCGCACCCGCCGACGCACGGAAGGGGACGTGTCGGGGGGTGTCCGCCCGCAGCGGTTGGCGCGTCAACGGACGGTTAGTCGGTATCCGACCCCATCGCGCCGTTCCGAGGACGGACACCCCCCGGCGCGGCCCCGACCCACCACCCGGCGTCAGGCGCTACGCGCACCACCACAGGAAGCGGTTGCACGTCTCCGAGGGGGACGGTTCCGGCGCCGGAGGCCGGGGCGTCGGGTCCTGGGTTCGGGTGGGTGCCGGGGCTGGGGCCGGCCGGGCGGTCGTAGGGCCCGATGTCGGGCCGCTGGCGGGCGTGTCCGTCGACGTCGAGTCGGAGCCCTTCGGCGTCTCGTCGTCCTTCGCGTCCTCGGACTTGTCCGGCTTCGGGGACTTGGAAGCCGACGGGGAGTCAGACACGCTGGGCGTAGGGGATGGTGATGACGCCTCAGCCCGGGCCCCCTCCCCCTGGCCGCCCGTCTCCCCCGCCTCCACCGACGCGTCGCCGTCCGCCGACTCACCCCCCGCCGCCGCCGGCTTCGGCGTCGACTTGGGCGCGTCCATGCCGAGCTCCGCGAGGCTCAGCCCACCCGCCGCCAGCACGAACCCCGCCGCGACGAACAGCGTCCGGCGCCGCCGCCGGCGATGCGCCGCGGCCTTCCGGTCCCGCCGGCTCGTCCCACCGCCCTGCCCCTCACCCGGACCCTCACCGACCGGCCCGTGCTCGCGCTCACGCCCGCGTCCACGTCCGCGCCGTCGAGCGGCACGCCCCAACGGCTCTCCCTCGTCGCCGAATTCACCATCGGGGCCGTCGGACTCATCGGGCTCACCAGACCCGTCGCCAGACCCGTCGTGCACGCCGTGCACATCATGCACGCCGCCCCCGCCATCCCCGCCATCCCCGCCCGCAGGAACGGCGTCATACCCGCCGTACTCCGGCTCACGCCAGCGCAGCGCATCGGCTGAGGTGCCACACCCCGGGCAGGCGAGCGCGCCGTTGAGGTGCCGTCGGCACGGGTCGCAATAGTCCATGACGCGGGAAGATTAAGTTCCGCGCCGGTCACGTTCCTAGATCCAGCTGTGAAGGTTCTGTAGGGACACGCCGCCGCCATGGTTTCGAAACTGTCGAAACCGTTATGCGCGCGACCCATTGACACCCCCACCGCCGCGTCCTTACTGTCACGCCAGCATTTCGAACGTGTGCCGAAATCTCGAACACGTCGAAGCTGAGCGACTGACAGAACCGAGCCGACGAAGCTGCGAGGGAAAACCGCCGTGCGCATCACCGGAATCAGCACACACGTGGTCGGGACGCCGTGGCGCAACCTGACGTACGTCCAGGTGCACACCGACGAGGGGATCACCGGAGTCGGCGAGACCCGGATGCTGGGACACACCGACGCCCTGCTCGGTTACCTGAAGGAGGCTGAGGTCAATCACATTCTCGGCTCCGACCCCTTCGCTGTCGAGGACCTCGTCAAGCGGATGAAGTACGGCGACTACGGCCGCGCCGGCGAGATCGTGATGTCCGGTATCGCCGTGATCGAGATGGCCTGCTGGGACATCAAGGGCAAGGCCCTCGGCGTCCCCGTCTGGCAGCTGCTGGGCGGCAAGGTCACCGACAAGGTCAAGGCGTACGCCAACGGCTGGTACACCACGGAGCGCACCCCGGAGGCGTACCACAAGGCGGCCCAGGGGGTCATGGAGCGCGGCTACCGGGCGCTCAAGATCGACCCCTTCGGCACCGGGCACTTCGAGCTCGACCACCAGCAGACCCTCTACGCCGTCTCCCTGATCGAGGCGGTCCGGGACGCCATCGGCCCCGAGGCCGAGCTGATGCTGGAGATGCACGGCCGCTTCTCCCCCGCCACGGCCGTACGCCTGGCCAAGGAGCTCGCTCCGTTCAAGCCGGCGTGGCTGGAGGAGCCGGTCCCGCCGGAGAACCTCAAGGCGCTGGAGAAGGTGGCCGCCAAGGTCGACATGCCGGTCGCCACCGGTGAGCGCATCCACGACCGGATCGAGTTCCGCGAGCTCTTCGAGAGCCAGGCCGTGGACATCATCCAGCCGGACGTCGGCCATATCGGTGGAATCTGGGAGACCCGGAAGCTCGCGGCGACGGCCGAGACCCACTACATGCTGGTGGCCCCGCACAACGTCGGCGGCTCGGTCCTGACCGCCGCCTCCCTCCAGGTGGGCTTCACCTCCCCGAACTTCAAGATCCTGGAGCACTTCAACGACTTCGCGGACGCGGAGATCAAGAAGGTGGTCAAGGGCGCCCCGCAGGTGAACCCGGAGGACGGCTGCTTCCACCTCTCCGACGCCCCCGGCCTGGGCGTGGAGCTGGACGTCGACGCCGCCGCCGAGTTCCCGCAGCAGCAGGCCCGCTTCGACCTCTGGGCGGACGGCTGGGAGCAGCGCAAGCCCAAGGGCGCCCAGTGACCGTCCGGCCCCCGGAAACCCGGAACCGGCAACCGAAAGCTTCGAAACTCCCAGGAGCGACGTGAGCACCGCCGTAGTGATCGACGCCCCGGGCGAGCACCGTCTCGTCCCGCACGAGCCCCGGCAGCCCGAGGCCGGCGAGGCGCTCGTCCGTGTCCACGCCTCCGGCATCTGCGGCAGCGACCGCGAGGTCTACCAGGGCAACCGCCCCGAGGGCTACGTCCGCTACCCGCTCACCCCGGGCCACGAGTGGTCCGGGACGGTGGAGGCCGTGGGCGCCGGTGTCCCCGGGTCCCTCGTCGGCCGCAAGGTCGTCGGTGAGGGGTTCCGCAACTGCCAGGTCTGCGACCGCTGCCACGCGGGCGACACGACCCTGTGCACGGCCGGTTACGAGGAGACCGGGTTCACCCAGCCGGGCGCGATGGCGGCCACGCTGACGCTCCCCGCCCGTCTCCTGCACGCCCTCCCGGACGACTGCGACCTCACGGCCGCGGCCCTCCTGGAGCCGGCAGCCTGTATCGCGGCGGCCGCGCTGAAGGGGAACGCACAGCCCGGCGAGCGCGTCGCCGTGGTCGGCACCGGCACCCTCGGTATGTTCGCCGTGCAGTTCCTGAAGGCGAGCTCGCCGGGCGAGCTGCTGGTCGTCGGCACCCGCCGGGACCGTGAGGCGCTGTCGCGGCAGTACGGCGCGACGGACTTCCGGACGAAGGACCAGGACCTCCCGGACGACTTCGACGTGGTGATCGAGACGGCCGGCTCCGCGGACGCCGCCCGGATCTCCGCCGCCCTGCTCCGGCGCGGCGGCCGGCTGGTCCTGACCGGGATCCCGGCGCCGGGCGCCGACGGTCTCGACCCGACCGATCTCGTCGTACGGCAGCTGGAGGTGCACACCGTCTTCGGTGCTCCGCCGGACGCCTGGGCGCACACGGTGCGGGTGTTCGCCGCCGGTCTGCTCGACCCGCTGCCGCTGGTGACGCACGAGCTGCCGCTCGCCGAGTTCTCGCAGGCCATCGAGCTGGTGGGAGCCGGCGATCCGAAGGTGGGCAAGGTGTTGCTCCGCCCCTAGACGTACGCCGGTACGGGGGCAACCTGACGGCTCCCGTACCGGCGTACACCCAGCCTTGTCATACCCAGAGCCGCGAACCTCGTCCGAAATATCGAACCGAAGGACTTTCCTGTGACCGACGCTTCCGCCACGGCAGCCCGCAGGCCCGGTGAGCAGGCGCTCACCACGCTGGGCCTGAGCGCGCCCGCCCTCGACCCCGCCGACGCCTCGCCGCACTCCTTCCCCGGCGGCGGCCGCTGGCGCACCGAGATCCCCTCGTGCGAGGGGCCCGAGGCGCTGGCGGTGGTCCTGAAGGAGGCCTCGCGGCTGGACGTGCCGATCCACCGGATCAGCCAGGGCAGCGGCGTGTGGATGCTGACCGACGCCGAGATCACCGAGATGGTCGAGGCGACGGCCGAGCGCGACATCGAGCTCTGCCTGTTCACCGGCCCGCGCGGCACGTGGGACATCGGCGGCTCCACGCGTACCGACTCGCGCGGCGGGGGCCTCAGAGCCCGCGGCCACGACGCCGTCGCCGGATGCGTCGAAGACGCCGTCCGGGCCACGGAGTTGGGCGTCAAGTGCCTTCTCGTCGCCGACGAGGGCGTGCTGTGGACACTGCACCGGGCGCGCGCGGCCGGCATCATCCCGGCCGACACGACCCTCAAGGTGAGCGCGCTCATCGGGCCCGTCAACCCGGCGGCGTACGCGGTGTACGAGCGCCTCGGCGCCGACTCCGTCAACGTGCCGAGCGACCTGACGCTCGATCACCTCACCGAGATCCGCCGGGTGTCGGGCGCCCCGATGGACATGTACATCGAGGCCCCGGACGACCTCGGGGGCTACGTCCGGATGTACGAGGTCGCCGAACTCATCAGACGCGGCGCGCCGCTCTACCTGAAGTTCGGCCTCTCCAAGGCGCCCGGGATCTACCCCTACGGGCACCACATGCGGGAGCTGACCCTGGCCACGGCCAAGGAACGCGTGCGGCGCGGCCGCCTCGCTCTGGACCTCCTGGCCCGCCACGGCGCCGACGGCGACATGGCGCCGCTCGGGTCACGGCTGCCGGGCGATCTGCAACGGTTCGAAATTTCGGCATAACGTTCCGGAAACTGAGCTTCACAAAAGAAGACACAGCCGACCACAATCCGACACATCTCTTCTCGGTCTTTCCGGCACGACCACCCGGAGCGACTTTCGCGCCTCCCAGACCGAGCCCTGCACACAGATCAAGGATGATCATCATGCGTAACCGCAGAGCCGCTCTCGCCGCCATAGCCGGAGCCGCGTCCCTCGCCCTCACCCTGTCCGCCTGCGGCCAGAACAGCGAAGGTGGCAGTGAGGAGAGCGGAGGCAGCGCCAAGGGCGGCACCATCGGCATCGCGATGCCGACCAAGTCCTCCGAGCGCTGGATCGCCGACGGCAACAACGTCAAGAAGGACCTGGAGTCCAAGGGCTACAAGACCCAGCTGGTCTACGGCGAGGACGACCCGGACCAGCAGGTCTCGCAGGTCGAGAACCTGATCACCCAGGGTGTGAAGGCGCTGATCGTCGCGGCCATCGACAACAAGTCGATGAACAACGTGCTCCAGCAGGCCAAGGACGCCAACATCCCGGTCATCTCCTACGACCGCCTGATCCTCGGCACGAAGAACGTCGACTACTACGCGTCGTTCGACAACGAGAAGGTCGGCGAGCTCCAGGGCACCTACATCGTCGAGAAGCTCGGCCTGAAGGACGGCTCCAAGAAGGGCCCGTTCAACATCGAGCTGTTCGCCGGCTCCAACGACGACAACAACACCCGCTACTTCTTCCAGGGCGCGATGAACATCCTGCAGCCCTACATCGACAAGAAGCAGCTCGTCGTCCGCTCCGGCCAGACCAAGCTGAACCAGGTCACCACCCTGCGCTGGGACGGCGGCACCGCCCAGAAGCGCATGGACGACATCCTGACCTCGGCCTACAAGAGCGAGCGGGTCGACGCGGTCCTCTCCCCCTACGACGGCATCTCCATCGGCATCCTCTCGGCGCTGAAGTCGGACGACTACGGCTCCAAGAGCAAGCCGCTGCCGATCGTCACCGGCCAGGACGCCGAGCTCGCCTCGGTGAAGTCGATCATCGCCGACCAGCAGTCGATGACCGTCTACAAGGACACCCGCCAGCTCGCCAAGGTCGCCTCGAACATGGTCGACGCGCTGCTGAACGACAAGAAGCCCGAGGTCAACGACACCAAGACCTACGACAACGGCGCGAAGGTCGTCCCGGCCTACCTGCTCGAGCCGGTCGCCGTCGACAAGACGAACTACCAGAAGGAAGTTGTCGACTCCGGCTACATCAAGGCAAGCGACCTCAAGTAACCGCCGGCTCACTCTGATTGGAAGGCACGACCATGGCGGGACCCGTCCTGGAAATGCGCTCGATCGTCAAGACCTTTCCCGGCGTCAAGGCGCTGTCGGACGTCACCCTGACCGTCCGGCAGGGCGAGGTCCACGCCATCTGCGGCGAGAACGGCGCCGGCAAGTCGACCCTGATGAAGGTCCTCTCCGGCGTCCACCCGCACGGCACCTACGAGGGAGACATCCTCTTCGAGGGGGAGGTCTGCCAGTTCAAGGACATCCGGGCCAGCGAAGAGCGCGGCATCGTGATCATCCACCAGGAACTGGCCCTGGTGCCCTACCTCTCCCTCGCGGAGAACATCTTCCTCGGCAACGAGCACGCCACCCGGGGGATCATCAGCTGGACCGAGACCCTTCGGCACGCCACCGAGCTGCTCCGCCGGGTCGGCCTCTCCGACCACCCGGACACCCGCGTCGCCGACATCGGCGTGGGCAAGCAGCAGCTCGTGGAGATCGCGAAGGCCCTGTCGAAGAAGGTGAAGCTGCTCATCCTGGATGAGCCGACCGCGGCCCTGAACGACGAGGACAGCGACAAGCTCCTCGATCTGATCCTGGAGCTGAAGAAGCAGGGCATCACCTCGATCATCATCTCCCACAAGCTCAACGAGATCCGCAAGGTCGCCGACTCGGTGACGATCCTCCGCGACGGCCAGACCATCGAGACCCTCGATGTGAAGGCGCCGGAGACCACCGAGGACCGGATCATCAGCGGCATGGTCGGCCGCGACCTGGAGCACCGCTTCCCGGAGCGGTCGCCGCACGAGCCCGAGCAGGGTGTGGCGCCCGCCCTGGAGATCCGGGGCTGGACCGTGTTCCACCCGATCGACCAGCAGCGCAAGGTCGTCGACGACGTGTCCCTCCAGGTGCGGCGCGGCGAGATCGTCGGCATCGCCGGCCTGATGGGCGCCGGCCGCACCGAGCTCGCGATGAGCGTCTTCGGGCGGACGTACGGCCGGTACGCGGACGGCACGGTCCTCAGGGACGGCAAGGAGATCCGTACGAAGTCCGTCCCCGAGGCGGTCAAGCACGGGATCGCGTACGTCACCGAGGACCGCAAGCACTACGGCCTCAACCTCATCGACACCATCAACCGGAACATCTCGCTGACCGCCCTGAGCAAGGTCGCCAAGCGCGGTGTGGTCGACGAGCACGAGGAGCGGCAGGTCGCCGAGGGCTTCCGCAAGTCCATGAACATCAAGGCGCCCACCGTCTTCGAGCCGGTGGGGAAGCTGTCCGGCGGCAACCAGCAGAAGGTCGTCCTCAGCAAGTGGATCTTCTCCGGCCCGGAGGTGCTGATCCTGGACGAGCCGACGCGCGGGATCGACGTCGGGGCCAAGTACGAGATCTACACGGTCATCGACCAGCTGGCCGCCCAGGGCAAGGCGGTCGTCTTCATCTCCTCCGAGCTGCCCGAACTGCTCGGCATGTGCGACCGCATCTACACGATGGCCGCCGGGCGGCTGACCGGTGAGTTCTCGCGGGCCGAGGCCTCACAGGAATCGCTGATGCGTCAGATGACGAAGGACAAAGAGGTAACCCGATGAGCACGGACGTGACCGCCAAGACGCCGGCCCCCGCGCCGCCCGGCAAGGGAGGGACGGCCACCGGCGGCGGACTGCTGCAGCTGATGCTGGACGGCATGCGCCGCAACATGCGGCAGTACGGCATGCTGTTCGCGCTCGGCCTGATCGTGGTGCTGTTCGCCGTGTGGACCGACGGCGACCTGCTGCTGCCGCGCAACGTCTCCAACCTGGTCCTGCAGAACAGCTACATCCTGATCCTCGCGATCGGCATGATGCTGGTCATCATCGCGGGCCACATCGACCTGTCGGTCGGCTCGCTGACGGCGTTCGTGGGCTCGATGGCCGCCGTGTTCATGGTCAAACAGGATATTTCCTGGCCGCTCGCCGTGGTGCTGTGCCTGGCCGTGGGCGCGGTCGCGGGTGCCATCCAAGGGTTCTTCATCGCGTACGGCGGCATACCGTCGTTCATCGTGACCCTGGCGGGCATGCTGATCTTCCGCGGTCTGACCGAGATCTTCCTCGAGGGCCAGACGCTCGGCCCGTTCCCGGACGGGCTGCAGAAGGTCGCCAACGGGTTCCTGCCCGAGGTCGGTCCGAACACCAACTACCACAACCTCACGCTGCTGCTGGGCTTCGCGATGATCGCCTTCGTGATCTTCCAGGAGGTCCGGGACCGCAGGCGGCAGCAGGAGTTCAACCTGGACGTCCCGCCCTTCAAGCTGTTCCTGCTGAAGCTGGTCGCGATCGGCGCCGCCGTGCTGACGCTGACGATGCTGCTGGCCAGCTACAAGGGCGCCCCGATCGTCCTGCTGATCCTCGGTGTGCTGCTCGTCGGCTTCGGCTACGTGATGCGCAACGCGATCATCGGCCGCCACATCTACGCCATCGGCGGCAACCTGCCCGCGGCCAAGCTGTCGGGTGTGAAGGACAAGAAGGTCACCTTCCTGGTCTTCCTGAACATGGGCATGCTCGCGGCCCTGGCGGGTCTGGTCTTCGCCGCCCGCTTCAACGCGGCCTCTCCCAAGGCCGGCCTCAACTTCGAGCTGGAGGCGATCGCGGCCTCGTTCATCGGCGGCGCGTCGATGAGCGGCGGTGTCGGCACCGTCCTCGGCGCGATCATCGGTGGCCTGGTCCTGGGCGTGCTGAACAACGGTATGAACCTCGTCGGCATCGGCACCGACTGGCAGCAGGTCATCAAGGGCCTGGTGCTTCTGGCGGCGGTCGGGTTCGACGTGTGGAACAAGCGCAAGGTCGGTTCGTAAGTCAGATCGGGGCCCCGCCGGAAGGCGGGGCCCTCTCCTTATCGGGAGCCGCACGCATGGAACTGAACAGACGCACGGTCATCGCGGGAGCCGCGGCGGCGGGAATGGCCGCCACCACGCTCGGCGGCACGGCGCACGCCACGGGAGGCAGGAAGCCGGTGAAGAAGCTCTTCGGCAAGCTCGCCGACGGCACCAAGGTCTACAGCTGGTCGCTGGAGAACGGCGGCACCCGCCTCAAGGTCCTCTCCTACGGCGGCATCGTCCAGTCGCTGGAGATCCCCGACCGCCGCGGCCGCTACGCCAACGTCTCCGCGGGCTTCGACAACATCGAGGACTACGTCGCCAAGAGCCCGTACTTCGGCGCCCTGATCGGCCGCTACGGCAACCGGATAGGCAAGGGCAAGTTCACCCTCGACGGCAAGAACTACCAGCTCTCCGTCAACGACGGCGAGCAGAGCCTGCACGGCGGCGCCAAGGGCTTCGACAAGCGCGTATGGGACATCGAGCCGTTCACCAAGGGCTCCGACGTCGGCCTGTACCTGTACTACACGAGCGTCGACGGCGAGATGGGCTACCCGGGCACGCTCAAGACGAAGGTGACGTACACGCTCACCCGGCACGGCGACTGGCGCATCGACTACGAGGCCACCACGGACAAGGCCACCGTCGTCAACCTCACCAGCCACGTCTACTGGAACCTGGCCGGCGAGGGCAGCGGCACGATCGAGGACCACGAGCTGCAGATCGCGGCCTCCCGCTTCACGCCCACCGACTCGGGTCTGATCCCGACGGGCGAGCTGGCGAAGGTCGCGGGCACGCCCTTCGACTTCACCCGCGCCAAGGCGATCGGCCGCGACATCCGCACCTCGCACCCCCAGCTGGTCACCGCCAAGGGCTTCGACCACAACTGGGTCCTCGACAAGGGCATCACCGCCCGGCCCGAGCACGTCGCCACCCTGCGCGACCCCGCCTCCGGCCGCAGCCTGAAGATCGCCACGAACGAGCCGGGCCTGCAGTTCTACTCCGGCAACTTCCTCGACGGCACGCTGACCGGCCCGTCCGGCCGCACCTACCGGCAGGGCGACGCGCTCTGCCTGGAGACGCAGCACTTCCCGGACTCGCCGAACAAGCCGTCGTTCCCGTCGACGGTGCTGCGGCCCGGGCAGACGTACCGGACGACGACGGTCCACACGTTCGGCTGCTGATCGTCTTCACAGGTGGCGCACAATTTTCTGAGGGGACCTTCAGTGGTTGAACAGCGCCACCACAGCCTCCGTATGTAAGGGCGGCCCGCGCTCCCCCGCGCGGGCCGTCCTCAAACGTCGGATCCGGTCGTCCCCAACGGATCCGCCCTATACGGAGGTTCCATGGCCGACAACGTCACGTCGCTGTTCCGCAGCACCGCGGCGCACAGCCCGTCGATGGCGGCGTTGACACGTGAGGGCGGCGAAGGCGCGGGGCCAGTGGACTTCTGTATCCCCTGCAACCCGTACTTCCCCACCCCGGCCATGTTCGACGACATGTCGGCCAGACTCCGCGACATCATCACGTACTACCCGAGCAGCGCCGACACCATCACGGCCGAGCTGTGCAGCCTGCTCCAGCTGCCGCCGCAGTGCGTGGCGATGGGCAACGGCTCCACCGAGCTCATCACCTGGATCGACCACCTGCTCGTCCGCGAGTCCCTCGCCATCCCCGTCCCCACCTTCGGCCGCTGGACCGACCAGCCCATGGAGACCGGCAAGCGGGTCGACATGTTCCCGCTCCAGGAGTCCAGCGGGTTCGCCCTCGACCTCGCGCAATACGCCGAGTTCATCCGTGCCCGGGGCACGCGCGTCGCCGTCATCTGCAACCCCAACAACCCCGACGGCGGCTTCCTGCACAAGCACGCCATCGTCCAGTTCATGGACGCCATGGCCGACCTCGACCTGGTCGTCATCGACGAGTCGTTCCTGGAGTTCGCGGACGCCGAGGCCGAGCCGAGTGTCGTGCAGGAGGCGATGCTGCGGCCCAACGTCATCGTGCTGCGCAGCCTCGGCAAGAACTTCGGCCTGCACGGCATCCGCTTCGGCTACCTGGTCGCCAACCCCGCGCTCGCCGGGCGGGTCCGCTCCATGCTGCCCAAGTGGAACCTCAACTCCTTCGCCGAGCACGTCGTCTTCATGCTCAAGGAGCACGGCGCCGAGTACGCGCAGAGCCTCCAGCAGGTCCGGCGCGACCGGCTCGACATGGCCAGCCAGCTGTCCTCCCTGCCCGGGCTGACGGTCTACCCGTCGCAGGGCAACTTCCTCTTCGTGCGCCTCCCCGTGGGCGCCGAGGGCACCGTGGTCCGGGACCGGATGCTCACCGAGCACCGGATCCTGGTCCGCGAGTGCGGCAACAAGATCGGTTCGTCCAGCCGCTTCCTGCGTCTCGTCGTGCGCCCCCAGGTGGACGTGCGTCGCCTGGTGTCCGGCCTGGAACAGGTGCTCTACGGGACGTCCAGGAGGGGAGCCGCCGTACCCGAGCTGGGCAATGGGACCAGCTACAGCTCGGGTACGGCGGCAGTGGACCGTCTGGTGAGCGAGACCAACGGATCCGGCATGCGGGGCCTTGCCGCACAGGCCACCGGCGGTGGCGCTCCAGGGCCCGCCGTCGCTCCCGCTGCCGCCGGCACCGGTATGCCGCTCCCCGCCGCCGCGTCCGCCGTGCCGGCGGGTGCCGTGCCCGCCGGGCCGGGCGGTGGGATGCCGATGCCGGCGGCGGCGCAGGTCGGGCAGGGCGGGCAGACAGGGCTGGGTGGGCAGACAGGGCTGGGTGGGCACTTCGGGCAGATGGGGCAGCAGCAGATGCCGCAGGCCGTCCCGCAGTCCATGCCTCAGCCGGTTCCCCAGCCCGTCCCGCAGCCTGCCCCGCAGTCCGTGCCGCAGCCGGCGCCCCAGCCGATGGCCGCGCCGGCACCGCCGCTGGCGCCTGTGGCGCAAGCGCCCGCTCCGGTCCCGGCGCCTGCCCCGGCGCCCGTGCCGGCCGCCACCGGGCCCACGCCGCCGGGGGTTCCCGCGCGGGGCGGGTTGACGGCGGCGCAGGTCAGGGGGACGAACGGGTTGTCGCCTGCGCCGGCGACCGGGTGGCCGGGGGCGCAGGCGTGGCCCAACGCGGCGGGGATGGGGCAGGCCGGGTAGTGCCCTTCTCGCCTTCCCCGCGCCCCTGGGGACGTCGTACTAAACCGGGTTCAGTCTCCACTGTTGGCAGGTGTTGTTGAGCCAGGTCCACTGGCGTACGTCCGCGCTGTCCGCCGTCGAGCAGTTGGCCACGTCGGCCACCTTGCCGGTGGCCTTGTTGACGATGCGGACGTAGCCACCGTCCGTGGCGACGAACTGGTACCGCTGGCAGGTGTTGTTCAGCCAGGACCACTGGCGTAGGTCGGCGCCGTCCGCGGCGGAGCAGTCGGCCGTGTCGAGGACCTTGCCGGTGGCGGCGTTCACCAGTCGGTGGGTGTCGTCGCCCAGGTCCTCCAGGCGCCAGCGCTGGTTGGTTCCGCCGTTGCAGGTGTACTGCACGACGTTGGCGCCGTCGGCCGCCGAACCGCCCACGACGTCCAGGCACTTGCCGCTGTTGCGGTTGGTCACCGTGTAGGTCGTGGCGGCGGACGCCGGTTCGCCCGACGGCCCGGGCTGGGACGCCCCGAGCCGGACGGGCGTGCCGAAGTTGGGGGTGCCGTCGGAGTTCCAGGTGAACTTCTGGGCCCGGGTCGTCCGGCCGTTGTCGCAGCCCTCGGAGGCGGAGTCGTTGGCGTGGTAGACGATCCAGTTCTCGCGGCCGTCCGGTGAGGTGAAGAAGCCGTTGTGGCCGGGCCCGTACACCCCGTTCGCGTCACTGCGCTGGAAGACGGGCGTGGACTTCTTCGTCCAGGAGGACGCGGACAGCGGGTTGGAGCCGGTGAGCTCCAGTTGCCCGAGTTTGTAGTCGGGCGTCCAGCAGCCGCTCGCGGAGTAGATCAGGAAGGTCCGGCCGCCGCGTTGCAGCACCTCCGCACCCTCGTTGACGGTGCCGCCCTGCCGCTCCCAGGAGTGCGTCGGTGTCGAGATCGTCGAGTAGGAGCCGCTGACGGTGTACGGGTTGGACATCGGCGCGATGACGAGGTTCTGCGTCCCGCCCGTGGTGATCGCGCTGCCCAGCATGTACAGCCGGCCGCCCACGTTCATCAGGCTCGGGTCCAGCATCCAGGCGGAGCTGAGCTGCCCCTTGTAGGTGTAGGGGCCCATGGGGTCGGAGCCGGCGCTCTCCAGGACGTGGCTGCGCTGCGTCGGGTTGTAGTCGGACACGTTCTGTCCGGCGACGTAGTACAGGTACCAGCGGCCGCCCACGAAGTGCAGCTCGGGTGCCCAGATGTTGCAGCACCGGGAGGCGGCGTCGCCCTTCCACACCTGCACGCTGGGCGCGGTGGCGAGCCCGGCGAGGGTGGCGGACTTGCGGATGGTGATGACGTCGGTCCAACTGGTCGTCACCAGGTAGTAGTTGCCGTCGTGGTAGGAGATCCAGGGGTCGGCGCCCTTGACGGACTTGACCGGGTTGGCGAACGAGGCGGCGCTCGCGGTGGGCTGGCCGACGCTGAGGGCGAGCAGCAGGGCGGCCAGCAGGGTCAGTAGGCGACGGGCCATCCGCTGCTCCAGTTCAGGAGGTTGACGCCGAGCTTGGGGGTGCCGTTGTCGTTGCCGTCGTAGTAGTGGTAGACGATCAGGTCGCCGTCGGTGTCCTTCAGGATCGACTGGCCGCCCGGGCCGATGATGCTGCCGTGCGACTCCAGGACGGGCGTGCCGCCGTTGTTCATCATGTCGACGCCGTTCTTGTCGCGGTACGGCCCGGTGACGCTGGACGCGCGGCCGACCTTGACCTTGTACGTCGAGCTGGTCCCGTTGCAGCAGGTGTCGTACGAGGCGAAGAGGTAGTAGTACCCGCCCCGTTTGACGATGAAGGGTGCCTCGACGGCTTTGGTCCCGGTGGGGCGGGAGGCGAGCGAGTGGCGGGTGGTGTTGGTGGAGAGCTGCTTTCCGGTGGCGGGGTTGATCTGGATCATCTTGATCCCGGTCCACCAGCTGCCGAAGGACAGCCACCACTTGCCGTCGTCGTTCACGAAGAGGTTCGGGTCGATGGCGTTGAAGTCGCTGGCGGAGTTCGACGTGTAGACCGTGCCCTGGTCGGTCCAGCTGCCCGGCTGGCCGGTGCTGGAGGTCGCGAGGCCGATGGCGGAGGTGTTCGAGCCGAACTTCGAGACGGAGTAGTACATCAGGTACTTGCCGCCGTGGTACGAGATGTCCGGCGCCCAGGCCTCCGGGACGGAGGAGTAGTTCCGCCACCAGCCCGGCCGACTGGAGAAGGCGTCGCTGCCGTTGCGGAAGGCCGTGCGGTCACCGGACGTCTTGCTGGCGATGCCGCCGCCGGTCGCGTAGAGCAGGTACTGACCGGACGAGGTGCGGACCATCGACGGGTCGTGGGTGACGATGTCCCCGGTGACCCGGCCGGGGTTGGGGTACGCGGACGCCGCACTCGGCATCAGGGCGAGCAGGGCTGCGGCGGGGAGTGCGAGCAGGGCGGTTCTCTTGCGCAGGATGGAGCGGCTCATACAGTCCTCCTTGCGGCGGGGGGTAACACTGGCCGACATTTCGAACAGCGATCGCAAGTTCGAACGGACCGTAGAATCGAACCTCTTCCGCGTCAATGGTCCGCGCAGCAACAAACCGTTCGGCTGACGTCGGAACATGGACCGGCCCACTGCCCGGAACACGCACCGGCGTTCGTCACCGCCGTCCGCCGAACTCCCACGCATGCGCCTCGACCTCGGCATACCGGCCCCGCGTCAGCACACCGCGCGCCGTCTCCCCGTCCGGGGCCCGGACCAGCGCTGCCGTGCCCAGCCAGGCGGAGCCGTCGTCGGAGAGCAGGGGGCCGTAGGCGATCAGGTCGTCCGAGTCGGGTGGCGTGTCGAGGCCGGGCGCCGCCGGGGCCGAGCCCAGGCCGAGCACGAGGTAGCGGTGGCCGGTCGTCGGGCCGCCGGGGAAGTCCCACATGGTGCGGCCCAGGAGGTTGCGCCAGCGGCGCAGCATCACGTCCCGGTACGCGCCGGCCTGGTAGTTGGGCTCGTCGAAGGCGAAGGCCCGGGCGGCGGCGGGGTCCGGCAGATCGAGGATGTGGACGCTGCCGGTGGGGGTTTCGCCGTCACCGGCGAAGGTCGGGCCGCGGGCGATCATCTCGGCCGCGTACCGGTCCATGTAGGACCAGTGCCGCTCCAGTAGCTCCTGGCGCAGCGGCAGCGAGCCGGGGCGATCGCGGTGGTAGCAGAAGAACTCCATGCACGCAGACACTTCCCCAAGGCCCGGCAGCGGCTCAAGCGGGTTTACGGGTCGGGCGTCGGCGTACAGTCGGTCGGGCAGCAGCGCCGGTTCGATTCGGGGGGATCATGACGGCAGTCGACGGGACGCCCATCGTCTTCGTGCACGGGACCCGGTTCAGCGCGGGACAGTGGAGCCCGCAACTCGCCGCCCTGCGGGGCGAGTTCCCCGTGGTCGCCGTCGATCTGCCAGGGCACGGGTCCCGTTCCGCCGAGGCCTGGAGCCTGAAGGCGGCAGTGGAGGTCATCGCCGGTGCCGTGGAGTCGCTCGGGAAGGGGCCTGCCCTGGTGGTGGGGCACTCGCTCGGGGGTTACGCCTCACTGGAGTTCGCGCGGGTCCGCCCGGAGCTGTTGCGCGGGCTGGTGCTCGCGGGTGCCAGCGCCTCGACCCGTGGGGCGTGGGCGGTGCCGTACCGGTGGGTCGCCGGGCTCGTCCCGCGGCTGCCCGCGGACCGGCTGGCCGGGTGGAACGACTCGTTGCTGCGCAGGATGTATCCGGCCGAGGTCGTCGAGGCCACCATCCGTGCCGGTTACGCCTTCCCCACCCTGCCCGCCGCCTGGGGAGAGGTGCTGGGGCGTTTCGACGCGGAGGCGATGCGTGACGTGGCGGCTCCGGTGCTCATCCTGAACGGGGAGAAGGACAGCGTCTTCCGGTCCGGCGAGGCGGAGTTCGCCCGGGCGCATCCGCGCGCCCGTGTCGAGCTGATCCCGAGAGCCGGGCATCTCTCGAACTTCGACGACCCGGTCGCCTTCAGCGATGCGGTTCGCCGATTCGCCCGGCAGCTGAGCAACAGCACATGAACGGGGCGGCCCACCCGGCCCGACGACCCGGTGGGCCGCCCCCATCCCGTCAGGACTTCCCCGGGCACTCCTTCCACGCCATGTGGTACACCGTGCTGATGTCCCCGTCCGTCGAGTCCATCGTCATGAAGCTGACCTTGTCGGCCGACTGCGTACCGGCGTTGACCCGGAGCTCGGTGTTGATGTTGAAGTTGCGCTGGACTCCGCAGGGCGCGTAGACCAGTTGGGCCCAGTCCGTCTCGTCGGTGGCCTGCCAGTTGTCGTTGTAGGGGCCGCTGAAGGGGTGGTTCCTGGCCACCGTGCTGGGCGAGCCCTGGAAGTAGTACGAGGCTCGCTGGGAGCCGCTCGCGCCGCGCTGGAGTGAGGCGAAGCCCCGGTAGTCGGCGCTGGCGATGGCGTACGTGAAGCCCTGGGGCACGTGGACGATCAGGCTGAGCTGGCAGTTCCTGCGGAACGCGGTCGGGTCGGAGCTCCCGCCGGCCTGCGCGAGGTAGTCGCTGTAGGTGACCGTGAACGCCGTGTTGTCCTCGGAGACGGCGACCGCCGCCGTGCCCTGCGGACAGCCGGAGCCGTTCACCGTGGCGACCTTGATGACGATCTTGTCCGGGGGCGGGTCGACGAACCCGGAGGACGGGGATTGTGCGGGGAGTGCGCTGGTGAGGAGCGCGGCTACCGCGCCGCTCAGGAGCAGGCCACCGGCCATGGTTCTCCCATCCGTTCGTGGGGGGTGGAACTTGGAGTAGACATGGGCATGTCAAGACGACAGCGCATGCGCGCCCGACCTGTGACCATTCGATGAAGGAGCTGTGAAGGCCGGGAGCGGTCGCATCGTACGCAGGGCGGAAGGGGTCGGCCAGGGCGGTCTCCGGCCATTCACAGTGGCGGGATCACACCCGGGGAAGGGGCGTACCGCCCTTCCACGCGGGCCCCGTCGGCACCACCGGTACCGGAGGGCGCATAAGGTGCGTTAGCAGTGCGTCAGACCAGGACACCCCGAGGACGCGATGAGGATCACCCACCGGCTCCCCCGCGGACGCGGCCCGTCACGGGTTCTCCCAGGCCCCGGCCCGCTACGGGTTCTCCCAGGCCGCCGGCTCCGCCGCCAGCCGCTCCACCGGCTCGGGCAGCGCGCCGGCCGCGAGGTCGGCGATCGTCACGCCCTCCAGGATCCTGCGCACATTGGCCCGCAGGGCGATCCACAGCGGCAGCAGCGGCTCGGCCGTGCCGGAGTAGGCGAGGCCGGTCGGACGCTCTCCGCGCACCGAGACGATCGGCCCGTCCACGGCCCGGATCACGTCCGCAACCGTGATCTGCGCAGCCTCCCGGGCCAGCCGGTAGCCGCCGCCCCCGCCGCGCCGGCTGTCGACGACACCGCCGCGCCGCAGGTCGCCGAGGATCCCCTCCAGGAACTTGTGGGGGATGTCCTGCGCGGTGGCGACGGCTTCCGCCTTGACCGGCCCTTCGCCCTGCCGGACGGCCAGTTCCACGACCGCTCGTACCGCGTAGTCCGCACGTGCCGAGATCCTCATACGACCATTGTCGCGGTCGGCCCGTAGACAATGACCCACCAGCACCACGTACGGCACGGCAGCACAACAGGAGGCGCTCCCTTGGAGCTCAGCAGGCGTACCTTCCACGCTCTCGCCGGCACGGCGGCGCTCGGCTTCGCGCTGACCGGCAGCGGGTCGCCGACCTCCGCCAACCCGGCACGGACCGTGCCCACGGGCCCGCCGCCCCCGGTGCCGAGCGCGGACGGCCGGCGGCACGAGGTCGGCTTCGACCGGTACTCGCTGCTGGTCGACGGCCGGCGCCTCGTCCTCTGGTCGGGCGAGCTGCACCCCTTCCGGCTGCCGAGCCCGTCCCTGTGGCGGGACATGCTGGAGAAGATGCGTGCCCACGGCTACAACGCCGTCAGCGTGTACGTCGCCTGGAACTACCACTCCCCCGCCCCCGGCCGGTACGACTTCACCGGTGTGCGCGACCTGGACCTGTTCCTTCGCATGGCCGCCGAGACCGGTCTGTACGTGATCCTGCGGCCCGGCCCGTACATCAACGCCGAGGTCGACGCCGGCGGCTTCCCCGGCTGGCTGACCGCGACCGAGGGCGCGGCCAGGACCTCCGACCCGACGTATCTGCGGTACGTCGACGAGTGGCTGACCGCCGTCAACGCCATCGTCGCCAAGCGCCTGTTCACCCGGGGCACGGGCACGGTCCTGCTGTACCAGATCGAGAACGAGTACGACGCGCACGTCGACGAGCCGGCCGGGCGCGCCTACATGTCGTACCTCTACGAGAAGGTCCGCGCCGACGGCATCGACGTACCGCTGTTCCACAACGACAAGGGGCGGAACGGGGACTGGGCCCCGGGGTCGTTCGGCACCGGCGGTGAGAAGGGGCGCTGGCTGTACGGGTTCGACGGCTATCCGGAGCCGGACGAGGTGCCGCCCGACTGGGGGTCGTTCGGGACCGGCGGCAGGAAGGGCGGGGCCACGGCCAGTCCGAAGACGCCCGGGTTCGTGCCCGAGTTCGGCGGGGGCTGGTTCGACCCGTGGGGCGGGTCCTGGTTCGGCGGGAAGGGCTACGCCGAGGCCCGCCGGACCCGGGACGCGGCGTACGAGCGGCGCTTCTACCTCACCAACCTCGCCAACGGCATCACGCTGCACAACGTCTACATGACGTACGGCGGCACCTCCTGGGGCTGGCTGCCCGCGCCGGTCGTCTACACCTCGTACGACTACGGCGCGGCCTTCGACGAGGCCCGCAACGCCACACCCAAGCTCGCCCCGATGCACCAGATCGGGCAGTTGCTGCGGTACGTGCCGGACCTCGCCAGGCTGGACCGGGCGAAGGCCGTGCGGGCCACCGACGAGCGGATCAGGGTCTACCACCTGGCCAACCCCGACACCGGCGCCCACTTCTACGTCCTGCGCAACGACTCCGGGAAGGCGGTCACCTCGACACTGCCGGAAGCCGGGATCGACGTGCCGGTCACGGTCCCGGCGCGGGACGCCAAGCTGATCGCCGCCGGGCTGAAGCTCGGGAAGCGGACGCTGGTGCACGCCACCGTGCAGCCGATGCTGAGCCTGACCGCCGGGCGCCAGGAGATCGCGGTGTTCGCGGGCCGGCGGGGCGATCTGGCCCAGGTCGTACTGGACTGCGCGGACGAGCCGACGCCCATGCGGCTGGACGCGGAGCCCGCGTGGTCCTGGAACCTCGGCAAGCTCAACGTCACCGCTCCGCTCGGTGCCGGCGGGCTGAGCCGGGTGCGGGTCGAGGGCGACGGCGTGGACACACCGATGCTGCTGCTGTTCGCCGACGACGCGACGGCCCTCAGGCTGTGGCCGTACGAGACGCCATCCGGCCCGCTCCTCGTCTACGGCCCCGCCCTGCTGCGGTCGGCCACGCTGCGCGGCTCCACGGTCCACCTCACCGGCGACACCACCGCCCAGACCGGCCTGGAGGTGTGGGGGCCGCGCGGGATCACCCATGTCACGTGGAACGGGCGCCCGGTGCCCACCCGGATCAGCGCCTCCGGCAGTCTGCTGGCGCTGAAGCCGCTGCCCGGCGTGACCCGGCCGGCCCTGCCCGCCCTCGACGGCTGGCGGCGGCGGGCCGAGAACCCGGAGGCCGACCCCGGCTTCGACGACTCCGGCTGGACGGCGGCCGACAAGAAGACGTCGTTCAGCACGACGCCCGTGCCCGACGGGCAGCCCGTCCTGTTCGCCGACGACTACGGCTTCCACTACGGCGACGTCTGGTACCGGGGCGAGTGGACGGACGCGAGCGGCCTGGAGTCCGTGTCCCTCGACTACAGCACGGGCACGCAGGGCCTGCTGATGGCCTGGCTGGACGGCGAGCCGCTGGGCACGCACCGGATGCCGGTGCCGGACAAGGACCGGGCACGGCAGGGCACTTGGACGGCTAAGGCCACCTTCGCCCTGCCGGAGGACCTGCGCGAGAGGCTGGGTGAGGAGCGCCGCGAGGGTGGTGGCCGGCATGTGCTGTCCGTGCTCGTCCGGCCGATGCAGCACGACATGGACGGCAGGGCGCTCGACACGCACAAGGCCGCGCGCGGACTGACCGCCGTCACCTTCGGGGGCGCCTCCCCGAAGGTGACCTGGCGGATCCAGGGCGCATCCACGCCCGACCCCGCACGCGGGCCGATGAACAACGGCGGGCTGTACGGGGAGCGCGAGGGCTGGCACCTGCCGGAGTACGACGACGGGGACTGGGACGAGACCGACTCCCCCCGGGCCGGCCGTAGGCAGGGCGTCACCTGGTACCGCACCGGCTTCCGGCTGGACGTCGACCCGGGCGTGGACGCCTCCGTCGGACTCGTCCTCGACGACGACCCGAAGCGGGCCTACCGCGTCCAGATCTTCCTCAACGGCTGGAACATGGGGCAGTACATCAACGACGTAGGGCCGCAGCACACGTTCGTGCTGCCGAACGGGATCCTGCGCACACGTGGCGCCAACACACTGGCCCTGGCGGTGCTGTCCGACGGGACCACACCGTCCGGTCCGAGGGATGTGCGGCTGACGCTGCTGGGCGCGGCGGCCGGAGGGGTGCCCGTCAAGCCGGTGTGACCGGATCGAGCCGTACCCGTGCCTTGCCTTCTCCGGGACGCTGGTTCACCGTGTGGGCCCTTCAGGGCTTTCCGACAGGGAGGGGAACCTCGTGCGAAGACGGCGTTTCATCAGCGGATTAGGCGCAGTGGTCGGTGCCGGGGCCGGGTTCGGGCTCGTCTCGGCGCGGGGCGGGACGGCGTGGGCGGCTCCGGGTCTTCTCGGTGAGGCCCGCGAGTGGCAGGCCGTGACGGCCCCGGAGGCCGCACCCGCGGCGCAGTTGCGCGGTGTGGCGGCCTCGGGCCCCGGCCTCGCCTGGGCCGTGGGCGAGGAGGGCCGCAACGGCGGCGTACGGGGGACGGCGCTGGCCCTCGTGTGGGACGGCACGGCCTGGCAACGCGCCAGCCCCGGCTTCAGCGGTTACCTGGCCTCCGTCGCCGCCGCGTCCGACGGATCCGCCTGGGCCGTCGGCTCCGACACCTCCGGCACCGCCCGGCTCCTCGCCTGGGACGGACCGGCCTGGCGGGAGACCGACTTCCCCGGTCGCGGGGCGCCCGGAACGTCCCTCGCCGCCGTCACGACCGGCCCCCGGGGCCACGTCTGGGTCTCCGGCCGGAACAGCGACGGCTCGGTGCTGCTGCACGGCCACCGGGGCAAGTGGACCTGGCTGGAGGCACCCCCGGCCACGACCACCGTCCCGCCCTACGGCATCCACCGCGCGCTCTGCGGTGACATCTGGGTCTACGGCAGCGAACTCGTCGCCCGCTGGGACGGAGCGGCCTGGACCGTGCTGCCGGCGCCCGGCGGCATCCGCGCCGGCTTCACCGGCCTGCTCGCGGTCGCCCGCGACGACCTCTGGATGACGGGCTACGACTACGGCGTGGGCGGCCCGCCCGGAAAGCCCCCGGGCGTCCGGCTGCTGCACGGGGACGGCGGCTCCTGGGAGCACGTCAAGGCACCCTTCGGCGTGGGCATGCTCTCCGGCATCGTGGGCGACGCGCAGGGGCGGCCCGACCGGATCGCCGGGTGGGACTTCTGGGACCAGACCCGGGCCCACTACCTGCGCTGGGACGGCACGGCCTGGGTGAGCGAGCGGGGGCCGGTGGCCACGACCCCCGTCGTCTTGAACGCCCTGGCGAAGGTGCCGGGTTCGGACGGCTACTGGGCGGTGGGGACGACCTCGTCCTCGCCGGACCCGACCGCCCTGCCGCGCATCGAACGCTGACCGGGGCCGGTTACGCCAGCCGGATCACGTTCCAGGACAGCGGCTCCAGGACGGCGCTCAGCGTGCCGTCCTGGAGTGCCGTGCCGTCGACCGCGTGCGGGGCCACCCGCTCGGGCTCGTCGAGGGTGTTGCGGGCGTCCGGGTCGGCGTCCGCGAGGGCGCTGTGCTCGACGACCGACGAGAGGTCGAGCCCGTTCAGCGCGACCTCCAGGGGCAGTGCCTCGGTGCGGCTGCGGTTGACGGCGAAGACGGTGACCGTGCCGTCCTCGGCGCGCACGGCGGTGGCGTGCAGCAGGTCGGTCTCGCCGTACTTCTTGGTCTCGTACGTCGGCGAGTCCACGCGGACGTCGAGGACCTGGCCGCGGCCGTACTTGCTCGCCTGCGCGAAGGGGAAGAACGTGGTCTGCCGCCAGGCCGGGCCGCCCGGCTCCGTCATGATCGGGGCGATGACGTTGACGAGCTGGGCGAGGCAGGCGACGGTGACGCGGTCGGCGTGCCTCAGCAGGGCGATGAGGAGCGAGCCGAAGACGACCGCGTCGGTGACGCTGTAGTTGTCCTCCAGCAGGCGCGGGGCCTCGGGCCAGTCGTCCTGCTCGAAGGTCTTGGCGCGGGCCTCCCACTCGGGCAGGTACCAGACGTTCCACTCGTCGAAGGAGAGGTTGATCTTCTTCTTCGACTTGAGCCGGGCGCCCACGTGGTCGGCGGTCGCGACGACGTTGTCGATGAAGGACTCCATGTCGACGGCGGAGGCCAGGAAGGAGTCGAGGTCGCCGTTCTCGGGCCAGTAGTAGGCGTGCAGGGAGATGTAGTCGACGAGGTCGTAGGTCTCCTTGAGGACCGTCGCCTCCCACTCTGCGAAGGTGGGCATGGACTGGCTGGAGGAGCCGCAGGCGACGAGTTCGACGCCGGGGTCCAGCTGGCGCATGGCCCGGGCCGTCTCGGCGGCGACGCGGCCGTACTCCTCGGCGGTCTTGTGGCCGGTCTGCCAGGGGCCGTCCATCTCGTTGCCGAGACACCACAGGCGGATGCCGAAGGGGTCCTTGTCGCCGTGGCTGACACGGAGGTCGGACAGGGCGGTGCCCTCGGTGTGGTTGGCGTACTCCTGGAGTTCCAGGGCCTCGGCGACGCCTCGGGTGCCGAGGTTGACGGCCATCATGGGCTCGGCCTGGGGGCCGATCTTGCGGAGGAAGTCGATGTACTCGGAGAGGCCGAAGCGGTTGGACTCCGTCGAGTGCCAGGCGAGGTCCAGGCGGCGGGGACGGTCTTCGGCGGGGCCGACCGAGTCCTCCCACTTGTAGCCGGAGACGAAGTTGCCGCCGGGGTAGCGGACGGCGGTGACGCCGAGTTCCTTGACGAGGTCGAGGACGTCCTGGCGGAGGCCCTTGTCGTCGGCTGTGGGGTGGTCGGGTTCGAAGATGCCGGTGTAGACGCAGCGGCCGAGGTGTTCCACGAAGCTGCCGAAGAGGCGAGGGTTGACCTCGCCGACTGTGAAGGCGGGGTCGAGGGTGAAGCGGGCCGTGTGCATGCTTGCCTTTCGAGGTTCGGTTTCGTCTGCGGGTGGTTCGTGGTTGCTCGCGCAGTTCCCCGCGCCCCTAAAGCAAACTCGGCCAACCCTTCTTGTTCCAGCTCAGGGTGTTCAGCCCCAGCTTGGGGGTGCCTTCGTCCTGCGCGTCGTAGTAGTGGTACGCCAGGACATCCTTGCCCCTGTCCCTGAAGACCGACTCGCCGCCCGTGCCGATGTAGCGGCCGTGGCCCTCCAGGAGCAGGTCGCCGCCGCCCTCCAGCAGGGGCTTGCCCGTGCTGTCGGCGTAGGGGCCGGTGACCTTCAGGGACCTGCCGACCTTGATCTTGTACGTGGAGTTCACGCCCTGGCAGCAGGCGTCGTAGGACGCGAACAGGTAGTAGTAGCGGCCGTGTTTGACGATGGCGGGGCCCTCGACGGCGTAGGGGGCGTCGGGGCGGGTCGCCAGGTGGTGGACCTCGGCGCCGGGGATCGCCTTGCCCGTCTTCGGGTTCAGTTCGACCATGCGGATGCCGGTCCAGTACGAGCCGAAGGCCATCCACAGCTTCCCGTCGGCGCGGACGATCGCCGGGTCGATGGCGTTCCACGTGTCGGTCGTCTCCGAGGCGAAGACCTTGCCGTGGTCGGTCCAGGTGCCGGGCAGACCCGTGCGGGACGTGGCGACGCCGATCGCGGAGTGGTTGCTGCCCCAGGAGGAGACGGAGTAGTAGAGCCAGTAGCGGCCGTCGCGGCGGGAGAGGTCGGGGGCCCAGGGGTCGGCCTTGTCGTTGTACTCGTACCACCAGGCGGGCGGCTCGGCGAAGGCGTTGCCGGCGTCGGTCCAGTGCCGGCCGTCCTCGGACAGGCGGGCGCCGATGATGCCGCCGGTGGAGTAGGCGACGTAGCCGCCGGACTTCAGGCGGGAGACGGTCGGGTCGTGGATGATCTCCTGGCCGGTGATCGGGCGGGGGTCGGGGTAGGTCTCCGCCGCCTGTGCGGTGTGGGGCAGCAGGGCCAGGAGCGTGGCCGCCGCCGTGGCGGTGAGGGTTCTGCGCAGGGTCACTGTCCCGCCAATCCCGTGTGGGCGACGCCCGCCACGATCTGACGCTGGAAGAAGACGAACACGATGATCAGCGGCAGGCCCGCCATCAGGCCGCCGGCCATGAGCTGGGCCCACTGGATGCCGTAGGAGTTCATGACGGTCGCGATGCCGTTCGGCATGGTCATCAGGTCGGGGTTGTTGGTCACCATGTACGGCCACAGGAAGTTGTTCCACGAGGCGATGAAGGTGAAGATGCCGACCGCGGCGAGGGAGGGGCGGGAGAGCGGCAGGACGATGGTGAAGAACACCCGCCAGCGTCCGGCGCCGTCGATGAACGCGGCCTCCTCCAGCTCGCGCGGGATGCCCTGGAAGAACTTGTAGAGGATGTACACCATCGCGGCGGGCGCGCACTGCGGCAGGATCATGCCCCAGTAGGTGTCGACCATGCCCATCTGCTGCACGGTGGTGAACAGCGGCACGCCGAGGACGGCGGGCGAGATCATCAGGCCCGCCATGACCAGGCCCATCAGGGCGTTCTTGCCGCGGAACTCGGTGCGGGCGAAGCCGTAGCCGGCGAGTGCGCTGACGAGGAGCACCACGGACGTCACGCAGACCGAGACGACCAGGGAGTTCACGAACCAGTTGGTGATGTTGCCGGACTCGAAGAGGGCCTTCCATGCCTGGCCCGTCCAGTCCTTCGGCAGCCAGTGCGGCGGTACCTCGACGGCCTCGGTCTCCGACTTGAGGGAGGTGAACAGGCCCCAGGCGAAGGGGGCCAGGAAGACGGCCGAGACGGCCGTGCCGATCAGGGTGAGGACGATCTGGCTGGGGGTCCAGGGCTTGCGGGACTTCACCGGCGGTACGGCGGTGGTCATCGGGCGGCCTCCTCACGGTTGCGCAGCAGCCACATCCGGGCGAGGGCGACGGCCGCGATGAGCACGAAGAAGATGACGGAGATCGCGGAGGCGTAGCCCACGCGGTAGCTGGTGAAGCCCTCTTCGAGGGTGTACTGCACGAAGGTGCGGGTCGATCCCTCGGGCCCGGGGAGGAAGTCGAACATCACGACGGCCTGGTCGAAGACCTGGAGCGAGGCGAGGATCTGCAGGGCGATGACCAGGCCGGTGATGTTGCGCAGCATCGGCAGGGTGATGTGGACCATGCGGTGCCAGGCGTTCGCCCCGTCCAGCTTGGCGGCCTCGTAGAGGTGGTCCGGGATGCCCTGGAGGGCGGCGAGGTAGAGCAGGAAGCTGAAGCCGACGGTCCACCACAGGGTCGTGATGACGACGGCGAGCATCGCGTAGGACTTGTCGGTCAGCCAGGGCGTCTCGCCGCCGAAGACGTGGTTGATCATTCCGGTGCCGGGGTTGAACAGCCACTGCCACAGGTTGGCCGCGACGGTGGACGGCAGCAGGAACGGGGCGAAGAAGCAGAGCCGCCACAGCCACTTGCCGCGCTCGATGTGGTGGGCGAGCATCGCGAGGAAGAAGGCGAGGACGGTGATGCAGGGGACGACCAGGAGCGTGAAGTACGCGCTGTGGCCGAGGGATTCCCACACCAGGGGGTCCTCGATGGCCTCGCGGTAGTTGTCGAGGCCGACGAAGCTCGCGCCCTCGCCCGTGATGTTGGCGTCGGTGAAGCTGAGGTAGATGCCGCGCAGCAGCGGCCAGATCACGAACAGGGCGAAGAGCAGCAGGAACGGGGCGACGAACCAGCCGCCGTGCTGGAAACCCTGCTTGCGGCGGAGCGTGGCACTGTCGGCGGCGGTCTTCGCGCGTGCGGGTGCGGCGATGGTGGGGGCACTGGTCGCCATCAGACGGCACCTCCTTCTGCGGCGGTCTTCCCGTCCATGGGGTTCTTCGTGGCGAGGAGCTGAGTGAGCGTCTTCTTCATGCGGTTCGCCGCGGCCTCCGGCTTGGCGGAGCCCATCGTCGAGGAGACGACGATCGGGCCGACGCGCTGGGCGAGGATGCCGGTGGAGCCCGCGAACCACACCTTGGGCTCGGTGGCCTGGTGGTCCATGGCGGAGACGTACTCGTTCTGCGGGTCCAGCTTCCGGTACGCCGCCGTGGACAGGGTGGGTGTGTAGGCGGGGATGTGGCCGCCCGCCGCCCACTGCTGGGCGTGCTGGACGACGTAGGCGGCGAGTTGGTGGGCCGCCTCGTTGGCGGCGCCGCCGCGGTCGGCCTGGTGCGGCAGGACGAAGGAGTGCGACTCGGCGTGGGTGGCCTGCTTGCCGAAGACCGGCGGCAGCGGGGTGGCCCCGTAGTCGAGCTTCGCTCCGGAGTAGACGGGCACCGACCAGTTGCCCTCCCAGACGAAGGGGGAGCCGTTGAGGAACTGCTCGGCGCCCGCGCCGCCGCCGAAGCCCGGGTTGGCGTACCCGTCGCTGACATGCCGGCGCAGGAACTCCAGGACCTGGACGGCCTTGTCGGTGTCGAAGGTGACCTCGGTGTCGTCGGCGTTGAACCAGGTGCCGCCGAGCTGGGTGTAGAAGGCGACGAAGAACCACCACTGGAAGTTCTGGTCGTTGTGCCAGAAGCCGATGGTCTGCAGCCCCTTCTTGGTGGCCTTCCTGGCCTCCTTGAGCACGTCGAACCACTCGTCGGTCGACGTCACGGGCACGATCCGGCCGTCGTCGCCGAGCAGTCCCGCCTTCTTCAGCACGTCCTTGCGGTAGAAGCAGAGCTGGACGTGGATGTCGAGCGGGAGGGCGTAGAGCTTGCCGTCGATGACGCCGCGCTTCCACAGGGTGGGGTTGTAGTCCTGCTCCCGTACGCCGTACTTGGCGAGCAGGTCGGTGTCCCAGGGGTCGAGGAGGCGGCCGGGCGCGAAGCCGGTGACGCGGCCCAGGTGCATGACGCCGAGGTCGGGGGCGCGGTTGCCCGCCGCCGCCATGGCGAGCTTGGTGTAGAAGGGGCTGCCCCACTGGAGCGTGGAGTCCTTCACGGCGATGTCGGGGTTGTCCTTACGGAAGGCGTCCAGCATCGCGATCATGTTGGAGCCGTCGCCGCCGCTGAAGAGGTTCCAGTAGCGCACGCGTGTGTCGGCGCTGGAGGCGAGGGCGTCGGCTCCGGTGCCGAGTGCGGCGAAGCCGAAGCTGCTCGCGACGAAGAGTCCCCCCAGTCCGCCCAGAAGCTGCCTGCGGTTCAGGTCAGGTCGTCCCATCCCCTGCCCTTACTGTTCGATATTCCGAATGACGCTCGTAACTTCGAACGGGACCGTAAGTTCGAAGCGCTCGCGCGTCAATGGGTCGGACACGAAGTTCACGCAGGACTTTTGGGCGAGTTCGGTCATTCCCCGTTGAACTACGGACATCGGATCGCATGACGCGCCCACTTTCCGGCGCGTAGTCTCGGACGCGCTGCCGAAGCCGCCGGCCGGTGGTGAGAAGGGGGAGCGATGGACATCGCGGGCGCGCGGACGATGGCCGCCCGAGTCACCGCCGCGCTCAGGCGCTCACGCCGCGGCTCCGCCATGCGCGGCCTGGCCGCCGAACTCGCCGCGGCGGTCCGGGCGAGACCCCAGCGCCCCACCGACGTACGGTCGTTGTGCCGGGCGCTGTGCGAGGAGATGAGCGCGCGGCGCGGCGGGCGGCCGGTCGAGCTGCGTTTCGAGCGCTTCCCCGACGAGATCGAAGTGACCGGCCTGTGGGTGGAGTTCCAGGACTTCGACCTCGTCATCGTCGAGGAGCGGGCCGAGGCCGTGCAGCAGCTGGTCATCCTCGGGCACGAACTGTGGCACCTGCACGCGGGGCACGGGCATCACCACGGGGCGGGTGCGGCGGCGGCCCACGCCTTCGCCGACCGGCCGGGGTGGGACGACGCCGCGCTGGCGGTGGCCGCCCGCAACGGCTCCCGGGAACGGGACGAGGCCGACGCCGACGCCTTCGGACATCGGCTGGCGGCGGGGTGCCGGGCGCTGCTGCCGGGCGGGCGCGGACCGGACGAACCCCTCGATCCCGTGCAGCGGTCGCTGTACTACCGGGGGCCGCGAGGGGGTGCGGCACCGTGACGACGGTGGCGCTGACCCCGGTCGAGTTCGTCAACCAGTTCTATCCGAACTTCTGGTGGATCCCCGCGGGGGTGCTGGCCGCTGCCCTGGCCATCAAGCTGCCGAGCATCATCCGGCTCTGGAAGGACCCGATGCTGCGCGCGGTCGGCGGGCTGCTGCTGCTCGCCTGCGCGGTGTTCGTCTTCGTGGCGCCGTCGACGATCGCGCGGGTCAACCGGCTCACCGGGGTGGCGAACTTCTCAGGACCCTGGGTCTACTCGCTGCTCACCGCGTTCTGCGCCTTCTGCCTGCTGCTGATCATCTCCTGGCGCAGCGGCCCGTCCGACCGCTCGGACCGCACCCGGCGCGCGATGCGCGGGGTCGTGGCGGTCTACTCGGGTGTGATCCTCGCGATGTGGGTGCTGTTCGCTCTCGCGGACGTGCCGGTGGAGCGGCTGCGGGATCTCGACACGTACTACGCGAACACCCCGTACATGCGCGAAGTGATCGTGCTCTACCTGCTCGCGCACACCGCGGCCGCGCTCGTCACCAACGGGCTGATCTGGAACTGGGTGCGCACGGACGGGCTCGATGCGCTGCTGCGCTGGGGGCTGAAGTTCCTCGGCGTCGGCTACACGGCGCAGTTGCTCTTCGACGCCGCCAAGATCAGTGCCGTGGTGGCCCGTTGGTCCGGGCGGGACCTGGACTGGCTGAGCACGGCCGTCGCCCCGCCGCTCGCCTGCCTGTCCGCCGTGCTCATCGCGATCGGCTTCATCCTCCCGCACGCCGGGCAGTACCTGCACGGACGCTGGCACGTCCGGCTCGCCCACCACGAACTGCGGCCGCTGTACCTGCTGATGAAGACGGTCAACGGCACGGGGGTCCCGTTCCTGCTGCGTGCGACACCGGAGCTGCGGCTGGTCCGCCGGGAGACGTTCATCCGCGACGCGCTGCTGCCGCTCGCGCGGCACATCGACGAGGACCGGCGCGAACGGTTCCACGACGCCGCCCTCACCCTCGGCCACCCGCCCGACCTGGCGAAGGTGCTCGCCGCCACCGCGGCGATCCAGGACGCGGCCGACGCCGGGACCCGGACCCAGGAGGACGACGGCACCGGTGCCCGTGACACCACGGAACTGCTGCGCGAGATCGGCGCCCTGTCCCGGGCCCTGCGCCGCACGGAGGACCTCCGGGCGATCCGCGCCCTGGCGCACGACCACACGGAGGGCAGGTCGCTCACCGGCTGACCGCACCCCTCGGGCCATTCGGCCGATTTTCGACCGGCCCCGCACAGGGGGACGCGCGCACGCTGCGTGAAGGTACGGTGAGAGCCGTCCGGGACGAGGCCCGCATGGCTCGAAAACCGGTGCCGGCGCACGGCGTTGTGGGCTGCCCGGCCGTGGCCCGCGCCGGACGTCGGGGAATGCCCGCAGGGCAAAAGGAGCCTTCATGGCTGAGTGCGAGGAGTCGCATGTCGCGTAGAGCTGTCGTCATCGGTGCGGGTCTGGCCGGCATGCTGGCCGCGGCGGCCCTGTCCGCCGTCGCGGACGAGGTGGTCGTGCTCGACCGCGACGACCTGCCCGAGGGGCCGGAGCACCGCAAGGGCCTGCCGCAGGGACGTCACGCGCATCTCCTCATGGCCGGCGGCCTGGCTTCCATGGAGAACCTCGTGCCGGGGGTGAGCATGCGCAAGCACCTGCTCGCCGCCGGTGCGCACGAGATACCGCTCGGCTCGGGCATGGTCGCCCTCACGCCCGAGGGGTGGTTCCGGCGCTGGCGCCACCCCGGACCGCGGATGCTGACCTGCACCCGGGCGCTGCTCGACTGGGCGGTGCGGGGGGCGGTGCTGGACAGCACCGGGGTGGTGATCCGCAAGGCGCGGGTGCTGGAGCTGACGGGGTCGCGGCAGCGGGTGACCGGGGTCCGTCTCTCGACGGCCGCCGGGGAGGAGGACCTCGCCGCCGACTTCGTGGTGGACGCGAGCGGACGCGGCTCGCGGATCGTGAACTGGCTGGCGCAGCTGGGCGTCGACGACGTGCGCGAGAAGACGGTGGACGCCGGCCTGGTGAACGCCACCCGTCTCTACCGCACTCCCGAGGGGGCCGGGCGCTTCCCCCTGACCATCGTGCAGTCCGACCCGTACCAGGGGCGGCCCGGCCGCAGCGGCATGGTGCTGCCGATCGAGGGCGACCGCTGGATGGTCAGCCTCGCCGGCACGCGGGGCGGTGGCGAACCGCCGTCCGACCCCGACGCGTTCCTGCGGTACACCCTGGAGCTGCCCGACCCCATCGTGGGCCGGCTGATCTCCGGCGCGGAGCCGCTCACCGACGTCCACGTCAGCCGCAGCACCAGCAATCACCGCCGGTACCTGGAGAAGGTGCGCTCCTGGCCCGAGCGCCTCGTCGTCCTCGGTGACGCGCTGGCCACGTTCAACCCGGCCTACGGGCAGGGCATGTCGGTGGCCGCGCTGGGCGCCCGGGAGCTGGACCGCGAGCTGCGGCGCTCCGGCCTCGACGCGCCCGGGCTCGCCCGGCGCGTGCAGCGGCGGACGGCCAGGCCGGTGGAGTCCGCGTGGACGATGGCGGTGAGCCAGGACGTCTGGTACCCCGGGACGCGCGGCGGCTCGCCCGGGATCGCCGACCGTCTGGTCACCGCCTACACCCGCCGCATGATCCGCACGGCGACCGGCTCGTACACGGCGGCGTCGGCCGTCTGGGACGTGATGAGCATGACGACGGGGCCGACGCGGCTGCTGCGGCCCTCGACGGTCCTGGCGACGCTGAGCGGGCCGCCGTTGCCGGCGGCGGTGGGGGCGCCGCTGACGGAGGACGAGCGGGCGGTCCTGCGGCGGCTGGACCGGACGGGACGCTGAGACCCGGGCGCTCCGATCCCGGGCGCTCCGCGCCGCGTGCTCCGCCGCCCGCCCCCGCGTGTCAGCCGGCGAACGCGGGCTGCAGGAGCCCCTTGCCCGCCCCCGGCACCACGAACAGCGACCCCGCCAGCGCGGGCGGCTCGCTCAGGCCCGTACGCGCCGTCGTGATGTACAGGTCGCCCAGCCCGGCCCCGCCGAACGCGCAGGCCGTCACCCGCGGCACCGGCAGCTCGATCACCCGGTCCAGCCGCCCGTCGGGCGTGTACCGCCGCACCGCCGCGCCCTCCCACAGGGCCACCCAGACACACCCGTCGGCGTCGACGGTCAGTCCGTCGGGGAAGCCCGCGCCGTCCTCGATCTCGGCGAGGGTGCGCCGCCCGGAGATCCGCCCGTCCGCGTGGTCGAAGACGTCGACGCGCCGGGTAGGCGTGTCGATGTAGTACATGAGCCGCCCGTCGGGGCTCCACCCCGTGCCGTTGCTGACGGCCACGTCGTCGAGCACGACCTCGGCCGAGCCGTCCCCGGTGACGCGGGACAGCGTGCCGCCCCCGGGCGCCTCGTCGTAGCGCATCGTGCCGGCCCACAGCGAGCCGTCCGGCGCGACGGCGGCGTCGTTGGCGCGGCGGCCGGGCACGGGCTCGCGGTGCAGCCAGCGGAAGCCGCCGTGGGAGTCGCCGTCGGGGTCGAGGAGACCGATGCCGTCGCGCAGGTTGAGCACCAGCCCGCCCCCGGCCCGCGGCTTGACCGCACCCACGTGCTGTTCCGTCCGGCGGACCGTGCGACGCCCGGTGGCCGGGTCGTACGTGTGCACCCGGCAGCCGAGGATGTCGATCCACAGCAGCCGGCCGGCCGCCGCGTCCCAGGTCGGCCCCTCGCCGAGCTCGGCCTCGGCCCGTACGGCGACCTCGTACGGCGTCGTCATGCCAGGCTCCGGTGGCCGAGGTGCTCGGACAGCTCGGCGGCGCCCTTCGCGGCGAGCTGCTCCAGCTCGGCGCGGCGCTCCTCGCTCCAGCGGATCATGGGCACGGAGATCGACAGGGCGGCGACGACCTGGCCGGTGCGGTCGCGCACCGGCGCGGCCACGCAGCTCACGTCCGGGTTGGACTCGCGGTTCTCGACCGCGATGCCCCGCTCACGGATCTCGGCCAGGGTCTCGCGCAGGGCGGCCGGGTCGGTGATGCTGTTGGGGGTCATCGCGACCAGCTTGGCGCCGTCGGGGAGCCGCGCGGCGAGCTCGTGCTCGGGAAGGGAGGCCAGCAGCATCTTGCCGACGGAGGTGCAGTGGGCGGGCAGCCTGCGCCCGGCCGCCGACACCATCCGCACGGCGTGCGTGGAGTCGACCTTGGCGATGTAGATGACGTCCGTGTCCTCGAGGATCGCCACGTGCACCGTCTCGTCGCAGGTCTCGGCGACGGACCGGGCGACGAGCTGCCCCTCGGCCGCGAGGTCGAGCTGCTCGGCGTAACGGGCGCCGAGCTGGTACGGGCGTACACCGAGCCGGTAGCGTCCGGGCTGGCCGGGCACGGGGACGATGTACTTCCGGGCGGCGAGCGTGGTCACCAGCTCGTGCACGGTCGTGCGCGGCAGCTGGAGCTTGCGCACGATGTCGGGGGCGGAGAGCGTTCCGTCCCCGTCGAGGAAGAGCTCGAGAATGTCGAGAGCCCGGGTCACGGCTGGTACGAGGCGTCCCACGACCGGCCCCCTCCCTATATGTCTCAGGCGCCTGTGTTTCGAGATATCAACGTTCGAGATATCAACAGGCGATCGGCATGACGAACACAGGCTAGCCACAGAGGTTTGCCCGGGCAATGGGCAGAGGCCGGCGGGCGGAAACCCGTGAGCACACCACAGACACGTGGCGTGCACATTAAAGTGCCCTGTGTGCGACACGTCACAGGTGTCGCAAGGGTGGGGGGAATCTCTGTGCGTGACATGACCATGGGCTCGAACGTGTCTCTGACGGCCCTGAGCGAGAACACCGGATCCGCGATCGTGAGCCTGGGCTGGTCCAGCCCGACCGGTGAGGGCGACGCCGACGTGTCCGTTCTGCTGCTGGGCGCGGACGGCAAGGTACGCAGCGACGCCGACTTCTACTTCTACAACAACCCGGTGGCCGCCGACGGCAGTGTGCAGCTCCTCGGCAAGGAGCCGACGGGGGACGGCAGCGAGGACCGGATCAGCTTCGACCTGACCGCGGTCCCGGCCGAGGTGGAGCGGATCGTCGTGGCCGCGAGCCGCTACGAAGGCGCGCGCTTCGGCGAGCTGGACGACGTGCGGGTCACGCTGGCCGACGCGGTGGGCGAGGGCCTCCTCCGGTTCGTCATCGAGGATCCCGGCCAGGTGAGCGCGATCATCTTCGGTGAGCTGTACCGGCGGGGAGAGGAGTGGAAGTTCCGGGCCGTCGGACAGGGCTACGAGAGCGGGCTGGCGGGACTGGCGACGGACTTCGGCGTCGACATCGAGGACGACGAGGCGGAGTCCGCGGCGGCGATCGCGGAGCAACCCGCCGCCCCCGGGCCCGATGCCCAGCAGCGAGCGGCGCTGGAGGCAGTCCCCGCACCGCGTCCGCCGGCCGACGAGGAAGCCGCCCCGAAGAAGCGGACGGCCAGGCCCCGGACGGCGAAGGCGAGGGTCACGCCGCCCAGGGCGCCCGCGAAGAGCCTCGCCGAGAACGAGTCCTGGAGACAGGCACGACTCTTCCCGGTCTCGGCGCTCAAGGGCGACCGGGACCGGGAGATGCGCGCCACGTCGGTCCTGTTGTCGGTGATGGCCCAGGTGCCCCGGTTCGGCAGGCGGATCACCGCCCCGTTCGGCGCACCATCCGGCCGCATGGAGACGTTCACCGAGGTCTCCCTGCCGCACGGTGACACGCCTCGGCGTCCCGACGGAGTGATCCGCGTCGAGCGCGCCGGCAAGTTGTGGACGGCACTCGTCGAGACCAAGACCAACGGCAACGCCCTCAAGTCCGAGCAGGTCCAGGCCTATATGGACATCGCCGCCCGGCGCGGCTACGAGGCCGTGATCACCCTGTCGAACGACGTAGCCCTGGAGGGCAGCCCGCTGGTCGACGTCAAGATCGACCGGCGGCGCAAGCACCAGGTGGCGCTCTGGCACCTGTCCTGGGCCGAAGTCGCCCACCAGGCCCAGATGCTGATCCGGCACGAAGGCGTCGGCAACGCGGCCCGCACCTGGCTGCTCCAGGATCTTCTGCACTACCTCCAGCACGACAACTCCGGCTGCCACGGCTTCCAGAACATGGGCTCGGCCTGGGTGCCGGTGCGCAACGGCATCGACGACGAGACCCTCTGCCAGGGCGACTCGCGCGCCCTGGAGGTCGTCGAGAGCTGGGAACGGCTCATCCGCCAGGTGTGTCTGCGGCTGGGCGGCGAACTCGGGCAGAAGGTGCTGCCCGCCCAGCGCACCAGGCGCGGCACCGATCCCGGGGCCCGCCGCGCCCGCCTGGCGGACCAGCTGTGCGTGGAGGGCAGGCTCCAGGCCGAGCTGCGCGTCGAGGGCGCGCCCGGCCTGCTCGGCATCAGCGCGGATCTGCGCACCGCCAAGCTGCGCACCTCCGTGGAGATCCCGGCTCCCGAGCAGGGCTATCCCCTGACCTGGGCCAAGCGTCTGATCCGCCGTCTCGCCGAGGCCCCGGCGGACCTGCACGTCGAGACGCTGGTGGAGGGCGAGGCGGGTGGTCCCCGGGGCACGCTGGAGCGGCTGCGCCCCGAACCGGCCGATCTGCTCCCCAAGGACAGCGCCACCCGCATCACCGGCTTCCGCCTGTCCCTCTTCAAGGGCATGGGCAGTGGCCGGGGCAACGCGGAGTCCGGCTTCATCCGCAGCGTCGACGACGCCGTGCACCGTTTCTACACCTCGGTGGTGGTCCACCTGGACGCTCCCGCATCCGGGCGTGCTGCGGCGAAGGAGCGGGCCACGGTGTGACGGCGCGGCGGCGGTGAGCCCCGCCGGGCGCACCGGCCCGGCTCACCGCCGCCCCCGCACCACCCCCAGCTCCCCCCGCAGCCGCTGCGCCCGCAGCACCAGTTCCAGTTCGAAGCGGCGGTCGGGGTCGTCGATCTCGTCGCCCCACAGTTCGCGGATCTGGCGGAGCCGGTAGCGGACGGTCTGGGGGTGGACGCCGAGCCGGGCCGCGACCTCGGGTGCTCCGCCCCGGGTCTCCAGCCAGGCCAGGAGGGTTTCCGCGAGGCGGCGGCCGTGGGTGGGGCCGCAGTGGGTGAGGGGGGCCAGGCATCTCAGGGCCAGGTCGTCGATGAGTTCCTCGGGCTGGAGGAGGACCAGCGCCTCGGTGTGCTCGGTGCAGTAGAGGACCTCGCCGGTGGGGAGCAGGTCCCGTTCCATGAGGCGTACGGCGGCCTCGGCCCAGCGCAGCGACTTCGCCGCGTCGGTGAGCGGGACCGGCGGGCCGATCGCGCCGGACCAGCCGGCCAGGGCCCGGTGCAGGAGTTCGGGGCGGCCTGCCGCGTCCGGCTCGGGCACGACCATGCGGGGCTGCTCGTACTCCATGTCGAGCAGCACGCCCTGGCCGACCGCGGGGGCCATGGCCTCCCGGGCGGGGCGCAGCAGGACGCCGACCGCGACCTTCTCGGGTAAGGGCCAGCCGATCCGGGCGGCGCGTTCGGTGAAGGCCTCGGTGGGGTCGCCGCGGTGGTGCTCGGCCAGCAGGAGTTCCATCAAGCGGCGTTGCAGGCGCAGGCGTTCCCCGGCCTGGCGGGCCGCGGCCTCGGCGTACCCGCGTACGGACTGGTCGACCAGGCCGTCCAGGTACTCGTAGCCCGCGTCGACGAGTTCGTACATCGCCGGCGGCGGGATCTCCACGCGCTGGCCGATGTCGGCGAAGCGGCGCCAGGCCAGGCGTACGCCCATGCGGTAGATGGCCTGGAGTGAGTCGAGCGAGCGGCCGTTGAGGCCCTCGCCGCGGCCGAAGTCCTGGAAGACACCGGGCGGGACGGTGGGCCGGCCCTCCGAGTGCTCCAGGTGCTGCACGAAGACCTCGATGGCGCGGCGGATGCCGACCAGGGCCATGGGCTCGCCTGAGTCGTCGAGGACGACGGGCAGATGGGGGTACTCGCGCTGGATCTCGCTGAGGATCTCCTCGGCGAGCGCGGGCGCCTCGGCCATGGCGATCGCCGCGAACCGGCGCACCTGGAAGCGCGGTACGTCGTGCCAGGCCGAGCGAGACGTGACGGTTCCGGTGCGGGCGGCCGTCACGGTCAACTCCCCTGCCCGGCCTGCTCGTAGGTGATCAGGGGGGTGTTCGGCTGGTCGGGCGTGGCTTCGAGCAGCGCGACGACGCCCAGCGCGGCGCCCACGGCAAGGGCGGCGGCGAGCGCGACGGTCAGCGCGGCAGCGAGCAGTCTCGACATCGCAGGGTCAGCCTCTCTGTCCGGATTCGTCCGGAGATCGTCCGGAGGTTGTCCCCACCCCGGCATCCCGTCCCTGCCTGTCGCGCCCAGTCTCGACAAGCATTGACACCCCGTCAAGAGCGGCCTACGGTTCCCGGCCCAGCCGCACACGCGCTGTTTCCCGCCGTGCCGGCCCTCTCGTACGTCGAGCCGTCCCAAGCCACTGGAGTGCCCGGATGCGCCGTACAACCTCTCCTTTTTCCCTGGTCCTGCTGGGTCTCGGCACGTTCCTGCTGGTGCTGGCGCCCCTGCTGGCCTGGTACGTCCAGCCGCGTGCCGCGGTGAACCCGATCGACATCGACACGACCGCCGTCTACACCGGCCGGGGCAGCGTCTTCGACACTGACCGGATCGAGACGGTCCCCGACCGGAAGATCACGGTGACCCAGCGGGTACGGGGCAACGTCGAGGACAGCGAACGCAGCGGCAACGCCGTCTGGGACGTGACGACCACGGTCGACACGGACAAGTCGCTGCCGGCCGCCGACCCGCACGATGCCCTGGACTTCACGCCGCACCGCTGGGTGATGGACCGCAAGACCACCCGGCCCGTGCACTGCTGCGGGGAGAAGCCGTACATCGAGGGCGAGGCCTATCTGAAGTTCCCCTTCGACGTGCAGAAACGCTCGTACCAGTGGTGGGACAACACGCTCGGCGACACGGTCGTCCTGCGCTACGACGGCACCGAGAAGATCCAGGGCTACACGGGCTACAAGTTCACCGGCTCCGTGCCGCCGACCAGGACCGGCACGCGGATGGTGCCCGGCAGCCTCGTCGACCAGCCGGGCCGGCCGCAGGTGCTGGCCGAGGAGTGGTACTCCAACCACGGCTTCGAGCTGGTCGTCGACCAGGCCACGGGCCGCGTGATCTACGCGCAGACCGGACCGAAGCGGACCCTGCGGGCGCCGGGCGGGAAGAAGGACGCGGCGGTGCTGCTGGACAGCCGGAAGATCTCGTTCACGACCGGGACGCAGAAGGAGGCCGTACGGCAGGCGAAGCGCGACAGCGGCCAACTGCGCCTGGTCGGCACGACGTTGCCGATCGGGGCCGGTGTGGCGGGTGTGGTGCTCGCGGCGGTGGGTGGCGTTCTGGTGGCGCGTGGGCGGAAGGAGCCGGAGCAGCCCGCTCCGTCCGATACGTCCGGTACGCCCCAGCCCACCCTCACGATGTGATGTGACGTCAGCTCTAACAAAGCCCGAAATTGTCACGCCGGTGAGTAGCCGTGGAGAACGTCCGGGCGAAAACTGTCCAACCCCACCCGAGCACAACCCGTCCACACTCCCCTCCCAGGAAGGGCTCAGGCCCCCACAGCCAGACCCCCCAGAGCCACACCTTCCCCACGCTGAGTTCCGCACCCCGAGACGAGTTGGAGCACCCATGCCCCAGCACGTACCGTCCTCGCTGCATACCGCGTCCCCCAGCGCGGAGCAGCATCTTCCGGCGCTCCCCCCACATCCGCGCCGGATCGTCTTCCTCGCCCATCGCGATCTGGACAACCCGTCCGCCGGCGGCTCCGAGCTGCTGGTCGACAAGCTCGCCGACGGCCTGACCCGGCTCGGCCACCAGGTCACCCTGCTGTGCGGGGGCCCCGCGGCCTTCCGGGACTACCGGGTCGTGTCGGCGGGCGGCCCGTACGGGCACTATCTGCGCGCCCGGTCCGCCTTCACCCGTCAGGTCGGTGACTGCGATCTGCTGGTCGAGGTGTGCAACGGCATGCCGTACCTGGCGCCGCTGTGGCACCCCGGGCCCACGCTGTGCCTGGTCAACCACGTCCACACCGACCTGTGGAAGATGCGCTTCGGCGGGCCGCTGGCGCCGGCCGCGCGGATCGGCCGAAGACTCGAGCACTGGGCACTGACCGGGGCCCAGCAGCGCAGTCTGCTGGTCGCGGTCTCCTCCTCCACCGCGCACGCCCTGCGCGCGATCGGCGTGGAGCGGGACCGGATCCGGGTCGTGCACAACGGGGTCGAGGAGCCGGGGCCGCGGGCCGAGCGGTCCCCCGAGCCGTTGTTCGTCGCCGTCGGCCGGCTTGTCGAGTACAAGCGGATCGATCTGCTGCTGCGGCTGTGGGAGCGGGTGCGGCCCGTCACCGGCGGGCGGCTGGTCATCGTCGGGGACGGTCCCGAGCGGGCACGGCTGGAACAACTCGCCGGTCCCGGGGTGGAGTTCACCGGATACGTGTCGGAAGCCGAGAAGCACCGGCTGCTATGCGCGGCCTGGTTGCTGCTGCATCCCTCCGCCGTGGAGGGATGGGGTCTGGTCGTGACGGAGGCCGCGGCGCGACAGACGCCGACCGTGGCGTTCGACGTGCCGGGGCTCAAGGACTCCGTGGTGGACGGTGAGACCGGGGTACTGGCGCGCGGTGAGTCGTCGTTCGCGGCGGCGTGGTGCGCGCTGGCCCTGTCCGGGCGGGACCGGGAGTTGATGGGGAAGGCCGCGCAGGACCGGGCCGCTTCGTATCGGTGGGACCGGACCGTGCGGCAGTTTCGGGTGGTGGCCGCGGAGGCGGTGAGGGGCTGGGAGCCGTGACGTCGCCCCTGCGCCGTGTCGGTGACGTCGTGTCGCGTGTGCGGGTCACGCGTGGCTGGTCGCGCAGTTCCCCGCGCCCCTCCACAGGCGATTCCCCGCACCCCGACGTGAAGGATCCCTCCCTTCGGCGCTCCCTCGCCCTGTTCCGGGCCTTCCTCCACGAGCAGGACGATCCCGAAAGCTGCTACTCGCTGCTCGCCCGGGACGCCGTCGATCAGGTGGAGGCGTACGACGGGCCCGTTGCCGGGCGTACCGTCGTCGACGTCGGCGGCGGCAGCGGCTACTTCACCGAGGAGTTCCGGCGACGCGGAGCACACGCGCTTCTCTTCGAGCCGGACATGGCCGAACTCGGCGAGAAGCCCCCGGACTCGGCCGTCGTCGCCGACGGATACCTGCTGCCCCTCCGGGACGGTGCCGCAGACGTCACCTTCTCCTCGAACGTGCTGGAGCACGTGGCCGACCCGGAGACGTTCCTGAGCGAGCTGGCCCGGGTGACGCGGCCCGGCGGGCTGATCTACGTGTCGTTCACCAACTGGCTGTCGCCGTGGGGCGGGCACGAGTGGGCCCCGTGGCACTACTTCGGTGCGGAGCGGGCCCGGGCCCGCTATCTGCGGCGGACCGGCAGGCCCGCCAAGCACACGCTCGGCGAGAACCTGTTCGCGGTGCACATCGGATCCACCCTGCGGCAGGTGCGTGCCCGGGACGACGTCACGGTCGTCTCGGCGCGCTCCCGCTACTGGCCGTTCCTCGCGGAAGCCGTCGTCAAGGCGCCCGGCATCCGTGAATTCGCCACCTGGAACCTCCTCCTCATCCTGCGGCGGTGTCCTCCATGACAACCACGGTCCAGGCTCCTCCACCGGCAGCCGTCCCCACCACCGCGACCGCGGCGGGTCCGCCCGAGGGCCCGCGGTCGCGGCGCTGGCTGCTGGGCTTCTGGGCCGTGGTGTTCGTGCTGTTCCTGGCCGTGCAGCCAGGACGGCAGACCTTCGACACCAAGCTCGGTGTGACGGTCGACCCGGGTCAGTTCCTCGCCGACCTGGGGCAGTTGTGGCACGACCGGGCCGGGTTCGGCGGGATCCAGGACCAGTACGTCGGCTATCTGTGGCCGATGCTGCCGTTCTACTGGCTGTGCGACCTCGTACGACTTCCGGTGTGGCTGGCGGAGCGGCTGTGGATGTCGTTGATCGTGTCCGTCGCCTTCTGGGGTGCGCTGCGGCTGGCCGAGCGGCTGCGCGTGGGCAGTGGCGCCTCCCGGCTGCTGGGGGCCGTGGCGTACGCGCTGTGGCCGGTGTTCACCACCGTGATCGGGTCGACGTCGGCTGCCGCGCTACCCGGCGCGTTCCTGCCGTGGGTGCTGCTGCCGCTGACGAACGAGCGGTACGCCGCCCGGGTCGCGGCCCTGCGGTCGGCGCTGCTGGTGCCGTTCATGGGCGGCGTGAACGCCTCGGCGACGCTGGCGTCCCTGCTGCCGGCCGGGCTGTATCTGCTGTCCCGGCCGCCCGGGCCACGGCAGCGCAAGCTGATCGCCTGGTGGGCTCCGGCCGTGCTCGTGGTGACGGCCTGGTGGTGGGTGCCGCTGCTGCTGCTCGGGGTCTACGGCGAGAACTTCCTCCCCTATATAGAGACGTCGCAGACGACGACGGACACCATGTCGGCGACCGAGGCGCTGCGCGGCGCCGGGAACTGGGTCGCCTATCTGCACTTCGGTGAGGCGTGGCTGCCCGCGGGGTGGGCCGTGGCCTCGTCGGTCGTCGTGATCGTGTGCTCGGCGCTCGCGGCCGGGCTCGGCCTCGCCGGGCTCGCCCGGCGGGACATGCCCGAGCGGCGGTGGCTGGTGCTGACGGTGCTCGTCGCGGCGCTGGTGCTGCTCGCCGGGTACGGCGGCGCGTTCGGGGCGCCGTTCCACGGGGTCGTGCAGGGCTGGCTGGACGGGTGGCTGTCGCCGTTCCGGAACATCTACAAGTTCCAGACGGGCCTGGCGCTGGCGTTCGTGCTGGGCCTGGCCCATCTGGTGGGCGTGGCCGCCGAGCCGCGCGGGGCCCGCCCGCTGCGCGGACGGCGCTTCGCCCCGCTGGTCGCGGCGGTGCTGATCCTGCCGGGGCTGCTGTGGCCGTACCTCAACGGCTCGATCCTCAATCCGGGTTCCTTCCAGAAGCTCCCCGCCTACTGGCAGGCCACGGCCGACTGGCTGGAGAAGTACTCGCCCGACTCCCGCGCCCTGGTCGTCCCGGCGACCGCGCACGGCATCTACACCTGGGGCTCGCCCATCGACCAGCCGCTCGACGTGCTCGCCGAGTCGCGGTGGGCGCAGCGCGACTACGTCCCGTTCGGCACGCCCGGCAACCGGCGCGCCATGGACGCCGTCGAGCAGGCGCTGCTGTCCGGTGCCGAAGTCCCGGGGCTGGCCGACTACTTGAGCCGGGCGGGGCTGTACTACGTCGTCGTACGCAATGATCTCGACCCGGACCAGATCGGCCATGTGCCGACGGCGACCGTCAAGCGCACCCTGGAACAGTCGGGGTACGAGCGCGTGACGGGGCTGGGGCCGGTGATGACCGGCGGGCGGATCGCGCACGACGCCCCGCTCCAGGTCGAGGGGCTGTACCCGCGGCAACGGGCGGTGGAGATCTACCGGCCGGCCGGGCAGGAGGTGCTCCGGCCCGGGCAGGCCGGACTCATGCCGGTCTCCGACACGGCCGTGGTGTCCGGCGGCCCGGAGGCGCTGCTGCCGCTGGCGTCCCGGCTGCGCGGGCGGGCGACCGTCCTGACCGGCGACAACCACCCGGGGCTCGGCACCCCGGCGGTGCAGGTGGTGGGCGACGGGATGCGGCGCGCCGACACCCGGTTCGGCGTGGTCAACGCCGGTACGTCGTACACGTACACGCGCGACGAGCGCAACGCCCCCGACGCCCAGCAGGACCCGGGCGAGAAGCCGCGCCAGATCCTGCCGACCGAGGGCGCGGACCACCAGACGGTGGCCGAACTGCGCGGCGCCCGCTCGGTGACGGCCTCCTCGTACGGCAACTGGCTCTTCCACCTGCCGCAGTACGACCCCGTGAACGCCTTCGACGGCAACCCGGACACGGCGTGGACGGAGGGCGCGCCGGACACGCCGGACGGGCAGTGGCTGCGCATCGGCTTCACCGGCTCCTACGACATGCCGTCCTCCTTCAAGGTCACGCCGTTGCCGCAGGAGAGCGTGCGGGCGGCGGCGACGAAGGTGCGGGTGGAGACGGAGAAGGGCGAGCGGACGAGCTTCCTGCGGCCCAACGGCACGGCGCAGAACGTCAGGGCGCCCGAGGGCGGCACGCGGTGGATGAAGCTGACGATCGTGGACTCGGTGGAGCGCCGGGCCGGGCTCACGGGCGCGGGCTTCTCCGAGATCGACCTGCCGGACGTGCAGGTGACGCGCCTGCTGCGGCTCCCGGCGGACGCGGCCGACGCGACCGCGGACGCCACGGTCGTCTCCCTGCACCGGACCTCCGACCCGACCGGCCTCTCCGCGACCGGCACCGAGGCCGGCCTGCACCGCCGCTTCACGACACCGGCCGCCGGGACGTACGAGGTGACGGCGAGCGCGGTGCCCGTGCCGGGCGAGGAACTCGACCGGCTGCTCTACGAGGTCGCACCCGAGCAGCAGTCCCGGATCGTCGCCACCGCCGACTCCACGGCGAGCCTCGGCGCGGGCCTCACGGCCCGCAACCTCACCGACGGCGACCTGACGACGGCGTGGATCGCGGGCGACCGGCCGGTGATCCACCTGAGCTGGGATGGCAAGCAGCCGGTCGGCGAACTGGTCCTGGCCCCCGCGGGCGGCCTGTCCACGCGCGCGTCCCAGGTGCACATCAGCTCCCCGGACGGCGCGACGATCGCCGGCGTCGACGAGAACGGCTGGGTCCGCTTCCCGCCGATCACCACGGACCGGCTCGACATCACGATCACCGAGACCGCCCCGCTGACGCTGCACAACCCGGTCGCCGACGAGGATCTGCGGCTCCCGGTGGGCCTCACGGAGGCGTACATCCCCTCTCTCGACCAGTACCGCACCCCGCAGCCGGACGGCACCCGGAAGTTCTCGCTGCCGTGCGGGAAGGGGCCCGACGTGGCGCTGGACGGCGAGCTGTACCGGACGAGCGCCAAGGGCACCGTGCGGGACCTGGTGGAACGGCGGCCCGTCGAGGTGACGCTCTGTCAGCAGAACAGGAAGGACGCCGAGGTGGAGCTGGCCTCGGGCGACCACCGGCTGGAGGGCGGCGACGCCGGCCCGCTGACGCTGACGGACGTCGAACTGACCCGCGGGACGGTCCCGGAGGCCGCCGCGGCCGGGCGTGAGCTGCGGGTCCGGGACTGGCTGGGCGACCAGCGCCAGGTGACGGTCGGCTCGGGCGCTGCCTCCTACCTCACGACGTACGAGAACTACAACGACGGCTGGAAGGCCACCCTCAACGGCAAGGAGCTCACCCCGCTGCGGCTGGACGGCTGGCAGCAGGGCTGGCGGATCCCGGCCGGGGCGGGCGGCACGGTCAAGCTGTCCTACGAACCGGCCACCACGTACGACGCCGGGCTGATCGGCAGCGGCGCCGGCATCGCGGTGCTGCTGGGCCTGGCACTCTGGCGCCGCCGCGCCCCCAACCCCGACGCACCGCAACCGGCCCCGCCGCTGCCCGGCCTGTGGCTCGGCACGGTGGCGCTGACGCTGGTCGCAGCGGTGATCGCGGGCTGGCCGGCGCTGCTGGTCCCGGCGCTGGCGCTGCTCGCGGCCCGGCGGCACGCGCTGCTGGTGCCGATCGCGTTCGTGGCGCTGGCGGGAGCGGGGGTCGTTGCCGCGTTCGGGGCCGGGGAGCCGGTGGGCGCGGGCGCGGGTGCGTTCGGCCGTACGGCCCAGCTGCTGGCGCTGATCGGCCTGTTCGCGGGCCTGGTGAGTCTGCGCGAACCGGAGAAGGGCGAGCCCGTATGACGACACCGGTACGCATCCCGTTCCCGGTGGTGGACGAGGTGTCCCGGCACTGCCTCCAGGAGGAGGAGCCGGAAACGGTCCACATCGAGGTCCACCTCCCCGGCCCGGTCGACCAGACCCGGTTGCGCAAGGCGTTCACGGAGGCCCTGCACCGGCATCCGCGGATCCTGATGCGCGAGGCGAAGGGGCCGTGGTACCGGCGCCGCTACGAGTGGGAGCTGACGCCGGAGCCCGATGTGGAGGTGGTGGCCTTCCCCCCGGCGGGGCCGCGCGCGCTGCAGGACGCCAGGACCCGGGCCCTGGCGGAGGCGCCACCGCTGTCGTTGTCGCCGCCGATACGGCTCGAAGTGGTGGGCTCGGTCCTCTTCCTCACCATCAACCACACCGCTCTCGACGGCCCGGCCTGCCTCCGCGTCCTGGCCACGGCCGCCGAACTCTACGGAGGCAGGGACAACGCTCCGGCGGCACCCCCGGTCCGCCCCGCGGAGCCCCGGCAGGAACCCCCGGACACCCCGGCCAACTGGTCACCCCCCGCCCGGGTGGCACCAGGCACCCCGGACCCCTCCCCCGGCAACGGCATGCTCGTCACCGAGCTCCCCCTCCCCCACCGCCCCAAGGGCTCCCCCTACACCGTCAACGACCAGCTCATGGTGACCACGGCCCTGACCATCGCCCACTGGAACAGGGAGCACGGCGCCCGACCCCGCCCCCTCCGCATCACCATGCCGGTGGACGACCGCCCCCGGGACACGACGATGCCCATCGGCAACGGCACCCGCCTGGTGGAAGTCCCCTTCTCACCAGCCGAGTTGGACCACCCGGACATGTCCGGCCTCCTCCGGCGCACCGCGGAGCGGACCCGCGCGCTGAAGTCCCTGCCCCGCCCCCAACTGGGCCACGGCGCCGCCCTCCTCACCGCCCCCTGGGCCCCCGTCGCCGCCCGTGCCGCCCTGACCCGCGCCCTGCGCCGGGCCGCCGCGCCGTGGACGTCGACGACCCTGCTCAGCAACATCGGCCGTATCCCGTACCCCCTGGACTTCGGCGAGGAGACGGGCCGCGCGCACGCGGTCTGGTTCTCGGCGCCGGCCCGGATGCCGCGCGGCCTCACCGTGACCACCGCCTCCACCGCCGGCCGCCTCCACTTGGCACTGCGCTGGTCCCGGGCCCTGCTCAGCCACGGCGACGGTGCCCACCTCCGCGACCTGTTCGAGCACTATCTGCACACCACGGAGGTGACCCCGTGACGACCACCACCGGCCCCCCGCCCTCCGGCCTTCGGGACTTCTACGAGAACCCGGCCGTCCCCGTCGCCTCCGGCACCCCGCGCAGCCTCCGCCAGGCCCGCATGCTGGCCCGGGCGCTCGGCCCGGCGGGCCGAAAGCCGCGGACGATCCTCGACATCGGCTGCGGGGACGGCACCGCCGCCGCCACCGCCGCCCCGCTCCTGCCCGGCCACCGCGTCATCGGCGTCGACTGGTCCCAGGACGCCCTGCGGCGCGCCCGCACCCGCATCCCGTACGCGGTCCGAGGTGAACTCAGCGGCGGTGGACTGCCGTTCGCGCCGGAGTCGGCCGACGCCGTGCTGTTCAGCGAGGTGATCGAGCATCTCGTCGACCCGGACGCGGCGCTCGACGAGATCCGCCGGATCCTGCGGCCCGGCGGGCATCTGATGCTGTCCACGCCGAATCTGGCCGCCTGGTACAACCGCGCCCTGCTGCTCGCCGGCGTCCAGCCGGTCTTCTCGGAGGTCAGCCTGCGCGGCATCCACGGCCGCCCGGGCACGGAGGTCGTGGGCCATCTGCGCCTGTACACCGCCCGCGCGCTGCGGGAGTTCGTCACCGCGTCCGGATTCACGGTCGTACGGCTTGAAGGCGCCCCCTTCCACGGCGTGCCGCGCCCGCTGCGGCCGCTGGACCGGCTGGCCTGTGCCCGGCCGCAGCTCGCGTCGATCCTGCTGCTGCACGCCAGGAGGACGTAGCCCATGTGGTGGGGAGTGGCCGCGGCCCTGCTGGCGAACACCCTGTACAGCCTGGGCTTCGTGCTGGAGAAACGGGCGCTCACCGCGCTGCCCGAGGTGACGATCCGGCAGCCGGCCCGGCTGTTGCGCCTGGTCCTCGGCAGCCCCCTGTGGATCGGCGGCTCCCTCGCCCTCGCGGCCGGGTTCGCCGCGCAGCTCGTCGTGTACCGCACCCTCCCGATCGCCGCCGCGCAGGGCATCTTCGTCTCCGGCCTGGTGCTGCTGGTGCTGCTGTCGGCCCGGCTTCTCGGGGAGGAGACGAGCGGCCGGGAGCGGTACGCACTGGGTGCGATCCTGCTCGCGCTGCTGATGGTCGTGCTGTCGCTGCGCGAGGGCTCGGACACCGTCAGCCAGGAGGCGCCGTACCAGTTGATCCTGCTGGTGTGCGTGCCGTCCCTGGCGGCCGGGCTGTGGCTGTACGGCTCCGCCGAGCGGCGGGCCCGCAACCGGCACCGGCGGCCCACGACCGGCGTCGAGTACGGCGTGGCCGTGGGGCTGCTGTACGGCGTCAGTTCGCTGGCCATCAAGGGCGTGTCGAGTCATCTGACGACCAGCGGGATCGGCGGTGCGGTGCTGGACCTGCTGAGCTCCCCGTATCCGTATCTGCTGCTGTTCACCGGGGTGTTCGGCCTGGTGATGTCACAGGCCGCGCTCCAGCGCTGCCGGGCCTCGCTGATCGTGCCGGTGTGCACGACCGTGACGTCCCTGTTCACGGCGGTGCTCGGCACGCTGTCGTTCGGCGAGGCCCTGCCGGACGAGCCGCTGCGGCTCGCGCTGCGGGTGGCGGGCACGGCCCTGGCGGTCGCCGTGCTGCTGACCATGCCGAAGCACGACCCTGCTCCCCAACCCACCGCACCAGCCAAGGAGTTGGCCTCCCCATGAAGCCCGACGACCCGCTGCTGAAGATCCTGGCGTGCCCGCTCGACAAGGGGCCGCTGCATCTGCTGGCCGAGGATGCCGAGCAGGAGGAGGCGCTGTACAACCCGCGGCTGCGCCGCCGCTATCCGATCGTCGACGGCATTCCGCAACTGCTGCCGTCCTCCGGCGAGCAGGTCTCGGACGACGAGCACGAGGAACTTCTCCAGAGGATGACCCCATGACCAGCCTGGCCGCCCGCCTCGCCCCCTTCCTGCCCACCCGCCTGGTGGCCGCGACGGCCCGGGCGCTCTACCCCCGGTTCGAACCGGAGCTGGCCCGGCTCGCCGAGCTGTGCCCGCCAAACTGCGGTACGGCGGTGGACGTCGGCGGCTGGTACGGGCCCTGGACGCACCGGCTGTCCGGCCTGGCCGAGCACGTCGTGACGATCGAACCCGTGCCCCATCTGGCCCGTCTGCTGGCCGCCGCCGTCCCGCCGAACGTACGCGTGATCCGTGCCGCGGCCTCGGACCGCCCGGGCATCGCCCGCCTGTGGCTGCCGTCGGACGACTCGGGCGACCGGGGCGTGTCGTCGCTGGTGCGGCGCGACATCCACGGCCGGGCGCTGGACGTCCCCTGCGTCACGCTGGACGAGCTGGGCCTGCGGAACGTCGGCTTCATCAAGATCGACGTGGACGGCAACGAGTCGGCGGTCCTGCGCGGGGCGACGGGCCTGCTGGCCCGCGACCGGCCCGCCCTGTTCGTGGAGCTGGAGTCCCGCATCCAGCCGATCGCCCCGGTGGTGACCTACCTGTCCCTGCTGGGATACGACGGCTGGGTCCTGCCCGGCGACAAGTGGGTGCCGCTGACGAAGTTCCCCCTGGAGGAGCACCAGGCGGACGCCTCCTACGTCGTCTCGCACGGTCTGCTGCGCCGCGTCCTGCCGTCCGACGTCCTGCGCGGCCCTCGCTACGTCAACTCGGTCCTCTTCCTCCCGGACGGCCGCCGCCCGGGCACCGCGCCGGTGGGCGACGATGGTTCCCATGCCCTCCGGAAAGCGCCCCGCTAGCCCCTTCACACCGCTCGACTTCCAGCTGGTGCTGCTGCGCCGCATGGCCGACCACAACCCCGGCCCGGTGGAGGACGCCCGGCGCGAGCTGGGGGTCTCCCTCGCGGACATGCGCGAGGCCAACAAGCGCTGGCAGGCGATGGTCCGCTCCCCGCGGTCGCGCTCACCCCTGTCCCGCTACCGCTCGGTGCTGGGCGAACCCGAGTCCCGTACCGCCCGCCGGATCGGCGACCTCGACTGCGAGGCCTGGCTCTGGCCCGTGCCGCTCTGGCGCGACCTGCGCTTCGAGGTGCTGACCGCCCCGAACGGCGCGGTGTGGAACGAGTGGCTGGTCCGCGCCCCGGGCGCCGCGGGGCCCGGGCTGCGCACGCTCGACGATCTCACCCCCTGGTCCTGCACGGTCGACGAGGCGGCCCGCGCCTTCGCCCCGGCCCGTCCCCTTCAGGGCACGGCCCCGACCCGCTGGGGACTGACGTTCACCGCGCCGGACGCGCAGGGGGCGCGGTGGGAGGTCGTCGCGGAGTTCACCTGGGGGCTGTTGCAGCGGGTGGCCGTCACCGGCCGTCAGGACTGAGGGGGCTCCTGGGCCTCGTCGGGCCGCCGGGCCTTCGCGGGCACGCAGCGACACGCGAGGCCCGCGGCGGCCAGGTAGGCCAAGGCCCCGATGAGCATGCTGGTGCGGATCCCGGTGCCGTAGTCGGTGGCGGAGGCGAGCAGGCTGCCGCCGAGAGCGACGCCGGTGGCACTGCCGATCTGGCGGGTGGTGTTGAACAGGGCGGAGGCGGCCCCCGAGTACGCCTCGGGGGCGGCGCCCATCACGGTGGTGGTCGAGCCGGTGAGGGCGAAGGACGTACCGAATCCCGCGGCCATCATCGGGGCCACCAGCAGGGCGTAGGCCGGGTCGGCGCCCGCCGCGGCCCAGGCAGCCAGCCCCAGGGCGGCCAGCAGCATCCCGGAGACCACCAGCGGACGGTCGCCGGTACGGCGGGCGAGCCGCCCGGACAGGACGGAGGCGAACATGGTCATCGCCACCGCCGGGAACAGTGCGAGTCCGGTGCCGAGGGCGCTGTAGCCGCGCTGGTGCTGGAACTCCAGGCTGGCGGTGAACACCATGCCGTAGAAACCGAAGTTGAACAGCAGGCCGACGGCGGCCCCGCCGCTCATGGCGCGGGAGCGCAGCAGGGCGAGCGGGAGGACCGGGGACCGGGCGAACCGCTCGCGCACCACGAACGCCACGGCGGCCAGCAGGGACGCGCCCGCACCGGCGAGCACGGCCGGATCGGTCCAGCCCCGCCGTCCGGCCTCGTTGAGCGCCCCGGTCAGCAGCGCCACCGCCGCCACGACCGCGCACTGCGCCGGCCAGTCCAGGGCCCGGCCGGCGCGCCGGGGCGAGCGGGCCACGTACCGCAGCGTCAGCACCAGGCAGACCACGCCGACGGGCAGGTTGACGAGGAACACCCAGCGCCAGCCCGCCGTCGAGACGAGCAGCCCGCCCAGCAGCGGCCCGGCCGAGGCCGCGATGCCCGCCATGGAACCCCAGAGCCCGAAGGCCCGCGAGCGTGCGGCCCGCTCGGGATAGGCCTGCTGGAGCAGGGCCAGGGAACCGGGCACGATCAGCGCCGCGCCCAGCCCCTCCACGAGCCGGGCCACCACCAGGAACAGCGCGCCGGGGGCGAGCGCGCACGCCGCGGAGGACACGGTGAACACCGCCACGCCCGAGCAGAACACCCGGCGGTTGCCGAGCCGGTCCCCCAGCGCCCCACCGGTCAGCAGGAACCCGGCGAAGACCAGGGTGTACCCGTCGGTGATCCACTGGATGCCGGTGAGCGAGGCCGACAGCTCCCGCCCGATCACCGGCACGGCGACGTTGATGACCGTCACGTCCAGGATCACCATGAAGTACCCGGCGCACACCGCGAGCAGCGGTGCCCAGGACCGTCGCTCGGAGGGCATGGCCCTACCACTACACCAAAAGCCGCACGGAAGGGCCCATGGCCCACCGGTCGCCGACCGGTGCCGCAAAAGCCCAGGAACAGCGGGGGGAATCAATTGCTCCGCACCGGCCGCGGCACTGCGCCGGCAGCGCCCGGCGGGATCAGCCGGCGGCGGCCAGGACCGCCTCGACCACCCTCGGCACGGACTCCGGGTGCAGCCGCAGGAACAGGTTCGGCTCGATCAGCTCCAGCTCCATCACCCACGGCTGCCCGTCCGGCCCGGTGACGAGGTCCACTCGCGCGTACAGCAGCTCCGACCGACCGGGGACGGCGGCCAGCGCCCGCTCGGCGACGTCGAGTTCGGCGGCGACCGGCTCCCAGGGCCGGAGGTTCGGGTGGGCGACCTTCTCGGCGTCGTACGGTGTGCCCGGCGCAAGGACCGCGCCCTTGCGGCTGGCGTGCAGCAGGCGTCCGCCGAAGAACTGCAGGGCCCGCTCGCCGTGCGTGTCGATGCTGGTCAGGTAGGGCTGGAGCATGACCGTGAAGCCCTCGGCGTGCATCCGCTCGACCTGGCGTACGGCGGCGTCCCGCTCCCCGGCGGGGTAGCGGGCGGCGTACCGGGCCCCCGCCCCCGAGGTGGGCTTCAGGACGTACTCGTGGTCGGCGGGCAGCTCGACGGGATCGCCGGGCGCGAAGTAGCGGGTCGGTACGGCGGGCACCCCGGCCTCGGCGAGCCGGCCCAGATACCTCTTGTCGGCGTTCCACCGCACGACGTCCACCGGGTTGGCCAGCCGCGTCACCGTCCCGCACCGCTCGGCCCACGCCGTGAACTCCCCGGCCCGCCAGCTGTAGTCCCAGGTGGACCGTATGAGGGCCAGGTCGTAGCCGGCCCAGTCGGCCGACGGGTCGTCCCAGTGGACGGCGGCCGCCTCGGCCCCGGCCTCCCGCAGCGCGTCCACCAGCACCGGCAGATCCTGGTCCTTGCTCTGCACGCCACCGGGGTCGTAGGTGACGAGCGCTATGCGCGGGGTGCCGGCCACGGCGACTCCATCCTCGGACGAACGATCGATTCGATTCCGGCGCAGGCTAACAATTGCGCGCGGAACCACGACACCGTGTTTGACCTTCACCTTCGGTGAAGCCCCAGCATCGGTGGCGGAACCAGGAAGCGCGAGGAACGCGCGGAGCGCAGGGGAATCGCATGGACGTCTCGCACGGGGATCGCAATGGGGATCGCAACGAGGATCGCATGGACATGCTGACGATCGGCGCGTTCGCGAAGGCGTGCCGGCTCTCGCCCAAGGCGCTGCGCCTGTACGACGAGCTGGACCTGCTGCGGCCCGCCCGGGTGGACCCGGACACCGGATACCGGTACTACGCGGTCGGGCAGCTGGAGCAGGCCCGGCTGGTGGCGTGGCTGCGGCGGCTGGGCATGCCGCTGGCCGAGATCCGCCAGGTGTGCCGGCTCCACGACCGCGACTCCACGGCCGCCGCCCGGGAGATCCGCGCCTACTGGGCGCGTGTCGAGGCGCAGACGGCGGTACGGCGGGACCTCGCCGCGTTCCTGGTCGATCACCTGACGGCGGACTCGGACGAGTCCGGAAAGGACACCGCCATGCTGGAACTGCGTTACTCCGCCCACTCGGACACCGGTCGCGTCCGCCCTGCCAACCAGGACACGGCATACGCCGGCACCCGGCTGCTCGCCGTCGCCGACGGCTTCGGACCGGGGGGCGCGCCCGCGAGCGGCGCCGCCGTGGAGGCACTGCGCTTCCTGGACACGGACGAGGTCCCGGCCGGCGGGGTCCTCGACCTCCTGGAGGACGCGGTGCGGGGCGCGTCCCAGGCCGTCCGGGACGTGGCCGGCGGCGCCGACGACATCGGCACGACCCTGACCGCCCTGCTGTGGACGGGCTCACGGCTGGCCCTGGTGCACATCGGCGACTCCCGCGCCTACCTGCTGCGCGACGGGGAGCTGTTCCTCATCACCCACGACCACACGGTCGTCCAGTCGATGATCGACGAGGGCCGTCTGACGCCCGAGGAGGCCGTCTCCCACCCCCAGCGGTCCTTCCTCCTGAAGGCCCTGACGGGCGACGGGGCCACGACGATCCCGGACCTCCGCCTGCACGACACGCTCCCGGGCGATCGTTACCTGCTGTGCTCCGACGGCCTGACCGGTGTGGTCCCCGAGGACCGGATCCGGGAGCTCCTCGCCTACCCGGCCGCCCCCGGCGAAACGGTTCAGGCCCTGGTCACGGCGGCGAACGAGGCCGGCGGTCCGGACAACGTCAGCTGCGTGGTGGCGGACGTGGTGGAGCGGCAAGAGGGCGCGGCCACCGCCTAGGTCGTGTCCGCAAAGTCCCGTCGTCCGCCCGGAGGGCGGGCCCCGCGGCGTCTGGTGCGTGCTCTCGGCGTGCCGGGCGGAGACCCTCGTACTGGATGTACTTGGGGCTTCGCCCGGTGCGGCGAGAGCATGTGCCAGGCGTCGCGGGGCAGGCGGGACTTTGCGGACACGACCTAGGACTCCTCGGACTCCTCCGGCTCCCAGTCCAGCAACCGCACCTTCGCCACCGTGCGGACGTGCCGTCGCATGGCCGTGGCCGCCTGGCGTGGCTGCTGTGCGGCGATCGCGTCGAGGATGGCCTGGTGCTGGGAGAGGGAGCGGGACGGGCGGCCGGGCTGGCGGAGGGACTCGGTGCGGCTCTCGGCGATCTGCTCGGCGATGGAGCGCATGAACTCCGCGAGCAGAGCGCTGTGGGCCGCCGCCGTCACGGCCGCGTGGAACAGCCGGTCGCCCTCGACGCCGTGCCCGCCCGCCGCGATCTCCTCGGACATGTGCGCGAGCGCCGAGCGCATCGCGGTCAGGTCCTCCTCCGAGCGCCGCTCCGCGGCCAGTTCGGCGAGCTTCGTCTCCAGCGCCTCCCGGGCCTCCAGGACATCGGGCAGGCGCCGGCGGCGTTCCACCATCCGATCGACCGGCTCGGTGTCGAGGCTGTCGCGCACGAGGTAGGTGCCACCCCCGTGCCGGGCCTCCACCAGGCCCTGGACCTCCAGCACCACGATCGCCTGCTTCACCGAGGCACGGCTCACTCCGAGCCGCTGGGCCAGATCGCGCTCGGGCGGCAGCCGGTCGCCGGCGCGCAGGCCGCCCTCGGCGACGTACTGACGCAGCCGCTCCAGCACCTGTTCGTAGAGGCGCTGTTTGGCCATGGGGCGCAGGGCGTCGGTCACGGAGTCCCCCTCTCGCCGGGAGCGTAACACCGGCACCTCACGGTGGCCGAGTGGCTGAACCAATTCTTACGCACCCCCTTGACGGACGCCCGGGCCGCACCCACGCTGTTCAGCCAACGCACCTCAAGTGGCTCAGCCACTCGGCCACTCTCCTGGTGCTCCCAGCCGCTCCGGGGCCCAAAGACGGGAGCCCGTATGTCCCCCGAACTCATCTCGATCCTCGTCCTCGTCGTGGTGTTCGTCATCGCCACCACCCGTTCCGTCAACATGGGCGCGCTCGCCTTCGCCGCCGCCTTCGGGGTCGGCGGGCTCGTCGCCGATCTCGACGCGGACGGCATCTTCGCCGGCTTCCCCGGTGACCTGTTCGTCGTCCTGGTCGGCGTCACGTACCTCTTCGCGATCGCCCGCGCCAACGGCACCACCGACTGGCTGGTGCACGCCGCCGTCCGGCTCGTGCGGGGACGGGTGGCGCTCATCCCCTGGGTGATGTTCGCGCTGACCGGCGCGCTCACGGCGATCGGCGCGGTCAGTCCGGCCGCGGTGGCGATCGTCGCCCCGATCGCCCTGAGCTTCGCCGCCCGGTACGGGATCAGCCCGCTGCTGATGGGCGCGATGGTCGTGCACGGCGCCCAGGCCGGCGGCTTCTCGCCCATCAGCATCTACGGCTCGATCGTCAACGGCATCGTGGAACGCGAGAAGCTCCCCGGCAACGAGGTGGTGCTGTTCCTGTCGTCCCTCGCGGCGAACCTGGTCATCGCTGCGGTGGTGTTCGTGGTGTGCGGGGGCCTGAAACTGCGCGGGGACATGGCTGCGGGCGATCGTGCCGCCGGTGCGGCACGGGTGGGCGACGGGGGTCCCGCCTCTTCGAGCGAAGCCGGGAACTCAGGGGAGGCACCTCACTCCGCCGGGCTGCGGACCGCCCCGGCCCCAGCAGCCACGCCGGGCACGGAAACGACCGGCCTCACTCCCTCCCGCATCGCAACCCTCGCCTCTCTCCTGGCCCTGGTGGTCGCCGTCCTCGTCTTCGACCTGGACGCCGGCCTCACCGCCATCACCCTCGCCGTCGTCCTCAGCACGCTGTGGCCGGAGGACAGCCGCAAGGCGACCGGCCAGATCGCCTGGCCGACCGTCCTCCTCATCTGCGGCGTCCTCACCTACATAGGCGTCCTCGACGAGATGGGCACCATCACCTGGGCGGGCGAGGGCGTGGGCGGCATCGGCATCCCCCTGCTCGCCGCGGTCCTGCTCTGCTACATCGGCGCACTCGTCTCGGCCTTCGCCTCCTCCGTGGGCATCATGGGCGCCCTGATCCCCCTGGCCGTGCCGTTCCTGGAACGGGGCGAGATCGGCGCGATCGGCATGGTCGCCGCGCTCGCCGTCTCGGCGACCGTCGTGGACGTGAGCCCGTTCTCCACGAACGGCGCACTCGTCCTGGCCGCCGCGCCGGACGTGGACCGTGAGCGTTTCTTCCGGCAGTTGATGGTGTACGGAGGGATCGTGGTGGCGGTCGTACCGGCGGCGGCGTGGCTGGTGATGGTCGTGCCCGGGTGGGGATAGACAGCCCCCACCGCCCACGGACAACCGCAGGCAACAGCTAAGGAGATGTGTCGCGTGACCCCCCTCTTCCCGGCCCTGACCGACGCCCCGGCCGACCGGCCCGCCCTCCGGTTCGGCGAGCGCTCCCTGACCTACGCGCAGCTCGCCGCCGCGGCCGGAGCACTCACGGGCCGCATCGGCGAGGCCACGCGGGTCGCCGTATGGGCGACCCCCACCATGGAGACCGCCGTCGCCGTCGTCGCCGCACTGCTGGCCGGCGTCCCCGCCGTGCCGCTCAACCCGAAGTCGGGCGAGAAGGAACTCGGGCACATCCTGTCCGACAGCGCGCCCGAGCTGGTGCTCACGGCACCGGACGACCAACTCCCCGCCCCCGTTCGGGACCTGCCCCGCCTCGACATCGACGTGCACGGCACCGGGCCGGTCCCCGTGGACCAGGCCGACGAGTCCGCCCCGGCCCTGATCGTCTACACCTCCGGCACCACCGGCCCGCCCAAGGGGGCCGTCATCCCGCGCCGGGCGATCGCCTCGACCCTGGACGCACTGGCCGACGCGTGGCAGTGGACCGGCGACGACGTCCTGGTCCACGGACTGCCGCTGTTCCATGTGCACGGCCTGGTCCTGGGCACTCTCGGCCCGCTGCGGCGCGGCGGCTCGGTGCGGCACCTGGGCCGCTTCAGCACGCAGGGCGTCGCCCGGGAGCTGAACGCCGGGGCGACCATGCTGTTCGGCGTGCCGACGATGTACCACCGGATCGCGGAGGCGGTGACGAGCGACCCTGAGCTGGTGAAGGCGCTGACCGGGGCGCGGCTGCTGGTGTCCGGTTCCGCCGCGCTGCCCGTGCACGACCACGGGCGGATCGCGACGGCGACCGGGCGGCGGGTGATCGAGCGGTACGGCATGACGGAGACGCTGATGAACACCAGCGTCCGTGCCGACGGCGAGGCCCGCCCGGGCACGGTCGGCGTGCCGCTGCCGGGCGTGGAGCTGCGGCTGGTCGAGGAGGACGGCTCGGAGGTCGGCGCGTACGACGGTGAGACGGTCGGCGAGATCCAGGTGCGCGGCCCGAACCTGTTCACCGAGTATCTGAACCGGCCCGACGCCACCGCCGCCGCCTTCACCGCCGACGGCTGGTTCCGCACCGGTGACATGGCGGTGCGCGACCCCGACGGCTATGTCCGGATCGTCGGCCGCAAGGCCACCGACCTGATCAAGAGCGGCGGTTACAAGATCGGGGCGGGGGAGATCGAGAACGCCCTCCTGGAACACCCGGGGGTGCGGGAGGCCGCCGTCACCGGGGAGCCGGACGCCGACCTGGGCGAGCGGATCGTGGCGTGGATCGTCCCTGCGGAGCCCGGGTCCCCGCCGTCACTCGACGAGTTGGCGGATCACGTGGCCAAGCGGCTCGCCCCGCACAAGCGCCCCCGGGTCGTCCACCACCTCGACGCCCTGCCCCGCAACGACATGGGGAAGATCATGAAGCGGGCGCTGCCCCATGACTGAGCGCACCCCAGCGGCTGAGCGCCTCTCCGCCCGCGCGGTCGCCGACGCCATCGCCGACGACGCCACGTTCGCCGAACTGCCCGCCGTCATACGGGACTCGAAACCCGACGGCCCGCTCGGCTGGCCCGGCTACGACGCCCTGCGTGCCCGGGCCGCCGAACGCACCGGCGAGCAGGAGTCCGTGGTCTGCGGCACCGCCCGCGTCGGCGGTACCCGGGCCGTGCTGATCGCCTTCGAGTTCGGCTTCCTCGGCGGCTCGCTCGGCGAACGCACCGGCGACCGGCTGGAGGCGGCGTACACCTACGCCCGTGAGCACCGCCTCCCGGTCGTGCCGCTGATCGCCACCGGCGGCAGCCGGATGCAGGAGGGCATGCTCGCCCTGACCCAGCTCCAGCGCGTGGCCCGGCAGTCGGCGCTCACCAGAGAGGCGGGTCTCGCCCAGATCACCGTGGTGCGCGATCCGACGACCGGGGGCGGCTGGGCCACCCTGGGCGCGGGCGCCGACGTGGTCCTCGCGCTGCCCGGGGCCCAGGTCGGCTTCGCCGGCTCCCGGGTGCGGCCGGCGGACGCTGCCCCGGCGGCGTACACGGCCGAGGCGCAGGTCGCGGCGGGCGCGGCGGACGCGGTCGTAGGGCCGGAGGAGCTGCGCGAGACGCTGGGCCGGTGGCTGCGGCTGCTGACGTGCCCGTCCGGCACACCGGCCCCGCCGCCCGAGCCGCTCGGCGACGACGCGGGTCTGCCCGCCACCGGCTGGGACGCAGTCCGGCGCGCCCGCTCACCCCGACGCCCGCGCGCCGCCGCCTACTTGGACGCCTACTTCTCCGACCGGGCCGCGATCAGCGGCGACCGCTGCGGCGGCACGGACCCCGGCGGCATGCTGTGCGGCTTCGGCACGCACGAGGGCCGGACGGTCGCCTACGCCGCGCAGACCGGGACCGCGACCCGCCCCGCCGGTTACCGCACCGCCGCCCGTCTGATCCGCCTCGCGGACCGGCTGGGCATCCCGGTGCTGACCCTCGTGGACACCCCGGGAGCCGCCAACGACGCGGCGGCGGAGCGGCAGGGCGCGGGCGCCGCGATCGCGGACCTGTTCGGCGCGGTGGCGGGCGCCCGCACCCCGGTGACGACGCTGGTGATCGGCGAGGGCGGCTCCGGCGGCGCGCTGGCGCTGGCCGCGCCCGGCAACACCTGGGCCACCCCGGACAGTTACTTCTCGGTGATCGCGCCGGAGCTCGCGGCGGCCATCCTCAAGCGGCCGCCGCGCGAGGTGGAGGCGACGGCGGACCGGCTCCGCATCCGGCCGCAGGATCTGGTGGAGCTGGGGGTGATCCGGGGGACCGTGGGTCCGTGAGAGTCCGGTGGATGCCTCCCGCAACATCAAGTACCTTCCGTAACAATGAAAATGCTCAGTGCAGTGGAACGACGGGGGTGCCGTGGACGGGTTGGTCGAATTCAGGACCGGTGACGGTGCCGTGGTCGCGGTCGAGGCGGTGGAGGAGCGGTCCGGCTCCCGCCTGGTCTCCCGGGGCGACGGCACGGTCCAGGCGACCCGCACCTTCGAGGGCGCCCTGGAGGGAGTGCGCTCGGCGGCGGAGTCCGCGCTGCGGGTGTTCCGGGAGGGCTCGCTGAAGCCCGACGGCGTGGAGATCGAGTTCGGGGTCAAACTGTCCGCGGAGACGGGCGCGTTCATCGCCAAGGGCACCGCCGAGGGCCACCTGGTGGTCAAACTGACCTGGTCCCCGGCCGGTCCGGAGACCAGCCCCGCCTCATGAACAGCGCCGAGTGGCACGCCCGGGTCGAGTTACGGGGCCGGGTGGCCGGAGCGGGTTTCCTGGTCGCGCCCGGCACGGTGCTGACGTGCGCCCACGTCGTGGGGGACGGCGAGGGCCTGACCGTGACGTTCACGGAGCGGCCCGGCTCCCCGCCCGTGCCCGCCCGGGTGGTCGCCCACGGCGGCTGGTCCGGCTCCAGCACCGACGTCGGGGACCTCGCCGTGCTGGAACTCGACGAGGAGGTGCCCGTCGCCCCGGCCGCGCTGGCCCCGGTCGACGCCGCGCACGGCACAGCGCCGCGCAAGCTCGTCGTCTACGGCTTCCCGGCCGGCTTCGACGAGGGCACCCTCGCCGAATACCGCGTCACCGCACCCCAGTTGATCAAGCAGGAGTGGCTCCAGCTGGAGGCCTGGCACCCGGGCGGCCAGCCCCTGGCCCCCGGCTTCAGCGGGGCCGCCGTCACCCTGGCCGACACCGGCGAGGTCGTCGGCATGGTCACGGCGGCGGCCGGCACCCGGGAGGTCCGCACCGGCCGGATGATGCCCACCCAGGTCATGGCCCGCTACTGGCCCGCACTCCAGAGCCTGGTCCCCACCTCGGACCACACCACCGCCGACCGGGCCCGGCTGCGCGCCCTGGTCGAGAAGGCGGCCCGCGCGGGCGTGGAGTGCGACCCGGTCCGGCTCTACACCGCGGCGGCCGACCCGTTCGATCCGCCGCCGCCCGCGGAGGGGTTCGACTCGCTGTGGTCGGCGGCCCTGTTCGTGCTGTGCGAACTCGACGGCCCGAGCGCCGCCCGCACGGTGTCCCGGTTCGCCGACCGGCTCCAGGACCTGCTGCACACCCCGGCCGTGGAGCCGTCGGCGCCCGACTGGTCACCCATCCTGGTCGAACTCGGGCACAGCGGCGCGGGCGACGACCTGGTCCGCGTCGAGGTGTCCGCGTACAGCGAGGGGCGGCGGCACCCGGTGGACTCGGGCACGGTCGAGCAGCACCGGCTGGGCGCGTACGTGCAGGACCGTATCGAGGCGGCCTTCCGGTATCTGACGCCCGGCGCCGACGAGTTGGTCGCCTTCGCGCTGCCCCGGGACTGGCTGGACTGGCCCGTCGACCGCTGGGAGAGCGCCCCCGACGACGCCACCCCGCTCGGCTGCGTCTATCCGCTGGTCGTCACCGACCACGCCCGGCTCAAGGCCAGCACCCGGCACGTGCTGACCCGTACCTGGAAGCGCCTCGACGCCCTGCCGGGCGCGCGGATGCACCGCGTGGAGTGCGGCGGCCCGGAGGAGCCCGGGCGGCTGCGGCTGCGGCTGCGGCAGCCCGACGCCTGCCTCGCCGGGTTCGGCACCGCCCCGGCCGCCTCCCGCACCCGGCCGCACTTCGACACCTCGCTCACGGCGCCGGCCCCGGTGATCGTGTGGTCGCGCGACGGCTGCGGCTCGGGGCAGGAGGACTGTTCCGGAGCGGACGGCTGCACCGGCAAGGCCTTCCTCGACGCGCTCGACGCCTGCCTCAAGGCCGTACCGCCCGCCGAACTCCCGCGCCGGATCCTGGCCCTGCGCGAGGAGGCCGATGCCGAGGAGGACCACTGGGCCCACGGCATCCAGCTGCTCTGGGACGACCCGCGCGTCTTCACCGACCCGCACGCCGTGGCCGCCGCCCACGCCCGGACCCCCGTGGCCTGACCCACCGCGGGCCCGGCCCGGCGCACCTGAGAACCACCAGCTCGAAACGGAGAGCGGAGAACATCCCCCATGCCGCACTGGTCCGTCTACACCGGCGAGAACGAGCCGCACGACGGCATCGACCACCTCCCCGCCCCACCGCCCTGGCGTGCCTTCGACGGCGGGCCCGCCGTGCCGCCGCCCCTCGACAGCGACGACGCGACGGCCGTCTCCCCCGACCGCGTGCACCGGGCGAAGTCGTACGTGGCCACCCCGGAGAGCGTCCGGCTCGTCAACGCCGCGCTGTGCCTGCGCCGCCCCCTGCTCGTCACGGGCCCGCCCGGCACCGGGAAGTCCTCACTCGCGTACGCGGTGGCGCGCGAGCTGCGCCTCGGACCGGTCCTGCGCTGGAACATCACCAGCCGCAGCACCCTCGCCGACGGCCTCTACCAGTACGACCCGCTGTCCCGGCTGTACGCGGCCCGGGAGCGGCAGGGCGGGCCCGGCGGTGCCGCCGGCGACGTCGAGGACCACCTGCGCCTCGGCCCGCTCGGCACCGCCCTGCTCCCCTACGAGCGGCCCCGCGCCCTGCTCGTCGACGAGATCGACAAGAGCGACCTCGATCTGCCGAACGACCTGCTGAACGTCCTGGAGGAGGGCCAGTACGAGATCCCGGAACTGGTCCGGGCCGCCCGCCACTCGGGCGATGGCACGGCCGACGTCCTCGCGGACGGCACGGACACCCCGGTCACCGTGCACCGCGGGCGGGTCCGCTGCCGGGCCTTCCCGTTCGTCGTGCTGACCAGCAACGGCGAACGCGAGTTCCCGCCCGCCTTCCTGCGCCGCTGCGTCCGGCTGAAGCTGCGCCGCCCCGACCGGGAGCAGCTCACCGACATCGTCCGCGCCCACCTCGACACCCCGGACGGTCACGCGGACCGTCTGATCACCCGCTTCCTGGAGCGGGCCGGCGGCGGCGAACTCGCCACCGACCAGCTGCTGAACGCCCTCTACCTCACGGGAGTCGCGGGCCTCGACGCCGAGTCCCGCGACGACCTCGCCGAGCAGCTGATGCCGTACCTCAGCGCGACGGCCGACGGCGATGGTCTCTGACCACGGCCCCGGGCCGTCCCCGGTCGCCCGGCTGGCCGCGGCCCTGTCCGCGGCCGGCGCGTCGCCGACGCCGCGAGAGCTGGCCGAACTGCTGTGGATGGCCGCCCTGTTGGACCCGGACCGGCAGGAGGAGGAGCCGCTGCCGGAACCCGGCGACGGCCACGCCCCCTCGTCCGTCACGCCCGCACCCGAGGCAGGCGCCCCCCAGCAGGCGGAAATCCCCGAGAAGGCAGACACCCCCGCCCCCGCACCCCCGCAACCGGCGCCGGAGCCGGTCCGCCCCACCCCCGACCGCGTCCCGCTGACCCTGCCGGCCCCGCGCTCCCCGCACCACCGGCACGACTCCCCGCCCGGCGGCGGATCCCCCCTCCTCGCCCCCGCGCCCCCGATGCTGCCCCACCCCCTCGCGCTCCAGCGCGCCCTGCGCCCGCTCAAGCGCAAGGTGCCCTCCCCGCACACCCGGGTGCTGGACGAGCGGGCGACGGCCGACCGCATCGCCCGGCTCGGCGCCCACCCCGACGTGTGGTTCCCGGTCCTGCGCCCGGCCCCCGACCGCTGGCTGCGCCTGAACCTCGTGCACGACACCGGCCCCACCATGCCGGTCTGGCGCCCCCTGGTGAGCGAACTGCACTCCGCCCTCGCCCAGTCGGGCCTCTTCCGAACGGTCACCCTGCACCCGGCGACCCCGGACGGCCGGGCCCGCCACGTCCCCGTCCTCGACGACGGCCGCACCGTCACGCTCGTCGTCAGCGACTGCATGGGCCCGCAGTGGCGTCCGGGCGAGGCGGGCGAGCGCTGGTACCGCACGCTGCGCCACTGGGCCCGCCACCTGCCGCTCGCCGTGGTGCAGCCCCTTCCGGAACACCTCTGGCCCACCACCGCGCTCCCCGCCGAGCCGGGCCTGCTCACCTCCCCCTCCACGGCGGCACCTTCGGCGACCCTCGCCTTCACCCCCTACGAAGCCGCACCACCCCCCGACCAGGCCCTCCCCCTACCGGTCCTGGAACCGGGCGCCCCCTGGCTCGCGCACTGGGCGGCCCTGGTCGCAGGCCCGGGCGGGGCCCGCACGCCGGGCGCGGCCGCCTGGCTGCCGCCCTCCCCCGCCCCGCCCGCCGAACCGACCCCCGACATCGCCTCGTCCTCCCCGGAGGAGCTGGTCCTGCGCTTTCGCGCGACCGCGTCCCCGGAGGCCTTCCGCCTCGCCGGGCACCTCGCCCTGGCGGTCCCCTCGGTGCCGGTGATGCGCCTGGTCCAGCGCACCGTGGACCGCGACCCGCGCCCCCAGCACCTGGCCGAGGTGATCCTCAGCGGCATGCTCGCCTCCGTCCCCGGCCCACCCGGCTCCTACGAGTTCCGGCCCGGCGTACGGGAGTTGCTGCTGCGCTCCCTCCCCCGCACGGCCCGGGGCCGCACCCGCGAGTTCCTCGCACAGGTCGGAGGACTGATCGACGAACGGGCCGGGCTCGCGGCCGGCGATTTCCGGGCCGAGACGACCGGCGAACGCGACGGTTCGGGCACGGCGTTCGCGACGGTGAGCGAGGAGACCGTACGCCGGCTGGGCCACCGCGCCCGCCCCACGATCCTCTTCGAGGCCGACGACCTCACCGGCCACCCCGAGGCCCGTATCACCCTCGAACACGCGGTGCACGAGATGCTCTCCCGCGGCGCCCTCACCGCTTCCGGGTTCGACGTCCGGGTCCGCGGCAACGGCTACGTCGTCCACACCGAACCCGGCACCTATGTGCTCCCGGTGCTGGTCGCGGTCCTGCGCGGGCTGCCCGAGGTGCTCACCGGGCTGGTGGACCCGCCGCGTCTGACCGTGACGTTCTGGGACCGGCCCACCCCGCCGCCGGAGGAGGAACCGCACACCTCCGCCGACATCCAGGTGGTCGTCTCCCCGGAGGTGTACGAGCAGTTCGCCGGCAGCTCGGCGGCGCAGGGGCCGCAGCGCTTCCAGCCCCTCTACCGGGGCGGCGCCCCGGACACCCCGCCCGTCGCCTGGTACTGCCCGCTGTCCCCTGCCACGGCCGCCCCCGACCCCGAGGCCCGCGACCTGGTGCGGGGCCCGTTCATCACGCGCGACCTGCGCCGGCTCGGGATACCGGCCCCGGGCCGCACGGCCGTCGTCCACACCCGGCCCGACGGCCCGCTCACCCTCCTCAACCCCGCCCAGCCGCACGGCGACGGGCCGCCGCGGCTCGTGACGTACTACGAGGTGGACCTCACCACCCACCACTCCCACCACCAGGTCTCCCTGCCGAGTTCCGGCAAGGGCGCCTTCACCGCCGCGGTCGAACTGTCCTGGCAGGTGGACGACCCGGTCGCCTTCGTGCGCGCCGAGGTGCCCCGGGTGTCCGAGCCGCTGCTCGGCCGTCTGCTGGAGGAGGCGGCCCGTATCACCCGCCGCCATCCACTGCGCCGGGCGGGCGCGGCCCAGCGTGCGGTCAACGCCGGGCTGCGCAGGTGGCCGGTGCCGGGGCTGTCGGTGGCGGCCTCGGTGCGGCTCGCCCCGGAGGGAGCGGCACTGCCCGGACCGCAGGGCCCGGCCCCGTCGCCGGACCGCCCGCTGCCCGGCCTCCTCGGCGACGCCGAGACCGTGCTGTTCGGCTTCGACGGACCCGTTGCCCGGCTGTTCTCGGCGAGCACCGCGCGCGAGGCCGTACTGGATCTGCTCGCCCTCGTCGCCGAGCACCGCGGCCCTCGGGACACCGGGGCCGGAGCGGGGCAGGAGGCGTTCGCGCATCCACTGGACGTCCTGCGGGCCTTCGCGCAGGACCGGCTCGGTCCGCTGCTGCGGGAACGCCTCGACGACCTCGAACTCCAGGCCGTGCCGCACGCGCCGGCGACACACAACTTCGCGCCCCTGCTCCGCACCCTGCACGCCTCCGGCCGCCGCGTCTGCGTGGTCACGGATGCCTGCGCCGAGGCCGCCCACCGCTACCTGAGGCCCTACGGCACGCTCCCCCTGGCCGGCGTTCACGGCCGTGCCGAGGATCTCGCTCTCCTCACGCCGCACCCGGACTGCCTACTGCGCGCCCTGGACTCCGGCGCCGGGACCGCCACCACGGGCCTGGTCATCGGCTCCACGGTCGCCGAGCTCGCCGCCGCCCAGCGGGCCGGGCTGCGCTTCGTCGGCCTCGCCCGCAACGCCACCACCGACCGGCAGCTCCGCGAGGCCGGCTGCGAAACCACCGTCACTTCCCTGACACCGCTCCTGGAGGCCGCACGGTCCCTGTAGTCCGGTGGGGCCGAACCCCCCGTTCGGCGGCACCCCGCCCGGCCCCCTCAGAAAGGCGCCCCGGGCCCTTCCCGCGCAGGATGCGAGGGAGGCCCGCCGCCCGGCGGCCCCACGTCTGCGAGGCCCGCCACCTGGCGGCTTCCCACGGTCTGTGCTCTCGGGAGGACCTGCCATGACCGCCAGTCTGGAGCAGTTGCGCCGCTGCCACTTCGCCGTCGACCTGGGGGCGGCCCGCACCCGGGTCTACGTCAAGGGCGCCGGGCTCGTCGTCGACCAGCCGTCCGCCGCCGCTGTGAACACCCGCACCGGCGCGCTGATCGCGGTCGGCGAGCTCGCGGAGAAGATGACGGGCCGCACACCGGACTACATCCGGGTGGCACGGCCGGTCTCCGGCGGCACCGTCGTCGACATCGAGATGGCGCAGCGCATGCTGCGGCACCTGCTCGGCGACAAGATGCGCCGCAGCCTGCGCCGCAAGCCGATCCTGCGCGCCGCGGCCTGCACCCCGCACGACGCCGACCCGCTCGCCCAGCGCGCCGCCATCGAGACGCTGGTCGGCCTCGGGGCCCGCCGCGTGGAACTGGTCGACACGCTGATCGCCGCCGCCGTCGGCTGCGGACTGCCCGTGGAGCAGCCCGAGGCCACGATGATCATGGTGTGCGGGGCGGCGGCGACGCAGGTGGCCGTGCTGTCCCTCGGCTCGATCGTCACCGCCGAGCGCATCCCGGTGGGCGGCGAGGCCGTCGACCAGGCGATCGTGCAGCACCTGCGGCACCGGCACGAGCTGATGCTGCCCAGCCAGTCGGTACGGCCGCTGCAGCTCGCCCTGTCCGGCAACGGTCTCACCCCGCAGGGCCCGGCCTCGACGGAGATCCACGGGCGGGACGTCGCCACGGGCCTCGCCCGTTCCGTCCAGGTGGACACGGCCGCCGTCCGGGACGCCATCCAGACGCCGCTGACCGCCATCCTCGACGGCATCGGCGCGGTGCTGCGGTCCTGCCCGCCCGACCTGGTCGCCGACCTCGTCGACCGGGGGATCATGATGGTCGGCGGCAGTGCGCTGCTGCCGGGCCTGGACCAGATGCTGCGTCAGGCGACCGGTATGCCCGTGCACATCGCCGAGCGCCCGGACGTGTGCGCCGTGCAGGGCCTCGGCGCGATGATGGAGGGCAGGATCGCACCGCTGGCGCTGGATCCGCTGGGGTCCTGAGCCACCGGGCCCCGAGACCCTGGGGCCCTCAGCGGGCGAACCAGCAGCGCACGGTCGTCCCGCTGTCCCCCCTGTGCACCCGCACCAGGTCGGCGATGAGATTCACCAGCAGCAGCCCGCGCCCGCCGCGCTGGTCGCGGGGCACTGGCCGGCGCCCGGCCAGCGGGTCCGTGAGCCGCCCTTCGTCGCGCACCTCGCAGACCACGTACCCGTCCTCGGTCCACACCCGCAGCACCCCGCGGCCGCCGCCGTGCACCACGCTGTTGGTCGTGAGCTCGGCCACGGCGAGGGCCAGGTCGTCCAGCTTGACGCCGGTGAGGCCGAGCCGCGCGCCCTCCCCGACGGCCACGTGCCGGGCCTGGGAGAGCGAGCCGGAGTCGAAGGCGAACGTCAGCGCGTCCGGCACGGGCGGCAGCGCCTCGTTGTAGCGGTCGACGACGTCCCCGGGCGCGTACGCGTCGCTGCCCTGCTCCAGCCGGGAGCCGGAGGGGATGACGGTCGGATGGGTGGCGTAGGCGTCGGCGAGGACGTGCTCGGGGAGCTGCTCGACGTCGTACGGACACAGGATGGTCGCCGTACGGCCCCGGAAGGCCGCGTTGATGAGCGCCTCGTGCTGGACGCACGCGGGGTACTCGGTGTCGGAGCGCCCCGCCCAGATGGGCTCGCCGATGATCCGCACCCGGCGTCCGGGCGGCTGGGCGTCGGCGAACGCGCGTAGCACACCGGGGATGATCCGCCCGGGGTTGCGGCCGGCCTCGCGCATGTCGAGGAGCCGCACCGACTCGGCGGCCTCGCCCAACGCGTCCCGGATCAGCGCGAGGTTCTTGCCCGGCACCGCGACGGCCACGGGTTCGCCGGCCGCCAGGCCCTCGCGCACGAAGGGCACGGTGACGTCGAGGTACTCCGCCTCGTCGCGGTAGAAGAGCGCGGGATGGACGAAGGGTTCGAGAGGACCGAAGGGTTCGGCCACGGGAGCGGTCACGACACCGACACCTCGATCCCCGCGTGGTCGGGCCACAGCAGGTCCAGCGTCCGCCGCAGGGCGGGCGGTGGCCGTCGCACCACGAACCGCCGGCCGTCCCCGAGCTGCCCGGCGGCCGTCGCGAGCGCACCCGCGCCCGCGACGTCGACGAACGTCACGTCGGACAACTCCAGGTAGTACACGTCCTCATCCTCGCGAACGGCCTGCTCCAGTACGCCTTCCCAGATCGCACGTGTCGTCAGGACGACCTCGCCCGCCGCCCGGACACCCTGCCGCCCGGACAACGGGAACACAGCCAGGCCCGGCACGGGATCACTGGACCCGGCCGCCGGCACCCGATACTGAGTGTTCAAGCCCCTCTCCCCACGCTTGTGGACCACAGCGCTCGTACCCGCCCGGGAGAAGCTCATTCCCCGCTGTGGTGTGTAGTACGCCGTACGGCGGGCAGGCGCACCTCACACCGACGTCCACGGGGGCGAGTGACGTCGTGCGGTTCCGCGAGGAGGAACACGACCGAAGAGGACCGAAGAGGCGGTGACATGACGTCTGCGGCATCAGCACATCGCACAGGAGGGTTGAACACACTGGTCATCAGTGGCCGCGTGGACGCGGAACGGGCTGAGCTCACCCCGTGCGGTGAGCTGGTTCACGGCTGCGCGGAAACACTGGCCAGGACCCTGACCGAACTGCCGCCCACCATCACGCGGGTGGACCTGGACATGGGGGGCGTGCACTTCATGGACACGGCGGGTCTGCAGTTCCTCGACGTGCTGGGCGACTTCGCCCGGCAGCGATTCGTGACGGTCACGACCACGAACTGGAACGGCCAGCCGCGCCGGATCCTGGAACTGGCGGGCCTGGACACGACCGACCCGCTGCGCGCCACGCCCCACCCCGGCCCGGAGCCGGGCCGGCCGTCCGCCCCGGCCCCGTCCGCGGTCGCCCTGGAACGCTCGGAGCGCCTGCACGTCCTCCAGGAGGAGGTCCAGCAGCTCCGCCAGGCCATCGCCTCCCGCCCGGTCATCGACCAGGCCCGGGGCATCCTCATGGCCACCCACGGCTGCACGTCCGACGAGGCCTGGCACATCCTCCGCGAGACCTCCCAGCTCTCCAACACCAAGCTCCGCGACGTGGCCGCCGCCGTGACGGCCAGCACGAAGCCCGACGGTCCCCGCCCGTCCCCCGCCCTCCGTGAGGCCTTGCAGCGAGCCATCACCCGTCGCGGCCGGACCTGACCCCGGCCCGAGGAACCCACCCCCGGCCGCCGCCCCGGTACGCCGCCGGCCGGGCCGCCCGCCGCTGCCACGGTGCTTCGCAGCCCGTCGGGGTACCCGGCCCGGAGCGGAGCACGCGGCAGCTCCGGTCCCACCGGCACGGGAAGGAGGCACCCGATGAGCGACCACACCCCGTCCCAGGCAGAGGGCGACCGCGACGACCAGCAGGACACGCCCGACCGCACCGCGCCACCGCACCCCACGCCGTCCCAGGCGGAGGGCGACCGCGACGACACCGACACCGAGGACGACGGCACCGGCTCCTGACGGCACCCCGACCCACATGCACCAGCCCGGCCGCACGTCGCACAACCTGGACGTGCCGTCCTCGTTGTGTGCGGTGTGCCTCGCGCGAACACACGACCGGAAGACCGACGAGCGACCTCCGCACGGGCGGTGATCGGCGACGATCCGGCGCTGCGGGCCGCCTACGGGCTGTGCCGGCACCGGACCAGGGAGCAGGACCCGGCGGAGTACGCGCTGATCCAGCTGGTGCCCGCGGCGCTGCGGCCGGCCTGCTGGGCCCTGTGGGCGGCGGCCAACGCGCTCGACGACCTGGGCGACGACCGCACCGCGCCCGCCGCCGAACGGGCCGCCCGGGTCGAGGAGTGGATCACCGCCCTGCACCGCGAACTGCCCGCCGGCACCAGCCCGGACCCGGTCCGCCACGCCTTGGTCGACACCGCCGCGCGCTGGCGCCTGGACCTGTCCGAGCTGCACGGCGCCATGGTCCAGGTCCAGGACGACACCCGCGGCAGGCACTTCACCGACTGGGCCGCGTGGCGCGGCTGGGGCCGGGACAACCTGCTGCCCTGGTTCGGCCAGGTCCGCACCCTCTTCGACCGGGCGGGCGTCCCCGTGGCGCTACGGCTGGACTGCCGGGAGACCTACGAGGAGTTCCTCGACGGCGTCCGGCTCACGGACATCCTCACCGACCTGTCCGCCGACCTCGCCCAGGGCGACCTCCTCCTGCCCGACGAGGCCGTGCGGCCCTGTCCGGGAGCCGCGGACGACCTGGCGCACCGGCGCTGGAGCCCCGCCGTCGCCGCCCTGGTCACGCAGCTGACCGGCCTGGCCCGCCAGTGGGTGACCCAGGACGGCCTCGGCCGCGGCATGCACCCCGGGCCCGCCACCGTCGTGCACACCATGGCCGCCCTGCTCCACGCCCAGCTCGACGCGATCGACTCCGCCGGCCCGGCCCTCCTGCGGCGCCCGCCCCGGCCCGCGCTCCGCACCCGGGTCCGCATCCTCGCCCCCGCCCGGGCCCGCGCCGCGCTGGCCTGGGGTCTGACTCCGCTGACGGTGCCGCCCGCCCGGCCGGCCGGGCCCGGCAGCCCGCCCGCGGCCGGCCGGGCGGCACACACCCGGAGCTTCCGGCCCCCGCCACCGCACCCGGGCGGCCACCGGCCCCCGCACATCCCGCCGGACCGCCTCCCCGCCCACGTCGCCGTGATCATGGACGGCAACGGCCGCTGGGCCCAGCAGCGCGGCCTGCCCCGGCACGCGGGACACCGGGCCGGCGCCGCCGCCGTCCGCGAGGTGGTGCACGGCGCCCTGGACATCGGGCTGCGGCACCTGACGCTCTACACCTTCTCCACCGAGAACTGGCACCGCGATCCGCGGGAGGTCGACGCGATCCTGGACCTCCTGCGCCGCGAGGTCGTCGACGACCCCTTCCGCGATCTCGACGTCCGGCTGCGCTGGCACGGCCGCACCGGCCGCCTGCCGCCGGACCTGGCGGACCTGCTCCACCTGAGGGAGCGCGGCACCCGCACGCGCACCGGCCTGACGCTGACGATGTGCATCGACTACGGCGGCCGCGACGAGCTCACCCGCGCCGCCGCGGCCCTCGCCCGCAGGGCCCGGGCCGGCCGGCTGGATCCCGACCTGATCGGCGAGGAGGACTTCGCGCGGCACCTGCCCCACCCGGACATGCCGGACGTCGACCTGCTCTGGCGTACCGGCAACGAGCAGCGCACCTCCAACTTCCTGCCCTGGCACACCGCCTACGCCGAGCTGCACTTCACGCCGGACCTCTGGCCCGACACCGACCGCCGCCACCTGTGGCAGGCGATCACCACGTACACCCACCGCCAGCGCCGCCTCGGCACCGCCCCGACGTCGACGCCCTGACCCGAACACCGACGAGGACCACCCCCAGCCCCGAAGTGGCGGCACCACCAGGTCAGTCGCAGCAGGCGCCGGCCGGGGCGCAGCCGCAGGCGTCCTCGGCTCCGGCCGGATCGCCGCCGGCCTTCAGCGTGCTCAGCCCGGCCGGCGCGCAGCAGCCGTCTCCGCGCCACGCCTCCCGGCCCTCCTTCACGGCGATCCCCGCTATCACCAGAGCGGCCATGGGATCCGCCCACGACCAGCCGAACGCCGCGTTGGCGAGCAGTCCCACCAGCAGGACCGCCGACAGATAGGTGCACAGCAGCGTCTGCTTGGAGTCCGCCACGGCCGACGCCGACCCGAGCTCCCGCCCGGCCCGTCGCTGCGCGGCGGAAAGGAACGGCATGACCGCCAGGGACACGGCGGCCAGCACGATGCCGGTCACCGACGCCCCGGCTTCCCCGCTGCCCGCCAGGGACCGGACCGCGTCCACTGCCACGAAGGCGGCGAGCGTGAAGAACGACACGGCTATGACCCGCAGCGCCTTCCTCTCCCGCGCCTCGCGCACGGCGTGCTCGCGGGCCGAGAACTGCCAGGCCACCGCGGCCGCCGACGAGACCTCGATCACCGAGTCCAGACCGAAGCCGATCAGCGCGGAGGACGACGCGACCGACCCCGCCGTGATGGCGACGACGGCTTCGATCACGTTGTAGGTGATCGTCGCCGCCACCAGGAGCCGTATGCGTCGCGCCAGGACCTCCCGGCGCGCAGGGGCCGGGCCGAGGGAAACCTCCGCGGTCATCAACAGCAGCCCTTCTCCTCGGCGTCCGGGCACGTGCTGTCCTCGGCGACAGCCACGACGGCCGTGCGCAAGTCGTCCAGCGCGTGACCCAGACGGGGATCGGCGAGCTCGTAGCGCGTACGACGGCCCTCGGGAACGGCGACGACCAGTCCGCAGTCACGCAGACAGGCCAGGTGGTTGGACAGACGCGTGCGGGAGATACCGATGGCTTCGGCCAGATCGGACGGGTAGGCCGGAGCCGCACGCAGGACGAGCAGCAAACGGCAGCGGATCGGATCGGCGAGCGCGCGACCGAACCGCGCCAGCACCTGGATGTCGGACGCGAGGTTCAGCACGCGCACGACGATACACAAATCTCTGAATTCAGGAAAGCTTGAACTGAGCCCCAGCTGAGTCGGCGCCGGCGTCCTAGAGCGCGTCCACGGCGCTCACCTTCCAGCCCTCGGCGGTGCGGGTGAGCGTCATCCGCACCCGGTTCAGATCCACGCGGGACCCCCTGACCTGGGTGCTCGTGGTGACCTGGTTGACGAACAGCAGGACCACGGCCTTGTCCGGTCCGGCCGACACGACGGACGCCGCGGGCCGGCCACCGCCTGCGGGTGCCGCCACCGTCGCCTTCACCACGCCGTGGTACTTCCTGGCAGTCGGTCCGACGACCGTCTTCGTGGTCCTGCGGTACTCGTCGCGAAAGGTGCCGGTCAGACGGGTGCGGGCCTGGGCGAAGTCCCGGTCGAGATGCCGGTAGTCGTACGACAGGACGACGGGAGCCGCCTTCCGCGCGGCCGCGAGCGCCTCTCGCCGCGCCTGTTCCGCGCGCAACCCCTCCCGGTACTGCCACCCGAGCACGGCGATGGCGACCAGACCTGCCACGAGCACGGCGCAGAGCGCCATGGAGAGCGGCCGTCGCCAGGGCCGTACGGACGCGCTCTTTTCCGGCACCTCCTCGGACTCGGACACCTGGTCCGGCTCCGGGGCCGGCTCCGGCGGGTCGTCCCAGCCGCCCGCAGCCTCGATCACCAATGTGCGCCCGGAGTACCGCTCCTCACCCCCTGGACGTGCCTCGTCCGCGGGGTGCTCCGCGCGTTCGGTGCGCTTGGCCGCCGCGCGGGCGGCCGCGGTCATGGTGCGGCGGGCGGGGGAGCCGACGCCCCGGCCTCGCGAGGTCGTGTTCGCCACGGTCTTCGTCCTCAACTCTCGTGCCTGCTGTTCGTACGGGAGGCCGGTCGTCAGCCCACGAACTCGACGTCGGACGTCAGCCACCGGCCGCCCTCGAGTACGAGGTCGAGCTGGAGCCGGTACGTGCGTGCCTCTCCGTCGGGCACGGCGGTGTTGGTCACCTTGCTGTCGGCGACGACCAGGACCCGGGCGGACCGGGCGTCGGACCGCACGATGCCCGCTTCGAGGACCTGCCCCTCGGACACGGACTTGTTCTCGGCGACCAGTTCGGTCAACTGCTCGGTCTGCGCGGTGAACTGCTTCTTGAAGTCGCCGGTGGCGCTCTTGAGCACGTTCCCGCTGTCCCGCTGGTAGTGGCGGTAGTCGAGCGAGGTGAAGTTCAGCGCCGACTGGCGGGCCGCCGCCAGGACGTCCTGCCGCCGCTGCTCTGCCGCGCGCTGTCCGGTCAGCCCCACGGCGAGCCAGATCGACAGCGCGGTCGTCAGGACGGTCGCGACGACGAGTCCGACGGTCAGCGCCCTGCGGGGCCCCCGCTTCCTGCCGTCGGCCTTCATGCCATCGGTCTCGGCGTTCATGCCATCGGGCCGACGAGTAGCCATTGCCACGACTCCTTTCCGAAGACGGTCTGTTCGCCACCCGTCGAGCCGATCTCGACGGGTGTCCCGTCCGGGCCGGTGGCGGTGCCGGTGTCCGGGTCGTACGGGGTGACGTACGCGGCCCGGTCGGCGCCGTACGAACCCGCCGACGCGCCGGGGGCGTTCTGCGCGCCGCGCACCGAGGTGTCGCTGCCGCGCGGTGCCGTGCAGTGCGCGTCGGTGTTCGCCGGGCGGGTGCTGGTGTCGGCGGGGTCGCGGCGCCGCGTCCCGCCGTAACCCTGGGTGCACGCCGGCGGGTCGTCGGCGCCGAGGACGAGACCGAAGTGGGTGGTGCCGTCGCCCGGGACGACCGTGTAGCTGCCGGCGACGACGACCGGGAAGGTGACCAGGGCCTGTTCGACTCCGGGCAGCCGCGCCACGGTGACCTGGCCGCCGCTGATGAGGTTGGCCAGCAGGACCGGCAGATCCGGCCGGGTCGACTTCAGCAGGGAGTCGATCTCCTGCCCGGCGGGCACCGCGTTGCCGATCAGCCGGCGCAGGTCCCCGTCGCTCGACTTCAACTCGGCGGTGAGCGCCGCCAGGTCGCGGGAGAACGACTTGATGGCCGAACCCTGGTCGGACTGTGTCTTGAGCACCGTCCGTGAGTCCTCGATCAGCGAGACCGTCTCCGGGAGCGTGTCGGAGGCCTCCTCGACGAGTTCGTTCCCCGAGTCCACGAGCCGGCTCAGCCGTGGCCCGGTGCCGGCGAAGGCCTTGCCCAACTCGTCGACGGTGGTGCGCAGATCGTCCTTGCCGACCGAGTTGACCAGCCGGTCGAGGCTGACGACGAGGTCGGTGGTGGGCAGTGGCACGCGGGTGCGTGCGCGCGGTATCGGGCTGCCGTCGATCAGGTACGGGCCACCGGTCCGCCGCGGTTGCAGATCGACGTACTGCTCGCCCACCGCCGAACGGTTGGCGACCACCGCCAGGGTGTCGGCCGGTATACGGGGCGCGTCGTCCTCGATCTCCAGGGCCACCGACACCCCTGACCCGGACAGCCGCAGCTCGCCCACCCGGCCCACCGGCACCCCTCGGTAGGTGACCTCGGCGCCGGAGAAGATGCCCCCGGACGCGGCGAAGTCGGCCCGCACGGTGTAGCCCCGGTCGAGGACGTCGTCCACCAGGCCGGTGTACTCGGCGCCGACGTACGACACCCCGACGGCGGTGAGGGTGGCGAAGGCGAGCAGCTGGGCCTTGACCGTACGGGTGATCACGGCTGTATTCCCTTCAGCATGAGCTCGGCGAGCGCGAGGTCGATCCCCGCGGGGAGGCGCCCGGAGTCTCCTCGGGGGCCGTAGGCCGCGGTGCACACCGGCGGGCACAGCAGGTCGTCGCCGTCCGTGGGCGCCGAGGGTTCGACCGGAACTTCCGGGGTCTCGGGCAGCGGGGTGGGTTTCGGGAGGCCGGGCACGTCCGGGAGGTCCGGCACGTCCGGCAGGTCCGGGGTGTCGGGGCCGTCGTCCCCCTCACCGGAGCCGCCGCCGGGCTTGTCCGTGACGTTGCCGTAGATGCCCGCCAGGTCGAGGTCGGCGGTGACCGCGAGGTTGACGTAGTCGCCCTTGACAGCGTCGACCACATTGCGCGGAAACGGATAAGTGGTCAGCAGTTCAAGGGAGTTGGGCAGGTCGTCCCCCGCCTTGTTGAGCTGCTGCAGGATCGGCTTCAGCTGCTTGAGGTTGGCGACGGCGTCGTCCCGCGAGGCGTTCACGACCCGGGTGCCGGTCTTGCTCAGCTTCGACAGGGCGGTGAGCATCCGCGTCAGGTCGCGGCGCTGGTCGGCGAGGACCTTCAGCGCGGGCGGCAGCGTGTCGACGGCCTCGGCGATCGTCTTCTTCTCCGTCCTCAGCCGCTTGGCCAGCCGGTCGATGCCCTTGAGGGCGCGGACGATGTCCGCGCGCTGCCCGTCGAGGCCGCCGAGGAACGTGTCGAGTTCCGTGAGCAGGGACCTGACCCGGTTCTCGCGGCCCTCCAGGGCCTTGTTGAGCTCAACGGTGATCGTCTTGAGCTGGGCGACGCCGCCGCCGTTGAGGAGCGCGGACAGGGCGGACAACACCTCCTCGATCTCCGGGTTGCGGCCGCTGCGGGACAGCGGGACGCGATCGCCGTCGCGGAGCCGTCCGACGGGCGCGGTGCCGACCGGCGCGGACAGCGCCACGTACTTCTCGCCGAGCACGCTGGTCTGCCGGAGATCGGCGACCGCGTTGGCGGGCAGCTTCACCGAGTCGGCGACGCGCAGCCGCACCCGGGCGTGCCAGCCGTCCAGCTCCACCTTCTCGACCGCGCCCACGGTGACGTTGTTGACCTTGACCGCCGACTGCGGCACCAGGTCCAGTACGTCCCTGAACTCGACCGTGACGTGGTAGGCGCGGCCGTCCGCCGCCGCTCCGCCGGGGAGCTGGACGTCGTACCAGCCGTTGAACTGGCAGCCCGACAGCAGCAGCGAACCGGCGGCCGTCCACGCGGCCACGCCCGTCCTACGGGAGACACTCATGCGCGGGCCTCCAGGATTCCGCCGAGCGTCCGGTCGACCGTGCCCGTCACCGCGGGGGCCGTCGGCACCTCGGGCAGGGAGTCGAAGAGCTTCTTCAGCTCCGCGCAGTCGGGGTGCTTGCCGCCCTCGTCCCCGGTCGTCTTCAGCAGGGAGCACAGGAGGGACGCCGGGTCCTGCGGCCCCTCGGGGTTGTTGCGGGTGTCGAGGGTGCCGGCGGAGGCGTTGTAGGCGTTCTGCAGGTTCGACAGACCCGTGGGGGCGACCTCCAACAGCTCCTCCAGCGCGGCGCGTTGGGTGATGAGGACCTTGGTGACCCTGCTGAGGCCGCGCACGTTCGACGTCAGCGACTTCTTGTTCTCCTTCACGAACTGCGACACGTCGCCGAGTGCCGCACCCAGGTGCTTCAGCGCCGCCGCGAGGTCCTCGCGCTCTCCGGCGAGCTGCTCCGCCACCTTGGCGAGGCTGGTGTTGAACGACCGCACGCGTCGGTCGTCGGCTGCCAGCGCGGCCGTGAACACCTGGAGGTTCTGTACGGTGCCGAACAGGTCGCCCCGCCCGTCGGACAGCGTGGTGACGGCCTGCGAGAGGTCCTCGACGGTCTGGTTGAGGTTCTCGCCCTGGCCTTCGAGGTTGTCCGCGCTCACGCCCAGCAGCCGCGACAGGGAGCCGTCCTTGTTCGCCCCCTTCGGGCCGAGCGCCTCGGACGTGGTGTGCAGGCTGTCGAAGATCCGGTCCAGCTCGACGGGGACGGCCGTGCGGGACTCGGGAATGACGTCGCCGTCCCGCAGCACCGGGCCCTTCCGGTACACGGGCAGCAGTTGCACGTAACGGTCGCTGACCACCGAGGAGTTGATGATGGCGGCCTGCGCGTCGGCCGGCAGCTTGCGGCCCTCCTCGTACTCCAGCTCGACGCGCACCCGGTCGCCCTCCGGCGTGATCCGCTCGACCTCGCCGATGCGGATGCCGAGGACGCGGACGTCCGAGCCGGGGTAGATACCGACGGTGCGCGGGAAGTACGCCGTGACCCGGACGGTCCCGGGGCGGGGCCGGAGCACGACGGCGAGCGCGGCGACGACCACGAGCACGGTGAGCAGCACCAGGGTGCGCTGGGCGGACGAGCGCCTGGTCATCGTGAGCCTCCCGTACGTGGTGCCACCGGGGCGGCGACCAGGTTCTGAACGTAGGAGTCGAACCAGCGGCCGTTGCCGAGGGTGTTGGTGAAGACCCGGACGTAGGGCGCGAGCAGCTTGACGCTCCGGTCGAGGCTCGCCTGGTTGCGTTCGAGCATCCTGACGAAGGTGTTGAGGTTCTTGAGCGCGGGCCCGATCTCCTCGCGGTTGTCGTCGACCAGTCCGGACAGCTCGATGCCCAGCAGGGCGGTGCTCTTGAGCAGTCTGTGGATCGCCGTGCGCCGCTTGCTGATCTCCTTGAACAGCTTGTCGCCGTCCTTCACCAGCGCGGAGAAGTCCTTCGAGTGCTGGGCCAGCACCCCGGTGACTCCGTTCGCGTGGTCGAGGAGCTCGCGCAGCGCCTTGTCGCGCGAGGCCACCGTCCGGGAGATCCGTGACAGTCCCCTGATGGAGGCCCGGACCTCCGCGGGCGAGTCCTGGAAGGTGGTGGAGATCGTGTCCAGCGCCTTCGCGAGCCGCTCCGTGTCGACCTCCTCCGTCGTGGTGGTCAGGTCGCTGAACGCCTGTACGACGTCGTACGCCGACACCGTCCGCCGCAGCGGGATCTCGCTGCCCGGGTTCAGCCGGCCCGGCCCCTTCGGGTGCAGCGCCAGGTACTTCGCGCCGAGGATCGTCTTGACCCGGATCGACGCACCGGTCTCGGTGCCGAGGTCCGGGTCGTCCTTGACCTTGAAGGTCACCTTGACGTGGTCGCCGTCCAGATCGACGTCGTCGACCTTGCCGACCTTGACCCCGGCGATCCGCACCTCGTCGCCCGGCTTGAGGCCGCCCGCCTCCGAGAAGGCGGCGCTGTACGTCTCGCCGCCGCCGATCACCGGCAGGCTGTCGGCGTTGAACGCGGCCGCGGTCAGCAGCGCGAGGGTGGTGAGCCCGACCGCACCGACGACCACGGGGTTGCGGTCCCGGAACGGCTTCAGCCGCGGACCGCCCGCCTTCCGGCGCAGCCTGATCCTCGGCAGCTTCGGTGGCAGGACGCGCACCTTCACCAGGGGCTCGGGGCGGCGGCGCCGCGTCCTGCGCGCCGCGATGCGGATCCTCATGCGCCGCACCTCGCCCGCGCCACGTGGAACTCGGGGGTGAGCACCTGCTTCGTCTTCGGCAGCACGATCCGGCCGTCGAAGTCGCAGAGGTAGAAGTTGAACCACGAGCCGTAGGACGCCGTCCCCGTCAGCTCCGTGAGCTTGTTCGGCAGCCGCTTCAGCACGCCGTCCACAGTCCTCTCGTTCCTGTTCAGCGTTCCGGTGAGCTCGCCCAGCTCGGCGATGTCGTCCTTCAGCGGCGGGCGGACGTCGTGCAGGAGCCCCGACGTGGCCTCGGTGAGGTCGCCGATGCTCACCAGGGACTTCCCGATGGGCTTGCGGTCGGCGGACAGTCCGGAGATCACCCGCCGCAGCTGCTTCAGCAGTCCGGAGAAACGGCCACCGCGCTGGTCGAGCGTCTTCAGTACGGAGTTGAGGTTGTCGATCACGGAGCCGATCAGCTCGTCGCGGTCGGCGAGTGTCGTGGTGAGTGAGGCCGTGTGCGCGAGCAGGCTGTTCACCGTGCCGCCCTCGCCCTGCAGGGTTTTGATGATCTCGGTGGCGAGCTGGTTGACGTCGCTCGGGCTGAGCGCGGCGAACAGCGGCTTGAAGCCGTTCAGCAGCGCGTTGAGGTCCAGCGCGGGCTGGGTCCTGGACAGCGGGATGGTGCCGCCGGGCCGCAGCCGGGTGCCGTCGCCGGCGCCCTCCGTGAGCGCGATGTACCGCTGCCCGACCAGGTTCCGGTAGCGGACGACCGCGCCCGTACTGGTGAGCAGCGGGCGCTCCGCGGTGACCGTGAAGGTGACCTCGGCCAGTGTCCGGTCCTTGATCTGGATGCCCTCGACCTCGCCGACGCGCACCCCGGCCACGCGGATGTCGTCGCCCTCCTCCAGGCCGGTCACATCGCTGAACACCGCCCGGTAGGTGTCCTTCGCCGCGAAGGAGACGTTGACGATGGTGGCGGCGAGCAGAGCCGTCGCCAGGATCGTGGCCAGTGCGAAGAGGCCGAACTTGACCAGCGGGGCAGCGGTTTGACGGGCTCCTGTGGTCCTCATGCGACGCTCACCGCCGTTCCCCGGGCCAGCGGGCCGAACAACAGGGTCGCGACGGGCGGCACCTCATCCGCCGGTACGCCCATGACGGGGGCCACGAGCGAGCCCACGGCCCGCTGCTCGGCCGCGGTGGCGGACACGTCGACACCTCCGGGCAGGGCGCCGCCCGAACCACCGGGCGACGTGCCGTCGTTGAGCTTCGTGTGCGGTGCGGGCACCTGTGGACGTGGCAGATCCCGGCAGTTCGGCCCGGACCGCTCGGCGTAACGCGGCTCCTCGCCCGGCTCGTACGCGGCCTGCGGGCGTACGACTTCGAGGGTGATCCGCATCCGGCCGCCCCGGAACGCCTCCTCGGACGCCTTCTCCTGGCGGACCAGCCCTTCGAGGAGGCAGGGGTACTCGGGCGAGTAGCGGGCGAACAGCTGAAGGGTGGGGCGGGAGACCCGGCCCAGCGTGATCAGCCGGTCGCCGTTCGCGTCGAAGAAGTCCTCGCCGGTGCCCGAGACGGTCGCCGTGGTGCGGAGCGCGGCGGCCAGCCGGTCCTTCTTCTCGACGATCGTGCGGCTGGTGGTGACCGTGTTCCGCAGGATCCGCATCAGGTCGGGCGCGGCGTCCCCGTACACCTCGGCGACGTCGGCGAAGCGCGCGATGTCCTCCTTCAGGGACGGCAGATGCGGGTTGATGCGGCGCAGATAGCTCTCGACGCGGGTGAGGTTGTCGCCGATCCGGTCGCCGCGGCCCTCCAGCGCGGTGGCGAACGCCGAGAGTGTGGCGTTCAGTTCGGCCGGCTCGACCGTGCGCAGCAACGGCAGCAGGTCGTTCAGCAACTGCTGCAGTTCCATGCCCGCCTTCGTGCGGTCCTGGGTGATGACGTCCCCGGCGCGGATGGGCCGGGCCGAGGAACCGCGCGGGGCGACGAGGTCGACGTACTTCTCGCCGAACAGCGTCTTGGGCAGCAGCCGGGCGTGCACGTCCGACGGGATGAACGCGACGTACTCCGGCTTGAGCGCGATGTCGAGGGTCGCCTTCTCGCCGTCCGCGCGCACCGAGCGCACCTCGCCGACCAGCAGTCCGCGCAGCTTGACGTCGGCGCGCGGATCCAGCTGGTTGCCGAGGCTGCCGGCCTCCAGGGTGATGCGCACCACCGAGGTGAACGCCTGCTGGTAGACGGCCACGGCGAGCGACAGCAGCAGCGCGAGCACGGCCAGGAAGGCGACGCCGTACAGCCGGAGTCTCAGTACTCTCGTCCCTCTCATCGGCCTCACCCCGCGATCCGTACGGTCGTGTTGGCGCCCCAGATCGCGAGGCTCAGAAAGAAGTCCAGGACGTTGATGGCGACGATCGAGGTCCGCACCGCACGGCCCACGGCGACGCCGACCCCGGCGGGACCGCCGCTCGCGTAGTAGCCGTAGTAGCAGTGCACCAGGATGATCAGGACGGCGAAGACGATCACCTTGCCGAAGGACCACAGCACGTCGACGGGCGGCAGGTACTGGTGGAAGTAATGGTCGTACGTGCCGGTCGACTGCCCGTAGTAGACGGTGGTGATGGTGCGGGCGGCGAGGTAGGAGGACAGCAGGCCGATCACGTACAGCGGGATCACGGCGACGAAACCGGCGACCATCCTGGTGGTCACCAGGAACGGCAGCGAGGGCACACCCATCACCTCCAGGGCGTCGGTCTCCTCACTGATCCGCATCGCTCCGAGCTGTGCGGTGAACCCGGCGCCGACCGTGGCGGACAGGGCGAGTCCGGCCACCAGTGGGGCGATCTCCCGGGTGTTGAAGTACGCCGACAGGAAGGCCACGAAGTTGGACGTGCCGAGCTGGTTGAGGGCCGCGTAGCCCTGGAGACCCACCTCGGTGCCGGTGAAGAACGACAGGAACGCGATGACGCCGACCGTGCCGCCGACGACGGCCAGTGCCCCGCGCCCGAAGCTCACCTCGGCGAGCAGCCGCACGATCTCCTTCTTGTAGCGGCGCAGGGTGCGGCCCGTCCACGCGAGTGAGCGGCCGTAGAAGGAGAGCTGGGTGCCCAGTTCCTCCAGGCCTTTCAACAGCGCCATGCCTCAGCCCCTCTGCGGAACGACTTGGAAGTACACGGCGGTCATCACGAAGTTCGTCACGAACAGCAACATGAAGGTGATCACCACCGACTGGTTCACCGCGTCGCCCACACCCTTGGGGCCGCCCTTCGCGGTCAGCCCCTTGTACGAGGCGACGATCCCGGCGATCGCCCCGAACACCAGCGCTTTCAGCTCGGCCGCCCACAGGTCGGAAAGCTGGGCGAGAGTGGTGAAGGACGCCAGGTACGCGCCGGGCGTGCCGTTCTGGAGGATCACGTTGAAGAAGTAGCCGCCGGCCACGCCGACGACCGACACCAGGCCGTTGAGCAGCACGGCCACCACCATGGAGGCCAGGACGCGGGGTACGACCAGCCGGTGGATCGGGTCGATGCCGAGTACCTGCATGGCGTCGATCTCGTCCCGGATCTTGCGCGCCCCGAGGTCCGCGCAGATCGCCGTGCCGCCCGCGCCCGCGATGAGCAGCGCCGTGACGATCGGCGAGGCCTCCCGCAGGACGGCGAGGACGGAGGCGGCACCCGCGAAGGACTGGGCGCCGAGCTGCCGGGTCAGGCTGCCGATCTGGAGGGCGATGACGGCCCCGAAGGGGATCGACACGAGGGCCGTGGGCAGGATCGTGACGCTCGCGACGAACCACGCCTGCTGGATGAACTCCCGTGCCTGGAACGGCCGTCGGGGTATGGTCCGCACGACGTCCAGCGCCATGGCGAAGAGGTTGCCCGAGTGCCGCAGCGCTCCGGCCGGCGACAGGCTCACGCTCCGGCCACCTCCTTCTCGTGCAGCGCGGCCTCGCGTCTCGCGATCGCCTGCCAGCGGGGCGGGCGGGTGATGCCCGGGCCCGGCAGCAGGCGTGGAGTCAGCTCCTGCGCGGGTGACCTGTCGGTGAGCTGGGCGAGTTCCTGCTCGACCTGGGCGGCGTCCTTCTCCTCCGCCATGCCGATCGGCCCCTGCATCCGGCCGTTGAGGAACTGTCGTACGACAGGCTCGTCGCTGGTCAGCAGCTTCTCCCGCGGGCCGAACATGACCAGCTCGCGCCGGAACAGCAGTCCGATGTTGTCCGGCACCTGGCGGGCCGAGGCGATGTCGTGCGTGACGATCAGGAAAGTGGCGTCGATCTGCGCGTTGAGGTCGACGATCAGCTGGTTGAGGTAGGCGACGCGTACGGGGTCGAGCCCCGAGTCGGGCTCGTCGAAGAGGATGATCTCGGGGTCCAGCACCAGTGCCCGTGCCAGCCCGGCCCGCTTGCGCATACCGCCGGAGATCTCGCCGGGCAGCTTCCCCTCGGCTCCGATGAGCCCGACCATGTCCATCTTCTCCAGCACGATGCGCCGGATCTGGCTCTCGGACTTCCGGGTGTGCTCGCGCAGCGGGAAGGCGATGTTGTCGTACAGGTTCATCGAGCCGAACAGCGCGCCGTCCTGGAACAGCACCCCGAACAGCTTCCGCACCTCGTACAGGTCGTGCTCACGGAGCCTGGTGATGTCCCTGCCCTGGATCGTGATGGAGCCGCGTTCCGGCTTCAGCAGCCCGACGAGCGTCTTGAGGAACACCGACTTGCCCGTGCCCGAGGGGCCGAGCATGACCGATACCTCCCCGGCGGGCAGCGTCAGCGACACGTCCTGCCAGATGACCTGGTGGCCGAAGGACTTGGTCAGCCCTTCCACACAGATCTCGACCCCCATCCGGTCCACCCTTCAGCCGTGGAGCAGCTCCGACATCTGCTCTACGGGGGGTGGAGGGGCGTCCGTCGCTACGAGGCCGATTTTTTCGGACGGGTTTGCGGACGGCTGGGCACGCGGCCTTACCGGACGGGCCGTACGACGACGGACGTGTCCGGAACCGACGACACCGACGTCACTGAGGGGACGGCCGACTCGACCGGTACATCCGGTACATCCGGTACATCCGGTGCATCCGGCACATCCGGGATATTCGGCATGTCTGGTGTGTCCGGCGTGTCCGGCAGCTCGGGCACGCCCCGGACCTCGGGCATCTCAGGAACCTCGGGTGCCGGCAGCGCCGGAAGCGGGGACACCGAGACCTTGGGCAAGGGCGGCACGGACAGCGGCAGCACCGATCCGTCGTCGGCCGCGGCTCCCGCCGGACCGCCGCCGGGAGCCGCCGACGCGGGCGACGATTCGCGCGGCACCGGCGTGCGCACCCGGCCGTCCCCGTCGGTCGTGAGCGCCTCCGAGGGCCCGGACACGGAGGGCCGCGGAGCCGGACCGTCCCCGCCCCCGTCGAACGCGTACGGCAGCACGAACCCCGCCACCGCCAGGGTCGCCGCCGTCGAGGCGACGGCCAGGGCCTGTGCCCTCCCGCCTCCCCACGGCCGTCCGCGCCCGAGCAGGAACAGCGCTACCCCGAGCGTCCCGGCCAGCGAGGCGCGCAGCGTCCGCCGGGCCCGGGCGAGCAGCGACTCGACGGTCCGATAGCTCAGCCCCATCCGCAGGGCGACCTGGCCGACGTCGAGGTCCTCGGACTTGAGCCGCAACGCCTCCGCCTGCCGGGCGGGCAGCTCCCCGCTGCGCACGGCCAGCCACTTCGCCTCGGCCCGGTCGCACACCACCTCGTCGACGGGCACCGGGCCCGGTGCGATCAGCGTGGGACTGGTGCGCACCTCGGCCTCGCGGTTGACCTGCCGGTACCGGTCGACGCACAGCCGCATGGTCACGGTCGTCAGCCAGGCGCCGAGGCGCTCGTCGTCGAGGTCCGGGCGCTCGGCGGCGCGCAGCATGGCCTCGTGCACGGCGTCCTCGGCGTCCTCCGGGCTCATCGACCTGCGCCGGGCCACCTTGAGCAACTGCTCGCGGTGGCTCCACATGCGCTGCCAACGGTTGTCGTCCGTCACTGTCCCAGCAGCCATGGCCGCCTCTGTCTCAGCAGGCATGTCCGTCGCCATGAGGGCCCCTTCGCGCTCACTCCGCCGTCTCGTGCCGTCCGGCGGGGGGCGACATTACCGCCCGGTATCCGCGGTTGTGGAGGGGGAGGGGCGCATCGTTTCCTCACCGTTGCTGGTCAGGGGGCCGGCACTGGGCAGTACGTCGTCGGGCAGCTCCACGCCCGGATCCGGCACCGAGAGCGGCGGCTCCTCCGCCTCCCTCGCTCCGCCCGCCGGACGGGACGGGGAGGGAGAGGGGGATGGAGAGGCGGGCGGTGTGGACGGCCTGGGGGACGGGCTCGCGCCCGGGCGCTCGGACGGCTTCGGCGAGGGTTCGCGTGTGCTGCTCGGTCGCGACGGCTCCGGCCGCGGGGACGACCCGGCGCCCGGGTCCGGTACCACCCGATGCCCTTCCAGGAAGTAGGCGTACCAGGCCCTGACCGTGCGCAGATAGGCCTCCGAGTGGTTGTAGCCGAGGATCGCCCCATCCAGGTCGGCCGGGTCGGAGAGGTCCCGTCCGCCCGCGCACAGATAGCGCCCGGCTGCGAGTGCCGCGTCGAAGACGTTGTCCGGATCGGCCCGTCCGTCGCCGTTGCCGTCCGCGCCCCAGCGGGCCCAGGTCGACGGGATGAACTGCATCGGGCCCACCGCCCGGTCGTACGCCGTGTCCGCGTCGTACCGGCCGCCGTCGGTGTCCCGGATGACCGCGAAGGCGCCGCCGTTCAGCCGGGGGCCGAGGATCGGTGGCACGGCCGTGCCGTCCGAGGTCACCCGGCCGCCGCGCGCCTGCCCCGACTCCACCTGGCCGATGGCGGCCAGCAGCTGCCACTCCAGCCGGCATCCCGGCGCGGTGCCCGCCAGCTCCGACTCGGCGCGCCGGTACGCGGCGAACACGGTCGCGGGCAGTGCGGCGCCGGCCGGCCCCGCGGCCGTGTCCCCGTCGGGCTTCCCGGCCCGCAGCGGCGGAAGCTCGGTGCGGTACGGGGCGTCGCCGGACACACTCGGCCCGTGCTCGGCACGCGCCGCGTTCCGCGTCGGCTCCACAGCCTTTGCCGAGGTTCCCGGCGCCTGGGAGGCGGTCAGCGCGGCCATCGCCGCCGCCGCGATCGCCGTGCATCTGGTCCCTCTGCCTGCCCCTCTCGCCGTACCGACCGTTCTGAACAACATGCGCACCGCCACCTCGCGGCCCCTCCCTGTGCGGATTCCGTCCTCTGCTCTACGCGGGCGGTCGGCACGTCCGTCGCGGGAGGCGCACTGGCGCTCCGCACCGCCGCCGGCACCCTCACCGGGCAGGCCACCGGCGCGGCCGTCGAGGAGCAGGACGTCGAGACGATCCTCGATCACGTCCGCGCCATCTGGCCGGACGGCGTCGAAGCCGTGCACTCCCACCGGCTCGTCGGGGCCCTCGCCCGGTTCCATCCCGACCTGTACAAGCCGTGGACGGAGATGGACGCCGCCGGGTCGTCTACCGCACTCAGTGCGGCCCTCAAGCCCTTCAAGGTGGCCACCAGGCAGCTCACCATCCGCGACTGCTGCGGGGGCACCAAGGCCTGCGGCAGGCCGATCTCCCGGCCGCCGAGGACGGCGAGTAGGGGCCGCCAAGCCGGTTTCGGGAAGGGGTAGTAATTTCACCCCGCCCCGAAACCGGTTTCGCCCCCGATATCGGGGCTGAGCTGGGAAGTTTCTGGTTTCAGGGCCTCCCGTCGCGCCCAAGACGGACTCGACGAGCAGCATTCGCCAGAACCTCGGACACTGAAATCACCACCGAAGACCAGCATGATCAGCTAGGGGGCTCAGTGGTGGCTGCAGCACGATCAAGCAAGCGGTGGGCGCTGCTGCTCGCGATCGTCTCAGCGCTCGCACTGGCCGCTGGCGGCCTCCTGCTCTCGCTGTCCGTGAACCTGGGGCTCAGCCCTGATGCAGAGAGCCCCCCGCCTGCGTCTTCGCTTTCTCCACCTGAGGAAACCGACACGGATGAATTTCCGGAACCACCCACCGTGGGGTCACCCACTGAGGAGTCACCCCCGGACGAGGGCACACCGGACGAGACACGCCCTCCGGTGGGGTCACCCCCGGACGAGGGCACACCGGATGAGACACCCCCAGAGGAGGAGCCTGCACCGGAGGAACCGCCAGCCGCCTCCCCGACACCACCCCCCGCTGCGACTACCCCGGACGACGAATTCGGCGCCTCCGAGATAGTCACAGCGGTGACGGGAGCCATCTCTGCGTTGGGTGGCGCCTGCGGAGGCATCGCCGCCATCCTCACCGTCAAACGCTCCGCGCAAGCGCCCCAACCGGCAGACGGGTCAGACCGCAGACCACCAGCCGCCTGACGCGCATCATGGAGACCATGGAGTCGCAGATGATCCGGCCCGGCCACCTCACCGCACACCAGACCGCCCGCCTCCTCGACACTGACCTCGCCGGCGTCCGCAAGCTCGTCCAGCGCGGCCACCTCGAACGGTCCGGAGGAAGCCCGCGACAGCCTTGGTATCCCGCCGCAGGCGTCGCTGCGCTCGTTGCGAAACGCTCCGCAGCCAAGGCCGCTTGACCGCAGGTCAGCGCCCTGTCACGATCTCGGTGTACAACTGTGCCCTGAATCGGCATCACAGGCGCGCACGAGCCTCCGCCCTCGATTGCATAGCGGAGGCTTCGCCAATCCTCCCAATGATCTGGGCTACGTGCCCGCGTCACCCTGCCCTCATCGAAGAGAAGCGCAGCCAGCCGAGCTCTGCTCCTAGCCAATTCCTTCGACGTATCAAGCATGAAGAACACCGGGAACAACAGGACGGCGACGAAGCCAAGCACTGTCCCGGCCCACGCCAGCGAGCCCACAATCAAAGCAGCCGCACCACGCATCGGTGAGACCAGCCAGTACAGGCACATTGCCTCCAGCAACAACAGCACAACGGCGAGGCTGTAGTAACGGAACCAGTACCGCCGCACCACCCTCCAGTAAATGGGAGGACGCGCCCGGGTGGACATCAACAGACTGGCAGCCCTCATGGCCAGGTCAGGCGACGCGTCGCCGGCTGCGGAGTCGAGTAACTGGCGAGGTGCCCATGCCCCGGCGAGCCATGCAAATCTGCCCTACACCAGGCTGTCCCACCCTCACGCCGGGCGGACGCTGCGGCGACTGCCAGCGCCGCGCCGGCCGTCAACGCAGCAGCGCAGCCTCCAAGGGCTACGACGCACGATGGGCACGCACACGGGCCGCCTACCTGCGTGTCCACCCCATTTGCGAGTGCGAGGAGTGCGAGGCGCTTCCTGCCCTGACCAGGCCAAGGGCGACCGAGGTCAACCACCGTGACGGGCTGGGCCCGCTGGGTCCACGTGGTCACGACTGGGCGAACTTGCAGGCCATGACCAAAGCCCATCACAGCAGACACACCGCACGTGAGCAGCCAGGCGGGTGGAACGACCGCGCCTAGTCGAATGCCCCACAGGTGCACCAGGACTTGAAATCATCCCGGTTCATCAGCGTGGCGCGTTCCGCAATGTCCTTCAGTGTGACCGTCTCCCAGTCGTCCTGCTCTGCGAACCGAGCCAGGGTGTCCGTGAGTGACTCGGCGGATCCACGGTCTGCGCTGGGGTCCGGTCTGCCTGAGTCAGCATCCCTGCGGCAGCGATGGCCTGCCGAAGCCAGTGTCCCGAGTACAGCGGGCAAGTCCGGCAAACGCACGGGCGGCCCGGCGACGACGGCACCCGGACACGACAGGACAGGATGGCGAGCCGGGGGAGGACGGAGCCCCAGGCGCGGACGTAGAGTAGGGGCCGGCCGGGCCGGAGAGACCACAGGGACCACAGGGACCACAGGGACCGCCCGGCGGTCAGGGCCCGCACAGCGAGCAAGGCCCCCGCGACGAGCAAGGCCCTCCCGGCCAGGACTGCCCCGACGGCTACTCCCTTCAGGCCCCGAGCTGGGACCCGGATGCACTCGTGTGCCGCCGCGACGGTGCACCACAGCCGAGCCCGAGCGACGGCGGCGGCCTGCTCTCCATGGCCCTCGATCCGTACCGCCGGCAGTACCCGTGACGACCGCGGCCCCGCTCTCCTTCGGGGGGGGCGGGGCCGCTTCGTCGTGCCCGGGGTCAGTCGTCGAGGTCGATGCGGAAGTCGACGACGGTGGTGTCGCCGCGGCGCACGATCGGGTGGGCGACCTCGACGATACGGCCGGTGTCGGCGATGTGCCTGCGGGTGTACCGCAGCACGGGCACGCCGGCGCCGATCCGCAGGGTCGCCGCCTCCAGCTCGGTCGGCATGGCCGCGGTGAACGACTCCGTGATCTGCGTGACGCGGATGCCGAGACTCCCCAGCTGCGCGCGGGTGCCACCCGGCCAGGGCTCGTTGATGGGGTCGGCGACCGGGGTGTCCGCGACGTCGGCCCACCGCACGTAGGACGTGCTCATCTGGGTCGGCTGGTCGTTGTCATAGAAGACGAAGTGCCTCGCCAGCAACCTCTCGCCCACCTCGCACTCGAACAGGCCCGCCAGCTCGGCGTCGGCCTGGACCCGCTCGTACCGCTTGTCGAGCCGGTACTCCGACCAGGCGATGCCCTGATCCCGGGTGTAAGGCGTGGACTTGGTGCTCGGGGTCGAGCGGTACCGGTCGGCCGCCATGCGGTGAACCGGCGGACGCGGGCGGACACGCGTGCCCGCCCGGGCCCGTGCTTCGATCAGGCCCTCGTTCGTGAGTAGGCGCAGCGCGTTGCGGACCGGCGCCTCGGATACGCCGTACTCGGCGCATAGCTCGGGGATGGTCGGGATCTGATCTCCAGGCCCGAACTCGCCGCCCGGTGAGATGCGACGCCGCAGGTCGGCGGCGATCCGCAGGTACTCAGGCTGCGCCACCACGGCACCCCCACTTTGAGCGATCACGTCAATCCGGATACACATACTCTCCCCTCCCGCTTGACCAGCGCCAACCCCCGACAATCTGGATACAGATAAGCACTACCCGTATCCGGAAACCAGTGAAATCCGGGGGACACTCATGCCCGAGTCGGGTCAAACATGGCAGAAGCCATTCAAGGCCGAGCCCATCGAGGCGCGCCATGTCCGCCTGTGGGTTGCCGGCCGCGTCAAACACCAGGACGCCCCGGCCATCGCGAATGAGCTCTACGTCGCGATCCTCAGCTCGGGCGCCCCGCCGTTGCCGTAGAGATGGCCCTGTCGACGGCCGGACCGCGCATCCGCATCACAGTGCTCGGCCCCGAGCCACTCCCGCTTCTGTACAGCCACGGGCCCGGCTGGCAGATCGTCACCGGGCTCGCCAACACCTCCGGTCTCACCACCGACGAGTGCGGGCTGTGGGCGCAGTTAGGGACGAGCCGGTGACCAGGCCCCGGGAAACCGCCATCGCCAACCAGCACACCAAGAGGGGCAGCCGATGATCAGCAAACAGACCGAGTGCACACCCGTAGAGCTGGCGTTGGGACTTCTGGAGCTCCCCAGCCTCGACGGTCTCACCGAGGAGCAGGTGCGCGGCTTCACGTGCATCTGGGACAGCGACGAGAAGCCGCTCGCCGAGGAGGCCGCCGTCGCCCTCGGGCCGCGCCGCAAGGCGCGCCTGGACGGCGAGTACGACTGGCACCCCCGCGACTGCCCCGAGCACGTGGCGCACGCGGCCTACGAGGCCCTGTTCGTCCACTGCATGGGCGACTGCGAGCCGTGCAGCGGGGAGGAGGCCGTCGTCGTAGACGGCATCGTGCAGGAGGTCCGCTGTGAGATCGCCGTGACCCTGCGCCGACTGGCACTCCGGAAGGGGCGACTGTGCCCCCCCGACCCACACACGTCGACCTGCCGCTCCCTGAGCCGCCCCCAGTACATGACTGCGCGGAGTGTCAGGCGCTGGCCCGCCAGCGAGAAGAAGCGAGGCGGCAGCGTGACCACACCACCGTCATCGACTGCAACGTCCGCATCCGCCGCCACCCTCACGGACCGCCCTGGCTGGCTCTGCACCAGCCCACCGACGAGGACGTGGCCACCCTCAGGCGCACAGCTCTCCAAGATGGGCGCGAGGTCACGATCCACTGGATGCCCGACGGCTCTTGTGCCCTACAGGTGAACTACGGCGACGATCTAGAAGCCGCCCAGAAGCTGGTTGCGAAGGCGGACGAGCTCGCTGACGACGGCGAATGACGACCCTGCCCGTCTTTGATCGTCCGCCTTCCGGGCCAGCAGGGGGCCAGCTAATGATCTCCGGAGACGACGAAGCCCCCTCTCTTTGGAGGGGGTTTACGCTGCGCCGCAGGTGAAAACGTTCCTGCGTTGCCGCGCTGGAGTGGGGCGGGTGGGACTCGAACCCACGGCCGACGGATTATGAGTCCGCTGCTCTAACCGGCTGAGCTACCGCCCCATAGCGGCGTGTCGCGTACATGTGTGCGCGCCGTCTGCCGCAGCATAGCCGCTCATACGATCTCCTGCTTCGGATGGTCGGCTTCGCACGGCCTTCGCGACCATGAGGACTGCGCCCGGCGCCGCGCGGTTCCCGGAAGATCGGAACGGACATGAAAAAGGACCCCTGCGGGGGTCCTCGTTCACCATGCTCCCCCGACTGGACTCGAACCAGTAACCTGCCGGTTAACAGCCGGCTGCTCTGCCAATTGAGCTACGGAGGACCGAGCTCCCCGGACTGGACTCGAACCAGTAACCTGCCGGTTAACAGCCGGCTGCTCTGCCAATTGAGCTACCGAGGAAGGTCTCGTTTTGCATCGAACGTACCTACCTGGGTATTCGCCAGAGGGCGCGCGCTCGCTGCGACACATACATTAGCGCAAGCAGGGGGGTGCTCCGCCAATCGGTACTCCCCGGCGCCGTCGCCGCACCGGAGACCTACGCAAGGGAAGGGTGGTCGCCATGCGTTACCGGCTCACGTTCGTCGCCGGAGTCGTGCTGGGTTACGTGCTGGGCACGAGGGCCGGACGCGAGCGCTACGAACAGCTGAAGAAGTCGGCTCGCCAGTTCGCGCAGAACCCCGCCGTCCGCAACACCGCGGAGTCGGCGGCCCACCAGGGCCGTGAGTTCGCGGGCAAGGCGTACCACGTGGTGAGCGACAGGGTCGGCGACCGCGTCCCCGACTCGGTGGCCGAACGGGTCCGCCACCTCAAGGAGCGGGCCACCCACAACGGCGGCGAGGACGACTGGGGTACGAGCAACACGTAACAGTTCTTCGCCGACGCCGGGTGCGGGTCCTGCCACCTCAGGGGCGCGGGGACCTGCGCGACCAGCCACGACGCGCCCCGCGCCCGAAACCCGGCGTCAAGATCCACGGCGCCCACGGACCGACCCCGGCGGAGCGTGCGGCAGAATTTTGGCCATGGGGATAGTCGCCGGGTTGGACAGTTCACCCGATTTCACTCGCATCGTCGTCTGTGACGCGGACACCGGAGCCGTGCTCCGGCAGGGATATGCGCCGCATCCGGTGGAGAGCCCCGACGGCGGCCGGCCCTCCGACGTCGACCCGCAGGCCTGGCTGCTGTCCCTGGGCGAGGCCGCGGGCGGCGGGCTGCTGGAGGGCGTGCAGGCCATCGGCGTCTCGGCGCAGCAGAACGCCGTCGTGCCGCTGGACGCGCAGGGCAACACCGTGCGGCCGGCGATGGTCGGCGGCGACAAGCGGACGCAGGTCGCGGCGGCCGACCTGATCGACGCGCTCGGGGGGCGCGAGGCCTGGGCGCAGGCCGTGGGGTGTGTGCCCCAGGCCGCGCAGCCGGTGACGAAGCTGCGCTGGCTGGCCCGGACCGAGCCCGAGAACGCACAGCGCACCGCGATCCTCCTGCAGGCGCACGACTGGCTGGTGTGGCAGCTGCTGGGCCGGCCGGTCCGGAGAACCACCGACCGGGGCGGGGCGTCCGGCACCGGGTACTGGTCCGCGGCGACCGGCGCCTACCGGCCCGACCTGGTCGAGCTGGCGCTCGGGCACCAGGTGATGCTGCCGGAGGTGATCGGCCCGGCGGACGCGGCCGGTACGACGCCGGAGGGGCTGCTGATCTCCGTGGGGACCGGCGAGACAATGGCGGCGGCCTTCGGGCTCGGCATCGGGCTCGGGGACGCGGTGGTGTCGCTGGGCGCGTCCGGGTCCGTGATGGCCGTGCATCCCGAGGCGCTGGTCGACGGCTCCGGGATGATCACCGCGCTGGCCGACGCGACCGGCATGCACCTGCCGGTCGTCACCACGCTGAACGCCGTACGGACGCTGCGCGGGACCGCAGAGCTGCTGGGGCTGCCCGATCTGGAGAGCCTGTCCGAGCTGGCGATGAAGTCGACGCCGGGGGCGCACGGGCTGGTGCTGCTGCCCTATCTGGAGGGCGAGCGGACGCCGAACCTGCCGCACACCGCCGGGACCCTGGCGGGCCTGCGGCGCGAGTCGATGAAGGCGGAGCATCTGGCGCGGGCCGCGTTCGAGGGCATGCTGTGCGGGCTCGCGGACGCGCTGGACGTGCTGCGCGCCCGGGGCGTGGAGGTGCGGCGGGTGTTCCTGCTCGGTCCGGCCGCCGAACTGCCCGCCGTGCAGGCGGCCGCGCCCTCGCTGTTCGGGACGCAGGTCGTGGTGCCGCAGCCGGCGGACTACGCGGCGATCGGAGCCGCCCGGCAGGCGGCCTGGGCGCTCGGGGCGTCCCAGGGCACGCTCGACGCGCGGAACCCGCCGGCCTGGCAGGGCGCGGTCGCGCAGGTACTGGAGCCCGGGGAGGAACTGGCCGTGGGGCAGGCGGTGCGGCAGCAGTTCGTGTCGGTACGGGAGCAGACGCATCCGGGGGCGATGCGGCCGTAGTGGCCGAGGGTGCGGATCCGAGGGAGCCCGGGGCTTTTTGACCGCCTGTTGGGTTAATTCGGTTGAGGTAACGCGGGTGGAGTGTTCGACGATAGGGGCCAGGGGCAACGAACCGGCCCCGTCACCCACCCGAGAGAAGCAGCGTGCTCATACCACTCCTGCGGGTCCACCTCAGGCCCTACAAGAGACCCATCGTCCTGCTGGTGCTGCTGCAGTTCCTGCAGACCTGCGCCACGCTCTACCTGCCCACGCTGAACGCGGACATCATCGACCAGGGTGTTGTGAACGGCGACACCGGCTACATCCTGGGCTACGGCGCCCTCATGATCGGCATCTCGCTGGTCCAGGTCGTGTGCAACATCGGTGCCGTGTACTACGGCGCCCGTACGGCATCGGCGCTCGGGCGGGACGTGCGAGCCGCCGTGTTCGACCGGGTGCAGTCGTTCTCTGCGCGTGAGGTGGGTCACTTCGGCGCGCCCTCGCTGATCACCCGTACGACGAACGACGTCCAGCAGGTGCAGATGCTGGCGCTGATGACGTTCACGCTGATGGTGTCGGCGCCGATCATGTGCGTGGGCGGCATCGTGCTGGCGCTCGGTCTCGACGTGCCGCTGTCCGGGGTGCTGGTGGCGGTCGTACCGGTGCTGGGCATCTGCGTGACGCTGATCGTGCGGCGGCTGCGTCCGCTGTTCCGGGCCATGCAGACGCGGCTGGACACGGTGAACCGGGTGCTGCGCGAGCAGATCACCGGCAACCGCGTCATCCGGGCCTTCGTCCGGGACGAGTACGAGCAGCAGCGCTTCCGTAAGGCCAACACCGATCTCACGGACTTCGCCCTGGGCACCGGCAACCTGCTCGCGCTGATGTTCCCGATCGTGATGACGGTGGTGAACCTGTCGTCGATCGCCGTGGTGTGGTTCGGCGCGCACCGGATCGACAGCGGGGGGATGCAGATCGGTGACCTGACCGCGTTCCTCGCCTATCTGATGCAGATCGTCATGTCCGTGATGATGGCCACCTTCATGTTCATGATGGTGCCGCGCGCGGAAGTGTGCGCCGAGCGCATCCAGGAAGTGCTGGACACCTCGTCGAGCGTCGTGCCGCCGTCGGCGCCCGTGCGTGAGCTGCGCCGGCACGGGCATCTGGAGCTCCGCGGGGCGGGCTTCCGCTATCCCGGTGCCGAGGAGCCGGTGCTGCGCGCCGTCGACCTGGTCGCCCGGCCCGGCGAGACGACCGCCGTCATCGGCTCGACCGGCAGCGGCAAGTCGACCCTGCTGGGGCTGGTCCCGCGGCTGTTCGACGCGACCGAGGGGCAGGTGCTCGTGGACGGGGTCGAGGTGGCGGAGATCGACCCCGAGCTGCTCGCGAAGACCGTCGGCATGGTGCCGCAGAAGCCGTATCTGTTCGCGGGCACGGTGGCGACCAACCTGCGCTACGGCAATCCGGACGCCACCGACGAGGAGCTGTGGCACGCGCTGGAGGTGGCGCAGGCCAAGGACTTCGTGGAGCGGCTGGAGGGCCGGCTCGACGCGCCGATCGCCCAGGGCGGGACGAACGTCTCGGGCGGTCAGCGGCAGCGGCTCGCGATCGCCCGGACGCTCGTGCAGCGCCCGGAGATCTACCTCTTCGACGACTCCTTCTCCGCCCTCGACTACGCCACGGACGCCGCCCTGCGGGCCGCGCTCGCGCAGGAGACCGCGGAGGCGACCGTCGTGATCGTCGCCCAGCGGGTGGCGACCATCCGGGACGCCGACCGGATCGTCGTCCTCGACGAGGGCCACGTCGTCGGCACCGGCCGGCACCACGAGTTGATGGCCGACAACGAGACCTACCGGGAGATCGTGCTCTCCCAGCTCACGGAAGCGGAGGCTGCCTGATGGCGGGGCCCATGGGGCGGATGATGGCCGGGGGCGGCCCCGACCAGCGCTCGCTGGACTTCAAGGGATCGGGCAAACGGCTCGTCGCGCAGTTCCGGCCGGAGCGCATCACCCTCTTCGTGCTGCTGGCGTGCGTGGTGCTCAGCGTCGGCCTCAACGTCGTCGGGCCGAAGATCCTCGGCAAGGCGACCGACCTGGTCTTCGCGGGCATCGTCGGGCGGGACATGCCGGAGGGGGCGAGCAAGGAGCAGGTCCTGGAGCAGATGCGGCAGCGCGGGGACGGTGACGTCGCCGACATGCTGCGCAGCACCGACTTCACCCCGGGCGAGGGCATCGACTTCACCACCGTCGGGCATGTGCTGCTGCTCGCGCTGGGCGTGTTCCTGGTGGCCGGGCTGCTGATGGCGGTGGCGACGCGGATGGTCAACCGGGCCGTGAACCGCACCATGTTCCGGATGCGCGAGGACGTGCAGACGAAGCTGTCGCGGCTGCCGCTGTCGTACTTCGACAAGCGCCAGCGCGGTGAGGTGCTGTCCCGGGCGACGAACGACATCGACAACATCGGGCAGACGCTCCAGCAGTCGATGGGGCAGCTCATCAACTCGGTGCTGACCATCATCGGCGTCCTCGCGATGATGTTCTACGTCTCCTGGCTCCTGGCGCTGGTCGCGCTGGTGACCGTGCCGCTGTCGTTCGTCGTCGCCACGCGCGTGGGCAAGCGGTCGCAGCCGCACTTCGTGCAGCAGTGGCGCTCGACGGGCAAGCTGAACGCGCACATCGAGGAGATGTACACCGGGCACGCGCTCGTGAAGGTGTTCGGACGGCAGGAGGAGTCGGCGCAGCAGTTCGCCGAGCAGAACGAGGCGCTGTACGAGGCGGGTTTCCGGGCGCAGTTCAACAGCGGGGTCATGCAGCCGCTGATGTTCTTCGTGTCGAACCTCAACTACGTGCTGGTCGCGGTCGTCGGCGGGCTGCGGGTCGCCTCGGGTTCGCTGTCCATCGGTGACGTGCAGGCCTTCATCCAGTACTCGCGGCAGTTCTCCATGCCGCTGACGCAGGTCGCTTCCATGGCGAACCTGGTGCAGTCGGGCGTCGCCTCGGCGGAACGCGTCTTCGAACTGCTGGACGCGGAGGAGCAGAGCGCCGATCCGGTGCCGGGCGTGCGGCCCGAGGAACTGCGCGGGCAGGTGGCGCTGGAACACGTGTCGTTCCGCTACGACCCCGAGAAGCCGCTGATCGAGGACCTGTCGCTGAAGGTCGAGCCCGGGCACACGGTGGCCATCGTCGGCCCGACGGGCGCCGGCAAGACGACGCTGGTGAATCTGCTGATGCGGTTCTACGACGTCAGCGGCGGGCGCATCACCCTCGACGGGGTCGACATCGCTCGGATGTCCCGGGACGAACTGCGCGCCGGGATCGGCATGGTGCTCCAGGACACCTGGCTGTTCGGCGGCACGATCGCGGAGAACATCGCGTACGGGGCCGCGCGGGACGTCACGCGGGGGGAGATCGAGGAGGCGGCCCGGGCGGCGCACGCGGACCGGTTCATCCGTACGCTGCCGGACGGGTACGACACGGTGATCGACGACGAGGGAACGGGGGTCAGCGCGGGTGAGAAGCAGCTGATCACCATCGCCCGGGCGTTCCTGTCCGACCCGGTGATCCTGGTGCTGGACGAGGCGACCAGCTCGGTCGACACCCGCACGGAGGTGCTCATCCAGAAGGCGATGGCCAAACTCGCGCACGGGCGTACCTCGTTCGTCATCGCACACCGGCTGTCGACGATCCGGGACGCGGACACGATTCTGGTGATGGAGAACGGGGCGATCGTGGAGCAGGGCGAACACGAGGAGCTGCTGGCGGCGGACGGGGCCTACGCCCGGCTGTACAAGGCGCAGTTCGCGCAGGCGGCGGCCGAGGTCGACTAGACGGGCGGGGCCGCCGGGACGGGCGGCCCCCCTCTCACTCCGGCTCGGTCCGGCTCAGTCCAGGTAGCCCCGCAACTGGTCCGCGAAGGCGTGGTCGCGGAGCTTGTTCAGGGTCTTCGACTCGATCTGCCGTATCCGCTCCCTGGTGACACCGAAGATGCGGCCGATCTCCTCCAGCGTGCGGGGGCGGCCGTCGGCGAGGCCGTAGCGGAGCTGGACGACCTTGCGCTCCCGCTCCCCCAGCGTCGACAGGACCGCTTCCAGGTGCTCCTTGAGGAGGAGGAACGCGGCGGATTCGACGGGGCTGGTGGCGTCGCCGTCCTCGATGAGGTCGCCGAGGGCGACGTCGTCCTCCTCGCCCACGGGCGCGTGCAACGACACGGGCTCCTGGGCGAGGCGCAGCACTTCGCTGACGCGCTCCGGCGGCAGGTCGAGGTGGGCGGCGACTTCTTCCGGTGTGGGCTCGTAGCCCCGCTCTTGGAGCATGCGGCGCTGGACACGGACGACCCGGTTGATGAGCTCCACGACGTGCACGGGGACCCGGATGGTGCGGGCCTGGTCGGCCAGGGCGCGGGACATGGCCTGGCGGATCCACCAGGTGGCGTAGGTGGAGAACTTGTAGCCGCGGGCGTAGTCGAACTTCTCGACGGCCCGGATGAGTCCGAGGTTGCCCTCCTGGACGAGGTCGAGCATGGTCAGGCCGCGTCCGACGTAGCGCTTGGCGACGGAGACGACCAGGCGCAGGTTGGCCTCGATGAGGCGGCGCTTGGCCATCCGGCCCATGACGACGAGCCGGTCGAGGTCCAGCGCCAGCTGGCTGTCCAGGTCGGGGGCGAGCCGCAGCTTCTCCTCGGCGAACAGGCCGGCCTCGACACGGCGGGCGAGTTCGACCTCCTCGGCGGCGGTCAGCAGGGGAATGCGGCCGATCTCCCGCAGGTACTGGCGGAACAGGTCGGAGGAGGGGCCGCCGGTGTCGGGGCGGGCCGGCGGCGGTTCGACGGCCTCGGGAGCCTCCGCCGGCTCGATGGCCTCGGCGGGCGGCTCCTCCGGTTCCGTCTCGGGGCGGAGCACGACGCGGCCTTGCGCCGGGACCGCGGGGAGGACGTCGTCCTCCGCGTCCGGTGCGGCGCCGTCGGCGCCGTCGGCACCGCTGACGTCGGTCTGGGTGAGGGTCTGGGTCTGCACGGGGGCGACCTCCAGGATGATCGCTGCCAAGGCGGGCGGCAGCGGTACTTCGGGGGCGGAGTGGGCGGCCTCGCCGCTGTCCGTCCCGTACGCGATGAGCGGAACCGCGGGGGTCTGGGACCCGTCGGGGACGGATCGGCCGCGCTCCGAGGACTCAGGCACCGGAACCCAGTGTGGGGTAAGACACATCGTCGCCACGAGGGGCGTGCGATGACTTTTTGCTTCCGGTCCGTGACCGCGCGGTGACGTCAGAGCGCGGCGGCGCCGTGCTCCCTGAGGGCCTGGTCGTACTGCTGGAGGACCCAGAGTTCGTTCTGCACGGCGGCCAGCTGGGCCGGGTCGCCGTGGGTGCCGAGGCGGGTGAGCTGGCCGGTGATGTCGCGGATGCGGCGTTCGACGGCGCGGCGGCGGACGGTGACCAACTGGGCGCCCGCGTAGGTCTCGTCGACGCCCTTCACGCCCTTGTGCAGCAGGATCGCCTCGACGGCCAGTTCCGTCACCATCGCGCGGACCGCGTCGTCCGGGGCGGCCTCGCGGACCTTCACCAGGTAGTCCTGGGGGTCCGCGACGCCCAGTTCGGCGCCGCCGGCGTCCAGGATGGCCTGGCGTACGGCGGCGTAGGGCGGGGCGGTGAACTCGTCGACGCCGTACGCGTCGAAGGCCGGGGAGACCAACTCGGGGCGCTGGAGGGCGAGTTTGAGGAGTTCGCGTTCGGTGGCGTAGACGGGGTTGCGGAGGTTGAGGGCCGGGCCGCGGGGGGCGGCGGACGGCTGGGCGGCGGCGTACTGCTGCGATCCGTGCTGGTGCCGGTCCGGGGCCGGGCCCTTGCCGCCGCGGTCGCGGGCCCAGCGGGCCAGCTGGGCCACGCGCTTGACCACGAACTGGGTGTCGAGGATGCCGAGCATGCCGGCGAGCTGGACGGCGACCTCGTGCTGGGCGCCGCTGTTCTTGATGCGGGCGACGATCGGTGCTGCCTCGTCCAGGGCGGCGGCGCGGCCGGCCGGGGTGTCGAGGTCGTAGCGGCTCACGATCTGGCGGAGGGCGAACTCGAAGAGCGGGGTGCGGGGTTCGACCAGGTCCGCCACCGCCTCGTCGCCCTTGGCCAGGCGCAGGTCGCAGGGGTCCATGCCGTCGGGGGCGATGGCGATGTACGTCTCGGCGGCGAACTTCTGGTCGTCCTCGAAGGCGCGCAGGGCCGCCTTCTGGCCGGCCGCGTCGCCGTCGAAGGTGAAGATGACGCGGGCCGAGCCGTTGTCCATCAGCAGCCGGCGGAGGATCTTGATGTGGTCGCCGCCGAAGGCGGTGCCGCAGGTGGCGATGGCGGTGGTCACCCCGGCCAGGTGGCAGGCCATGACGTCCGTGTAGCCCTCGACGACCACCGCGCGGCTCGTCTTCGCGATCTCCTTCTTCGCCAGGTCGATGCCGTAGAGGACCTGGGACTTCCGGTAGATGGCCGTGTCGGGCGTGTTGAGGTACTTGGGGCCGTTGTCCGCCTCGTAGAGCTTGCGGGCGCCGAAGCCGACGACGTCGCCGCCGATGTCGCGGATGGGCCACATCAGGCGGCCGCGGAAGCGGTCGATGGGGCCGCGGCGGCCCTCCTGGGCGAGCCCGGAGAGCAGGATCTCCTTGTCGGTGAAGCCCTTGCCGCGCAGATAGCGCGTGAGGTGGTCCCAGCCCTGGGGGCTGTAGCCGACGCCGAAGTGGACGGCCGCGGCCTGGTCGAAGCCGCGCTCGGCGAGGAAGACCCGGCCGGTGTCGGCCTCGGGGGAGGTCGCGAGCTGTTCCGCGTACCACTCGGCCGCGATCTTGTGGGCCTCGACCAGGCGGATGCGTTCGCCGCGCTGGTGGGAGGGGTTGTACCCGCCCTCCTCGTAGCGCAGGGTGATGCCCGCCTGGCCGGCCAGGCGCTCGACCGCCTCCGAGAAGGAGAGGTGGTCGATCTTCATCACGAACGTGATGGTGTCGCCGCCCTCCTGGCAGCCGAAGCAGTGGAAGAGTCCCTTGCTCGGGCTGACCTGGAAGGACGGTGACTTCTCGTCGTGGAACGGGCACAGGCCCTTGAGGTTGCCGCCGCCCGCGTTGCGCAGCTGGAGGTACTCGGACACCACGGCGTCGATCGGGACCGCGTCCCGTACCGCCTTCACGTCCTCGTCGTTGATCCGTCCAGCCACGCAGCGATTCTACGGGGGCGGACCGACAGTGCTGACGGCTATGAGGCGAGGCTGTCCAGCGATGCGTGCGGGTCGGCCAGCGCCTCCGTGTTCACCCGGGCCTTGGAGCGGATCAGCTGCTGGATCTTGTCTGTGACATCCCACACGTTCACGTTCATCCCGGCCAGCACCCGGCCCTCCTTCACCCAGAAGGCGATGAACTCGCGCCGGCTCGCGTCCCCCCGGATCACCACCTGGTCGTACGACCCAGGGGGCGCCCAGCCCGAGTACTCCATGCCGAGGTCGTACTGGTCGGAGAAGAAGTAGGGCACACGGTCGTAGGTCACGTCCCGGTCGAGCATGCAGCGGGCCGCCGCCGGGCCGCCGTTCAGCGCGTTGGCCCAGTGCTCCACCCGCAGGCGGGTCTCGAACAGAGTGTGGTGGAAGGAGGCCACGTCGCCGGCCGCGTAGATGTCGGGGTCGGAGGTGCGCAGCCGCTCGTCGACCACGACGCCGCCGCCGCGCGCCCGGTCGGCGATCTCCAGCCCGGCCGCCTCCGCGAGAGCGACCCGCGGGGCCGCGCCGATCGCGGCCAGGACGTCGTGCGCCGGGTGTTCCTCGCCGTCGTCCGTGCGGGCCGCGAGGACCATGCCGTCCTGGCCGACGATCTCGGTGAGCCGGCTGCCGAAGTGGAAGCGGACGCCGTGAGCGCGGTGCAGATCGGCGAAGAGCTGGCCGAGCTCGGGGCCGAGGACGTGGTGCAGCGGGGTCGGCCCGCTGTGGACCACGGTGACCTCGGCGCCGTACTCGCGGGCGGCCGCCGCGACCTCCAGGCCGATCCAGCCGGCGCCCGCGATCACGAGGTGGCCGTTGTCCCGCCCGAGGTTGGTCAGTACGTGCTTGAGCCGCTCGGCGTGCGCGAGCCGGCGCAGGTGGTGGACGCCGGCCAGGTCCGTGCCCGGGATGTCGAGGCGGCGGGGTTCGGCGCCGGTCGCCAGGAGCAGCTTGTCGTAGCGGACGACGGTGCCGTCCTCGCCGAAGCGGACCGTCTTGGCCGCACGGTCGATCGCGTCGACGGTCTGACCGAGGTGCAGCTCGATGTCGTTCGCCGCGTACCAGGCGGGCTCGTGCACGAAGACGCTGTCGCGTTCCTCCTTGCCGAGGAGGTAGCCCTTGGACAGCGGCGGGCGCTCGTAGGGGTGGTCACGTTCGTCGCAGATCAGTATCACCCGGCCGGTGAAGCCCTCCGCCCGGAGCGTCTCGGCCGCCTTGGCGCCGGCGAGTCCGCCTCCGACGATGATGAAAGTCTGATCCGCGTCGACCACTTGATGCCTCCTCGTAAGGGTGTCGCCACTTGCGAGCGTCCCGCACGGAGCGTGATGCGGGAAGAGGGAGTGACCCGATCAGGCCACGGAGGGTCACGATCGGGCATGCCGGGATCCCGTGTTTCCCGGGTGTTGTCCCCTGTTTCCCACGGGTTTTTCCACCAGTCTCATGCGTGCCCCGTCAGACGGGCGTGAAGCGAACGGGCGGAGGTGTCGGTGAGGGACGCGATCTGGTCGACGATCACCCGTTTGCGGGCCCGGTCGTCCGGCGCCAGGTCGAACAGCGCGCGGAACTGCGGGTCCAGGCCGTCGGGGGCGCGGGCGGTGAGCGCCTCGGCCAGTTCGGCGACGACGACGCGCTGGTCGGCGCGCAGGCGTTCCTGCTCGGCGCGCTGCATGACGTAGAGGTCGGCGACGGCCTTGAGGACGGCGCACTCCAGACGGGCTTCGCGCGGCACGACCAGTTCCGCGGCGTACCGGGTGAGCCGTCCGGCGCCGTACGCGGTACGGGTCGCGGTCTCGGCGGCCAGGCAGAAGCGGCCGATGAGCTGACTGGTGGCGTCCTTCAGCCGGGCCTGGGCGACGGCGGTGCCGTCGTAGCCGTGCGGCCACCACTCCTGGACGAGCAGCCGGTCCAGGGCCTCGGCGAGTTCGGCGGGGTCGGTGTCCGCCGGTACGTAGCGGTCCCGGGCGACCTGGAAGACGTCCTGCCGTTCGGGTTCCGCGTGCAGGCAGTTCGGGTCGATGTGGCCGGCGTGCAGGCCGTCCTCCACGTCGTGCACCGAGTAGGCGACGTCGTCGGACCAGTCCATGACCTGCGCCTCGAAGCAGATGCGGGTGCCGGGGGCGTCCTTGCGGACCCAGTCGAAGACCGGGCGGTCGTCCTCGTAGACACCGAACTTGCGGGACGCCGGGTCGGTGGGGTGGGCGCCGCGGGGCCAGGGGTACTTGGTGGCTGCGTCGAGGGCGGCGCGGGTGAGGTTGAGGCCGACGGAGCCTTCGGGGGTGAACCGTTTGGGCTCGATGCGGGTGAGGAGTCTGAGGGACTGGGCGTTGCCCTCGAAGCCGCCGCAGTCCGCCGCGAACTCGTTGAGGGCCTGTTCGCCGTTGTGGCCGAAGGGCGGGTGGCCGAGGTCGTGGGAGAGGCAGGCGGCTTCCACGAGGTCGGGGTCACAGCCCAGGGCTGCGCCCAGCTCGCGGCCGACCTGAGCGCATTCGAGGGAGTGGGTGAGGCGGGTGCGGGGGCTGGCGTCCCAGGCCGGGCCCAGGGTGCCGGGCGTTACCACTTGGGTCTTGCCGGCGAGTCTTCTCAGGGCGGCGCTGTGCAGGACTCGGGCTCGGTCGCGTTGGAAGGCGGTGCGGCCGGGGCGTTTGTCTGGTTCCGGGGCCCAGCGGTCGACTGACGTCGGGTCGTAGGCCGGGGGGGTTTGTGAGGTGCCTGCCATGTGTCGACAGTACGGGCATGGGTGTGCTGTCTGCCTGAGCGTTTGCGGGGTTCAGTTGTGTGGCGGGTGCGGGTTGGGGGTGGCTGGTCGCGCAGTTCCCCGCGCCCCTTGGGTAAGTGCGGTACCCCGCGTTCTATGCCGAAGCCAATTCGGGCACAGCCGACGAAGCCGCCGCCAGCGTCTCGTCGTAGCGGTGGAGGAGGAGGCGGGCCATGGACGGGTGCGTGCCGAGGGGGGCCGCCGCTATCCAGGGGGCCGACCGGGCGCATTCCGTGGCGAAACGGCCCGGGGCCGTGAAGTAGGAGGCCAGGGCGATGCGGTGGCGGCCCCTTGCGAGGAGGGTGCGGACGGCCGACTGGACCGTCGGGGTCGCTGCGGAGGCATAGGCGGGGATGACGGGGACGCCCAGGCGGGCGGCGAGGAGGTGGGCCGTGCGGCCGGTGTCCGTCTTGGCGTCGGGGTCGCGGGAGCCGGCGGCGGCGAGGACGACGGCGCTGGTGCGGCGGGTCGCCTCGTCCAGATGCGTGGGCCAGCCGGCCTCCGTCAGGCGGGCCTGGAGGGCGTCCACCAGGAGGGGGTGCGGGCCCAGGGGAGCCGCCAGGTGAGTGCGGGCCTCGGCGGCCGCGGCCATCTCGGGGATGTCCTGCTTGACGTGGTAGCCGCGGCTGAGGAGGAGGGGGACCAGGACCGCCTCCGTGTCTCCCAGGGCGGCGAGCGTGTCGGGAAGCAGGGGGGCGTTCAGTTCGATGTGCCCGAGGTGCACCGGCACGTCGGGGCGCAGCGCGCGGACACGGTCCAGGAGCGCGCGTACGGTGCTCAGCGCGCGGGGGTCGCGGCTGCCGTGCGCCACGACCACGAGGGCGGGCGGGGCCGGGCGGCGCGTGGCGGGCGGCGGGACGAGGCTGAGCTGGCTGGACATGCCACCGATGGTCGCCGCCGCACGTTGCCTTCCCGTTGCATGGGCGTCACGGGTGTTTTCCAGCGGTTCACCATGTGGGACAGGTGGAGTGTGAGGCTGCTTGACCTGGGAGTTCCGTGTAACGCGTGAAGCTGGTCACGCGCGGGCGGATGAACCGGGCGGCCCTGGCGCGCGTCCCTGACTGTCGAGGGGCCGACCTGGGGAGGGACCGTCCGATGCGTCGTGTGACGTTCCGCAGACCGCGGCTGCCGCGTACCCGGCGAGGTCAGCGGCGCCTGGTGCAGGCCGTGATGGCCGGGTGTGTGCTCGCGCTGCTTCCGGCGACCTGGATGTACGTGGCCGCGGGTGACCGGCTGCGGACGGCGGCGGACGTGCCGCGGACCGAGGTGGCCGTGGTGTTCGGTGCCGGGCTGTGGGACGGGGAGCCGTCGCCGTACCTGGCGCACCGGCTGGACGCGGCGGCCGCGCTGTACCGCGAGGGGCGGGTCGAGGTGGTGCTCGTCACCGGGGACAACAGCCGCGAGGACTACGACGAGCCGGACGCGATGCGGGTGTATCTGACGCGGCACGGGGTGCCCGACGGGCGGATCGTCAGCGACTACGCGGGGTTCGACACCTGGGACTCCTGTGTGCGGGCGAAGAAGATCTTCGGGGTGGACGAGGCCGTGCTGATCAGCCAGGGCTTCCACATCCGGCGGGCGGTGGCGCTGTGTCAGGCGGCGGGGGTCGAGTCGTACGGGGTGGGGGTGGACGCCGTGCATGACGCGACTTGGTACTACGGGGGTGCGCGGGAGATCCTCGCCGCCGGGAAGGCGGCCCTGGACGCGGTGTTCCGGCCGGATCCGCGGTTCCTGGGGCCGAAGGAGCCGGGCGTGGAGCGGGCGCTGGCGACAGCGGCCGGGTGACTTGGCGCAGGTGCCGCGCTCTCGCACGCCGGGCTTGACGCGCTCACTTCACCCTGCGGTGTGAAGAACGCCTCGGATGCTCTCCGCAGTCATTCGATCACGGATAGTGTCCACGGTGTGCGGCGGCGGATCGGGCCGTCCGCCGCGACTTGGGGGAAAGGACACCTGATGACTGGACTTCGCTCCGCGTTCGTCACGGCGGTGGCGGCGGCGCTGTTCGCCGTCCCGGCCGCCGTGGGGACCGCCTCGGCCGCACCCGCGGGCGAGGCGCAGGTGAGGGAGCCGGGCTGCGCCAAGCTCGCCGGCTCCGGCCACGGGTGGGCGAACATCTACAACGCGTGCGGGCACACCATCTCGGCCAGTGTCGAAGTGGACGGGTGGGACCCGGACTGCATCCAGATCTCGGCCTACGCGACCGAGACCATCGGCCTGGAGCCGGGTGACGAGCCGTACTACGCGTACGAGTGCTGACCCGGGGGACTGAGCGCAGTCCCTGAACGGGCCGGGGACGGGAGTGGCGGCCGGCACTCCCGTCCCCGGCGGGTCCGCGGGGCTCGCGCCCCTCACCGGCCGCGGAACACCGGCGCCCGCTTCTCCAGGAACGCGCTCATCCCCTCCTTCTGGTCCTGCGTCGCGAACAACGCGTGGAACACCCGCCGTTCGAAGCGCAGGCCGTCCCGCAGGCCCGTCTCCAGGGCCCGGTCGACGCACTCGCGGGCCGCCCTGACCGCCGTACGGCCGTACGAGGCGATGGCCGCCGCCGCTTCCAGCGCCTCGGCGAGGACCCGGTCGTCGGGGACCACGCGGGAGACCAAGCCGCAGCGCTCGGCCTCCCGGGCGTCCATCGTGCGGCCGGTGAGCACCAGGTCCAGGGCCTTGGCCCGGCCCACGAGCCGGGTCAGCCGCTGGGTGCCACCGATGCCGGGGATCACGCCCAGCTTGATCTCGGGCTGGCCGAAGAGGGCCGACTCGCCCGCGACGACCAGGTCGCACATCATGGCCAGCTCACAGCCGCCGCCGAGCGCGTAGCCGGACACGGCGGCGATCTTCGGGGTGCGCAGGTCCGCGAAGTCCTCCCAGGCCGCGAAGTAGTCCTCGGACATCATGTCGACGGCCGACCTGCCCGCCATCTCCCGGATGTCCGCGCCGGCCGCGAAGACCTTCTCCGAGCCGGTGACGACGAAGCAGCCGACCTCCGGGTCCTGGTCCAACGGGCCGAGCACGCCGAGGAGTTCGGCGAGCAGCTCGGAGCTGAGCGCGTTCAGGGCGTGCGGCCGGTGCAGGCGTACGGTCACCACGCGGCCGTCCCGTTCTGCTTTCAGGTGGTTCATCTTCACTCCCTGGAAGGTGGGTTACGAGTCCCAGATGGCGCCGTACGCCGGTATGCCGCGCCGTTCCAGGCCGTGCACGACCTGCCAGGTCAGCCGCTTGTTGGAGATGCAGATGACCGCCTCCGCCCCGAAGTCGCGGTACGCGGCGTGGGCGAGCCGCACCATGTCGGGTTTGCCGTGCCGGGAGGTGTCCCAGACCAGGGCGTGCGGCTGGACGGCGAGGATCTCGTCGACGAGGGCGTCGCCGTAGGTGGCGCGGGGGTCGCGGGTCGCCCAGACCAGGCGCGAGGGGACCTCCGCGGCGAGCAGGTGGGGCAGGCAGGGGCCGATGCCGCTGCCGGTCGCGACGTAGACGACCTTTCGGAACAGGACCTCGATGTTGGCGACACCGGCGGTGGTGATGCCCTTCACCCACACCCGCGAGGGCATGTCGTCGATGAAGGAGCCGGTCCAGTCACCGGCGCGGGAGATGGTGAGCCGGAAGCCCGAGCGGCCCGGGGCGGGGACGTTGGCGAAGGAGTGCCACTCCTTCAGCGGACTGCGGCTGATGGCGGTCGAGGAGCCGGCGAAGGGGGTCTCGCCGTAGTCGAAGTGAGCCAGCGTCACGTGCGGGGAGGGGCGTTCGGTGCGGACGTCCACCTTGCGCAGCCGCAGCCAGGGCAGGGCCACGCTGAACGTGACGACGGCGAGGACCGCGAGCGGCACCGGTCCCTGGCCGGAGAGCAGGGTGTGGGTCCAGAAGAGCACGAGGGCGCCCCAGCCGCCGAAGCGGTGGATCCTCTCGAAGTGGTCGTGGTGGCGGGAGCGGAAGGGCGGCAGCGCGGTGCCGACGATCAGGGCGAGGAGGGCCACCAGGGTCCAGCTCACCGTGATCAGCGGCACGTCCGTTCCGGCGCGGGTCACCGCGACCGTCAGGACCAGGAACCAGGCCGCCCCGGCCAGCGCCCCGCCCACGTGCAGCCCGCCGAAGTGGTACACCTTCCCGAGCGTCCAGCGGACCCTCAGCGGCCAGCTGACCGGGGCCGAAGTCGCCAGCCGGAACAGGAGGTTGATGACGTACTGCTGGCGCGCCAGGACGGCGAGGGCGAGGTTGGCGAGGGCCGCGTGCCCGAGGGTCGGCGTGGCCAGGGGCCGGGCGGCCCACAGGAACGCCGCGTTGGCCAGGAGGACCAGGGCCGCGAGGCGGTTGTAGTGCATCAGGCGGGGGTGCTTGAGCAGGCGGCGGGGGGCGGACAGGAGCGGCGGGAGCTCGCCCGTGTCCTGGCGGGTCCGGGTGGGGGACGTGGTCATCGGGCCACCGCCAGGCGCTGTTCGAGCATGCCCAGCAGGGCCCGTTTGTCGACCTTGCCGCGGTCGGTCTCGGGGAGGAACGCCAGGGGCAGGACCTGCTCGGGGACGCAGTAGTAGGGCAGGGCGTCCGCGACCGCGCGGCGGGCCGTGTCGGGGTCGACGTCGGCCGGACAGACGAAGGACACCAGGGTGCGGGCGTCGCACTTCAGTGTGACGGCACGGGTGCAGCCGGCGGCCGTCTCCAGGACGGAGGAGACGGAGTCCAGCTCGACGCGGAAACCGCGCACCTTGACCTGGTCGTCGGTGCGCCCGAGGTGCTCCAGTTCGCCGCCGGGCGTCCAGCGGCCGAGGTCCCGGGTGCGGAACATGCGCCGGCCGCCGCCGAGGAAGGGGTCGGGGGCGTAGCGCTCGGCGTTGAGGGCGTCGTCGCCGAGGTAGCCGGCGGAGACGCAGTCGCCGCCCGCCCACATCTCGCCGGGTTCGCCGATGGGCAGCGGGCGCCGGTCGGCGTCGAGGACGTAGACCGTGTTGTTGGGGGTGGGCCGGCCGATGGTGAGCAGCGGGGCGGCCGGGTCGTGGCGGCTCATCGTGTTGACGATCGTGGTCTCCGTCGGGCCGCAGCAGTTGTGGAAGACGGCCCGCCGGGCCCAGCGGTCGGCCAGCGGGCGCGGGCAGGGCTCCCCCGCGACGGCGACCGTGCGCACGCGCGGGCAAGCGGCGGGGTCGAGGCCGGACAGCACGGTCGGGGTGGCGATCAGCACGTCGGCGGTGCGGGCCGCCGCGGCGATGTCCTTGCCGCGGATGACGAGGGTGCCGCCGTGGGCGAGGCAGCCCAGGATCTCCCAGGCCGCCATGTCGAAGGCGATGTTGAGGAGCTGGGCGACCCGGTCGCCGGGGCGGATGCCGAGGCCGCCCGGTTCGGTGAGCAGGATGTTGGCGACGTTGCGGTGGGTGACCTTCACACCGTTGGGGCGGCCGGTGGTGCCGGAGGTGAACAGCACGTAGGCGCCGTCGTCGCCGGTGACGCGCGGGCGGGGGGCCGGGGCGTACGGCTGCGGCTCGTCCAGGGCGAGCAGCAGGTGGCCGTCGGGCAGCGGCACCCGGTGGGCGTGTTCGGCGACCGTGAGGACGACCCGGGTCCGGGCGGTGCGGATGACGTGGGTGAGCTGGGCCGGGGGCGCGAGGCCGATGTCCTGCGGGACGTAGGCGGCGCCGGCCTTCAGGATGCCGAGCAGGCCGACGAGCATCGGGAGCGAGCGGCGGACGAACAGGCCGACGTGGTCGCCGGGGCGTACGCCCTCGCGGACGAGGCGGGCAGCGAGGGCGTCGGCGTACCGGTCGAGCTCGCCGTAGGTGAGGTGCGCGCCCTGGTGTTCGGCGGCCACGGCGTCCGGGGTGGCCGCGGCGTGCCGGGCGACGGCGTGGTGCAGGAGCGGGTCGGGGACGGGGACGGTGGGGCCCCGGCCGTACTGCCGGAACAGGTGCCGGTCATGGGGGGTCAGATGGCGCAGTGGCATGATCGGTTGGCCTCCTGGCTGTTTCGAGTGTGGGAGTCGAACGCCGTTCGGAGTCGTGCGAGCGCTGCGCGTAGCGAGAGCGTAGTGGCGCTGATTCAACTCTCAACGAGGTCGGATCAGCCAAGAAAGGAGAGCAATGAGCCACATGTGACGTTTTTCGTCACAAGGGCAACGTCCGTGCCGGTCGGCGGCGACCTGAAGGCGGGCAGGCGTGTGCCTCACGCGGGCGGGGTGGCGGCGGGGAGGTTGCCGTCCCTGCCGCGTAACAGGGAACCGTCCCGCGCGTAACACGGCCGAAGCAGGCTGAACGGTATGAAGACCACCGCCACGCCCACGCACTGCCCGTACTGCGCCCTGCAGTGCGGGATGAACCTGACGCCCGTGCCCGACGGGACCGTCGAGGTGAGCGAGCGTACGGACTTCCCGGTGAACCGGGGCGCGCTGTGCGGCAAGGGCCGTACGGCCCCGGCGGTACTGGCCTCGAATGTGCGCCTGACCTCGCCGTTGGTGCGCGAGGGTGGCACGCTGGTGCCGGCCTCCTGGGACGAGGCGCTGGACCGGATCGCCGAGGGGCTGCGCCGGACGCGCGCGGAGTACGGGCCGGACGGGGTCGGAGTGTTCGGCGGGGGCGGTCTGACGAACGAGAAGGCGTACACGCTCGGCAAGTTCGCGCGGGTCGTGCTCGGCACCTCCCAGATCGACTACAACGGCCGTTTCTGCATGTCGTCGGCCGCGGCGGCCGGGATCAAGGCGTTCGGTCTCGACCGGGGGCTGCCGTTCCCGCTGGAGGACATCCCGAAGACCGGCTGCGTGATCCTGGTCGGGTCGAACCTCGCGGAGACCATGCCGCCGTCCCTGCGGTTCTTCAACGAGCTGAAGGAGAACGGCGGCACGCTGATCGTCATCGACCCGCGCCGCACGAAGACCGCCGAGCAGGCGGACCTGCATCTGGCGCCCCGGCCGGGCACGGACCTGGCGCTCGCCCTGGGCCTGCTGCACCTGGTGATCGCCGAGGGGCGGGTGGACGAGGAGTACGTCCAGGAGCGGACCGTGGGCTGGGAGGATGCCCGGGCCGCCGCGATGGCGCACTGGCCGGAGTACGTGGAGCGGATCACGGGGGTGTCGGTTCCCGAACTTCGGGAGACGGTACGGATGTTCTGCGAGCCCGAGTCGGCGATGGTGCTCACGGCACGCGGGCCCGAGCAGCAGTCCAAGGGCACCGACACGGTGGGCGCGTGGATCAACCTGTGCCTGGCGACCGGCCGGGCGGGCCGCCCGCTGTCCGGGTACGGCTGCCTGACCGGGCAGGGCAACGGGCAGGGCGGCCGCGAACACGGCCAGAAGGCCGACCAGTTGCCGGGCTACCGCAAGCTCGACGACCCGGCCGCGCGGCGGCATGTCGCCGAGGTGTGGGGCGTGGACCCGGACAGCCTTCCCGGCCCGGGGCGCAGTGCGTACGAGCTGCTGGACGCGCTCGGCACCGATATCAAGTCCCTGTTGCTGATGGCGTCCAACCCGGTGGTGTCGGCGCCGCGCGCCGCGCACGTCGAGGAGCGCATCAGGTCCCTGGACTTCCTGGCCGTGTGCGACGTGGTCCTGTCGGAGACGGCAGCGCTCGCGGACGTGGTCCTGCCGGTCACCCAGTGGGCCGAGGAGACGGGCACGACGACCAACCTGGAGGGCAGGGTCCTGCTCCGCCGCCAGGCCATCACCCCGCCCGACGGCGTCCGCAGCGACCTGGAGGTCCTCCACGAACTGGCCGCCCGCCTGGGCGTGGAGAAGGGCTTCCCGACCGACCCGGAGGAGGTCTTCGAGGAACTCCGCCGGGCGAGCGCGGGCGGTCCCGCGGACTACTCGGGGATCACGTACCGCAGGATCGTGGAGGAGGACGGGGTGTTCTGGCCGTGCCCGACGGCGGAGCCGGAGGACCTGACGGGGGCCGGGGACGGGGCTGGTGGCCCCGGCGCGCAACGGGGCGCGGCGGGCCGCCCGGCCTCCACACGGGACGCGACGGCCCCGGCGGAAGACTCGACGGCCGCGACGGGGGACACGGCGGGCCGTGTCCACCCCGGCACCCCGCGCCTCTTCCTCGACCGTTTCGCCACCCCCGACGGACGCGCCCGCTTCGTCCCCGTCTCGCACCGGGCCATCGCCGAGGAACCGGATGACGAGTACCCCGTGCTGCTCACCACGGGGCGGGTCGTGGCGCAGTACCAGTCCGGGGCGCAGACCCGGCGCGTGGCGGAGCTGAACGCCGCAGCGCCCGGGCCGTTCGTGGAGCTGCATCCGCGGCTCGCGGCCCGGCTCGGGGCCGCCGAGGGCGATCCCGTGGCCGTCGTGTCCCGGCGGGGCCGGGCCGTGGCGCCCGCCCGGATCACCAACGCCATCCGCCCCGACACGGTCTTCATGCCGTTCCACTGGCCGGGCGAGGGCCGCGCCAACTCCCTCACCAACCCCGCGCTCGACCCGACCTCCCGGATGCCGGAGTTCAAGGCGTGCGCGGTGCGGCTGGAGGCGGTGCGGCCCTAAGGCCGTCGGCCTGTCAGGGCCGAAGAGGCCGTAGAGGCCGTAGAGGCCGAAGATGCCGCCATGCCCAGGTCGGGGATGTCGTCCCGGCTGCGCAGGGCCGTCGCCGCCGACCGATGGGCGCGACGCAGCCGGGACATCTCATCGGCGTCCTCCAGGACACCGGACAGATACCCGGCGGCGAAGGCGTCGCCCGCGCCGACCGGTTCCACCACCTCGACCGCGAGGGCGGGGGCGAAGGTGACCTCGCCGCCCGCCGCGTACGAGGTCGCGCCGTGCTCCGCGTCCTTGACGACGACCCGAGGTGCCGGGGCGAGCAGGCCCGCGATGTCGTCGGGGTGGCGCGTGCCCCACAGGGCCTCGGCCTCGTCGCGTCCCACGAACACCAGGTCCGCGGCCCGGGCCAGGTCCCGCAACGCCGCCGCCGCGTCGGCGGCACGCCCCTTCCACAGGGCGGGGCGGTGGTTGACGTCGAAGGAGACGACCGGCCGGACCGCCGCCGCGCCCCAGGGCGTGCGGCGTACGACGATCTCCTCCAGCAGTCGGGCGCAGCTGTCGGACAGCGCGGCGGTGATGCCCGAGACGTGCACGATGCGCGGCCCCCGCAGCTCGGGCGCGCGGGCCAGTTCCGGTCCCATGCGGGCCGCGGCCGATCCGCTCCGGTAGTACAGGGGCCGGGTCGCGTCCGGCCCCGGGTCCTTGAAGTACACGCCCGTCGGATGCAGCGGATCGACACCGACGGCGCCCACCTCGACTCCCCGGGCCGCGAGCTCCGCGCGGACGCGCTGCCCGAACGCGTCGTCGCCCACCCGGCTCAGCCAGGCCGCGCGGTGCCCGAGCGCGGTGAGCCCGCAGGCCACGTTGGACTCGGCGCCACCGACCGAGAGGCGGAGCGCGGACTGGTCGGCGAGCGGCCGGTCGTCCGGCGGGCTGAGGACGGCCATGGTCTCGCCCAGGCACACGACGTCCGCCGCGGTGTGCTCGTGAGCGGGTTCGGCGGCCCGGGAACCGGCGGTCGGGTGGGGCAACGTGCTCTCCTGTTCTCCTGGCGGGGCGGCCGGGGGAATGCGTGGGTCCGTCAGACCGTGACCGGCGTGCCCCCGCCGAGCCGCAGCATGACCTTGCTGCTCGCGCTCGCCGGGTCCGCCGCGACCGCGAGGGCCTGCTCGGCCTGGTCCAGCGGGAAGCGGTGGCTGATGACCGGGGAGACGTCCAGGCCGTCGCGCAGGGCGCGCAGGGCGTCGTCGATCTCGTCGACGAAGCGGTAGGAGCCGATCCAGGTGATCTCGCGGGTGACGAGGTCGCCCAGGACAGCGGGCTCGGCCGTGCCCGGCAGGTTGCCGACCTGCACGAGGGTGCCGCCGCGGGCCGTGGCCCGCAGGACCGCCCCCAGCGCGGCCGGGGCGCCGGACGCCTCGAAGACGATGTCGGCGTCCCGCGGCAGTTCCTCGCCCCGGGAGATGTCGACGGTCGTGTCCGCGCCCATCTCGCGGGCCACGGCCAGCGACGCGGCGGACAGGTCGGCGGCGCACACCGACTGTGCGCCGAGATGCCGGGCGGCGGCGACGACCAGCGAACCGATCGGTCCGGCCCCGTTCACCACAACCGTGCGGCCTCGGAGTCCGCCCGCCCGGCCCACGGCGTGCAGGGCGACCGCCAGCGGCTCCGCCAGGGCGCCCGACTGGGTGTCCACACCGTCGGGCAGCGGCCGGACCTGGGCCGCGGGGACCGTACGGAACTCGCTGAACCCGCCGTCGGTGTGCGGGGTGAGGGCCGCCGAGCCTAGGTAGCGGACGTGCGCGTGGAGGTTGCTGCGCCCGGCGAGCCGCTCGGGGAGCTCGCCGACGAGCTGGGCCGGGTGGACGGTGACGGGCTGCCCCTCGGCGAGGCCGGTCACCCCGGGGCCCAGCGCGGCGACCCGGCCGGCGACCTCGTGGCCGAGGACCAGGGGGTGGGCGAGGGCCGCCGTGCCGGAGGCGCCCTTCCTCCAGTACGCGACGTCGGAGCCGCAGATGCCGCCCCACTCCATGGCGAGCAGCACCTCGTCCCGCGCGGGCTCGGGCCGGGGCCGCTCGTCGATCCGGACGTCACCGGCGCCGTGCACGACGACGGCTTTCATGGGGGTCATACGGCGTCCTCCAGCCGGACGAGGTCGCGCCCGCGCGTCTCGGGCGAGAGCAGCGCGCTGACGAGGGTGATGAGGGAGTAGACGACGAGCATCGCCGCGATGGGCCACCAGCTACCGGTGGCGGCGGTCAGGCTCGCCGCGAGCACCGGCCCGATCGCGGTGGCGAGGACGCCGCCGATCTCCTTGGCCAGCGCCAGCTGGGTGAACCGGGTACGGGAGCCGAAGAGTTCGGCCATCGTCACGCTCTCCAGCGCGAACAGCCCGAGGACGCCGATGTTCAGCCCCAGGATCATGCCGGCCATGAGCGCGGGCGTGCTGCCCGAGGTGATCAGCATCATCAGCGGGAAGGCGGCCACGGCCGTGAGCGAGGTGAGCGCCAGATACATCCTGCGGCGTCCGAAGCGGTCGCCGAGCAGGCCGATGGCCGGCACCGTGAGGAAGCCCAGCAGCGACCCGTACACGATGGCGTCGGTGGGGACGGAGCGTTCGGCCGCGAGTTCGGTGGCGATGTAGCCGACGAGGAACGTCTGGATCAGCCCGGAGTTGCCCGCCTGCCCGAAGCGCAGTCCGAGTGCCAGGAAGAACGCCCGGCCCTTGCGCTGCTTCAGGCCCGCCTCCAGCAGTCCGGTGTCACCGCCCGTCCCTTCTGTGACGGCCGACTCCACCTCGCGGCGGCTCATGGCCACGCCGTCCACGACGTCGGGCCGCTCCTCGAAGACCGGGCTCTCCTTGAGGTTGCGCCGCAGCCACACCGCGAACAGCAGCAGGCCGAAGCTCATCAGGAAGGGCAGTCGCCAGCCCCAGGAGAGCAGTTGCTCCTCGCTGAGCACGGCGAGGAGCACCGCCCACAGCCCGGAAGCGGCCAGGGTGCCCGAGTTGGTGCCCAGCGACACCAGCGAGGACACCAGCCCGCGCCGCCGCACCGGGGCGTACTCGGCGAGCATCACCGTCGCGCCGGCGATCTCCGCGCCCGCGCCGAAGCCCTGCGCCAGCCGCAGGACGACGAGCAGGACGGGCGCCATGATGCCGATGGTCGCGTAGGTGGGCAGGACGCCGATGAGGGTGGTCGAGGCGCCCATCAGCAGGATGGTGATCGTCAGGACCTTCTTGCGGCCGAGCCGGTCGCCCATTCTGCCGAAGTAGACCGCGCCGGCGAGGCGGGCGACGTAGCCGACGCCGTAGGTGGCCATCGCGGCGATGAGGCCGATGGCGGGGCTGACGTCCGGGAAGAAGATCTTGTTGAAGACGATCGCGGCCGCCAGCGAGTACAGCTGGAAGTCCATGAACTCCATGGCCGTGCCCAGCCAGCCGGACACGGCGGCCTTGGTCAGGTCACGCGTACTGCGTCGCACGGCACCGGCCGGCTCGGCCGTGGTCGTGGTGTCCTTCATCGGTGAACTCCGTTGTTCGTGAGCGGGGACTTCCTCGGGGGTGGGGGGTGGCCGTCAGATGTCCACATGTCCGGCGCGCAGGGCCGGGAGATGCCGTACGACGGCGGTGACGAGCGCGGAGTCGCCGGCGAGGTCGGGCGCGCCGACAGTGGTGAGGAGTGCGCGGACGACGGCCGTGTCGTCCGCTGCGGTGCGCCGGCAGGCGGCGAGGGCGTCCTGCGCGGGATCCGGGATGTCCTGGTCGCGGGTGAGGTTCACCCAGCCCGCCAGGGCGAGTTCGAGGACGGGTGTGGCCGCACCGCGCTCGCGCAGCACGCGCAGGGCCGGCAGCCAGCGCTCGGTGATCTTGAGCGAGCCGTCGGAGGCGATCTGCCGCAGCAGGTGCCGCATGCCCGGGTTGCGGAAGCGGACCACCAGGTCGTCGGCGTACCGGCCGGGGTCCGGGCCGCCGTCCGGCAGCGTGGGGGCGACCTCGGCGCACAGGGCCTTGACGAGCCGCTCGCCCCAGCCGTCGGCCATCGCGTCGGCGACGGTGGTGCGGCCCGCCGCGATGCCGAGCGGGGCGAGTGCGGAGTGCGAGCCGTTGAGCAGCCGCAGCTTGGTGAGCTGGTAGGGGGCGACGTCGGGGACGAGGAGGGCTCCGTCCATCTCCCACGGGGGACGCGGGGCGGCGAAGCGGTCCTCCAGCACCCACTGCCGGTACGGCTCACCGCTGACGGGCAGCGCGTCGTGGACGCCCAGCCGGGTGGCGGTGTCCGCGAGGTCGGCCGTCGTGGTGGCGGGCACGATCCGGTCCACGACGGTGGCGGGAAAGGCCACGTACCGGTCTATCAGCTCCAGGATCCGCTCCCGGTCCCGCTCGCCCGAGGCGCGCACGGCGTCCCGGACGGCGGTCCGCAGCACGGCACCGTTGTCCGCCATGTTGTCGCAGGACACGACGCTGACCGGGGCGGCACCGGAGCGCATCCGCGCGGCCAGCCCGGCGGCCAGACGTCCGATCACCGTGTCCGGGCCGGCGGTTCGGTAGCCCTTCTCCGTGATGGTGAGCGTCACCACCGTCACCTCGGGGTCGGTGAGCAGCCCGTCGACGACCGCCTCGTCCCGCCCGAGCACGTACGCGCCGGTGAGCGCGCCGACGACGCGGGGGGCGTCGCCCCCGGGGCCGCGCTCGGTCACCGAGTACAGGCAGTCCTGCGCGCGCAGGGCGTCGACGGTCGCCGCCGACCGGGGAGCGACCGCGGCGATGCCCCAGGGCTCGCCGGAGCGCGCGGCGGAGTTCTCGGTGTAGACGGCCTGGTGCGCCCGGTGGAAGGCCCCGATGCCGAAGTGGACGGCCCGGGTGCGGAGTCCGGCGGGGTCGACGCGGGGGCGTGACCCGGGCGGGAGTGCGCCGAGCACGGCGCGGTTCAGCCGGTGCACGCCGCTCACCAGTCGTGCACGGAGCCGTCGAGCCTGCGCGCGACGGGGAGATAGCGCCGCTGGTACGGGAAGCGTTCGGCGGACTTCTCGTCGTACTCGACGCCGAGGCCCGGCTCGTCCGAGGGGTGCAGCATGCCGTCGGCGAAGGTGACGCCCGTGCGGAACACCTCGCAGGCCTCGTCCGGATGGCCCATGTGCTCCTGGATGCCGAAGTTGGGTACGGCGATGTCGAGGTGCACGGCGGCGGCCATGCTGACCGGGGAGAGGTCGGTGGCGCCGTGCGAGCCGGTGCGGACGTGGTACAGCGCGGCGAGGTCGAAGATCCGGCGCAGGTGGGTGATGCCGCCCGCGTGGACCACGGTGGTGCGCACGTAGTCGATGAGCTGCTCGGTGATCAGGTGCTGGACGTCCCAGACGGAGTTGAACACCTCGCCGACGGCGATCGGCGTCGTGGTGTGCTGCCGGATGAGCCGGAACGCCTCCTGGTTCTCGGCCGGGGTGGGGTCCTCCATCCAGAACAGCCGGCAGGCCTCGACGCTCTTGCCGAAGCGGGCCGCCTCGATCGGCGTCAGCCGGTGGTGCACGTCGTGCAGGAGGTGGAAGCCGAACCCGAAGCGCTCCCGTACGGCCTCCAGGTACGTCGGCGCGAAGCCGAGGTAGGCCTCGGTGTCCCAGGGCTGTTCGTCGGGCAGGTCGCCGGCCGCCGGTTCGTAGAGCTTGCCCTTGCGGACGCCGTACGTGCCGCCGACGTCCGGGACGGCCGCCTGGGCGCGCACGGCCTTGTAGCCGAGCTCCAGATAGCGCTCGACGTCGTCGAGGAGGGACGGCACGTCGGTGCCGCTGGCGTGCGAGTAGACCAGGACGCCGTCCCGGGACCGGCCGCCGAGCAGTTGGTAGACGGGGAGTCCGGCGGTCTTGCCCTTGATGTCCCACAGGGCCGTGTCGACGGCGGCGATGGCCGTCATGGTGACCGGCCCGCGCCGCCAGTAGGCGCCCTTGTAGAGGTACTGCCAGAGATCCTCGATCCGCGCGGGGTCCCGGCCGGTCAGCAGCGGGGCGACGTGATCGCGCAGGTAGCTCGCGACGGCCAGCTCGCGCCCGTTGAGGGTGGCGTCGCCGAGGCCGGTGACCCCGTCCGTGGTGGTGATGCGCAGGGTGACGAACGTGCGGCCCGGGGAGGCGACGAAGACCTCGACGCGCTCGATCTTGCTCACTGGGGGCTCTCCTTACGGCGGCTGAGAGCGGGCGGGGCCGACGGGAGCGGGGGACCGCTCCTGTCGTGCAGTGCTTGTATACAAGCATCTGTCGCACAGGTGAGCAATACCCCTGCTGCGATACGTAGGATGTGCACATGGCCCAGACGAACCGGCGGACCAGCCGGCGCTCCATCTACCTGAAGCTGCGTCAGATGGTGCTGACCCTCGAACTGCCCCCGGGCGCCGCTCTGTCGGAGAACGAGCTGGCCGCGTCCCTCGGCGTGAGCCGCACCCCGGTGCGGGAGAGCCTGATCCTGCTGGCCCAGGACGGGCTGGTGCAGATCTTCCCCAAGATCGGCTCGTTCGTGTCCCGGGTGGACCCGGCGCAGGTCGCGGACGCGCAGTTCCTGCGGGAGGCCGTCGAGCTGGCCTCCCTGGACGCCCTGCCGTCCGAGCTGGACCACTCGGTGATCACGGAACTGCGGGACAACCTCGCGCGACAGCAGCGCCCGGGCCTCGGCCTGGAGGAGTTCTTCGAGCTGGACGAGGCCTTCCACCAGGGCCTGATGCGGCTGAGCGGCCACGGCAACGTGTGGACCACGGTCGCCGCGGCCAAGGGTCACCTGGACCGGGCCCGGCGCCTGGGCCTGCACGAGAACGTCTCCCCCGCGGTCTTCGCCGACCAGCACCGGGAGATCTTCGACGCGGTCGTCGGGGGCGACCTGGCGTCGGCCCGGACCGCCATGCGCACCCACCTGCGCGCCGTCTTCAGCGACATCGAGCGCATCCGGGCCCACTCACCCGAACTCTTCGCGACCGGCTCGTCGTCCGTGCCGGTGCGGCGCAACGTGGTGGTCTGGGAGTAGCGCGGCGGGCGCACCCGTGGTGCGCCCGCCGGTGTCCGGGTGGTGCTCAGCCCACGTTGACGGCGCTCCAGGCCGCCGCCACGGCCTTCTGCTCCGTGCTGCCGCTGCCGTAGAGGTCCTTCGCCGCGTTCAGGGTCGCCGCACGGGCGCCCGCGTAGTCCGTCGAGGACGTCATGTAGACCGTCAGGGCGCGGTACCAGATCTTGCCCAGCTTGGCCCGGCCGATGCCCTGCACCGTGGAGTCGTCGCAGGTCGGGGAGGTGTGGGCGACGCCGTTGATCGTCTTGGCGCCACTGCCCTCCGCGAGCAGGTACGCGAAGTGGTTGCCGACGCCCGAGGAGTAGTGCACGTCGAGGTCGGCAAGACCCTCGCTCCAGCAGTCGGCGGACTTCCCGTCCTTCGACGGCTTGTCCATGCGGCGCAGGGACTCCCGGCCGAGCCCGGAGCGGACGACCTTCTCGCCGATCAGCCAGTCACCGGGGTCCTCGGCGTTGTCCGCGTAGAACTCGACCAGCGTGCCGAAGATGTCCGAGGTGGCCTCGTTCAGGCCGCCGGACTCGCCCGAGTACGTCAGCGCCGCCGTCTTCGACGTCACGCCGTGGGACATCTCGTGCCCGGCCACGTCCAGCGACACCAGCGGTCCGAGCTGCTTGCCGTCGCCGTCGCCGTACGTCATGCAGAAGCAGTTGTCGTCCCAGAAGGCGTTGTTGTAGTCCTTGCCGTAGTGGACGCGGTTGAACGAGCCCTTGCCGTCGCCGGCGATGCCGTTGCGGCCGTGCAGGTTCTTGAAGTAGTCCCAGGTGACGTCCGTGCCGTACTGGGCGTCCACCGCGACGGTCGCGCGGTCGGAGGCCTCGCCCGTGGCCCAGTGGTTGTCGGCGTCCGAGAAGACCGTCGCGGGGGCGCGGGTCAGACAGATCGTGAGCAGGCACTTGTCCGTCTTGTTCGCCGCGTCGCCCGTGTAGGTGCCGCCCCGCGTCGCGTCCTTGAGCTGGTACGACGACCCGGACTTCGTGGTCTCCAGCGCAACGGTGCCGCCGTAGAGGGACTTGCCGTCGCCCGACGCCGACTCCAGGGTGTCCCAGGCGTCGATCCGGTCGCCGGTCGTCGCGTCGGTCAGCACCGTGCGCCCGACCGGGTTGCCGAGCCCGTCGTGCGCCACCGCGTCGGTCTGCCAGGCCAGCTTCGGAGCGCCGTGCAGGGCGTCGACGACCAGCCGCGGCTTGGCGGTCAGCTGCTTCAGGGTCTCGCCCAGGTGCGCGGCGCGCAGCAGGCTCGCGGCGAGGTCGGCGGCCTTCGGGGCGGTCACCTTCGGGGTGACGCTCTTGAGGGACAGCGCGGACTTCGTGGCCCGGCTCGTGCTCCGGTAGGTGCCGTCCGGGTTCAGGTGGAGTACGAAGTCACCGCCCAGGACGGGGAGTCGGTGGTACGTGCGGTCGTAACGGACGTGCCGGGTGCCGTCCTCGTCGACGACCACGTCCCGGACCTTCGTCTCCTGGGCCGACGTGAGGCCCAGTTCCGCGGCCCGGTCGGCGAGGACCGTCCCGGCACTGTCGATCGCCTCGGTCCGGGTCGGCCGTTCCTCCGCCAGGGCGGCCGGCGAGAGCGCGGCGGCCAGCAGGACGGCGGTGCCGGTGGCGGCACCACCCGCGAGGGCGAGACGGGAACCTCGGACGTGACGTATCCGACTCATCGGTCTCCTCATACGGGCGCACCCGGTCGCGTGGGGTCGACCGGGGGCGGCGTTGATGTTGACCGCGAGTTAAGGCGTCCCGGACATGTCATGTCCATAGGCCCGGTGTGGAGGAGTGTGAGGGTGGAGAATCGTTCCTGTGACCCTCCCTTTCTTCGTCTACGGCACCCTCCGCCCCGGCGAGGTCAACCACGATCTCTTCCTGCGCGGCCGCACCCGCTCCGAGGTGCCGGGGCGGCTCTCGGGAGCGGTGCTGTACGAGGGGCCGGGCTATCCCTACGCGGTCGAGGAGCCGGGCGACGGGGTCGTGTGCGGGGAGCTGGTGACCGCGCGCCCGGAGACGTACGCGGAGCTGCTCGCCGAGCTGGACCGGCTGGAGGACTACGTGCCGGGCGACCCGCGCAGCCTGTACGAACGCGTCGAGCGGAAGGTCGTACGCGACGCGGACGGAGCGACGGTCCGGGCCTGGGTGTACGTGGCCGCGCCCGCCGTCGCCGCCCGGCTCAGGACGCGCGGGAGGCCGATCGCGGGCGGTGACTGGCGGGCGCGGGGGTGACAGGGGCCCGGAAGGAGTGAGGCCGGGGCTCAGCCCGCGTACGGCCGCTTCGCCCTGGCCTCGCGCAACGCCAGGCCCCACCACACCAGTTGGTCCAGCATGGCCTTGGCCGCCGCGTCCGGGCCGGACGGGTCGTGCAGGGTGCCCTCGTCGTCGAAGGACGCGCCGGCGTTGTGGAAGGAGACGGTGTCGCGGACCGTCACGGCGTGCAGCTCGGCGAAGACCTGCCGGAGGTGCTCGACGGCGCGCAGGCCGCCGGCCAGTCCACCGTAGGAGACGAGGGCGACGGGCTTGGCCCGCCACTCGCCGAAGTGCCAGTCGACGAGGTTCTTCAGGCCCGCCGGGAAGGAGTGGTTGTACTCGGGGGTGAGGACCACGAAGGCGTCCGCGCGGGCCAGTTTCGGGGTGACGCCGGACAGCGCGGCGGTCGCCTCGGGGGTCGGTTCGAAGGACGTCGGCAGGTCGATGCCGGCGACGTCCACGACCTCGGCGACCAGGTCGTCCCGGCCGTGGAGGTGGTCGAGGAGCCAGCCGGCGACGACCGGGCCGAAGCGGCCGTGGCGGTTGCTGCCGACGACGAGGGTCACCCGGAGGGGCTCGGTCGCGGGCTGGGCGGGGACGGGTGCGTTCGTAACGGCTGTGTTCATGCGGCACACCCTCATACCTCAACCTTCCTTGAGGTCAAGGCCGGAGGCGCGCGGCACCCGGATCACCCGTTCACACGCGCGCCCCGCGCTTTTCCGCACCCCGTCCGCCGAACACCGGTGACCTGCCCAAACGCCCATGAAGGCCGGTCGGCCCACCTCCCCCTGACACCCATTCACCCCAATTCTGACGCACCCTCAGAAAGCGCGGTCGCCCCGCTGCCCGTTACCTCGGAAGGGCAGGTGCACGACCGAACAGCTCGAAGGAGCACCGATGCGACGTACCGCCCGGCCGCTGACCGGCACCGCGCTCGCCGTCGCCGCCGCGGCTCTCGCCGCCGCCCCCGCGTACGGCGCGCCCGCCGGTGACGTGGAGGTGCACCCGTCCTCGGTCGTCCCGGGCGGACTCGTCACGGTGCGCACGGCGGCCTGCGGCGACGGCGGTACGGCGACGGGTGACGCGAGCGCGGTCGGGGCCGGTTCCCTCAGCCTCGCGCCGGGCCCGCACGAGCAGGACGCGACCGGGCGGTTCAGGGTGCCGCCGAGCGCGCAGCCGGGGACGTACGAGATCACGGCGATGTGCACCGGGAGCGGTCGGCGGATCACCGGTGACCTGGTGGTCACGCTGACCTCCGGGCACTCGCAGGCCCATCCCAGAGGGAGTGTGAAGACGGGGGTCGGCGGCGCCCTGGGCCCCGACCCCGTGCAGACCGCGGCCGGTGTGGCGGCCCTCGCCGTCGCCGCCGCGGGCGGTACCTGGCTCCTGCATCGCCGGGCGAGAGGCGACGGGATCTGACGGACACCCTCCGCTGTCCGTCGCCGGTACCGCATGTCCCCTCCCCCTCCGGGTCCGACGCCCCTCGCGGCCCGGAGGGGGGTGCGGGGCACACCCGGACGGGAGCCGGGGGCCGGGGGCGCAGGCCGGAAACCGGAAGGCTGTCGGGGATCAGGAAGGGTCGGCCATGCGCAGGTTCCCCAGGTACGGCACCAGGTTCGGCAACCCCGCCGACGCCGCCATGGCGGCCCTCACGGTGTTCGCCCTGTGCTCCGGAGTCTGGCTGCTGCGCGACGGCGCCGAGACGCACGCCCCGCCGCAGCCCTCCGCCGCGCAGGCCCGCGCGTGGCAGGACGGGCAGGACAGCCGTGCGGGACGGGACGGCCGGGCCGGTGTGGGGCCCGCCGCGCCCGCGCTGCCGCCCTCGCCGCCCGACCGCATCCGCATCCCGGCGATCCGGGTGAACGCGCCCCTGACCGCGCTGGGCCTGACGAGGACCGGAAGTCTCGACGTACCGCCCGCCGAGCGGAAGAACCTCGCCGGCTGGTACGAGGCCGGCACCACGCCCGGCGAGCGGGGCACCGCGATCGTCGCCGGCCACGTCGACAACGCCGACGGCCCCGCGGTCTTCTACGACCTCGGCGCCCTGGCCAAGGGCGCCACGATCGACGTGGACCGGCGGGACGGCAGCGTCGCGGTGTTCACCGTGGACGCCGTCGAGGCGTACGCCGCGAAGGACTTCCCCGACGAGAAGGTCTACGGCGCCGCCCGCCGCCCCGAGCTGCGGGTCATCACCTGCGGCGGCACCTACTCACGCGGCTCCGGGTACCAGGGGAACGTCGTCGTCTTCGCGCATCTGACCGGCAGCCGGTGACTCGCCGAGGACATTGGCCCTCCCCCAGGCCCCCAGCGGCGCCAGCGCCTCGTTCAGGCTCACGCCCCGGGGTGTCAGCGAGTACTCCACGCGGGGCGGCACCTCGTCGTACGCCTCGCGGTGCACCAGGCCGTCGGCCTCCATCTCCCGCAGGTGCGAGGCCAGCACCTTCTCGGTGACCCCCGGCAGCTCGCGGCGCAGCTCGCCGAAGCGGCAGGGCCGCTCGTTCAGCGCCCAGAGGATCAGCACCTTCCACTTGCCGCCGATCACGTCCATCGCCGCGTCGATCCCGCAGACGTACGCCCCCGGCCGCCGCCCCGTCGTCCCCATGCCCGAGCCCTCCCCTTCCACTGCCTGGAACCTTCCCCCGGGGTAACCACCCACTTCCAAGTACGTACTTGAGCAGGCGCTTCCCTGGAACGAGCCTAAACGCCATGACCGACAACCCAGTTGAACCCCGCACCCCTCTCACCCTCCTCGGCACCGGCGCCATGGGCACCGCCCTGGCCCGTGCCTGGCTCGCCGCAGGACACCCGGTGACCGTCTGGAACCGCACCGCGTCCCGCGCCGAACCCCTCGCCGCCGAGGGCGCCACCGTCGCCCGGACGGCCGCGGAGGCGGTGGCCGCGAACCGGCTCGTGGTCGCCTGTCTGCTCGACGACGCCTCCGTGGGCGAGTCCCTCGACGGAGCCCCTCTCGCGGGACGGGACCTGGTGAACCTCACCACGGGCACGCCCGGCGAGGGCCGGAGCCGCGCCGCCTGGGCCGAAGCGCGCGGAGCCCGCTTCCTGGACGGCGGGATCATGGCCGTCCCGCCGATGATCGGGGCCCCGGAGTCCGGCGGGTACGTCTTCTACAGCGGCTCACCCGAGCTGTTCGAGGAGCACCGGGACACCCTCGCCGTCCCGGCCGGCACCCGGTACGTCGGGGCAGACCCGGGCTTCGCCGCGCTGCACGACGTGGCCTTGCTCAGCGCGATGAACGGCATGTTCGCGGGCGTCACGCACGCCTTCGCGCTGATCCGCCCGGAGGACATCGCCCCGAAGGACTTCGCGCCGCTCCTCGCGGGCTGGCTGACCGCGATGGCCCCGGCCGTGCACCAGACCGCCGACCAACTGCAGAGCGGCGACTACACCAGGAACGTCGTCTCCAACCTCGCCATGCAGGTCGCGGGCAACGCCACGCTGCTGCGCACGGCCGAGGAGCAGCGGGTCAGCCCGGAGCTGCTGACGCCGTACCTGACGCTGATGGAGCGGCGCCTCGCCCAGGGGCACGGGGACGAGGACGGGACGGGGATCGTCGAGCTGCTGGACCTCCGGGCCGGGGCGTGACGCCTAGGCCAGCCACTGCTCGTACGCCAGGTTCCCCACCAGCGCGAACACCACCGTCAGCAGCACGGCGCGGACGAAGCCGCTGCCCTGCTTCAGGGCCGTGTGGGCACCCAGGGTGCCGCCGGCCAGGTTGAACACGGCCATCAGGGCCGCCAGTTGCCACAGGACCGCGCCCTGCCAGGCGAACGTGGCGAGGGCGCCCGCGTTGGTGCAGCAGTTGACGATCTTGGCGGTGGCGGAGGCCGTGACGAGGTCGAGGTGGAGCACGGCGGTGAGGGCGAGGACCAGGAAGGTGCCGGTGCCCGGGCCGACGAGACCGTCGTAGAAGCCGATACCGAGGCCCGCGAGGCCGATCGCCGCGAGGATCTGGCGCCGGGTGGCCGGGCCGGTCGCGGGGGCCGTGCCGAAGGCGGGCCGCAGGATCACGAAGGCGGCGACCCCGAGCAGCACCACCATGATCACCGGCTTGAGGACGTCGGTGCTCATCCCGGCCGCGAAGAAGGCCCCGGCTGACGATCCGGCGAGCGCGGCCAGACCGATGCGCACCGCCGTACGGACGTCCACCGGGGCCTTGCGGGCGTACGTCACGGCCGCGCCCGTCGTGCCGACGATGGCGACCGCCTTGTTGGTGCCCAGCGCGTGCGCGGCGGGGGTGTGCGACGGTAGCCCCAGCAGCAGCACCGGCAGCAGCAGGAGCCCGCCGCCGCCGACCACGGCGTCGATCCAGCCGGCGGCGAGAGCCGCCAGGCAGAGCAGAGCGATCATGGTCAGCGATATGTCGGGCATGATCGGGAGCCTATGCGACGCTGCCCTCACAGCCCGCCGTCGCCGCACTCCAGGAACCCTCACATCCACCCCCGGCCCCCGCTGAGGGCAGCGTTCCCCGTGGGAAACAGTCGTGATGCTGCCGGGAAACACCGGCACCGCACGCTCAAGGACATGACCTCGAATGAACGTGTGGTGGTGATCGGCACCGGCCTCGCGGGCGTACGGCTCGCCCGGCGGCTCGGTGAGCTCGGCACGCCCGCGTTGCTGATCGGCGAGGAGGAGCACCAGCCGTACAACCGGGTGCTGCTCGCCGAGGTGCTGGCCGGACGTTACAGCCCCGAGGTGATCGCCCTGCCGGCGCCCGCGCAGGCCGTGCGCGGCCGGGTCGTCGGCATCGACCGCGACGGGCGGACCGTCGAGTGCGCCGACGGCAAGGTGATCGCATACGACCGGCTCGTCCTCGCCACCGGATCCAACCCCGTCCTGCCGCCCCTGCGGGGCCTGTTCACCCCCGACCACGTGCTGCCAGAGGGCGTCCACGCCTTCCGGACCATGGACGACTGCCTGGGCCTGTCCAAGGCGGTCCGGCCGGGGGCGAAGGCGGTCGTCATCGGCGGCGGGCTCCTCGGGGTCTCCGCGGCCCGCGCGCTCGCCCTGCGCGGCGCCCAGGTCGTCCTCGCCCAGCAGTCCGAGCGGCTGATGGAGCGCCAGCTCGACCCGGCCGCCTCCAAGCTCGTCAAGCGGCACCTGACCGACCTGGGCGTCGAGGTGCACACCGAGTGCCGCGTACGGGACGTGCGCTGCGTCGGTGGCGCGGTCCGCTCCGTGGAGATGGCCGACGGGTACGCGCTCGACGCCGACCTCGTCGTCGTGGCCTGCGGCGTCCGCCCCCGGGTGGGTCTCGCCCAGGCCGCCGGCCTCGACGTCCGCAAGGGCATCGTCGTCGACGACGAGCTGCGCACCTCCGACCCGTACATCCACGCCATCGGCGACTGTGCCCAGCACGACGGCGTCCTGTACGGCCTCGCCGCTCCGGCGCTCGAACAGGCCGACGCGCTCGCGGAGCTGCTCGCCGGCCACGCGGACGCCCGCTACACCGGCACCCGCTCCCTGACCCGACTCACGCTGAACGGGAACGACAGTCCCTTCGACCTCGCCGCGTTCGGCGAGACCGAGGCGCTGCCGGGCGACGACGTCGTCCAGCTCACCGACGCCACCCGCGGCACCTACCGGAAGGTCGTCGTCCGCGACGACCGCCTGGTCGGCGGGGTCCTCGTCGGCGAACTCGGCACCGTCGGCGCGCTGGCGCGCGCCTGGGAGGGAGCAGAGCCGCTCCCCTCCGACGGCGGCCCGCTGCTCCACCTGCTTACCAATGACGGAGGCTCCTGATGTCCAAGGACACCCCCACGATCGTGCTCGTCGGCCATGGCATGGTCGGCCAGCGCTTCCTCGAAGCGCTCGCCGAGCGCGGCCTGACCGCCACGCACCGCGTGGTCGTGCTCTGCGAGGAGCCGCGCCCCGCGTACGACCGTGTCCAGCTCACCTCGTACTTCTCGGGCAAGACGCCCGAGGACCTGTCCATGACGGACCTGAAGTTCATCGAGGACCACGGCATCGAGCTGCGCGTCGGCGACCCGGCGGAGACGATCGACCGCGAGGCGCGCAGGGTGACCGCCCGCTCCGGTCTCGTCGTCGACTACGACGTGCTCGTCCTGGCCACCGGCTCGTACCCGTTCGTACCGCCGGTACCGGGCAAGGACGCCGAGGGCTGTTTCGTCTACCGCACGATCGAGGACCTTCTCGCCATCGAGGAGTACGCCAAGAAGGCGACGACGGGTGCCGTGGTCGGCGGCGGTCTGCTCGGTCTGGAGGCCGCGGGCGCGCTGAAGGGTCTCGGACTCACCTCCCACATCGTGGAGTTCGCGCCCCGCCTGATGCCCGTCCAGGTCGACGAGGGCGGCGGCGCCGCCCTGCTGCGCACCATCGAGGAGATGGGCCTGAGCGTCCACACGGGCGTCGGCACGCAGGAGATCGTCGTCGGCGAGGACGGCGCCGTGACCGGCATGAAGCTGTCCGACGGCTCCGAACTGTCCACCGACCTGGTGGTGTTCTCCGCCGGTGTCCGCCCCCGCGACCAGCTGGCCCGCGACTGCGGCCTGACGGTCGGCGAGCGCGGCGGCATCGCGGTCGACGAGCAGTGCCGCACGGTGAACGACCCGCACGTGTTCGCGATCGGCGAGTGCGCGCTGGCCGCCGACGGCCGGGTGTACGGCTTGGTCGCCCCCGGTTACGAGCAGGCCGAGACGGCCGCCGCGACGATCGCCGCGGACGAGGCCGCCTTCACCGGCGCCGACCTGTCCACCAAGCTGAAGCTGCTCGGCGTGGACGTGGCGTCCTTCGGTGACGCGCACGGCACCGCCGAGGACTGCCTGGACGTCGTCTACTCCGACTCCCGCGCGGGCCTGTACAAGAAGCTGGTCATCGGCCGCGACGGGACGCTGCTCGGCGGCATCCTGGTGGGCGACGCGGAGGCGTACGGCACGCTGAAGGCGTTCACCGGCTCGGTCCCGCCGGTCGCGCCCGAGGCCCTCGTCCTGCCGGCCGGCGCCGGCGCCCCGGCCCAGCTCGGCCCGTCCGCGCTGCCGGACGACGCGATCATCTGCTCCTGCCACAACGTCTCCAAGGGCGCGATCCGCGGCGCGGTCACCGACCACCAGTGCACGACCGTGCCCGAGGTGAAGAAGTGCACCAAGGCCGGCACCGGCTGCGGCTCCTGCGTCAAGGTCCTCGGCCAGCTCGTCAACGCCGAGCTGGAGGCCGGCGGCATCGAGGTCGACAAGGGCCTGTGCGGCTGCTTCGCGCAGACCCGCGAGGAGCTGTACGAGATCGTCCTCGCCCTGCGCATCAACAGCTACCAGGAGCTGCTGGACCGCCACGGCCGCGAGGAGGCCAGGGGCGGTGACGGCTGCGAGATCTGCAAGCCGGCCGTCGCCTCGATCATCGCCTCCCTCGCCCCGGCGATCGGCGCGAGCGGCTACGTCCTGGACGGTGAGCAGGCCGCCCTGCAGGACACCAACGACCACTTCCTGGCCAACCTGCAGAAGAACGGCTCGTACTCGGTCGTCCCGCGCATCCCCGGCGGTGAGATCGCCCCGGAGAAGCTGATCGTGATCGGCGAGATCGCCCGCGACTTCGGCCTCTACACGAAGATCACCGGCGGCCAGCGGATCGACATGTTCGGCGCCCGCGTCGAACAGCTGCCCCTGATCTGGGCCCGCCTGGTCGACGCCGGCTTCGAGTCCGGCCACGCCTACGGCAAGTCGCTGCGCACGGTGAAGTCCTGCGTCGGCCAGACCTGGTGCCGCTACGGCGTCCAGGACTCCGTCCGCATGGCGATCGACCTGGAGCTGCGCTACCGGGGGCTCCGCTCCCCGCACAAGCTGAAGTCGGCCGTCTCCGGCTGCCAGCGCGAGTGCGCCGAGGCCCAGTCGAAGGACTTCGGCGTCATCGCCACCGCCAACGGCTGGAACCTGTACGTCGGCGGCAACGGCGGTGCCACGCCGCGCCACGCGGACCTGCTCGCGCAGGACCTGTCGGACGCCGAACTGGTCCGCCTGATCGACCGGTTCCTGATGTTCTACATCCGTACGGCCGACCGCCTGGAGCGCACCTCTACCTGGCTGGAGCGGATCCCCGGCGGCCTGGAGCACGTACGGGACGTCGTCGTCCACGACTCGCTCGGCATCTGCGACGAGCTGGAGAAGCTGATGCAGGCGCACGTCGCGCACTACCGCGACGAATGGGCCGAGACCATCAACGACCCCGAGAAGCTCGCCCGGTTCGTGTCCTTCGTGAACGCGCCGGACACCCCGGACCCGGTCGTCGCCTTCGTGCCCGAGCGCGACCAGATGAAGCCCGACCTGCCGCTGCTGTCCATCGGTATGCGACCCGCCGAAGACGTACTGGAAGGAAGCGCCCAGCGATGACCCTGGCACCTGAGACCACCGATCTGAAGGTCGAACTCGCCCTGGAAGGCGACTGGTTCACCGTCTGCGACCTCAGCATGCTGCTCCCGGGCCGCGGGGTGGCGGCACTGCTGCCGGACGGCCGCCAGGCGGCGGTCTTCCGGGACCGCACCGGTGAGCTGTTCGCCATCGACAACCGCGACCCCTTCACCGGCGCGGCCGTCCTCTCCCGCGGCCTGACCGGCACCCACCAGGGCCGCCCGTTCGTCGCCTCCCCGCTGCTCAAGCAGCGTTTCGACCTCGAGTCCGGGCAGTGCCTGGACGACGAGGAAGTACAGGTGACGACGTACAAGGTGCGCACCGCCTGACGGTCCGCCCGAAGAAAGCACCGCGCGCGGGATCCCCGTCGGCCTCCGTGGCCGGGCGGGGATCTCGCGCGCGCGGGTTTCCGGCCGGGTAACGCGCGCAGGTTTCCGGCCGGGTAAATCGAAGCTTTACGGTTGCTTGGGGCATTGAATTGCTAAGGGCAAGTAATCCCCTTCTAGGGTTGCGGAATGACCGAAACCGCAGCCGTACCCGAGGAGGCGGCCCCGACGTCCCCGCCCGGCGGGCTGACCCACCGGCAGATCCTGACCATTCTCAGTGGTCTGCTGCTGGGGATGTTCCTGGCCGCCCTGGACCAGACGATCGTCAGTACCGCGATCCGCACGATCTCCGACGATCTGCACGGCCTGAGCCAGCAGGCGTGGGCGACCACGGCGTACCTCATCACCTCGACGATCACCACACCGCTGTACGGCAAGCTGTCCGACCTGCACGGCCGCAAGCCGTACTTCCTGACCGCCATCAGCATCTTCGTGGTGGGTTCGGCAGCGTGCTCGTTCGCCACCTCGATGACCGAACTGGCCTGGTTCCGGGCGTTCCAGGGGCTCGGCGCGGGCGGCCTGATGTCGCTGGTGCTGGCGATCATCGGCGACATCGTGCCGCCGCGGGAACGCGCCCGCTACCAGGGCTATCTGCTGGCCACCTTCGCCACCTCCAGCGTGCTCGGCCCGCTCATCGGCGGATTCCTGTCCGGCCGGGACAGCATCCTGGGGATCACCGGCTGGCGCTGGGTGTTCCTGGTGAACGTGCCGGTCGGCCTGCTGGCGCTGGTCGTGGTCGCCAAGGTGCTCAATGTGCCGCACACCCGGCTCGACCGGCGGATCGACGTCTGGGGCGCGGTGACCATCGCCCTCGGCGTCGTGCCGCTGCTGCTGGTGGCCGAACAGGGCCGCGACTGGGGCTGGACGTCGACGAGGTCCGTGGCGTGCTACGCGGTCGCGGCGGTCGGCCTGCTGCTGTGGGTCCTCGTGGAGCGGCGGGTCGGCGATGACGCGCTGATCCCGGTCCGGCTGTTCCGCAGCGGGATGTTCAGCCTGGTCAGCGTGGTGCTGCTGATCGTCGGCATGGGGATGTTCGGCGCGATGATGATGATCCCGCAGTACCTGCAGATCGTGAAGGGAGCCACCCCGACCACCTCGGGCCTGCAGATGCTGCCGCTGGTCGTCGGCATGATGAGCGCCTCGATCGTCTCCGGCCAGGTCACGTCCAGGACCGGGAGGTACAAGTTCCTCCCGATCGTCGGCACCGCGCTGATGGTCGTGGCCCTGCTGCTGTTCGCCGTACGGGTGGACTGGGACACTCCGCTGCGGGAGACGATGATCTACATGCTCGTCCTGGGCCTCGGGCTCGGCTGCTGCATGCAGACGCTGGTCCTGGCGATGCAGAACGCGGTGCCGCCGCAGGACATGGGGGTGGCGAGCGCGTCGTCCACGTTCTTCCGGCAGATGGGCGGCACGGCCGGCACGGCCGTGTTCACCACCCTGCTGTTCACCCACGTCCCCGGGAAGATCGCGGACGCCTTCACGTCGGCCGGCCGCACCGCTTCCTTCCAGGCGGCCCTGCGGGACCCGGCGGTGCGTGCCGACCCGGCGAACCGGCCCGTGCTGGACATGGTGCGGGGGCACGGCTCGTCCGGCGCCGCACAGGTGCTCAGCGACTCGTCGTTCATCCAGAAGCTCGACCCGCGGCTCGCCGTGCCGTTCAAGATGGGCTTCGCCGACTCGATGCACGTGGTGTTCCTGACCGCCGCGGCGGTGCTGGTGCTGGGCTTCCTGCTGGCCCTGTTCATCAAGGAGGTACCGCTGCGTCAGGTGTCCGGCCTGCAGGCCCGCGCCACCGAGGAGGGCGCGGTGGCCCCGGCCCCGGCCCCGGCCCTGGTCGAGAAGAACCCGGTCGATGTCACCTCCGAGGCGGAAGCCTCCGCCGGCCAGATCCCGGTGCGCGGCTTCGTCCGCCGGACCGGGAGCGCGCCGGTCCCGCGGGCCGCGATCACGCTGATCTCCCTCGGCGGACGGCAGCTGGGCCGCGCGGTCGCCCGGGCCGACGGTGCCTACGCCGTGACCGCGCCGGGCACGGGTTCGTACGTCCTGATCGCCTCCGCCGACGGCTTCCAGCCGCAGGCCTCGACGGTCGTCGTGCACGAGGACCCGGTGGCGTACGACATCCTGCTGAGCGGCACCAGTGGTCTGAGCGGTGTCGTACGGGCCGCCGAGACGTCGCTGCCGGTGAAGGACGCGATGGTGATCGTGACGGACGTGCGCGGTGATCTGCTGGCCACTCAGGCCACCGGTGAACAGGGCGAGTTCTCCTTCGGCGAGGTGGCTTCCGGGACGGTGACCGTCGCGGTGAACGCCGCCGGGTTCCGCCCGCGCGCCCTGCCCGTCGAGATCGGCGGCAGCGGGGCCACCCGCATCGAGGTCGACCTCGACTTCGGCGCCCACCTCCAGGGCGTCGTACGGTCCCCGCACGGCCCTCTCGCGGACGCCCGGGTGACGCTGGTGGACGCGGCGGGCAACGTGGTCGGCACGGCCGTGACCGAGTCGGACGGCGCCTACGCCTTCACCGACCTGGAGAGCGGCGAGTACACGGTCATCGCGACCGGCTACCCCCCGGTGGCCACGGCGCTGACGGTGAGCGGCCGCGGCGTCGACGGCCACGACATGGATCTGTCCCACCCGGCCGAGTAGGCGGAACCCCGGCCCACTTGACGGCGGCTCCACGGCCTGAGCCCGGAAACGGCACTCCGGGCTGCCTGTGCTCCTGGCAGGCTGGGCGCATGGTCACGCAGCCGAACGACTGGTCCGCGCTCACCTGGCTGGGCCCTCCGATCGACGCCCGCGCGCTGTTCGGTCCCGAACTGGAGGCCCTGCTCGGGCTGCTGAGGGGGCTCGGGCCGGCGGAGTGGGCGCGGATCGCCGTGCCGGGGTGGACCGTCCACGACGTCACCGCGCACGTCCTCGGTGACTGCGCCGCCCGCCTCGGCAGCCGCGATCCGGGCGCTCCCGCGCCGGGAGAGACTCTGGAGGCGTTCATCCACCGCGCCAACCAGGAGTGGGTCGAGCGCCACCGGGACGTCGGCTCCGCCTCACTCGTCGATGCCCTGGAGCGAGCCGGTGCCGAACTGGCGGACCGCTTCGCCGCCGCGGACCCGGCCACGCCGTCGCTCGGCGTGTCCTGGGCCGGGGCCGACCCGGCGCCCATGTGGCTCGACTGCGCCCGGGAGTTCACCGAGTACTGGACGCACCGGCAGCAGATCCGGCACGCGGTCGGGCTGGACACCGACGCCGGTCCGCGGGCCCTGTCCGTCGTCCTGGACACCTTCATGCGGGCCCTGCCGCACACCCTGCGGGACACCGAGGCGCCGGGCGGTACCCAGGTGGAGGTGACGGTCACCGGGCCGGGAGGGGGAGTGTGGACCGTGACGGCCGAGGCGGGCGGCTGGTCCCTGGGGCCCGGACCGCAGGGGCGGCCCGCCTCCGCCGTACGACTGGACGCGGAGACGGCGTGGCGGCTGTGCACGCGCGGCATCGAGCCGGGCCCCGCCCTCGCCCGGGCCCGCGTCCAGGGCGATCGGCGGCTCGCCGAGGCCGTGTGCCGGATCGTGTCCGTCGTGTACTGACCCGCACGGGCCGCCGCGCGCTGTCGAGTTCCTGTCGACTTCGCCGACTCGCCGCGCCTCAAGGGCCACTTGGCGTTTCATCGGGTGCGTCGAGTCACGCCCCCACCTTCACGAAAGGCCCGACCATGACCCGGAACCACCCCCGGCCGTCCCGGCGCACCGTGCTCGGCGGGGCAGTCGCCGCGCTCGCGGCGACCGCCGGCACCGGCACGGCACAGGCGGCCGCCGGCACCGCCTGGCCCACCGAGTTCCCGCTGCCCGACGGCTGGCTCCCCGAGGGCATCACCATAGGCAGCAGGCCGTACGCCTACATGGGCTCCCGCGCCGACGGGGCCGTCTACCGCACCGACCTGCGCACCGGCAAGGGCGAGGTCCTGCACGAGGGCGCCACCGGTCTCGCCTCCATCGGGCTGAAGCTGGACGGCGACGGCCTGCTCTACGTGGCCGGTGGCGCCGGGGGAACCGCGAGGATCGTCGACTCGCGCAGCGGCGAACTGCTCACCACGTACCGGCTCACCCAGGACGCCGCCCCCTTCATCAACGACGTCGTCCTGCACCGGGACCGCGCCTGGTTCACCGACTCCCGCGACGCGGTACTCCACGGCGTCCCGCGCGGCCGCGAGGGCAAGGTCCGCGCCCTCGAACTCACCGGCGAGTGGGTGCAGGCGCCGGCCGGGACCAACAGCGCCAACGGCCTGGTCGCCACCCCCGACGGCCGCGGGCTGATCGTCGTCAACGCCGGGCAGCTGTACAACGTCGGTCTCAGGACCGGCCACGCCACGAGGATCGCGCTGGAGGGCGGCACCGACGTGTCAGGCGGCGACGGCCTGGTCCGTCTCGGCCGCACCCTGTACGTCGTCCAGAACCGCCTGAACAAGATCACCGTCTGGCACCTCGACGAGCAGGCCACCACGGCGACCCTGAGCAGGACGATCACCGACCCGCGGTTCGACGTCCCCACCACCGCCGCGCGCTTCGGCAACCGCCTCTACCTGGTCAACGCCCGCTTCACCAGCCCGCAGACGCCGGAGACGACGTTCAACGCGGTGGCCGTGTCCCTGTGAGCGTCATGCCTTCAGGGCGTCGTACGTCACCCCGGTGAGCTCCTCGGACGCGGCCCACAGCCGCTGCCCCGCCGTGTCGTTGAGGGTCCAGGGCGCCCGCCAGGACGGTGCGGGCGCCCCGCGCCACATGGCGATGTGCGGGCCGGTGAAGGAGTCGGGCCGTACGCCTGGTGCTGTCGCGGCGTAGAGGATCGGCAGCGCGCCCGCCTCGGCCGGCTGGGCGATGACCCGGTTGGCGATCCGCACGAGCCGCTCGGCGGCCGGGCGCCCCTCGGCGAGCGGTCCGGTGGTCTGGAGGTTGGTGGCCGCGTACCCGGGGTGGGCCGCGGCCGCCACCAGGTCCGTGCCGTGCGCCGCGGCCCGGCGCGCCAGTTCGTGCGTGAACAGCAGGTTGGCCGTCTTGGAACGGGCGTAGGCGATCCAGCGCCGGTAGCGCCGCTCGCTGTTGAGGTCGTTCATGTCGATGTTGGCGAGGGCGTGCATCCCGCTGGAGACGACCACGACCCGGGCCCCCGGCGCCGCCAGCAGCGCGGGCATCAGCAGGCCGGTGAGGGCGAAGTGCCCCAGGTGGTTGACCCCGAACTGCCTCTCGAAGCCGTCCACCGTCGTCCCGTACGGCAGCGCCATCACCCCGGCGTTGTCGACGAGCACGTCCAGCCGCTCGTACGGGAATCCGGCCGCGAACTCCCTTACGGAGGCCAGGTCCCCGAGGTCGAGCCGGCCCAGCTCGACCCGGGCCTCGGGCAGTTCCGCCCGGAGCCGGTCCACGGCCTCGTCGCCCCGGGCCTCGCTGCGGCACGCGAGCACCACCCGCGCGCCCTTGCGGGCCAGTTCCCGTGCCGTGACGAACCCGATCCCGCTGTTGGCGCCGGTGACGACGGCGACGCGGCCGCTCTGGTCCGGGATGTCGTGTGTGTCCCAGCCTGGCATGGCAGGCTCCCTCCGTCGGTGGCCGCGATCCAGCCTACGAGGCGGCCTGGAGGCGAGGCGGGCCCGGGGCCACCGGCTCCGGGCCGCTCCGTCAGCCCACCGGGCTCGACCGCTGGTCGTCCGGGAGGGGACGGGTGTCGAGGTAGAACCACTCGGCGTCGGCGGTGGGCCAGGGAGAGGGCGGGGCCGAATCCCCCATGGACTCGCCCCACGGTTCCTCGGCCATGGCCGTGACAGGCCGTTTGGGCAGCGGCGCCTGGGCTTCTCCGGCGGGCGGCGCAGCGGCCCGGCCGCCGGCCGGTTTCGCCTCCCCCGGCATCAGCAGCTCCACCCGCAGCCCCAACCCCCGTTGCTGGGCGGTGAACTCCTCGACCTGGTTGCGGCAGGCGTGGTCCAGGTGGGTCACGCCGGTCAGGTCGAGCCGGATCCTCGGCTTCCCGGCCGCTGCGGCGGCCTCCAGCGCCTCGATCACCTTCGGCAGCCGCAGGAACGTCGCGTTGCCGGCCATGACGACCTTGGCCGTGTCGTCCTCGACGTGCTGGCGGATCGCGGTCTGGGACATGCGCAGCGCGGCCAGCACGATGCCCGCGGCGAGGCCGACCAGCACGCCCTCCAGCAGCGCGGTCACGACGATGACCAGGGTGGTCAGCGTCATCACCGCGAACTCGCCCTTGTCCTGCCGCCACATCTTCGGGAACTCGGCGGGCCCGAACAGCTTCCAGCCGCTGTGTACGAGGACACCGGCGAGCACCGAGATCGGGATCAGCGCGAGCACCTGCGGCAGCAGCAGCGCGAACGCGAGCAGCCACAGGCCGTGCAGGGTGCGGGAGAGCCGGGTCTTGGCCCCGGCCTGGACGTTGGCCGAACTGCGCGCGACGACCGCCGTGATGGGGAGCGCGCCGAGGATGCCGGCGACGGTGTTGCCGGCGCCCTGGGCGATCAGCTCGGTGTTGTAGCGGGTGCGCGGGCCGCTGTGCATACGGTCCACCGCGGCGGCCGTGAACAGGCTCTCGGCGGACGCGATGACCGTGAAGGTGAGGATGGCGGTGATGACCGCGCCGTCCGCGAGCCCGGCGAACTGCTCCGGCCCGGGCAGCGACACGGACGCGAGCAGATTGCCCACCTGGAGCGTCTTCACGTCCACGCCGGGCAGCGCGGCGACCACGATGCCGATGCCCACGGCGACCAGCGCTGCCGGGATCTTCCCGGCCGGGCCGGGCACCTTCTTCCACACGAAGCTGAGCACGATCGTGACGACACCGAGCAGGGTGGCGATCATCGCCTGCGGGTCGGTCAGGATCCCGGCCAGCAGTCCGGGGAGGCCGGCCATGTTCTCGAGCGCCGTGCCGGGTGCCTTGGCGTCGGCCATCGGATAGGCCTGGCTGAACATCAGCGGCACGCCGATGCCGGCCAGCATGCCCTGGACGACGGCGACCGAGATGGCCTGGAACATCCGGCCGAGCCGCACCAGCCCGAGGATGATCTGGAGGAGGCCGGCGAACAGCACGATCACGCCGAGCATGGCCACGCCGACCTCGGCGACGGTCTCGGCGACCAGCGCGGCGAGGCCGGCGGCCGGCCCGCTGACCTGGAGCGTGCTGCCGCGCGCCGCGCCGACGACCAGACCGCCGATCACCCCGGAGATGATCCCGAGTTCGGCGGGCACGCCGGAGGCGACGGCGACACCGATGCACAGCGGCAGGGCGACGAGGAAGACGACGAGCGAGGCGGTGATGTCGGTGACGAGGTCACCCTTGGCCCCTGCCTTGGCACCCCCGCCCTTCACACGGCCGATCAGCCCGCCCAGAACACCGGCCGCGCCACCCCCCGGGCCACCGGGTGGACCGCCGGGCCCCCGTCCCGCACCACCACCGGCCGAGTCCCACACCGGACCGCGACCGGAACCGCCGTACGAACCCCCCTCCGGCCCACCCGACCGACCGCCCGCCGCCGAGTCCCACGCGGGACCGCCACCGGGGCCACCCGCCGAGTCCCACGCCGAGTCACCGCCGGAGCCACCCGACCGACCGCCCCCAGCGCCCCCCGCCGACTCCCACACCGGGCCGCCACCCGGGCCACCCAACCGGCCACCCGCCGAACCTCCCGACCGGCCACGCGCAGCACCACCCGCCGAGTCCCACGCCGAGTCACCACCGGGGCCACCCGACCGGCCGCCCCCAGCGCCCCCTGTCGAGTCCCACGCCGAGTCACCGCCGGGGCCACCCGACCGACCGCCCGCAGCGCCCGCCGCCGAGTCCCACGCCGGGCCGCCATCCGGGCCGCCCGACCGGCTACCCGCCGAACCTCCCGACCGGCCACGCGCAGCACCACCCGCCGAGCCCCACGCCGAGTCACCGCCGGGGCCACCCGACCGACCGCCCCCAGCACCCCCCGCCGAATCCCCGACCAGGCCACCTCCGGGGCCACCCGACCGACCCCCCGTCAAACCGCCCGCCGGGCCGCCTGGTCCCCAGCCGGCGGAACCCCCCGCCGAACCACCTACCGGCCTGCCCGGCCCCCAGTCCGAAGCGCCCCCGTCGGAGCCGACCGCCCCCCAGTCCGCCGCGCCCTCCCCGCGGCCACCCGATCCCCAGTCCCCCGGGCCCTCCGTGAAGCCGCCCGCCTCCCAGTGCCCCGAGCCGTCCGCGGAGCCGCCCGTCCCCCAATCGGCGGCACCTGCCCCGGAACCAGCCGGCCCCCACCCCGCCGCGCCCTCACCGCGAGCGCCCGGACCCGCCGGGAAGCCGTCCGGCGCCCAGTCCCCCGAGCCCTCCGCAGCTCCCCCCTCGGAACGAGCCGACCCCCAGCCCCCCGCGTCTCCCGCAGGGCCGGTCTGCCGGCCACCCGGCGTGGCGCCGCCGCCCCGTACCCGCCCCCGCGCATGTGCCCCGCTCACGCGGCATGCACCCGGAAGGCGCCGTCGTCGCCGAGTTCGTAGACGAACCCCGTGTCGACCTCGTAGTACCAGCCGTGCAGCCGCAGCCGGCCCGAGTCGAGCCGCTGGCGCACCACCGGGTAACTCCGCAGCGCGGCCAGCTGGTTGACGACGTTCCCCTGGGACACCTCCGGCAGCGACGGGTCGTCCGGCGCGGACTCCAGTACGGGGGCCAGTTCGGGGCGGGCGATGTGGAGCCAGGCGTCCACGCCGGGCAGCGCGGACAGGTCGTCGCCGGACTTCAGCGCGCCCATCGCGCCGCAGTGTGAGTGACCGCACACCACGATGTCCTGAACCCCGAGGACTTCCAGTGCGTATTCGATGGTGGCCGCCTCTCCCGAGGCCCCGGGCCGTCCGTAGGGCGGCACGATATTGCCCGCGTTGCGCAGCTCGAATATCTCCCCGGGCCGTGCGCCCGTGATGAGTGCGGGTATGACCCGGGAGTCCGAGCAGGTGATGAACAACGCCTCCGGATATTGCCCTTCGGCCAGTTTCCGGTATTCGCCACTGTCGAAATCGACGCGCGTCCTGAACGTGCGGGCACGATCCAGCAATGCCTTCAACTCAGCCTCCTGAACTGCGGTTTCGCTCTGTTCACCCCACCGTAGACGGACGACCTACAACGGAAGGTTAAGCGAACTCCAGAGCCCGGCCAGGAATTGAACATTCTTTGTCCGGATACCCAGACGAACGGTCATCTTGTAGCGTGTGAACTCCAGGGCGGCAAATGCGAATTCACGCTGCCCGGATTCATGTCGGCTTCACGGAGAGACAGGACGTATGGGCCTACGAGTGCTGCTCATCGAGGACGACGAGACGATCGCCGAACCGCTCACCGAAGGGCTGGGCCACTTCGGGCTGACGGTCGACCACGTCGCCACGGGCACGGACGGGCTGAGAGGCCCGTACAACGACGTCGTCCTGCTCGACCTGGGACTGCCCGACATGGACGGCATCGACGTCTGCCGCGGCATCCGGCAGGTCTCGGACGTGCCCATCGTCATCCTCAGCGCCCGCGGCGAGGAGGCCGACCGCGTGCTGGGCCTGGAACTGGGCGCCGACGACTACCTGGCGAAACCATTCAGCGTGCGGGAACTGGTGGCCCGGGTCCGGGCGGTGACCCGCCGCACGCAACGCACACAGCAGGCGTTCCCGGAGCCGCCGGACACACCGGCCACACCGGCCACTCCGGCCACTCCGGCCACTCCGGCGACATCGCCGGTCACAGCAGCCGACCCCTCTGCCACACCGTCGTACGACCCGGCCCCCGACCCTCCGCACGACCCGGGCCCGCTCGTCGTGGACCGCCGCACCCGTCAGGTCTGGGTCGGCGACTCCCCGATACCGCTCACCCCCAAGGAGTTCGACCTGCTGGCGCTGCTCAGTGAGGACCCGGGCGCGGTCTACTCGCGCCAGCAGATCCTCGACCGCGTCTGGGATCCGCACTACGACGGCCCGACGAAGACGCTGGACGTCCATGTGGCCGCGCTGCGCCGCAAGTTGGGCCACCCGGCGTGGATCAGGACCCTGCGCGGCGTCGGCTTCCGGCTGGCCGTGCACACGGGGCCGAACGCCCCGCGGGTGGCCTCTCCATGACCCGTCGGCTGCTGATCAGCTACCTCAGCCTCGCCGCGCTGGTGCTGCTCTGCCTGGAGATCCCGCTGGGCTTCGTCTACTCGCGCGGCGAGCGGGAGCAGGTGGTCAACGCGGCGAAGGACGAGGCCGAGTCGGTCTCCGCCTACGCCGCGCTGTCCCTCGCGGCGGGGCGGGCCGAGCGGGACCTGCCCGCGCGGGTGGCGCACTGCGCGCAGCGCATCGGCGGGAAGGTGGTGATCGTCGGCGTCTCGGGCGTGCCGCTGGCCACCTCGCACCCGATGGACACCTCGGTGTCCGGCGCTCTGGCCGACCGGCCGGGCATCGCGGCCGCGCTGCGGGGCACCTCGACGGTGGACGTGCGCACCTCGACGATCGGCGGGGTCGAGTACCTGTCGGTGGCCGCGCCGGTCGGTCAGGAGGCCCGCCCGGTGGGCGCCGTGTGGCTTACGGTGCCCACGCGGACGGTGCACGAGCGGGTCCACCACGTGTGGCTGCTGCTCGCCCTGGGCGGACTGGCCGTGCTGACGGCGGTGGCCGTGGTCGGCTTCGCCTTCGCCCGCTGGGCCGGCCGGCCCATCCGCGAACTGGAGCAGGCGACGCACGAGTTGGGAGAGGGCAGCGGCCGGTTCACCCCGGTGACGATCACGAAGGGCCCACCGGAAGTACGGAGTCTGGCGGCGGCGTTCAACCGCACCGCGGCCCGCTTCGCCCATCTGCTCGCCTCCCAGCGGGCGTTCGCCGGCGAGGCCTCGCACCAGCTGAAGACCCCGCTCGCGGCGCTGCGGCTGCGCCTGGAGAATCTGGAGCCGGACGTCGCCGCCCGGGCCCGGGGCAGTCTCACCGCCGCCGTCACGGAGACGGACCGGCTCGCCCGGATGGTCGAGCACCTGCTGGCGATGGCCCGGCTGGAGGAGCACGCGGCGATCCCCGCCACCGTCGACCTGGGCGCGGTCTGCGCGGAACGGCACCGCACCTGGCAGCCCCTGTTCGCACGGGAGGACGTCTCCCTCGTGCTCTTCGGGGGCAGTGTCGGCCCGGTGCTCGCGGTGCCGGGGGCCGTCGAGCAGATCATGGACAACCTGCTGTCCAACGCCCTGCGGGCGTCCCCGCCCGGCAGCACCGTCACGATCGAGCTGCGGATGCCGGCCCCGCCCCGGCGCGCCCTGCGCGACAGCCGCCCCCGCTGGGTCGACCTGCACGTCACCGACGAGGGCCCCGGCATGACGCAGGAGCAGCGGGCCCGCGCCTTCGACCGTTTCTGGCGCGCCCCGGGCGCGCCCAAGGGCGGCTCGGGACTCGGCCTCGCCCTGGTGCAGCGCCTCGCCCACGCCAGCGGCGGCGAGGCGACCCTGCACGCGGCGGCGACGGGCGGCCTGGACGTGGTGATCCGGCTGCCGTCCGTACGACCACCGGCCGAGGGACACCCACCGGGCGCCGACCGGCCGAGGGGCGGCCGGAGACGGGAGGCCCCGGCGCTGCCCGCGTGAGCCTGCCGCCCCACGGTCACGAGTTGTCCACGCTCCGTCAACCCTGCCCGCTTAGCGTCCCTCCCGCCTCCCCCCGCGCACAACCCTGCCGTCGACCGGCGGCAGGGCGGTACGGCACCTCTTGGAGTGAGAGTGGAACGTCGTAGCCTCCTGCGTGCGGCCGTCCTCGGCGGCACTTCGGCCGCCCTGGGCGGAACCCTGTGGCGCGGCGCCGCGTACGCGGCTCCCGCCCAGCCCGGCGCCGGCCCCTACGGGCCGCTGGGCTCCCCGGACGCCAACGGCATCAGACTCCCCAGCGGCTTCACCAGCCGGGTGATCGCCCGGTCGGGCCAGCGGGTCGGGACCACCTCCTACACCTGGCACAACGCCCCGGACGGCGGCGCCTGTTACGCCGACGGCACGGGCTGGATCTATGTCTCCAACTCCGAGATCAACCCCTCGGGCGGCGCGAGCGCGGTGAGGTTCTCCTCGACCGGGGCGATCACCGGCGCGTACCGCATCCTGTCCAACACCCGCCAGAACTGCGCCGGCGGCAAGACGCCGTGGAACACCTGGCTGTCCTGCGAGGAGGTCGACCGCGGCTACGTCTTCGAGACCGACCCCTGGGGCGCCAAGGCCTCCGTCCGCCGTGACGCGATGGGCCGCTTCAAGCACGAGGCGGCCGCGGCCGATCCGGTCCGCCAGGTCGTCTACATGACGGAGGACGTGACGGACGGCTGCTTCTACCGCTTCCGCCCGACGACATGGGGCGACCTCTCCTCCGGCACGCTGGAGGTCATGGTGGCCGGCAGCGGCACGAGCGGCCCGGTCACCTGGGCCCGGGTCCCCGACCCCTCCGGCGCGACCGCCACCCGCAGCCAGGTCTCCGGCGCCAAGCGCTTCAACGGCGGTGAGGGCTGCTACTACGCGAACGACACCTGCTGGTTCACCACGAAGGGCGACAACCGCGTCTGGCAGTACAACGCCGCCGCCCAGACCATCGAACTCGCCTACGACGACTCCCTGGTGAGCGGCACGGCCCCCCTCACCGGCGTCGACAACGTCACCGGCGCCGCCTCCGGCGACCTCTTCGTCGCCGAGGACGGCGGCAACATGGAGATCTGCGTCATCACCCCCGCCGACGTGGTCGCCCCGTTCCTCCGCATCGACGGCCAGTCCGGCTCCGAGATCACGGGCCCGGCCTTCTCCCCCGACGGCACCCGCCTGTACTTCTCCAGCCAGCGCGGCACCAGCGGCAGCTCCTCGGGCGGCATCACCTACGAGGTGAAGGGCCCGTTCCGCGCATAGCCGCACCACCCCGCTTCACGTGACCATCACAAAATGGTCACCTCTCCCCCACCCGGGGGTGCGCGGACCTACGGTCATCCCCTCACGTGCCACCACTGGGGGGATGACCATGACCAATCCGTACACCGGCCCGCACAACAACCCGTATCCCGTGCCGCCCGCGCCGCAGCCCGCCCGCCCGGCGCCCCGCTGGGCACGGAAGCGCTATGTGCTGCCCGCCCTCGGCCTGGCCTGGTTCATCGGTGTCGGTATCGGCGCCTCCGGCGACACGACGGCCGACGTGAAGCCCGCGGCCGCCAAGCCGCAGCCGACGGTCACGGTCACCGCGACCGCCACCGCCACCGCGACACCGCTCGCGAAGAAGCCGGAACCCGCTCCCACGGTCACCGCCACCAAGACCGTCAGAGCCACCACCACGGTCACCGCACGACCGGCCGCGGGCGGCGGCTCCGACGACAGTGGTTCGGGCGGTTCGGGCGGTTCGGACGGCTCGGCGGACGTCTACTACGCCAACTGCGACGCCGTCCGTGCCGCCGGCGCCGCCCCCATCCGCCGCGGTGAACCCGGCTACGCCTCCCACCTGGACCGTGACGACGACGGGATCGCCTGCGACACGTGACACGAGTACGCGGTGACCATCCGCGCGTCCGGCCGTTCCACCGTTCGGGCAGCTCGTCCCGGGCTGCCCGGACGACGGAAGGAACACCACCGTGGACACGACCGTGCCCGCCACCGACGTACCGCGCGTGCTGCCGCGCGACGAGTGGGTCAGGACGCTGCCGCAGACCATCGTCGCCTCGTGCGTCCTGCTCCTCGACGCCGAGGACCGGATGCTGATGCTGCGCTACGCCGGGGACGAGCCCGGTGCCGGGCTCTGGGGGCTGCCGGGCGGCATGCTCGACCACGGGGAGGACCCCCTCGGTGCCGCGTGCCGGGAGCTGCACGAGGAGACCGGCATCGTCCTGGACCGGGAGCCCCGGTTCATCGGCTACGACCACCGGGCCGACGTGAAGGGCACGGGCCCGGTGATCGACTTCTACTTCCACGGCGGCCGCCTCGCCCCCGGACAGACCGTCAGGCGCAGTCGCGAACACGACCAGGACGGCCTGTTCGCCCTCGCGGACCTGGAATCCACCCCACTGGCTACGCCGCTGCCGGCCCTCACCGCCCTGCACACGGCCGCCCTGACCGGAACCGTCGTATGCCTGCGGGAAGGTCTGCAGCAGTGAGAGCCCCCCAAGGCCCTTGCCTCCCGCACCCGGTCCTGATGGATCAGCACGTCGAAGCAGCGGCCCAGCGCGATGTCGAACCAGTTCCGCTCCTCCGGGTAGGCGGTGCCGACACTGCGGGTGGGCCGGCCGTCAGCCGGCGTCCTCGATCTCGATGTCCAGGATCTCCGCAAGCCGGGACAGCCCCTCGATGGCACGCTCCTTGTGGGCGGACACGACGCGGGTGCGCTCGGCCGGTGGCAGATGCCGGTCGGCCTCGGCGAGGAGGTCCGCGTACTCGCCGAGCACCTGGACGGCCAGGTTCGCGAGCTGTCCCGCGCTCCGGTGCACGGGGTCGTCCGGGTTCAGATCGGCTTCGAAGATCTCCAGTGCCTCGTCCAGGTGCGAACGACGGCCTGTGCTCAGGGTGCCCGGGGCCGGCTTGGTGTCCATGCCCCAGTGTCCCGCACAACCCGGCAGGAGCCGGAAGAGCGGGGCGGCACCTCCGCACAAGGTGCCGCCCCGCTCTCCTCCGTGCTCCGGAGCCGCCGCGATCGGTGAGGGTGGTCGGGGACCGCCGACGGCTCCGGGTTCTCGAGTGGCCCTGCACGGGCCACGGGTCTACCGGTGGTCGCTGCCCTGCGACTGGACCGCCGCCCGGCCCGCCTCCAGCCGGGCCACCGGGATGCGGAAGGGGGAGCAGGAGACGTAGTCGAGTCCCACCTCGTGGAAGAAGTGGACCGACTCCGGGTCGCCGCCGTGCTCGCCGCAGACGCCGAGCTTGAGGTCGGGGCGGGTCTCGCGGCCGGCCTTGGCGGCGAGCTTCACCAGGGAGCCGACGCCGTCCTTGTCGATCGTCTCGAACGGGGAGACGCCGAAGATGCCCTTCTCCAGGTACGCGGTGAAGAAGCTGGCCTCCACGTCGTCCCGGGAGAAGCCCCACACCGTCTGGGTCAGGTCGTTCGTGCCGAAGGAGAAGAACTGGGCGGCCTCGGCGATCTGGCCGGCGGTCAGGGCGGCGCGCGGCAGCTCGATCATCGTGCCGATGGACAGCTTGAGCTGCGTGCCCGAGGCCGCCTCGACCTCGGCGATGACCTTGTCGGCCTCCTCGCGCACGATCTCCAGCTCCTGCACCGTGCCGACGAGCGGGATCATGATCTCGGCGCGCGGGTCGCCCTTGGCGGCCTTGCGTTCGGCGGCGGCCTCGGCGATCGCCCGGACCTGCATGGTGAACAGGCCGGGGATGACCAGGCCGAGGCGCACGCCGCGCAGGCCGAGCATCGGGTTCTGCTCGTGCAGGCGGTGGACCGCCTGGAGGAGGCGGAGTTCGTTCTCGTGCGGCTCCTGGCGGGACTCCGCCAGGGCCACGCGGACCGACAGCTCGGTGATGTCGGGCAGGAACTCGTGCAGCGGCGGGTCCAGGAGGCGGACGGTGACCGGGAGGCCGTCCATCGACTCGAAGAGCTGGACGAAGTCCTGCTTCTGGAGCGGCAGCAGCTCCTTGAGGGACTCCTCGCGCTCGGCCTGGGTGTCGGCCAGGATCAGCCGCTCCACCAGCTCGCGCCGGTCGCCGAGGAACATGTGCTCGGTGCGGCACAGGCCGATGCCCTGGGCGCCGAAGCGGCGGGCCCGCAGCGCGTCCTCGGCGTTGTCCGCGTTGGCCCGGACGCGCAGGCGGCGCTTGCGGTCGGCGAACGCCATGATGCGGTGGACCGCCTCGACGAGCTCGTCGGCGTCCTCGGCACCGGCGTGCATCCGGCCCTCGAAGTACTCCACGACCGGGGACGGCACGACCGGTACCTCGCCGAGGTACACCTTGCCCGTCGAGCCGTCGATGGAGACGACGTCGCCCTCCTCTACGACGTGCCCGCCCGGCACGGTCATCCGGCGGCGCTTGGTGTCGACCTCCAGCTCCTCGGCGCCGCAGACACAGGTCTTGCCCATGCCGCGCGCGACCACGGCCGCGTGGGAGGTCTTGCCGCCGCGCGAGGTCAGGATGCCCTCGGCTGCGATCATGCCGTCCAGGTCGTCGGGGTTGGTCTCACGGCGGATCAGGATGACCTTCTCGCCGGAGCGGGACCACTTGACCGCCGTGTAGGAGTCGAACACGGCCTTGCCGACCGCCGCGCCCGGCGAGGCCGCGATGCCCCGGCCGACCGTCTCGACCTTCGCGCTCTCGTCGAAGCGCGGGAACATCAGCTGCGCGAGCTGGGCGCCGTTGACGCGGGTGAGCGCCTCGGCCTCGTCGATCAGGCCCTGGTCCACCAGCTGGGTCGCGATGCGGAAGGCCGCGCCCGCGGTGCGCTTGCCGACCCGGGTCTGGAGCATCCACAGCACACCGCGCTCGATGGTGAACTCGATGTCGCAGAGGTCCTTGTAGTGGTTCTCCAGCGTCTCCATGATCTGCATCAGCTGGTCGTACGACTTCTTGTCGATCTGCTCCAGCTCCGCGAGCGGCACGGTGTTGCGGATGCCCGCGACCACGTCCTCGCCCTGCGCGTTCTGCAGGTAGTCGCCGTAGACGCCCTGGTGGCCGGAGGCGGGGTCACGGGTGAAGGCGACGCCGGTGCCGGAGTCGGGGCCGAGGTTGCCGAAGACCATCGAGCAGACGTTGACGGCCGTGCCGAGGTCGTGCGGGATGCGCTCCTGGCGGCGGTAGAGCTTGGCGCGGTCGGTGTTCCAGGAGTCGAAGACCGCGTGGATGGCGAGGTCCATCTGCTCGCGCGGGTCCTGCGGGAAGTCCCGGCCGGCCTCGGTCTTGACGATCTTCTTGAACTTGGTGACGAGCTTCTTGAGGTCGGCCGCCTCCAGTTCCGTGTCGACGGTGACCTTCTTGGCCGCCTTGGCCGCTTCCAGCGCGTCCTCGAAGAGCTCGCCGTCGACGCCGAGGACGGTCTTGCCGAACATCTGGATGAGGCGGCGGTAGGAGTCCCACGCGAAGCGGTCGTCGCCGGCCTGCTTGGCCAGGCCCTGCACCGACTTGTCGGAGAGGCCGATGTTGAGGACGGTGTCCATCATGCCCGGCATGGAGAACTTGGCGCCCGAGCGCACCGAGACCAGCAGGGGGTCGTCGGCCTGGCCGAGCTTCTTGCCCATGCGCTGCTCCAGCGCGTCGAGGTGCGCACTCACCTCGTCACGCAGTGCCGCCGGCTCCTCGCCGCTTTCCAGGTAGACCTTGCACGCCTCGGTGGTGATCGTGAAGCCGGGCGGGACCGGAAGGCCCAGGTTCGTCATCTCGGCGAGGTTCGCGCCCTTGCCACCGAGGAGGTCCTTGAGGTCCTTGTTGCCCTCGGTGAAGTCGTAAACGAACTTCACGCCCTCAACACTCTTACCGTGCTCAGCTACGTGGGGATCTTTGTTTTCCGACACGGGTCTCGACTCCTCGAGGACGCGGTGGCTGCCCTGACGGCGAGGAACATACCCAGATCAAAGGCTTCTGGGTACGTCCACTCGCGCGTCATACGCCTGTAACCACTCGTCCGCCAGTGGATCGAAAGTCAAGGCTCGGCAAGCGATCACAGCCGTATGTTTTCACTTCTTGAACGCACGAACCTCCGTTGAGCCCGCCTCACGCTCATATGAGCGGCGTTCAGCACGCTTGATTTCGCTCGATGAACGATCAAAGGGTGGCACTCAGTGCCAGTCTTTGGAGAAGTGCAGCCGCTCAAGATCCGCTCATCTGAGCGCAACCCTTATCAAGGGTGGCGAGAATCACGCTGCCACAGCCGACGAGATTTCACCATGCGGACGCGTCCCGGGGGCGAAATGTCCCGGTCACACCCCGAGCGCGCGCAGCCGCTCCTCGACCCGCTCGGGGGCGTAGAGATGCTCCACGACCATCGCCCCGGCCCCGACCAGCCCGGACCGCTCGCCGAGCCGTGCCGTCACGATGTCCAGGTGGGCGGTGGAGCGGGGCAGCGCCCGCTGGTAGAGCAGTTCGCGCACGCCCGTGAGGAACGGGGTTCCGGCCAGATCCCCGGCGATCATCAGCACCCCGGGGTTGAGCAGCGTCACCACGGTCGCCAGCACGTCCCCGACCCGGCGCCCGGCCTCCCGGGCGAGGCCGACCGCGTCGGGATGGCCGGACGCCAGCAGGTCCCGCACGTCCGAGCCGGAGGCCGCCGGCACCCCGGCCTCCGCGAGCCGCCGCGCCACCGCCCCGCCGCTCGCGATGGCGGCCAGACAGCCGTAGGAACCGCACCGGCACAGCGTCTGGGTGCCCTCCGGCACCCGGATGTGCCCGATGTCCCCGGCGCCCCCGTCGATGCCCCGGAACACCGCCCCGTCCACCACGACCCCGGCGCCGATGCCGGTGGAGACCTTGACCAGTACGAAGGCGGAGCAGTCGGGATAGCCGGTGCGCTGTTCGCCGTACGCCATGAGGTTGGCGTCGTTGTCCACCAGCACCGGCACGGCGGCGGCGCCCGTGTGCTCGGTGAGCGCCCGGGCCAGCCGGCTCCTTATGTCGTAGCCGTCCCAGCCGGGCATCATCGGCGGCTGGACGACGCGGCCGGTCTCGGTGTCGACCGGGCCGGGCACGGCGAGCCCGACCCCGCACACCGAATCGGCCCCGCGGCCGGTCTTCTCCAGCAGCTCGCCGAACCAGCGGCCGAGTTCCCCCAGCACGGCGTCCGGCCCGTCCTCGACGACGAGGGTGCCGGAGTGCTCGGCGAGGATCTCGCCGCTCAGCGACAGCACGGCCGCCCGCGCGTGCCGGGTGTCGAGGTCGGCGGCCAGGACCACCGCGTGCTCGTCGTCGAACTCCAGGGTGATGGAGGGGCGCCCGCCCAGCGGGGAGTCCACCGGCCCCACGGCGCCCTCGCGCAGCCAGCCCGCGCGGAACAGCCGGTCCAGCCGCTGCCCGACGGTGGCCCGCGACAGCCCGGTCGCCTGCTGGAGCGCACCCCGGGTCACGGCGCGGCGACTGCGCACCAGTTCGAGCAGTTCCCCGGCACTCGCCTGGCCGGCACCTCGTCCCGTTCTGACGGGCCGTCCGGTCATGCACACCCCCTTGTGTTTCTCAACCTTGCCTTACATAGTGGGTTTTGCGTGTTAAATAGACGTAACCCCACGGTAGCCGCAGCCGAACCGGTCGGCCGGACGTCTTTCCGGAGAGCCCCGAGTGGACAGCATTGCCCAACGCGCCCCCCGTCCCACAGGACGAACCGTTGCATACGATCCGTCCCGTCCCGCGCCACCCCTGCACGTCCGGGCAGCCGCCGTGCTGGAGGCCGGCTGGACGGGCACGTCCACCGTGCCCTCGCGCGGTCTGTATCCGCACCAGTGGTCCTGGGACTCGGCGTTCATCGCGATCGGCCTGCGGCACGTGTCGCCGTTACGGGCGCAGACGGAGCTGGAGACGCTGCTGGGGGCCCAGTGGGCGGACGGGCGGATCCCGCACATCGTCTTCAACCCCTCCGTCCCCCTCGACGCGTACTTCCCGAGCCCCGACTTCTGGCGCTCCTCGACCGCCGGGCGGGCGGCGGGCGCCCCGCGCACCGTACAGACCTCCGGGATCGTGCAGCCACCGGTCCACGCGCTGGCCGCGTGGCTGGTGCACCTCGCCGACCCCGGTCTGTCCCGGGCGCGCGGCTTCCTCGCCCGGGCGTATCCCCGCCTCGCGGCCTGGCACCGGTATCTGCTGCACCGGCGTGACCTGGGCGGGGGCGGACTGGTGTCCGTCGTGCACCCCTGGGAACAGGGTATGGACAACAGCCCCTGCTGGGACCGCCCGCTCTCCCGGGTCACTCCGGCCCCGGCCAGCTCCTTCCGCCGCGCCGACCTCGCGCACGGCTCCCCCGAGGACCGGCCGACGGATCTGGACTACGGACGGTACGTACGGCTGGCGGCCGACTACCGGGACCGTGGGTATCAGGACGGACCGGGCGACTTCGCCGTGGAGGACCCGGCGTTCAACGCCCTGCTCATCGCCTCCGAGTACGCCCTGGCCCGGATCGCCAACGAACTGGGCGCGGCGGCCTCGGCCCGGCAGGACCGCGCCGAGCGCCTCACCGCCGCCCTGGTGGAGCGGCTGTGGGAGCCGACGGCGGGGATGTTCCTGTGCCGGGACGTGCCCGCCGCGGAGCTGATCCCCGAGCGTGGTGTCTCCGGGCTCGTCCCGCTGCTGCTGCCGAGCCTGCCGCAAGACCTCGCGGCGACCCTGGTGCGCACCCTGAGCGGCCCGCACTTCGGGCTCGGCGGCACGACCCGGCTCGTGCCCAGCTACGACCTGCTCGGCGAGGCCTTCGACCCGCACCGCTACTGGCGCGGCCCGGCCTGGTTCAACACCAGCTGGCTGCTGGAGCGCGGGCTGCGGCTGCACGGCGAGCGCGGCCGGGCCGACGCCCTGCGCAAGGGGATCCTGCACACCGCGGGCGCCTCCGACTTCGCGGAGTACGTGGACCCGTACACCGCACAGGCCTGCGGCGCCACCGGCTTCGGCTGGACCGCCGCGCTCACGCTCGACCTGCTGCACGACCGGCCCGCATGGGACAGGAACGGCGTCACGGCGATCAAGGGAGGGGACCGGGGATGACGGACCGGCATCATCTGCTCGTGCACGGCGGGACGTTCGCCGCCGTCGGCGACCGCGGCGACATCAGCGGCTACCGGGGCGGCAGCGCCCCGGACGGAATGTTCGTACGGGACGCGCGGCACCTGAGCCGGTGGCAGCTCACCGTCGACGGGGCCGTGCCCGAGACGCTGACGCCGGTGGCCGACGGGGACACCGCGCGCTGCGTCCTGGTGCCGCGCGGCGGCCGCAACGAGCCGCCCGCGTACACGCTCTTTCGCGAACAGGCCGTCGGGGACGCCTCGTTCGTGGAGTCGCTGCGGGTCACCAGCAACCGCCCGGTGCCCACGACGGTCCGCCTCGCGGTCACCGCCGACGCCGACTTCACCGACCAGTTCGAGCTGCGCTCCGACCACCGCACCTACACGAAGGCGGGCGCCGTCCGCTCCCGCAAGGTCCTCGGGCACGGTGTGGAGTTCAGCTACCGGCGCGGCGAGTGGCTGTCCGTCACGACCGTGACGGCCGAGCCCCAGCCGGACACCGTGGAGGAGACCGGCACCGGCGCCCGCCGCCTGGTGTGGACCCTGGACCTCGAACCGCACGGCACGGCCGAGCTGGTCCTGCGGGTCATGGCCCGCCCGCACGGCGACAAGCGCGCCCTGCGCGTGCCCCGCTCCCCCGCCGCCCTGAAGGAGCAACTCCTCGACCGGGAGGGCCGGTTCATGGAGGGCGTGGCCCTGCCGGCCGGCTGGCCGGAGCTGTCCGCGGCCTGCACCCGGGGCCTCGCCGACCTGGCCTCGCTCCAGGTCCCGGCGAAGGGCCCGGACGGCGAGGAGCTGCGCGTGCCGGCCGCCGGCGCCCCCTGGTTCCTGACCCTGCTGGGCCGGGACGCCCTGCTGACCTCGCTGTTCGCCCTGCCCTACCGGCCCCGGCTGGCCGCCGCCACACTGCCCGCGCTCGCCGCGACCCAGGCCACGGACACCGGTGTCAGCGAGGTCGCCCAGCCCGGCAAGATCGTGCACGAGGTGCGGCACGGCGAACTGGCGCACTTCGGCCAGGTCCCCTACGGCCGCTACTACGGCTCGGTCGACGCCACGCCCCTGTTCCTCGTCCTGCTCGGGGCGTACACCGAGCAGACCGGCGACACCGGCCCGGCCCGCCGCCTGGAGCCGCATGCCCGGGCGGCGGTCGGCTGGATGCTCGACCACGGTGGCCTGACCTCGCGCGGCTATCTCGTCTACCGCGCCGACCAGGGCGGCCTCGCCAACCAGAACTGGAAGGACTCCCCCGGCGCCATCTGCTCCGCCGAGGGCACCCGGCCGGGCGGCCCGGTGATGGCCGCGGGCGCCCAGGGCTACGCGTACGACGCGCTGCGCCGCACGGCGTGGCTCGCGCGCACGGTCTGGCAGGACGGGACGTACGCGGATCTGCTGGAGCAGGCGGCCGGTGATCTGCGCGACCGTTTCCAGCGGGACTTCTGGATGCCGGAGCACTCCTTCCCGGCGCTCGCGCTCGACGGCCGGGGCGACCAGGTCGACGCGCTCGCCTCCGACGCCGGGCACCTGCTGTGGTCGGGCCTGCTGGACAAGGAGTACGGCGAACTGGTCGGCCGGCGCCTGCTCGAACCGGACTTCTTCTCCGGCTGGGGCGTGCGCACCCTGGCCGCCGGCCAGCCCGCCTACCACCCGCTCTCCTACCACCGCGGCTCGGTCTGGCCGCACGACAACGCGCTGATCGCGCTGGGCCTGGCCCGCTACGGGCTGCACGACGAGGCCCGCGCGATCGCCCGCGGCCTGGTCGACGCGGCCAGCACGACCGGCCACCGGCTGCCGGAGGTCCTCGCGGGCTACGGCCGCGACACCCATCCCGAGCCGGTGCCGTACCCGCACGCGTGCGTCCGCGAGTCCCGGTCGGCGTCGGCCCCGTTGGCACTGCTCACGGCGGTCGGCGGCGCCTGAGGGCGGGCCGGCCGGCCCGTTGGCCGGCCGTTTGCCCGGTGTTTGCCGAGCGCTGGCCCGGTGGGCTGAACGCACCTGGTGGGCGCCCCGTACGGAACTGCGGCGGACCCGTACCCCCACGCGGGTCCGCCACCTCACCGGGTTTCGTACGGGAAGGACCTCCGGGTGCCTGTCTTCACACGCTTCCGCCAGTCATCGCAGCCGGGCATACCAGGGGACGGGTCCGAGGCGGAGCGTGCGGAGAGGGGGGATGCCGTCACCGAGGAAGTGGAGACTCCCGGGCCCAGATCCCGGTTCACCCACCTGCGCACCTGGCGCACCCGTCACCCCCGGGCCGCCCGCGCCCTCCGCCTGACCACCACCGCCCTCGCCGCCGTCCTGGTCCTCGGGGCCCTGCTCATGCCCAACACCCTCCCCGCCGTCGAACCGGACCGCTTCGCGCGGATCCCCGCGGAGGCGGTCGTCGGGGCCGTCGTGATGCTGGCGCTGCCGCGCCGGCCCCGGCTCGTGGCGGCGGTGCTGTACGGGCTCGGTCTCACCGCGCTGACCACGGTGAATCTGCTCGACATGGGGTTCAACGAGTACCTGGGCCGGGGCTTCAACGCCGCGCTGGACTGGGACCTGCTCCCGGACGCGCAGGCGTACGTCGAGGACACGCTGGGCGGGGGCGTCGCGACCGCCGCCGCCGTCGGCGCGGTCGTGCTCGTCCTGCTCGTGGCGGCCGTCATGGTCGCGGCGACGATCCGGCTCAGCGACGTACTGGCCCGCCACCGGCTCCGGGCGACCAAGGGCACCCTGCTCGCCGGCACGGTCTGGGTCACCTGCTCGGCGCTGGGCCTGACGCTGTTCGGCGGTCCGGTCGCCTCCGAGCGCGGGGCCGGGGCCCTGCGGGTGCACGCGCAGCGGACGGTGGAGTCGCTGCGGGACGAGGCGGCGTTCGTGCGGCAGTCGAAGGCGGACACCTTCGGCAACACCCCGCCCGGTCAGCTCCTGCCCGACCTGCGCGGCAAGGACGTGATCTTCACGTTCATCGAGAGCTACGGCCGCAGCGCCGTCGAGGACCCGGTCATGGCACCCGGCGTCGACCGCACCCTCGACACGAGCACCGAGGCCCTGGCGAAGGCCGGCTTCCACGCCCGCAGCGGCTGGCTGACGTCGGCGACCTTCGGCGGCAGCAGCTGGCTCGGCCACTCCACGACCATGTCCGGCCTGTGGATCGACAACCAGCGCCGCTACCGCACGGTCACGGCGGGCGACCACCTCACCCTCACCAAGGCGTTCCAGAAGACCGGCGCCTGGGACACGGTCGGTGTGATGCCGGGCGTGCAGAAGGGCTGGCCGGAGGAGAAGTGGTACGGCCTCGACAAGCTCTACGACGCCTTCGACCTGGGCTACAAGGGGCCGAAGTTCAGCTGGTCGACGATGCCCGACCAGTACGCGCTGGAGGCGTTCCAGCGCCGGGTGCACGGAAAGAAGCGCGACAAGCCGCTGATGTCGTTCGTCATCCTGACCTCCAGTCACCAGCCCTGGGCACCCCTCCCGAAGATGGTCGGCTGGGACGAACTGGGCGACGGCTCGGTCTTCGACCCGATCCAGAAGGCCGGCAACAACGCCTCGGACGTCATCACCGACACCACCAGGTCCCGCGAGGAGTACGGCAAGTCCATCCAGTACTCGGTCACCAGCCTCACCCAGTGGCTGGAGCGCTACGGCACCGACGACACGGTCCTGGTCTTCCTCGGCGACCACCAGCCCATGGCCCGGGTCAGCGGCAACCGCGCGAGCCGGGACGTGCCGGTGTCGATCGTCGCGAAGGACCAGAAGGTCCTCGACAAGGTCGCCGACTGGAACTGGACGGAAGGCCTCAAGCCGGACCGGGACGCCCCCGTCTGGAAGATGAGCGCGTTCCGCGACCGTTTCCTCAGGGCGTTCGGCTCCACACCGCACGCCTCGGGCGGCTGATCAGCCGCCGGAGGTGTCCAGCTCCGCGTCCTCGCTGATGCCCGCGCAGTCGTACGGGTCCTTGAGCCAGCCGTCCGGCAGCACCACCCGGTTGTTGCCGGACGTACGGCCCCGGGGCCCGTCGGCGCCGGCGGGCCAGGGCTGGTCGAGATCGAGCTCGTCGAGACCGGCCCGCAGCTCTTCGAGCGACGAGGTGATCGCGAGCCGCTTGCGCATCTCGGAGCCGACCGCGAAGCCCTTCAGATACCAGGCGACGTGCTTGCGGAAGTCGATCACGCCCCGCGACTCGTCCCCGATCCACTCGCCGAGCAGCGTGGCGTGCCGGACCATGACGTCGGCGACTTCCCTGAGGGTGGGCCGTGCGATGTCCTGAGCACGCCCCTCGAAAGCCGCGACGAGGTCCGCGAACAGCCAGGGCCGCCCGAGGCACCCGCGCCCCACGACCACTCCGTCGCAGCCGGTCTCCCGCACCATCCGCAGGGCGTCCTCGGCCGACCAGATGTCGCCGTTGCCGAGCACGGGGATCTCCGGCACGTGCTCCTTCAGCCGGGCGATGGCGTCCCAGTCGGCGGTGCCGCCGTAGTGCTGGGCGGCGGTGCGGCCGTGCAGCGCGATGGACGTGACACCCTCCTCGACGGCGATCCGGCCGGCGTCGAGGAAGGTGATGTGGTCGTCGTCGATGCCCTTGCGCATCTTCATCGTCACGGGCAGGTCGCCGGCGCCGCTTACGGCCTCGCGCAGGATGGCCCGCAGCAGGTTCCGCTTGTACGGGAGCGCGGATCCGCCGCCCTTGCGGGTCACCTTCGGCACCGGGCAGCCGAAGTTCAGGTCGATGTGGTCGGCGAGGTCCTCCTCCGCGATCATGCGGACGGCTTTGCCGACGGTCGCCGGGTCCACGCCGTACAGCTGGATGGACCGGGGGCGCTCACTCGCGTCGAAGTGAATGAGCTGCATCGTCTTCTCGTTGCGCTCGACCAGCGCCCTGGTGGTGATCATCTCGCTGACGAACAGGCCCTTGCCGCCGCTGAACTCCCGGCACAGGGTGCGGAAGGGCGCGTTGGTGATCCCGGCCATGGGGGCCAGGACGACGGGCGGCTGGACGGTGTGCGGACCGATCTGGAGGGGCGTGGACATGCCTCCATTGTGCCGTGCAATGAGATGGCAAAATTCATTAGTTAGCCACACTATCGAAATCGGCGTACGATGGCGGCCATGCCCGAGCTCAGCCCTCGCCGCCGCATGCTGGTGCTCGCGATCTGCTGTATGAGCCTGCTGATCGTGAGCCTGGACAACACGGTCCTGAACGTGGCCCTGCCCTCGATGCAACAGGACCTGCACGCGAGCACGTCCGGCCTCCAGTGGACGATCGACGCCTACACCCTGGTCCTGGCCTCGCTGCTGATGCTCGCCGGCTCCACCGCCGACCGGATCGGCCGCAAGCGCGTCTTCATGGCGGGCCTGGTCGTCTTCACCCTCGGCTCGGTCCTGTGCTCCCTCGCGCCCAGCCTGGAAGCGCTGGTCGCCTTCCGGATGGTGCAGGCCGTGGGCGGTTCGATGCTGAACCCGGTCGCCATGTCGATCATCACCAACACCTTCACCGACCCGCGCGAGCGGGCCCGGGCGATCGGCGCGTGGGGCGCGGTCGTCGGCATATCGATGGCCGCCGGCCCGCTGGTCGGAGGGCTCCTCGTCGAGTCGGTCGGCTGGCGCTCGATCTTCTGGATCAACCTGCCGGTGGGCCTGGCGGCACTGCTCCTCACCCTGCGCTTCGTCCCCGAGTCCCGGGCCGCCGAGGCCCGCCGCCCGGACCCGGTCGGGCAGCTCCTGGTGATCGCGCTGTTCGGCACGCTCACGTACGCGATCATCGCGGCGCCGAGCACGCCGTTCGCCTCGATCGTCCCGCCGGCCGTCGTCGCCCTGGCCGCGCTGATCGGCCTGCTGTGGTACGAACCACGCCGCGCGCAGCCGCTGATCGACCTGCGCTTCTTCCGCTCGGCGCCGTTCAGCGGGGCGACGGTGATCGCGATCAGCGCGTTCGCCGCGCTCGGCGGCTTCCTGTTCCTGTCCACGCTGTACCTGCAGAACGTGCGCGGCCTGAACGCCCTGGAGGCGGGCCTGTGGATGCTGCCGATGGCGGCCCCGACGTTCCTGTGCGCCCCGCTCTCCGGCCGCCTGGTCGGCAGCCGGGGCCCGCGTGTGCCGCTGCTGATCGCGGGCTGCGCGATGACGGTCAGCGGCATCCTCTTCGCCGCGTTCGAGGCCGACACCTCCGACACCACCCTCTTCGCGGCGTACGCCCTGTTCGGCATCGGCTTCGGCTTCGTCAACGCGCCGATCACCAACACGGCGGTCTCCGGCATGCCGCGCGCCCAGGCGGGCGTCGCCTCGGCCGTCGCCTCCACGAGCCGCCAGCTCGGCCAGACGCTCGGCGTCGCGGTGGTGGGCGCGGTGCTCGCCTCCGGCGTGGGCGCGTCCTCGTACCGCGAGTTGTTCGTGCCGGCCGCGCGGCCGGGCTGGTGGATCATCGCGGCGTGCGGGTTCGCGGTGCTGGTGCTGGGGGCGGTGAGCAGTGGGCGCTGGGCCCGGGGGACTGCCGAGCGGACGGCCGCGAGGCTGGAGTCCGCTGAGGTGCGGGATGTCGTGGCGGCTGCGGACCGTGGCTAGCCGCGGGTGAGTTTTGGCTGGTCGCGCAGTTCCCCGCGCCCCTGACGGTCGGGTTCTCTGCTCAGCGCTATGGCTTGCAGCCTCTCCAAGCGCTCCCGGGACTCCTGGTCCGCCGGGACGTACGTGACGATCCGCGGGCCCGTCCCCGGCGTCAGCCAGAAGTCCGTGTGGTCGACGGTGATGCGGCCGACGTGGCGGTTGAGGAACTCCTTGCGCTTGGTGCGGTGGGCGACGACCTCGTGGCGGTCCCAGGCCGTGCGGAAGGCGGGGGACTCCGTGCGCAGTCGCTTCAGGAGCATCGTCCAGGCGGGCTCGGCGAGATGGCCGGCCATCGCGGCCCGGAAGCGCGCGGCCATCAGCCGCTGCGTCTCCTCCAGGTGCACGATCGACGACTGCCACTCGGCGTGCGTGTAGGACAGGACCATGCAGTTGCGGTCCTCGGGCGGCACCGCGTCCAGGTCGCACAACAGCAACCCGTAGGTGCGGTTGTGGGCGAGGATGTCGTACCGGCTGTTCTGCAGGCACGCCGGGAACGGCTCGACCTGCTCCAGCACCGCCCGCATCGCCGGCGTGACCGACGGGCACGTGGTCGCCGGCGTCGGGTCGGCGGCCCCGGCCAGCCGGAAGAGGTGGGCGCGCTCGCTGGGGTCGAGCAGCAGCGCGCGGGCCAGCGCGTCGAGGACCTGGACGGAGACCTGGATGTCCCGGGCCTGCTCCAGCCACGTGTACCAGGTGACGCCCACGGCGGAGAGCTGGGCGACCTCCTCACGGCGCAGCCCCGGCGTGCGGCGCCGGCGGCCGCGGGGCAGACCGACCTGCTCGGGCGCGATCCGCTCCCGGCGGCTGCGAAGGAACGCCGCCAGCTCGTGCCGCCGGACGTCCCCGTCGCCGGACGCCTCGCGCGGGTGGGCCGGTGTCTGCTGCGCCATGGTCGTCATACCCTTCAGCCTGCCGCCGTCCCGACCCTGTTTCCAGGTGGTGTCACTACCAGGATAAGGACACTCTGGTACCAGCCTGAGCGCCGCCGCAGGCTGATGACGTGACCACGGAATCCCTCACTTCACGTCCCGTCCGCTCCCCCGCCGCCCCGGGTCCCGCGCTCGGCGGGCTCGGACTGTTCACGGTGCTGCTGGCCGCGGCACTCCCGCTCATCGACTTCTTCATCGTGAACGTCGCCCTGCCCACCATCGGCACCGACCTCGCCGCGAGCGAGTCGGTCCTCGAACTCGTCGTCGCCGGGTACGGGGTGTCGTACGCCGTCCTGCTGGTCCTCGGCGGACGGCTCGGTGACCTGTTCGGCCGGCGGCGGCTGTTCCTCGTCGGCATGGCGGCCTTCGGGCTGACCTCGCTGGCGTGCGGACTGGCGCCCGGCGCCTGGTCGCTGGTCGCGGCCCGGGTCGCACAGGGCGCCTCGGCCGCCGCGATGCTGCCGCAGGTGCTCGCGACCATCCAGGCGACGACGACCGGCCCCCGGCGGGCGAAGGCCATGGGCCTGTACGGCGCGACCGCCGGGCTGTCCATGGTGGCCGGGCAGATCCTCGGCGGAGTCCTGGTGGCCGCCGACATCGCGGGGACCGGCTGGCGGTCGGTGTTCCTCGTCAACGTGCCGGTCGTCCTCGCCGGGCTGTTCCTGGCCGCCCGCACGGTCCCCGAGACCCGCTCCGCACGCCCGGAGCCGGTCGACGTCCCGGGCACGGTCCTCCTGGCGGCCTCGCTCCTCACGCTGCTCGTCCCGCTCACCGAAGGCCGGGCGGCGGGCTGGCCGCTGTGGACCTGGCTGTCGCTGGTGGCGTTCCCGTTCGTGGCGGCGGCGTTCTACGTGGTCGAGCGGCGAGCCGACCGCGCGGGCCGCACGCCGCTGGTCCCGCCGAGTCTGTTCGCACTCACCTCCCTGCGCCGCGGGCTGCTGCTGGTGCTGCCCTTCTCCATCGGCTTCAGCGGGTTCATGTTCGTGATCGCCGTGGCGTTGCAGCAGGGCGCCGGGCTCGACCCGGTCGCCGCGGGCCTGGCGCTCGCGCCGCTGGCGGTGGTGTTCTTCGTCTTCTCGCTGCTGGGCCCGCGGCTGGTCGCCCGGTACGGCACGCGGGTCGTGACGGCGGGCGCCGCGCTCCAGGGCCTGGGTCTGGCGCTGATGGCCCTGGCCGCCTGGCGCTTCTGGCCGCACCTCGGCTTCGTCGAGCTGCTCCCCGGGGCGGCGGTCGCCGGCGCGGGCCAGGCCCTGCAACTCCCCGTCGTCTACCGGGTCATCCTCTCCGAGGTGCCGCCCGCCCGCGCCGGTGTCGGCAGCGGCGTGATGATCACCACTCAGCAGTCGGCGCTGGCGCTCGGGGTGGCGACCCTGGGCACGCTGTTCCTGTCCCTGGTCCCGGGGATCGGCATGCGGGACGCCCTGGTCACGACGCTGCTGGTGCAGCTCGCCGGTGTGGTGCTGACCGGCCTGCTGAGTCTCCGGCTGCCGCGCACGGTCGCCTGAGGTATCTCACGGCCTGATAACTCGCGTCCGGGAAAACCCTGTTGATGTTGGTCTTGCAGCACACTCCTTGCTGCGAGCAGACCGGATCCGCCGGATTCCTGGACGCGGGAGGCGTCATGGCGCAGAGCGACACCAGCAAGGTCAGCCGCTGGGACCAGCACGGCCGGGAGCACGTGGTGCGGGTGCGGCGCACGGGCGTGCAGCGCACGATCAGATGCGACACCTGCGGCTGGCGCAGAGGCGCCCAGTTCCTGCCCTGGCTGAAGGCCGAGGAGCACCTCGCGGAGGCCCACCAGGCGACGGTGGACCCGACGGCTGCGTGAACGACCGGGCGGGGCCGGCCTCAGTAGAGGATCGAGGGCAGGTACGCCCCGTCGGGCTGGTTGTACAGACCGATGGTCATCAGGCTCATCAGCTGCACGACCTTGAGGCCGTTGGACAGGCACCACCTCAGCAGCACACCGTCGCTCACGGGGACGAGGATGCCCGGGCCGGCGAACTGCGGGGCCGCCGCGATCAGGGCCTGTACGTCCGGGGTGGTCTCGCCGACGGCGTGCGCGAAGAAGGCGAGGCCGGTGGCGTAGCCGGTGACGCGTCCGGCGCGCTCCACGACCCGGGCGGTGCCCTGTTTGAGCGCATCCGCGACCTCGCCGCCGCGGTCGACGCCGTGGACCTGCCGGCACACGTCGTTGCAGGCGCCGAGGTCCGCGTCCGTGGCCTCCCGCACCGTGTAGCCGGGCATCGCACGCCCGATCGGCGGGCCCTGCACACAGGCCACCGTGGCCCGGTGGACGAAGCCGAGACTCACGTACAGCGAGAACGACCTGTTGTGGTAGCCGGTCTGCAACAGCCGGATGCCCGGCGCCCCGCGCTCGTCGGCCCGCTCCATCACGTCCCGCATCAGGCGGCGGCCCACGCCCGCGTTCTGCACGCCGGGGTCGACGGTGATGGGCCCGACCCCGACGACGGCCGAGCGTTCGTCGAGGAAGTTGCTGCCCACGATCCGCCCGTCGAGCTCGGCGACGACACTGTAGAAACCCGGGTGCGTGAGGGCTCCCTCGATCACCGCGACACCCGCGTCGGGGCTCGGGAAGTCAGGTGGGAACGCGTGCTCCTCGGCGATACCCGCGAAGGCCTCGTAACAGATCCGTCCGCACTCCGCGGCATCGTCCGCGGTGCCCGGGCGCAGTATGAGATCCACGATCGCCATCTCCTTCTCAGCGCCCCCGCGCGGCGACCCACCCCTCACTACCCATCCTGTGCCCCTCCCTGCGGGGGCGCACCCGGGACGGCGGTCCTCTCAGGCCCGCAGCGCCCGGACCAGCAGGTCCATGACCGCCGTGAAGTCCGCCTCGGTCCCGGGCTCTTCCCACTCCCGGGCGTAGCGCGGATCGTGGAAGCGGCCCGTGGCGTGGAAGAGGGCGCGGGCGGTCGTGCCGGGGTCGGTGCCGGCGGCGAAGGTGCCGGACTCGACGCCCGCCTCGACGATCCGGGCCAGCTGTGCGGTCAGGTCGGCGATGTGCTCGCCCACCACCGTGCCGTTCTCGCCGGTGAGAACCGTGTACGTGGCGAACAGCTCCGGATCGTCGCCCGCCTTGCGGCGCTTCGCGGCGAACAGCGTGGCGAGCCAGTCCCGCAGCCGGGCCTCCGGGTCGCGGTCCTCGGCGACGATCCCGGACAGCTCCCCGGACGTGCGGTCGAGCCAGCGTTTGGTGACGGCCTCGCGCAGCGCCGCCTTGGTGCGGAAGTGACGGTAGACGCTGCCGTGGCTGACGCCGAGCGCGCGGGCCACGTCCACCACGGTGGCCTTGGCCGGGCCGTGGCGGCGCAGCACCTCCTCGGTCGCCTCGAGGATGCGCTCGGCGGTCAGGATCTCGCTGGTCGGTGCCATGCCCCTGACCGTACCCGGAGCCCGGTTCAGCTCTCGAGGTGTGCCATCTGGGCCGCCGGGTAACGGTCGCCGGCGGCGGCTCCGGGCGGTACGGCCTCCTCGATCGCGGTCAGGTCGGCCGCCTCCAGCGTGACGTCCAGCGCGCCCAGCGCCTCCGAGAGCCGGTCGCGGCGGCGGGCGCCGACCAGGGGCACGATGTCCTCACCGCGGGCGAGCACCCAGGCGATGGCGATCTGCGCGACGCTGACGCCCTTCTGCTCGGCGATCTTCCGCAGCGCCTCGACGAGGTTCAGGTTGTGCCGGAGGTTGTCTCCCTGGAAGCGCGGCGACATCGCCCGGAAGTCGCCGGCGCCGAGCTGCCGGTCGGCGGTGAAGTGCCCGGAGATCAGGCCCCGGGAGAGCACGCCGTACGCCGTGATGCCGATGCCCAGCTCGCGCGTGGTGGGGAGGATCTCGTCCTCGATGCCGCGCGAGATGAGGGAGTACTCGATCTGCAGGTCGGAGATCGGCGCGGTGGCGGCGGCCCGCCGGATCGTGTCGGCGCCGACCTCGCTGAGGCCGATGTGCCGCACGTAGCCCTTCTCGACCAGTTCCGCGATCGCGCCGACCGTCTCCTCGACCGGCACGTCGGGGTCGAGGCGGGCGATGCGGTAGACGTCGATGTGGTCGACGCCGAGCCGCTGGAGGGAGTACGCGGCGAAGTTCTTCACGGCGGCGGGCCGGCCGTCGTAGCCGGACCAGCCGCCGTCCGGGTCGCGCAGGGCACCGAACTTCACGCTGACCAGTGCCTGTTCACGCCGGGCGGCGGGGGCCGCGCGCAGGGCCTCGCCGATCAGTATCTCGTTGTGGCCCATGCCGTAGAAGTCGCCGGTGTCCAGCAGGGTGACGCCCGCTTCGAGCGCCGCGTGGATGGTCGCGACGGACTCGGCCCGGTCCGCCTCGCCGTACAGCGCGGACATGCCCATGCAGCCGAGACCGAGGGCGGAGACCCGGGGGCCGGTGGTTCCGAGGGTTCGGGTTCGCATCGTCACGCCGTCCACTGTGCCATGACAGCTGACAGATTTCAATATCTGTCATTCGATACTTGTCAGCCCGCCCCGGATCCGCCGCCCCGGGCCTTCGGCTACCGCGCCGTGAACGCCAGCTTCGCCCCCAGGGCCACGAACGACCCCGCGAAGCCCCGCCGCAGCCACGCCATCACCCGGGGCCGCCCGATCACATGGCTGCGCACCGACGCGGCGAGCACCCCGTACGCGGCGAACACGGCGAAGGTCGCCAGCATGAACACCCCGCCGAGCCCCACCATCCGCACCACCGCGTGCGGCTCCCCGGGACTCACGAACTGCGGCAGGAACGCGAAGAAGAAGATCGTCAGTTTCGGGTTGAGGATGTTGATCAGCACACCCCGCACGATCACCCGCCGCGCGGACACCGGCTCCGCCGGCTCCTCCACCACGAGCGCCTCCCTGTCCCGCAGCGTGGCCCACGCCATGTACAGGAGGTAGGCGACCCCGGCGTACTTCAGCACCTGGAACGCGGTCGCGCCGGCGTGCAGCAGGGCGGCGACCCCCGTGACCGTGGCCAGCAGATGCGGCACGATCCCGAGCGTGCACCCGACGGCCGCGACGACACTCGCGCGCCGGCCCCGGGAGAGCGCGGCGGCGAGGGTGTAGACGACTCCGGTGCCCGGCGTGGCGACGACGACGAGAGTGGTCAGCAGAAACGCGATGCTCATGCCCCTCACCCTGGCGGCGCGCCGCCCCCGGAAACAGGGCCAATCGGCGGTGGCGCTGCGGGACCACTCGGCCGTCCATGCGTGAAACGCGCCGGTGCCGGGCCCCTCCGCGGAGGAACCCGGCACCGGCGTGCGCAGAGAGTCGATCAGCAGCCGACCAGGCGGGCCGCCAGGTAGCCCTCGATCTGGTCGAGGGAGACGCGCTCCTGCTTCATCGAGTCACGCTCGCGGACGGTGACCGCGTTGTCCTCCAGGGTGTCGAAGTCGACGGTCACGCAGAACGGCGTGCCGATCTCGTCCTGGCGGCGGTAGCGGCGGCCGATCGCGCCGGCGTCGTCGAACTCGATGTTCCAGTTCTGCCGCAGCGCCTGGGCGAGGCCCTTGGCCTTCGGGGACAGCTCCGGGTTCCGGGACAGCGGCAGCACCGCCACCTTCACCGGGGACAGGCGCGGGTCGAGGCGCAGCACCGTGCGCTTCTCCATCTTGCCCTTGGCGTTGGGCGCCTCGTCCTCGATGTAGGCGTCCAGGAGGAACGCCAGCATCGCGCGGCCGACACCGGCCGCGGGCTCGATGACGTACGGGGTCCAGCGCTCGCCGGCCTCCTGGTCGAAGTAGGTGAGGTCCTGGCCGGAGGCCTTGGAGTGGGCGCCGAGGTCGTAGTCGGTGCGGTTGGCGACGCCCTCCAGCTCGCCCCACTCACTGCCGCCGAACTGGAAGCGGTACTCGATGTCGGCGGTGCGCTTGGAGTAGTGGGAGAGCTTCTCCTTCGGGTGCTCGTACCACCGCATGTTCTCCTCGCGCATGCCGAGACCGGTGTACCAGTTCCAGCGCTGCTCCATCCAGTACTCCTGCCACTTCTCGTCCTCGCCCGGCTTGACGAAGAACTCCATCTCCATCTGCTCGAACTCGCGGGTGCGGAAGATGAAGTTGCCCGGCGTGATCTCGTTGCGGAAGGACTTGCCCATCTGGGCGATGCCGAACGGCGGCTTGCGGCGCGAGGTGGTCTGCACCTGGGAGAAGTTGGTGAAGATGCCCTGGGCCGTCTCGGGACGCAGGTAGGCGATGGAGCCGGAGTCCTGCGTCGGGCCGAGGTGGGTGGACAGCAGGCCCGAGAACTGCTTGGGCTCGGTGAACTGGCCCTTGTTGCCGCAGTTGGGGCAGTTGACGTCGAGGAGGCCGTTCTCCGGGGCGCGGCCCTTCTTCTCCTCGTAGGCCTCCTCCAGGTGGTCCGCGCGGAACCGCTTGTGGCAGGAGGTGCACTCGGTCAGCGGGTCCGTGAAGGTGGCGACGTGGCCGGAGGCGACCCAGACCTCGGGGGCCAGGATCACGGACGAGTCGATACCGACGACGTCCTCGCGCGACGTCACCATGTAGCGCCACCACTGGCGCTTGAGGTTCTCCTTGAGCTCGACACCCAGGGGGCCGTAGTCCCAAGCGGCGCGCTGGCCGCCGTAGATCTCACTACAGGGGAATACGAAGCCACGGCGCTTGCTCAGGCTGACGATGGTGTCGATCTTGTCGGCGGCCACGGTGCTCTCTTCATTACGACGACGGGCGACGAAGCGAGTTGCTTCCAGCGAATGCTTCAGGTTACCGGCGGGGGCGCCCCCTCAATCAAATCGCTCCCCCCTCCGCGACCGCCAGGCCCCCTCGCGGATCCCGCTCAGCCGGTTTGTTGACAACGGTTTCCATATTTGTTGAAAATGAGTGTCATGAACGTACGACGACGCCTCATATCCGCCACCGCGGTCACCGCGGCCACCGCTCTCGGCCTCGGTGCTCTCTCCGCCTGCTCCAGCGACAGCGCGGCGACGGGCAACACGGACAAGTTCGACGTCGTCGCGTCGTTCTACCCGATGGCGTTCCTCGCCGAGCAGATAGGCGGCGACCACGCGAACGTCACCAGCCTGACCGAGCCCGGCCAGGAGCCGCACGACCTGGAGATCAGCACCAAGCAGCGGGCGCAGCTCGAAGAGGCCGACGCGGCGCTCTACCTCAAGGGCCTCCAGCCCGCCGTCGACGAGGCGGTCTCGCAGACCGGCATCAAGACGAAGATCGACGCGGCCGGCCTGACCACCCTCGAGGACCACGGCAGCACCGAGCACGACCACGCGGGCGAGGAGGGCCACGCCGAGGAGGAGGGGCACTCCGAGGAGGAAGAGCACGCGCGCGACCCCCACATCTGGCTGGACCCGGTGAAGTACGCCGAGGTCGCCCAGGGCGTCGGCAAGGCCTTCGAGAAGGCCGACCCGGACCACGCGGCCGACTACAAGAAGAACACCGCGGCCCTGGTCAAGAAGCTGAACGGCCTCAACGGCGAGTTCGAGAACGGCTTGAAGAACACCAGGACCAAGGTCTTCTTCACCAACCACGCCGCCTTCGGCTACCTCGCCGAGCGCTACGGCCTCACCCAGGAGGCCATCTCCGGCCTCGACCCCGAGAGCGAGCCCAGCGCCGCCCGGGTCAGGGAGCTCCAGCAGGAGGCCAAGGCCGACGGCGTCACCACCGTCTTCTACGAGACACTGGTCTCCGACAAGACCGCGAAGACCCTGGCCCGGGACGCGAAGCTGAAGACGGACGTCCTCGACCCGCTCGAGGGCATCACCGACAAGTCCCGCGGCGACGACTACTTCCAGGTCATGGAAGCCAACCTCAAGGCCCTGCAGACGGCCCTGGGAGCCAAGTGATCGACTCATCGGAGGACGGCATGACCGAGCCCGTCGTATCCCTGCGCGGCGTCCGCGCCGACCTGGGCTCGCGCCCCGTCCTGCGGGGCATCGACCTCACCGTGCGCCACGGTGAGGTCGTCGCACTGCTCGGCGCGAACGGCTCCGGCAAGTCCACGGCCGTGCGCAGCATCATCGGCCAGGTGCAGACCGGGGCCGGTGAGATCCGGCTGTTCGGCACGGACCGCAGGCGGTTCCGCGACTGGCACCGCGTGGGCTATGTCCCGCAGCGCACCACGGCCGCCGGTGGCGTGCCCGCCACGGTGACCGAGGTGGTCTCCTCGGGCCGCCTGTCCCGGGCCCGCTTCGGCATGCTGCGCAAGGCGGACCACGCGGCAGTGCGCGCGGCCCTGGAGCTCGTCGGCATGGCCGACCGGGCCAAGGACTCGGTCAACGCCCTGTCCGGCGGCCAGCACCAGCGGGTCCTGATAGCCCGCGCGCTCGCCTCCGAGCCGGAACTGCTGATCATGGACGAGCCGATGGCCGGTGTCGACCTGGCCAGCCAGGAGGTCCTCGCGCACACGCTGCGCGAGCAGGTCTCGCAGGGCACCACCGTGCTGCTGGTGCTGCACGAACTGGGCCCCCTGGAACCCCTCATAGACCGGGCGGTCGTCCTGCGCGACGGCTGCGTCGTGCACGACGGACCGCCGCCCAAGGCGGTCGGGCAGCACGCCCTGCCCGGCCACGACCACGTACACCCGCACGCACCCGCGGGCCACGAACCGATCCGCACGGGACTGCTGAGCTGATGGAGATCCTCGACTACGCCTTCATGCAGCGGGCACTGCTCGCCGCCGTCCTCGTCGGCATCACGGCCCCCGCGGTGGGGATCTATCTGGTCCAGCGCCGCCAGGCCCTGATGGGCGACGGCATCGGCCACGTGGCGATGACCGGCGTCGGCCTCGGCTTCCTGCTGACCTGGTCCCCGGTGTGGATGGCGACCCTCGTCTCGGTCATCGGCGCGGTACTCATGGAGCTGATCCGCTGGTACGGCAGGACCCGCGGCGACATCGCCCTCGCGATGCTGTTCTACGGCGGCATGGCCGGCGGTGTGATGTTCATCAACCTCGCGCCGACGGGCTCCAACGCCAATCTGACGTCGTACCTCTTCGGCTCCCTGTCGACGGTGTCCGAGTCGGACGTCACGGCCATCTGCGTTCTGGCCGCCTTCGTCGTCCTGGTCACCCTCGGCCTGCGCCGGCAGCTGTTCGCCGTCAGCCAGGACGAGGAGTTCGCCCGGGTGACGGGCCTGCCGGTGCGCGCCCTGAACCTGCTGACGGCGATCACCGCGGCCGTCACGGTGACGGTGGCGATGCGCGTGGTCGGCCTGCTCCTGGTCAGCGCGCTGATGGTGGTGCCCGTCGCGGCCGCCCAGCAGATCGGCCGCAGCTTCGCCGCGACCTTCGTGATCGCCGTCGCCATCGGCGTGAGCGTGACGATCGGCGGGACCGTCACGTCGTACTACCAGGACGTGCCTCCCGGTGCGACGATCGTGCTGCTGACCATCGGCGCCTTCGTCGTGCTGACGGCGCTCGCGACTCCGCTGGCCCGCCGCCGCGCCCGCGCCCGGAACGCCGCGGATCCCGCCCACGATCCCGCCGAGTGCGCGATTCCGGACACCCGGAAGACAACCGACGAAGTCGGCGTCTGACCGCCCCCGCCCCGGGCTGGCACAATGGCCCGGGCAAGGCAGACGTGAGGAGGCAACGGTGACGACCGCTGGACCGTCCGTGAAGGGCCGCGCCACCAGGCAGCGTGCCGCCGTGGCGGCGGCCCTGGACGAGGTCGACGAGTTCCGCAGCGCGCAGGAACTGCACGACATGCTCAAGCACAAGGGCGACTCGGTCGGGCTCACCACGGTCTACCGCACCCTGCAGTCCCTCGCCGACGCCGGCGAGGTCGACGTCCTGCGCACGGCCGAGGGCGAGTCCGTCTACCGCCGCTGCTCCACCGACGACCATCACCACCACCTGGTGTGCCGCGGCTGCGGCAAGGCCGTCGAGGTGGAGGGCCCGGCCGTGGAGAAGTGGGCGGAGGCCATCGCCGCCGAGCACGGCTTCGTGAACGTGGCCCACACGGTGGAGATCTTCGGCACGTGCGCGGAGTGCGCCGCTGGTTGAGCCGGGAGTCGCGCAGTTCCCCGCGCCCTGGGGGAACTGCGCCGCCCCTGCCTACGGCTGCTTGCCCTCCATGGCCAGCAGCTCCTCGTTCGGGATGGCGCCGCCGAAGCGGCGGTCCCGCGAGGCGAACTCCAGGCAGGCCCGCCACAGGTCGCGGCGGTCGAAGTCCGGCCACAGCACGTCCTGGAAGACCATCTCGGCGTACGCGCTCTGCCAGATCAGGTAGTTGGAGGTGCGCTGCTCACCGCTCGGACGCAGGAACAGGTCCACGTCCGGCATGTCCGGGTAGTACATGTACTTCGCGAAGGTCTTCTCGTTGACCTTCGAGGGGTCGAGCTTGCCGCTCTTCACGTCTTCCGCGAGCGCCTTGGCCGCGTCCGCGATCTCGGCCCTGCCCCCGTAGTTCATGCAGAAGTACAGGGTCAGCCGGTCATTGCCCTTGGTCTGCTCCTGGGCGATCTGGAGTTCCTTGGCGACCGAGCGCCACAGCTTGGGCATACGGCCCACCCAGCGCACCCGGATGCCCAGCTCGTCGAGCTGGTCGCGGGTCTTGCGGATGAAGTCCCGGTTGAAGTTCATCAGGAAGCGCACCTCTTCCGGCGACCGCTTCCAGTTCTCGGTGGAGAAGGCGTACAGGGAGATGGCGCCCACGCCCATCTCGACGGCGCCCTGGAGGACGTCGAGCACCCGCTCGGCGCCGACCTTGTGCCCCTCGGTGCGCGGCAGGCCCCGCTCCTTCGCCCACCGCCCGTTGCCGTCCATGACGATCGCCACATGCTGCGGTACGAGCTCCCCGGGGAGCTTCGGCGGCCGCGCGCCGGACGGGTGCGGCTCCGGCGTCCTGTACTCCCGGCGCTGCCGCCCCAGGATCCCGCGTACGGCCATGTGTTTCTCGTCTCCTCGTGCTTGCTTGCCTTGCTTACTTCTCGACGTAGCGCAAGGAGCGCAGCCCGCGCTCCATGTGCCAGTGCAGATACGCGGACACCAGCCCGCTGCCCTCCCGGACGTACCGCGCCTCGCAGGCGTCCGCGGTCTCCCAGTCTCCCGTAAGGAGCGCACCGAGGAGTTCCAGGGCCTGGGGCGAGGGTACGACGCTGCCGGGCACCCGGCAGTCCACGCAGACGGAACCGCCCGAGGCGACCGAGAAGAACCGGTTGGGCCCGGGCATGCCGCACTTCGCGCAGTCGGTGAAGCTCGGGGCGTAGCCGTTGACGGCGAGGGACCGGAGCAGGAACGCGTCCAGCACGAGATGCGGCGCGTGCTCCCCGCGGGCGAGGGTCCGCAGCCCGCCGACGAGCAGCAGGTACTGCTGCACGGCCGGCTCGCCCTCGTGGTCGGTGAACCGCTCGGCGGTCTCCAGCATTGCCGTGCCCGCGGTGTACCGCGCATAGTCGCTGACGATCCCGCCCCCGTACGGGGCGATGGTCTCGCTCTGCGTGCACAGCGGCAGCCCGCGTCCGACCAGTTCGCTGCCCTTGGCGAAGAACTGCACGTCGACGTGGGAGAAGGGTTCGAGGCGCGCACCGAACTTCGACTTCGTCCGGCGCACGCCCCTGGCCACCGCCCGTACCCGTCCGTGACCGCGGGTGAGCAGCGTGATGATCCGGTCCGCCTCACCCAGCTTCTGGGTGCGCAGCACGATGCCGTCGTCGCGGAACAGACTCATGGCGCCATTCTCGCAGGGTCACGGCGTCAAGGGACCTCGCCCCTGCTGCGGGCGTTGGCGTACGCCGTCGCCGCGCGCAGCCGCTCGGCGGGGGTGGCGTGCCGGACGGCAGCGGGATCGGCGTCCCACTCCTTGCCGCCCCCGTACGGCCTCAGCTGCACGTAGGGCCCCTCATGCCCCATGACGATGCCGATGCGGCCGCTGCGGGTGTCCACGACGTACGCGCCGACCGGGGGCTTCACCGCGGCACCGCCGCGAGCCGCCGGGCGGTCCGAACGGAACACCGGCCCGATTCCACGAGCGGACAGGGTGCTTCCCGCACAAGATTCACCGGGTGAAGTCCCAGTGACGGCTGGATAATTCCGCCCTTGGCGAGTTCTGCCCGCAATTCTTTCACCGCATCCTCCGCTTCTCCGACGCAGAGCGCCGAGTGTCGTGCCTCCACCGTGCTCCCCTTCCTTTCGGAGTTTCACTCTTCGCATCTCTGCGGTGACGCTCCGCGCCTACACTCGGGAAGGGTCTGTGCCGTACAACTGCGGGGCGGCACAAAGGGGTTCGGGCATGATCGAACCGTGGACACGAATACGGGGACGAAAAAGACCGGGCCGGGCCGGCGTACAGACCTGGAATGGACGCTGCGGGCCGCGGAACCGGCCGACGTCGAGGCAATTGCGGAACTACGGGCGGTGGTGATGCGCCCGGATCTGGAAAGACTGGGCCGCTACGACGCACACCGGGTCCGGCAGCGCCTGCGGGACGGCTTCCGCCCCGAGCACACGTCGGTCGTCCTCGTGGCCGGCGCCTTCGCGGGCAGTGTCGCCCTGCGCCCGTCGGGGGACGGCCACTGGCTGGAGCACTTCTATCTCACCCCGGCCGTCCAGGGCCGAGGCCTCGGCTCCGCGGTCCTGCGAACCCTGCTGAGCGGGACGGACGCCACCGGCACGGCCGTCCGCCTCGACGTCCTCCGGGGCAGCCCGGCCCGGCGCCTCTACGAACGCCATGGATTCACGGTGGAGACCCAGGACCCGACGGACGTCTTCATGCTCCGCACCCCGCCCAGGACGGGTCCCCGGGACGAATCCGCGCCACCGGGAAGCGGCCCGGGTCCGACCTCTACCGCGCGTGACGTCAGCGGTGGCCCGCCGCCCCGTATCGGCGGGCCACCGCGTGGAACGCCTCCTTCGGCTCCCAGTGCCAGCCGGAGGCGGGGTCGTCCGGGCGGTCCTTGACCGCCTTCGTGATGGCGTACGTCGCCATGTCGAGGTCGAGGCGGGGCTCGTCCGGGCGGTGCGGGGCGTCGGCGCTGATGAACTCGAAGGTCATCGCCGCGTACAGGCCCATCGACTCGAAGACGTCCAGCAGTTCGCCCACGTAGTCGGCCTGGACGCGTTCGCTGCGGACCAGGCCGTCCTTGATCTCCGGCGGCTCCTTGTCGTAGTCGACGACGTCCCAGCCCATGCCGGCGGTCTCGGGGGCACCGACGTAGGCGCACGTGCCGAACTCGGTGACGGCGAGCGGCTTTCCCCACCGCAGGTACCGCTTCAGCTCCCGGACGTACCCGGACCGCTTCGGGAAGTACGAGTAGTAGTCGATGCCGACGATGTCGAAGAGGTTCCAGTCCGGGTCGTCGATGGACTGCGCGGCGGCGTAGCTGAGGCTGCCCTTGAAGACGGAGCGGCCGGTCTTCGCGGCCTTCGCCGTGAAGTCGGCCAGGCGGCGCAGCGCCCGGGGCCAGTCGACCGTGCCGTTCTGCAGGTTCCTGATGCGCTCCAGGACCGTCTCGCCCGGCAGGATGCCGGGGACGAACAGCCAGAACTCGCAGCCGACACTGAAGTCGACACTCGCGCCCTGCCGCCGCAGCCGCTCCGCGAACCGGCCGGTCTCGGCCAGGTGTTCCAGGATGTCCCGCTGCGGGGCGTCCCCGAGCGTCGGCTGCAACCAGACGTGGAGCCCGCGTTCGGCGGCCTCGGCGGCGGTGGCGGTGAGCCGCTCGACGCCGTCCCCGGTGACGTCGATGGTGTCGGCGTGCAGGTCGTCACGGATGGCCCGGACATCGGCCCGCATCCGGCGAGCGTTCCACGCGGTCCCCGGCGTCTCGCCCTCCCCGACCGTGTAGACGACGCCCCGCCTGCGCAGCCCCCTGCTGCCGTGCCGGGCTTCCGACGCCCGGGCCCGTCCCGCCGGTCCCAGCGCCCCGGCGGTCCCCACCGCCGCCGCTCCGGCCAGGAACTGCGCCCGGCTGATCCCCTGCGCCTGCTCGATCCCCTTGGTCTCTGCCATGCCGTTCACTGTGCCGAGCAGGCGCCCGGCCCCGCTGTCGGCCGTCGGTCTACGGCAGCGCTACCAAGGTATGAGGCGCCGCGCCGAAGGAGAGGCTCATCCCTCGCCGAACCGGCGTACGTACCGCCGCTGCCAGGGCGTTTCCACCGCATGCCGGTCGTAGTGCCGGCGCACGTACGCCACCGCCTCCTCGCCGGGCACGCCGTCCAGCACCGCGAGGCAGGCCAGGGCCGTGCCCGTGCGGCCACGTCCTCCGCCGCAGGCGATCTCCACGCGCTCCCCGGCGGCCCGCTCCCAGGCGTCGGCCAGCACCTCGCGGGCGGCTGCCCGGTCCGACGGGAGGCGGAAGTCGGGCCAGCGGATCCAACGCGCCTCCCAGGAAACCCCGGGTGGCTGCCGGCCGAGCAGGTAGACACCGTAGGAGGGAAGGGGCGCGCCGGGGTCCATGGGGCGGCGGAGGCCTCGCCCCCGCACCAACCGGCCGGAAGGCAGTCTCAGGACGCCCGCGTCACTCTCACTCCACAGTTCGGTCACGCCCCTCATCATGCCTGCCCTGACAGAACGTCAACTTACGTTTTCGAACGGTGCCATTGGTCCGACCTGTGGCAGATAGGCCATTCGTGTGCGATCTCTTGACCGCCCCCACGGCCCCTCCTATGGTCGCGCTGACCGCCGGACGTAGGACGTCGTATCTCCGCAGCTCACCCTCCCCCTGTCTCCTTTCCAGACCCCTCGCTGGAGGACCCCGTGCGCGACGTGACCCACGACGTGCCGGCGCCGCACCGCCGGACGTTCCTGAAGTACACCGGCGCGCTGGGCGCGGCCGCCGCCGTCTCCGCGTCGCTGTCGGCCTGTTCGTCCGGGCCGGAGTCCACGAACGACACCGGTGGCGGCGGCAGCGGGGCGAACCGGACGCTGACGGCCGTGATCGGCTACGGCAACGACGGCAGCTGGGACCCCACCCAGACGGCGTCCGCGTTCTGCATGGCCGCCAACAACCACATCTACGAGGGCCTGCTCGACACCGACCCGATCTCCCGCGAGCCGTACGCGGCCCTGGCGACCGAGGTGCCGAAGGACCCGGGCGGCACGTCCTGGAGGTTCACGCTGCGGGCCGGGGCGACGTTCCACGACGGCAAGCCGGTGACCGCCGACGACGTGGTCTTCGTCTTCGAGCGGATCCTCGACCCGGACACCCAGACCCTCGCCAAGGGCTTCTTCGCGAGCTGGCTGAAGGAGGTCCGGAAGATCGACGCGCGGACCGTGGAGCTGGTGCTCAAGTTCCCGTTCCCGGACGGGCTCGCGCGGCTGACCCTCGCCAAGATCATGCCGAAGCACGTGTTCTCGCAGCCGGGCGCCTGGGACGACGCCATCAAGGGCAAGGCGATCGGCTCGGGGCCGTACCGGCAGACCGCGCACCACCCGAAATCGAACACGACCTTCGAGGCGTTCGACGGCTACAACGGCCCGCGGGGGCCGGCCTTCCGGAAGATGAACTGGCTGACGATCGTGGACGCGGCCCCCCGCGTCGCGAAGATCTCGGGGTCGAGCGCGGGCGCCCAGATCGCGGACAACATCCCGTACGCCAACATCGCGCAGCTGGAGAGCGGCGGGCTGACGGTCGCCGGCGGGGCCGGGATGAACAACCTGTTCCTGATGTTCAACACCAGGCACAAGCCCTTCGACGACGTGCGCGTGCGCCAGGCCCTGCACTACGCCATCGACACCGAGAAGATGGTGGAGGTCGCGCTCAAGGGCCACGGAAAGCCGTCGAGTTCCTTCCTCGACGAGAGCAACCCGTCCTACCGCCGGGCGAAGACCGTGTACGACTACGACCCGGACAAGGCGAAGGCCCTGCTGAAGGAGGCCGGGGTCAGGGGGCTGAGCATCGACATCCTCGCGGTGAACGTGAGCTGGATCGTCGACTGCCTGCCCACCATCAAGGCGTCCTGGGACGCGATCGGTGTGCAGACGACCCTGTCCCCGCAGGAGACCACGGCCGTGTTCACGAAGATGGACCAGAAGCAGAACTACCAGGTCGTCGCCGCCGCCTCCAACCCCAACCAGTTCGGCCTCGACGCCGACCTGATCATGCACTACAACTACGGGCCCGAGAACCTGTGGATGCAGTACACGCGGTGGGCCGGCAACCCCGTCGCCAAGGCGCTCTTCAGGGACATGGACCGGGCCACCCGGGAGCCGGACCCGGAGAAGAAGAAGGCGATGGTCCAGGACTACATCGACGTCGTCGCCGAACAGGCCGTGCTCTACCCGGTCGTCCACAACGAGCTGATGACGGCCTGGGACCCGAAGCGGCTCAGCGGCATAAGGGCACAGCCCTACCCGGGCATCAACCTCCTCCAGGCCAAGTGGGCCTAGCGGCATGACCGCGGTCCTGCGCATCCTGCTCCGCCGTGTCGCCCTGCTCGTGCCGCTGATGCTCGGCATCGTGCTGTTCGTGTTCCTGGTGATGCGGTTCTCGGACGTCGACCCGGCGTCCGCGTTCTTCCAGGGCGCCAACCCGACACCACAGCAACTGCACGACTTCCGCGAGGAACACGGTCTGCTCGACCCGCTCCCCGTGCGCTACGCCGACTTCGTCGCCGACCTGCTCCACGGCGACCTGGGCACCAGCGCGCTGACCCGGGCGCCGGTGATCGACCAGGTCACCACCGCGCTGCCGCTCACCCTCCAGCTGACGTTCCTGGGCCTGGGCGTCGCGGTCGTACTGTCCCTCGTGGGCGGCGTGACCGCGGCGATCTACCGGGACCGGCTGCCCGACCAGATCATCCGGGTCGTGTCGCTGACCGGTGTCGCGGCGCCCGGCTTCTGGCTGGCGCTGCTGATGATCCAGTACCTGGCGGTCGACCTGGGCTGGTTCCCGACCGGCGGCTACATCAACCCGGCCGACTCCTTCACCGGCTGGCTGAAGACCATGACGCTCCCCGCCCTCGCCCTCTCCCTTCCGGTGGCGGCGCAGCTGACCCGGATCGTGCGGACGGCCGTGGTGGAGGAGCTGGACAAGGACTACGTACGGACGGCGATCGGCAGCGGCCTGCCGCCCCGGGTGGTCGTGGGGCGCAATGTGCTGCGGAACGCGCTCATCAACCCGCTCACCGTGCTCGGGCTGCGCGTCGGCTATCTGCTGGGCGGCGCGGTCGTCATCGAGACGATCTTCTCGCTGCCCGGCATGGGCAAGCTGATGATCGACGCCGTGAAGAACGGCGATCCGGCCGTCGTCCAGGGCGTCGTCCTGACCACGGCGGCCGGGTTCGTCGTCGTGAACCTCGTCATCGACGTCCTCTACCTGCTGGTCAACCCGCGACTGAGGGATGCGACCGCATGATGACCCCTCCGATGACCCGCAAGGGCCTCACCGAGGCACTGTCCCGGCCCGGCCTGCGGCTGCGCGGCTGGCGGCGGCTGCCGCTGCTGTCGAAGGCCGCCGTCTGCTTCCTGGCGGTCGTCGTCCTGCTGGCGCTGCTCGCGCCGCTGCTCGCCCCGCACGACCCGCTCGACCAGCAGCCGCCCGTCGACGGCACCGGGCATCCCTCCGCCGGGCACTGGATGGGCCAGGACAGCCTCGGCCGGGACATCCTCAGCCGGCTGATGTACGGGGCGCGCTGGTCGCTCGCGATCGGACTCGGCGCCACCGGCCTGGCCCTGGTGGCCGGGGCGCTGCTCGGTGCGATCGCCGCGACCTCCCGCAAGGCGGTGGACGAGACGCTGATGCGCTGCCTGGACGTCGTCATGGCGTTCCCCGGCATCGCGCTCGCCGCCGTGCTGGTCGCGGTGTTCGGCGGTGGCATCACGGTGCTGATCTGCGCGATCGCGTTCCTGTTCACGCCGCCGGTGGCCAGGGTCGTCCGGGCGAACGTCCTCGACCAGTACGGCGAGGACTATGTGACGGCGGAACGGGTGATCGGCGCCCGGACCCCGCACATCGTGCTGAAGCACGTGGCGATCAACTGTGCCGCGCCCGTGCTGGTGTTCTGCACCGTGCAGGTCGCCGAGGCGATCGTCTTCGAGGCGTCGCTGTCCTTCATCGGAGCGGGCGTACGGCCGCCCGACCCGTCCTGGGGCAGTGTCATCGCGGACGGCAAGAACATGGTGCTGACCGGCGGCTGGTGGGCGACCGTGTTCCCGGGCCTGCTCATGCTGGTCACGGTGCTGTCGCTGAACATCCTGTCCGAGGGGGTGTCCGACGCGTGGGCGGCCCCGTCGGCGCGGGAGGTGGAGGTTCCCGAGGACGACCGGCTCCAGGCGCCGGAGCCCGGCAGCGGGGAGGTCGTCCAGCTGCCCGGCCTGCCGGAAGCGGCCCGGCGGCTGCGGGCCCGGGCCCGTCAGCTGCCCCGGGACGGGCAGCCGGTGCTCGCGGTGGAGAACCTCGCCATCGGCTTCGACCAGCGGCACGGCGGTGTGGACATCGTGGACGGCATCAGCTTCGAGGTGCATCCCGGTGAGGTGCTGGGCCTGGTCGGCGAGTCGGGCTGCGGCAAGTCGCTGACCGCGCTGACGGTCATGGGTCTCCAGCCGAAGGGGGCGCGCGTCGGCGGCCAGGTCCGGTTCGGCGGCCGCGACCTGCTCGCCGAGCCGATGCGCGTGCGCCGCAGGCTCCTGGGCCACGAGATGGCGATGATCTACCAGGACGCGCTGTCGTCACTGAACCCGGCGATGACGATCCGCGCGCAGCTGAAGCAGGTCGTCCGTCGGGGCGGGCGGCGCGCTCCCGCCGAGTTGCTGACGATGGTCGGCCTGGATCCCGAGCGCACCCTGCGCAGCTACCCGCACGAACTGTCCGGCGGGCAGCGGCAGCGCGTCCTGATCGCCATGGCCCTGTCCCGCGACCCGAAGCTGATCGTCGCCGACGAGCCGACGACCGCCCTCGACGTGACCGTGCAGGCCCAGGTCATAGAGCTGCTGCTGCGGCTGCGCGAGGAGCTGGGCTTCGCGCTGATCCTCGTCTCGCACGACCTGGCGCTGGTCGCGGACGTCACCGACCGGGTGGTGGTGATGTACGGCGGGCAGATCGTGGAGACCGGCGTGACCGCCGACCTGGTGGAGGCCCCGGCCCACCACTACACGCGCGGCCTGCTCGGCAGCGTGCTGTCGCTGGAGTCGGCGCAGGAGCGGATGACACAGATCAAGGGAGTCGTGCCGTCCCCGGCCGACTTCCCGGCGGGGTGCCGGTTCGCCGACCGGTGCCCGCGCGCGAGCGGGGTCTGCCGCACGACGGCCCCGGCGCTGACCGGTACGCCGGCGCACACGGCTGCCTGCCATCACCCGGCCATAGAGCTGGCGACCACGGAGACCGAGGCGGTGTCATGAACGCACAGCCCGCGCTCGTGGAGCTCTCCGACGCGCATGTGGTGCACAGGGCCCGCAGCGGCGGCCTGTTCACCCGCGACCGGGTGTACGCCCTGACCGGCGCCGACCTGGCGATCGCGCCCGGCGAGACCGTCGGCGTGGTGGGCGAGTCGGGCTGCGGGAAGTCGACCCTGGCGAAGGTGCTGGTGGGGGTGGAGCGGCCGACGCGGGGCACGGTGTCGTTCCGGGGCCGCGACCTGTGGGCGATGCCGCCCGCCGAACGCCGCCGGGCCGTCGGCGGCAGCACCGGCATGATCTTCCAGGACCCGTCGACGGCCCTGAACCGCCGCCTGACCGTACGGCAGATCCTGCGGGACCCGCTGGACGTGCACGACCGGGGCACGAAAGCCCGACGCGAGGATCGGGTGCGCGAGTTGATGTCCCTGGTCGGCCTCCCCAGGGCGCTCGCCGACGCCCTGCCGGGCCAGTTGTCGGGCGGGCAGCGGCAGCGCGTCGCCATCGCCCGGGCGCTGGCGCTCGACCCGGACCTGGTCGTGGCGGACGAGCCGACGAGCGCCCTGGACGTGTCGGTCCGCGCGCAGATCCTCAATCTGCTGCTGGACCTGAAGGAACGCCTGGGCCTGGCCCTGGTGTTCGTCTCGCACGACATCCAGACGGTCCGGCGGATGAGCGACCGCGTGATCACCATGTACCTGGGCCGGATCGTCGAGGAGTCCCCGGCCGCGCTGGTCACCGACCGGGCCCGGCACCCGTACACCCGAGCCCTGTTCTCCGCCACGCCCGGCCTGCTCGACCCGATCGACCCGATCCCGCTGGCCGGTCCCGTCCCGTCGGCGACGCGCCCGCCGAGCGGCTGCCCGTTCCGCACGCGCTGCTGGAAGGCGGACGGGACGTGCGCGGAGGCCATGCCGGACTTCTCGGTCGCGTCGGCCCCGGCGCACCGCTTCCGCTGCCACCATCCTGTCCAGGAGGACGAGTCGACCCGCGATCTCGCCCTCCGGAGCGACCCGATGGAGGCCCCATGACGTTCACCTCGCTGACCGGTGTCATCCCGCCCGTCTGCACGCCCCTGACACCGGACCGCGAGGTGGACGTCCCCTCGCTGCTCAGGCTGGTCGGCCATCTGGTGGACGGCGGGGTGCACGGCCTGTTCGTGCTCGGCTCGACCTCGGAGGCGGCGTATCTGACGGACGCCCAGCGCCGGCTGGTGGTCCAGTCGGTCGCGGCCCACGTGGGCGGGCAGCTCCCGGTGCTGGCCGGGGCGATCGACATGACGACGGCCCGGGTCCTGGACCACGTCACGGCGGTGACGGCGGCGGGCGCGGACGCGGTCGTCGTCACGGCCCCGTTCTACGCCCGCACCCACCCGGCGGAGATCGCCCGGCACTACCGCGCGGTCGCCGCCGCGAGCCCGGTCCCGGTGGTCGCCTACGACATCCCCGTCGCCGTCCACACGAAGCTGCCCGCGGACCTCGTCCTGGAGCTGGCCGCCGACGGTGTCCTGGCGGCGCTCAAGGACTCCAGCGGCGACCTGGCCGCGTTCCGCCAGGTCGTGACGGGCGCCCGGGCCCACCAGGGCATCACCGGCTTCAGCGTGCTGACCGGCTCCGAGCTGATCGTCGACGCGGCGCTCGCCGTCGGGGCGGACGGCACCGTGCCCGGCCTCGGCAACGTCGACCCGCACGGCTATGTCCGCCTGGACCGCCTGTGCCGCGCCGGGGAGTGGGAGCAGGCCCGTGCCGAACAGGAGCGGCTGTGCGCCCTGTTCGGTCTGGTCGGTGTCGGAGACCCGGCCCGCATGGGCCCCGGCTCCTCGGCGATCGGCGCCTTCAAGGCCGCGCTGCACCTGCGGGGGATCATCGACTGCCCGGCCACGGCGGAGCCGCAGGTGCCGTTGTCGCGGGACGAGGTGGAGCGGGTCGCAAAGTACCTGACGGCGGCAGGGCTGCTCTAGCGCCCGTCGGCCGGACCCTGCCTGTCTGTTCAGACGCTCCCTGGCGTCACCAGCCCCGACTCGTAGGCGACGATGACCAACTGCGCCCGGTCCCGGGCCGCCAGCTTGCCCATGATGCGGCTGACGTGGGTCTTAGCGGTCAGCGGGCTCAGGCCCAACGCCTCGGCTATCTCGGTGTTGTTGAGGCCGCGCGCGACCAGCGCGAGCACCTCCCGCTCACGGCCGGACAGACACTCCGGCCCGCCGGTCTCGGGCGCCGAGGGGCTGCGCAGGAACCGCTCGATCAGCCGTGCCGTGGGCCCGGGCGACAGCAGGGACTCCCCGGCCGCGACCGTACGGATGGCGTCGAGGAGTTCGGCCGGCCTGGTGTCCTTCACCAGGAACCCGGAGGCGCCGGCGCGCAGGGCGTCCACGATGTTCTCGTCGGTGTCGTACGTGGTGAGGACCAGGACGCGGACGCCCGCGAGGTCCTCGTCGGCCGCGATGAGCCGGGTCGCCTCGATGCCGTCCAGGTCGGGCATGCGGATGTCCATCACCACGAGGTCGGCGCGCTCGCTGCGGGCCAGTCGCACGGCCTGCCGGCCGGTGGCGGCCTGGCCGACGACCTCCATGTCCCGGGCCGACTCCACGAGCATCGCGAACGCCTCCCGTACCAGGGTCTGGTCGTCCGCGAGCAGCACTCTGATGGTCATCCGGTCCCCTCCCCCGTCCCTGTCCCCGTCCCCGTCTTCGTCAGCGGCAGGACGGCGGTCACCTCGAAGCCGCCGTCCGCGCGCGGACCGGCGTCGAGTGTGCCACCCACGGTGCGGGCCCGCTCGCGCATTCCGACGAGTCCGAAGCCCGGGGTGCCGCCCGGGGCCGGTCCCGTGCCGTCGTCGCTGACCGACAGGTGCAGGGCACCCTCCCGTTCCACCAGGTCGACACGGACGGCCGGTTCGGGCCCCGCGTGCCGTACGGCGTTGGTCAGCGCCTCCTGCACGATGCGGTAGGCGGCGGCGCCGACGGCGGGCGGTGCCTGCCGTATCCGTACGGTCTGCTCGACCCGGGCGCCGGCGAGCCGCGCGGCCTCCGCCAGGTCGGGCAGACCGTCGAGGCCGGGCAGCGGACCGCGGGCGTCCGGGTCGTCGTGTTCGCGCAGCACCTCCAGCGTCGTACGGAGTTCGCCGCGGGCGCTGCGGCAGGTCTCGGCGATGTCGTCCAGCGCCTTGGCCACCGTCTCCCGGTCGAGCCGCTCGGGGGCGGCGGACAGCACGTGGGCGGCGACCGAGGTCTGCACGCCGATGAGGGTGATGCTGTGCGCGAGCAGGTCGTGCAGGTCCCGGGCGATCCGCAGCCGCTCCTCGGCGACCCGCCGCCGGGCCTCCTCCTCCCGGGTGCGTTCGGCACGTTCGGCGCGTTCCACGATGGAGGCGACGTACTGGCGGTAGAAGCGCACGTCGGCCCCGCAGAACAGCACGGCGACGACCCACCCGGAGATCTGGAGCACCCTCAGCGCCTCGTGCATGCTGACGGTGAGCATCACGCTCGTCGAGAGAGCGATGACGCCGACGCCGACCAGGACGGTACGCAGCGGGCGGCCGGTGACCGCGACGGTGTAGAGGGCGATGTAGGTGGCCGGGGTCGGTGCCGTGTGGGTGTTGTCGAGCGCGTGATACGGGGCGACGCAGGCCACGATCACGAGCAGGACGAGCAGCGGACGGCGGCGCCGCCACGCCAGCGGCACGTGGCAGGCGAGCAACAGCGTCCAGCCGAGCGCGTCGGGCCGGCGCCCGTCCTCGACGAACAGCGCGAGCCCGACCGCGACCACGCCGGCGACGACGGCGAGCAGCGCGTCATTCCGCACGGCGTGCGGAGCGGTCAGCGGATCACGGTTGATCACTGCCATGATCCGATTACCTGTCGTGGGTACCTGCACGGACCTCATCCTCTGCCAGGAATACGCCCCTCCGGGAGGGAGGGGCGCTTGGTCGGTCGGCAGCGCCCCGCTACGCCGGGCTGCGCACCCGTCCCGGCTCGGCGACAGCGGGCGGTTCCGGAGCCCGGGAGAGCCGCCCCGGCCACCAGACACGCCGCCGCAACAGCACACTTGCCGTCGTCACCAGGTACGTACGCACGAGGAAGGTGTCGAGAAGCACCCCGACCGCGATGACGAACCCCAGCTCGACGAGCCCGACCATCGGCAACGTCGTCAGCACGGCGAACGTCGCCGCCAGCACGACACCCGCGGAAGCGATGACCCCACCGGTCGTGCGCAACGCGGTAAGTGCCGCAGCCTCCGGCTCGGCACCCTTCACGGACTCCTCCCGCATCCGGTGCATGAGGAAGATGCCGTAGTCGACCCCCAGGGCGACCAGGAACACGAACGACAGCAGCCCCAGCCCGGGATCCGTCCCGCCGAATCCGAACACCGGCTCGAACACCAGCCCGCCGATCCCGAGCGCCGCGCCCCACACCGCGACCACCGCCGCCAGCAGCAGCAACGGCGCGACGAGACTGCGCAACAGCCCGACCAGGATGACGAACACGGCAGCCAGCACCAGCGGCACGATCACCTTCCGGTCCCGGGACTCGCTGTCGGCCAGGTCGATCTGCTGCGCACTGGGACCGCCGACATAGGCGCCCTCGGGGTCGAGCCCGGCCCGCAGGGCCTCGATGGTGCGGGTCTCGGCCGGAGTCTCCGGCGGCGCGGTGGCGAAGACGGCGATCTCGGTCCAGCCCGACCCGCTGCGTCCCGCGACCGCCTCGGCGACCCCGTCGGTCGCCCGGGCCCGGTCCAGGACCGCCGCGGCCTTGCCGTCGGGGGCGATCACGGTCACGGGCCGGCTGCTGCGCTCCGGATACTCCCGCGCCAGCGTCTGCATCGCGGTGATCGACTCGGGCCGTTCCGTGAAGGAGTCCTCCTGCTTGATGCTGCCGGACAGGTTCAGCGTGCCGAGCGCGAGCGCACCGAGCAGGAGGCCCCCACCGACGAGCACGGCGGCGGGCCGTCGCGTCGCCGAGGTCCCCATCGCGGCGAACAGCGACCGGCGGACCTTGGGCTCACTGCCGAACGCCGGGATCAGCGGCCAGAAGACCCGCCGCCCGAGCAGCACCAGCACCGCGGGCAGCAGCGTCGTCATGGCGACCAGCGCCGCGAGCACCCCGACCATGCCGACCGGCCCCATGCCGCTGCTGCTGTTGAGGTCGGCGGCGAGCAGGCACAGCAGCCCGGCCGCGACGGTCCCCGAGGAGGCGAGGACGGCAGGTCCGCATCCGCGCAGGGCAGCGCTCATGGCGTCGTACGGCCGCTCGTGGCGCCGCAGTTCCTCGCGGTAGCGGGAGATGAGCAGCAGCGCGTAGTCGGTGCCGGCGCCGAGGACGAGCACGGTCATCACGCCGCCGCTCTGGCCGGTGACGGTGACGTCGAACAGTTCGTGGAGTCCGTACCCGGCGGCCATCGACACGGCGGCGGCGACGCCCGCGACGGCGAGCGGCACCAGCCACAGGAAGGGGCTGCGGTAAATCAGGATCAGCAGGACGGTCACGACGGCGAGGGTGGCCAGCAGCAGGGTGCCGTCGATCGTCTCGAACACCTTGCTCATGTCGGTGTTCAGCGCCCCGGGCCCGCCGACCTCGACGCTCAGCCCGCCGCTGCCCTCGGCTACCTCGCGAACGCCGTCCACGAAGGCGTTCCGGGCCTCCTCGTCCTGGCCCGGCTGGGTGCTGGAGACCGGGTACATCAGGGTGGATCCGTCCTTCGACGGGACGCCCCGCGGCTCGCCGGTCAGGTCGTAGGCGCCGCGCACCTCGGCGATCTGCCCGGCGGCCGTGCGCCGGTCGGCGTCGGTCAGCCCGCCGCCGCGGTGGTACACGAGCACCAGGTCGGTCGACTCGCCGCCCGGCAACTCGTCCTGGATGCGCGCCACCTGGGTCGAGTCGGCGCTGTCGGGCAAGTAGTCGACCGCGCGGTTCTGCTGGATGCCGGCGAACTTCCCGGCGAGCGGTCCGAGCACCACGAGCGCGGCGAGCCACAGCCCGACCACCGCCCAGGGCACGGCCCGCCGGCGTGCGGTGTTCCTTGTGTCCCCCACTGTTCGGGCTCCCTCCGGTCCGGGTGTCTGGAACGGTCTCCAGACTCCCGGCGCGCGGGGGCCGATTCGTCGGGCCCGAGGCCGAGTCGGGGGTTACTGCGCAGGGCGTCACGGGCGGCGGATTACTCCCCGGGGAGTAACGCCGGGGGTGCCCGGCAGGGGCGCTTCTACGAGGGCGTACGCGCAGCCGCCGCCATCACCCGTGTCACGTCGTCCGAGCAGATGGTGAGCGCCGCCCCCACCGTCGCGAGCACGTCCCGTTCGGCCGGTGTGTAGGGCCCGTCCGCCAGGGCGATGCGCGCGCCCTGGAGCAGGACCGATTCGCGGCCGACCGTGGCGAGGTGCGGGGCGAGCGGGTCCAGCGCCTCGTGCAGCTCTATGGCCAGCCCCGCACCGCAGGGCTCCCCGGTGATCCGGCCGGTGTCCGCCTCCAGCGCCTCCACGAGGGCGGCCAGCTGTTCCTCCGTGCAGTCGTCGAAGCCGGCCGCGCGCACGGCGAGCACCGCGGCCTCCAGCGCCGTACGGGAACCGGTGCCGCCCGCGGCCAGCACCGCGAGGGCGACGGTGTGCACGGCGTCGCGGAGCATCGCGGAGAAGCGGGTGGTGGTCGGATGGTCGAGGACGTCCGTGCCGAAGTGGCGGCGGCAGGCGGCGCACTCCACGACCGGGCCGGTCTCGCCGCGCGGCAGCACGGGCAGGCCCAGCAGGGTGAAGCGGCGTTGTCCGGTCAGCCGCTGGTAGTTGCGGTCGCCGCCGCAGCCGGGGCAGAAGAACTCCCCGTCACCGGTGGGCGTCCACGCGGTACGGGTGCCCAGGATGCTCGAAAGCCTGGCGGCATGGCCGTTTCGTCCCCGTCCTGGCAGCACGTCGCACCTCCGTCACGCCGCACGGCAGCGTCGCCGCGCTTGCGTGATGTTAGCCACATCCGTGAGGAGGAGTCAGTACCCCGGAGGAGACCTTTCCGTGACCCTCACAGGGATTGGCCGGTATGCGACGGGGCTCCGTCCGCCGGACATCAGCGGACGGAGCCCTCAAACCGCCTACAGGGCTGGTCAGCGAGTTGCGCGGTTGACGGCCGAGACGACCGCCTTCAGCGAGGCCCGCGTGGTGTTCGCGTCGATTCCGATCCCCCACAGGACCTTGTCGTCGATCGCGCATTCGATGTAGGAGGCGGCCAGCGCGGAGGCGCCCTCGCTCATCGTGTGCTCCTGGTAGTCCAGCAGGCGTACGTCGATGCCGACGGACTGGAGCGCGTCGAAGAAGGCGGAGATCGGACCGTTGCCGGAGCCGGTCAGGACGGTGTCCTGGCCGTCGACCGTGGCCTCCACCGTCAGCGTGTCCACGCCGTCGGTGTCGGTCGTCGACTGGTTGTTCTTGACCTGGATCCGGCCCCACGGGTTCTCGGGGTTGGGCAGGTACTCGTCCCGGAAGGTCGCCCAGATGTCCTTCGGCGTGACCTCGCCGCCCTCGGCGTCCGTCTTCGCCTGGATGATCTTCGAGAACTCGATCTGCATCCGGCGGGGCAGTTCCAGCTTGTGGTCGTTCTTCAGGACGTACGCGATACCGCCCTTGCCGGACTGCGAGTTGACCCGGATGACCGCCTCGTAGGAGCGGCCGACGTCCTTCGGGTCGATCGGCAGGTACGGCACCGCCCACTCGATGTCGTCGACGGTGACGCCCTTGGCCTTCGCGTCGGCCTCCATGGCGTCGAAGCCCTTCTTGATGGCGTCCTGGTGGGAGCCGGAGAAGGACGTGTAGACCAGGTCGCCCACGTACGGGTGGCGCGGGTGGACCTCCATCTGGTTGCAGTACTCCCACGTACGACGGATCTCGTCGATGTCGGAGAAGTCGATCTGCGGGTCGACACCCTGGGAGAACAGGTTCATGCCCAGGGTGACCAGGTCGACGTTGCCGGTGCGCTCGCCCTGCCCGAACAGGCAGCCCTCGACGCGGTCGGCGCCGGCCATCAGGGCCAGCTCGGCGGCGGCGACGGCCGTGCCGCGGTCGTTGTGCGGGTGGACGGAGATGCAGACGTGCTCGCGGCGGGAGAGGTTGCGGCCCATCCACTCGAAGCGGTCCGCGTGGGTCGAGGGGGTCGAACGCTCCACCGTGGCGGGCAGGTTGAGGATGATCTCGCGGCCCGGGCCGGGCTGCCAGACGTCCATGACCGCCTCGCAGACCTCCAGCGCGAAGTCCAGCTCGGTGTCGGTGAAGATCTCGGGGCTGTACTGGTAGCCGAACTCGGTCTCCGGGCCCAGCAGCTTCTCCGCGTACTCCATGACCAGCCGCGTGCCGTCGACGGCGATCTGCTTGATGTCGTCCTTGGAGCCCCGGAAGACGACCCGGCGGAAGACGGGGGCGGTGGCGTTGTAGAGGTGGACGGTCGCGCGCTTGGCGCCCTTCAGCGACTCCACCGTGCGCTCGATCAGGTCCTCGCGGGCCTGGGTCAGCACCGAGATGGTGACGTCGTCCGGGATGGCCCCCGGCTCCTCGATGATCGACCGTACGAAGTCGAAGTCCGTCTGGCCCGACGCCGGGAAGCCGACCTCGATCTCCTTGTAGCCCATCTTGACCAGCAGATCGAACATCGCGCGCTTGCGGGCGGGCGACATGGGGTCGATCAGGGCCTGGTTGCCGTCACGCAGGTCCGTGGAGAGCCAGCGGGGGGCGGTGGTGATGCGCTTGTCCGGCCAGGTGCGGTCCGGGATGTCGACCTGCTCGTAGCGGCCGTACTTGTGGATCGGCATGGAACTGGGCTGCTGGCGGTTCGCCATGATGCGGGGGCTCCTCAGAGTGTCCGGAAGGACGGCCGACGACGCAGCACCAAGCTCCGCGGGGAGGGAGTCGGCCTCGACTACAGGCCCTCGCCGCGGCAGCTAAGGAGAAGCAGCCCGAAACGCATGATGCGCAGCATGCTAGCCGAGGCCCTCCGGGTGCGCGGGTCCGTATCAGTATGCGGGACCGGGCGCGCATACGGGACAAAAAGTGCGCTATACCACTTCGCCACGGAGCGTGAGTGTCCTTGTCCCCGTATTTCACCAATCATGGTGGCGACTAGTGACAGCCCCGTCACGCAGTGCAAGGGTGCCGGGCATGACGACTCACGGGGGCTTCGAGCCCGTCTTCTGCACCATCGTTCCGCCCCATGTCCTCGACAAGCTCGCCCAGGCCGAGGACCCCGCGCTCGCCGGACCCGCCCGCCGCACCCTGCAGCGCGACGCCTTCGAGCGCACCCAGCGCCGCCTCACCACGGTCATCGGCGCCACCGCCGTCGCCGCGGTCGCCGACGGCAAGCCGCAGCGCACCGTCCACGACGCCCGGCACGGCACCGACCTGCCCGGCCACAAGGTCCGCGGCGAGGGCGACAAGCCCGGCAAGGACGCCACGGTCAACCGCGCCTACGCCGGTCTCGGCGCCACCTTCGAGCTGCTCCTGAAGGCGTACCAGCGCGACTCGATCGACGGCAGCGGCCTCCCGCTGAACGCGACGGTGCACTACGACCGCGACTACAACAACGCCTTCTGGAACGGCGAGCAGATGGTGTTCGGCGACGGGGACGGGGAGATCTTCCTCGACTTCACCATCCCGATCGACGTCATCGGCCACGAACTCGTCCACGGCGTCACGCAGTACACGGCCAACCTCACCTACTTCGGCCAGCCCGGCGCGCTGAACGAGTCCGTGTCGGACGTCTTCGGCTCGCTCATCAAGCAGTACACGCTCGGCCAGACCGCCGCCGAGGCCGACTGGCTGATCGGCGCGGGCCTGCTCGCCCCGCGGGTGACGGGCAAGGCACTGCGCTCCATGAAGGAGCCCGGCACCGCGTACGACGACGACGTCCTGGGCAAGGACCCGCAGCCGGCCACGATGGACGACTTCGTGCGCACCGGCCGCGACAACGGCGGTGTCCACATCAACTCGGGCATCCCGAACCACGCCTTCTACCTGGCGGCCACGGCCCTCGGCGGCCACGCCTGGGAGCGCGCGGGGCTGATCTGGTACGACGTGCTGACCGGCGGCGAGCTGAAGCAGCAGGCGATGTTCGCCGACTTCGCCACGCTCACCGTCAAGGCCGCGCGGGAGCGGTTCGGCGACGGGGAGGAGCTGGACGCCGTGTCGAAGGCCTGGGAGCAGGTCGGGGTGCGGACCCTGTAGTTCCGTACTAGACAGGTGCCATGCGTATTCAGGTGAGGCGCACGGGCGGGTTCGCGGGCATCGAGCGGCATGCCGAGGTGGACACCTCCGGCCGCCCCGATGCCCCCGAATGGCACGCCCTGGCCGAGAAGGCGGTCGCCGCCGGCCGGCACACGCCGCCGATCGGGGTTCCGGACGGGTTCAGCTACCAGATCACCGTGGACGGGAAGACGGTGTACGCGGCCGACCCGCGGCTGACGGACGAACAGCGGAAGCTGATCTCGCGGGTGCTCAAGGAAGGGGCGTAACAGCTCCTCCGCGGCGGCCTGTTGACTTCCGTTACCACCGGTACGGATGATCCAGCGCATGGCGACTGACGCAGGCAATCCGATCCCCCGCTTCCCGGCCGGCTTCCTCTGGGGCGTGTCGACCTCGGCGCACCAGATCGAGGGCGCGGCGGACGAGCGCGAGCCGTCCGTGTGGGACGCCTTCACGGCCGAGCGGGGCCGGGTGAAGGACGGCTCGACGGCGGCGGTGGCCTGCGACCACTACCACCGCCACCGCGAGGACGTGGCCCTGCTGGCCGGCCTCGGCGTGAACGCCTACCGCTTCTCGGTCTCCTGGCCGCGGGTGCGCTCCGAGAAGGGCCTGGACTTCTACGACCGGCTGGTGGACGACCTGTGCGCGGCGGGCGTCCGCCCGGTGCCGACCCTGTTCCACTGGGACCTGCCGGCGGACCTCGACTGGCTGGAGCGGGACACGGCCGCGCGTTTCGCCGAGTACGTCTCGCTGGTCGCCGGACGCCTCGGGGACCGGGTGACCAAGTGGATCACTCTCAACGAGCCCGCCGAACACACCCTGCTGGGCCATGCCCTGGGTGTGCACGCGCCGGGCAGGCAGCTGCTGTTCGACGCGCTCCCGGCCGCCCACCACCAGCTGCTGGCCCACGGCCTGGCCGTCCGGGCCCTGCGCGCCTCGGGCGCCACGGACATCGGCATCGCCAACTCGCACGGCCCGACCTGGGCGGCGTCGACCGAGGCGGCGGACGTGGAGGCGGCCGAGTTCTACGACGTGCTGCTGAACCGCCTGTTCGCGGACCCGCTGCTGCTGGGCCGCTACCCGGACGGCATCGGCGAGCTGATGCCGGGGGACGTCGAGGCCGACCTGGAGGTGATCGCCGAGCCGCTCGACTGGTACGGCGTCAACTACTACGCGCCGACGCGGGTGGGCGCTCCGCAGGGCACCGACATCACCTTCGGCGGCGTCGCCATGCCCGCCGAGCTCCCCTTCTCGGTCCGGGAGATCACGGGGCACCCGGTCACCGACTTCGGCTGGCCGGTGGTGCCCGAGGGCCTGACCGAGCTCCTCACCGCCTTCCGCGACCGCTACGGCGACCGGCTCCCGCCCGTCGTCATCACCGAGAACGGCTGCTCGTACCCGGACGTCGACGACCAGGACCGCATCGCCTACCTGGACGGCCACATCCGGGCCCTGCACCGGGCGCTGGAGGCGGGCGTCGACGTGCGCGGCTACTTCGTGTGGTCCCTGCTCGACAACTTCGAGTGGGCGGAGGGCTACGCACGCCGCTTCGGCCTGGTCCACGTCGACTTCGAGACCCTCCGGCGGACCCCGAAGTCGTCGTACGGCTGGTACCGGGAGGTGCTGCGGGCCCAGGGGGCTACGGCTTGATGCCCACCCCGGTCCACAGGCTGACCTCGGCGTCCGTCGGGGCGTCGCCGTCGGTGGCGTCGGGCCGCCAGCGGTGGCCGACGGTGACACCGGGGTCGAGCAGCTCCAGCCCGTCGAAGAAGCGGGTGACGTCCTCCCGGGAGCGGAACTGCACCGGCGTCCCGGCCGAGGTGTAGATGTCGGTGACCTTCTGCCAGGTGGCCGGGTCGAAGTCGGGCGTGCAGTGGCTCAGCGCCAGGGCGCTGCCCGAGGGCAGGACGTCCAGCAGCCGGCGCACGATGCCGTACGGGTCCTGGGCGTCGGTGACGAAGTGCATCAGGGCGTTGAGGGAGAGCGCGACCGGGCGGCTCAGGTCCAGGACCTCGGCCAGCTCGGGTGCGGTCAGCAGCGCCTGGGGGTCGTTGACGTCCGCCTCCATGTAGGTCGTACGGCCCTCGGACGTGCTGCGCATCAGGCGCTCGGCGTACTTGAGGACGAGGGGGTCGTTGTCGGCGTAGACCACGCGGGCGTCGGGGACCACGGACTGGGCCACCTGGTGCAGGTTGGGCTCGGTGGGGATGCCGGTGCCGATGTCCAGCCACTGGCGGATGCCGTGCTCGCGGGCGAGGACCCGGGTGGCGCGGTGCATGAAGGCCCGGTTCTCGCGGGCGCAGACGAAGATGGCGGGGTAGGCCTCGGCGACCCGCTCGGCCGCCTGCTTGTCGACCTCGAAGTGATCCTTGCCGCCGAGGTAGTAGTCGTACATGCGGGCGGAGTGCGGCCTGCTGGTGTCGATGTCCCGCGCTGCCTGCGAGTGGGTCATGGGGGGTGCCTCTCGTGGGGGGTGGTGGTGCGATCCGGCTCGGTGGGGCTCGGTGGGGCTCAGTGGGCCGAGTGGGCCGTGAGGTGGTCGGCGAGGCCCTGCTTGACCCCCGCGACGAACGCGGTGATCTCCTCGGGCGTGTAGATCAGCGCGGGGCCGGCGGGATCGGCCGACTGCCGAACCGCCACGCGGCCGTCGGCCAGTTGCTTGGTCTCCACGCACTGGCCCCCGTTGGGGCCGCTCCACGGACGTTCCCAGCCCTGTTCCCCGAGGTCCGATGCGGGCATCCCGTTGTAGACGGTGCCCTCGGCGATGGTCATGAGTACTCCTTCCGCATGCGGTTCAACAGCGCCTTGCTGTCCGCGGACGAGGTCTTCAGCGACAGCCGGTTGTGGGCCTCCAGGTGGGCCACCACGTCGGCGCGCTGGTCGAGGTAGACCGACGCGGAGAGGATCTCGCTGTAGACGATGTCGGGCAGCTCCCGCTCCTCGAACCGGAAGTAGGTGAAGGGCGCGCACGCCCCCACGTGGGCGCCCGCCTCGAACGGCACGATGTCGACGCTGACGTGGTCCAGCTCGGAGGCCTCCAGGAGCCGGTCGATCTGCTCGCGCATCACCTCGGGGCCGCCCACCACCCGGTGCAGCACGGCCTCCTCCATCACCACCCACAGCGTGGGCGCGTCCGGCTTGGTGAGCAGGTTCTGGCGGCGCAGCCGCAGCTCCACGCGCCGCTGCAGGTCCTCGTCGTTTTCGTTCGGGAAGCCTCCGCGCAGCACGGCACGCGCGTACCCGGGTGTCTGGAGCAGGCCGGTGACGTACTGCGGCTCATAGGTGCGCAGTGTTCTCGCGCCGGTCTCCAGACTGACGTAGGCGGTGAACCAGGACGGCATCACATCGCGGTACGGGTGCCACCAGCCGGGCTCGTTGGCCCGCTCGGCCAGGGTGACGAACTCGTCGATCTCCTGCTGCTCCGCCCCATAGGTCTGGAGCAGCTTCTCGACGTAGAGGATCTTCAGGCCGACCTCGGCCTTCTCCAGGCGGCGGATGGTCAGCGGCGTGACGCGCAGGGCTCTGGCGGCTTCGTCGAGGGAGAGGCCCGCGGTCTGCCGGGCCTCCTGGAGACGGCGCCCCAGGATCATGCGGAGAACGGTGGGCGCGCCGGCGCCGGTGCCTGATCGCGCGTCGCTCACGCCGTGCCTCCCGAGGGGTCGTCACCGGCGCAAGCCTGACAGGGACTTGATCGTTCCGCCAAGCGACCCGGAGCAGCGATACCTTCCGTCTGAAATTATCAGGCAGATGGTTGCAGCGTGAACTGCTCTGCGAGCATAGTTACTTGTGGGAACAGGGCACCGGAACCCCCAACTCCCCTTTCCGGACGGTCTGATTCGCGCCTCGCCCCTTCCTCGACTGCGCCCACCCCCCACGGAAGGCGAACGCCGTGTCCCCCCACACGACTTCCACCCCCCGGTTCCTGGACGCGGTGCGCCCGGGCCGCACGCACTGGCTGGAGCTGCCGTCCCACCGGACCAGCGTCAGAGTGGCCCGACATGCCACGCAGGCGCGGCTGGCCTCGTGGCAGGTGCCCGAGGAAGTGTGCGCGAACGCCGTCCTGCTGGTGTCCGAGCTGGTGACCAACGCCGTTCTGCACACGTCCGGCGAGTGGGTCCTGTGCGGCGTCGGCCGGATGACGGCGGAGCGTTTCCGGCTGGAGGTGCACGACGGCGACCTCACGGGCCGCGGCATCCCCGACCGCTGCCCCGGCCTCGACGACGAGGGCGGCCGCGGCCTGCTGCTCGTCCGCGAGATAGCCGACAGCTGGGGAGTCACGCGCTCGCCCCTCACCGGCGGAAACGCGGTCTGGGCGAGCCTGGCGACGGCGTTATAGCGCGCCCTGGAACCTCAGAACCCCAGCTTGCGCAACTGCCGCGGATCCCGCTGCCAGTCCTTCGCGACCTTCACGTGGAGGTCCAAGAACACCGGCGTGCCCAGCAGGGCCTCGATCTGCTTGCGGGACTTGATGCCGACCTCCTTCAGGCGCTTGCCCTTGGGGCCGATGATGATGCCCTTCTGGCTGGGGCGCTCGATGTAGACGAAGGCGTGGATGTCGAGCAGGGGCTTGTCGGCGGGGCGGTCCTCGCGGGGGAGCATCTCCTCGACGACGACGGCGATGGAGTGCGGGAGTTCGTCCCGGACGCCCTCCAGCGCGGCCTCGCGGATCAGCTCGGCGATCATGACCTGTTCGGGCTCGTCGGTGAGGTCACCTTCGGGGTAGAGCGCCGGGCCCTCCGGGAGGAGCGGGACGAGCAGGTCGGCCAGCAGGTCCACCTGCTTGTCGCCGACCGCCGACACCGGGACGATCTCCGCCCACTCGAAGCCCAGCTCCTTGCCGAGCTGGTCGATCGCGATGAGCTGCTCGGCGAGCGTCTTGCTGTCCACCAGGTCGGTCTTGGTGACGATCGCGATCTTCGGCGTCTTCTTGATGGACGCCAGTTCCTTCGCGATGAAGCGGTCGCCGGGGCCCAGCTTCTCGTTCGCCGGGAGGCAGAAGCCGATCACGTCCACCTCGGCCCACGTCGTGCGCACGACGTCGTTCAGCCGCTCGCCCAGCAGCGTGCGCGGCTTGTGCAGCCCCGGGGTGTCGACCAGGATCAGCTGGGCGTCCGGGCGGTGCACGATGCCCCGCACGGTGTGCCGCGTCGTCTGCGGCTGGTTCGCCGTGATCGCCACCTTCTGGCCGACCAGAGCATTCGTGAGGGTGGACTTGCCCGCGTTGGGGCGGCCCACGAAGCAGGCGAAGCCGGCCCTGTGGACAGCCTCGGCCGGCTCTTCGGATGACTGGGTACGAACGCTCATGGCGCCCATTCTCCCTGATCCACGGAGCCCTGCCGCACAGGCGCCCGAAGGCCGCCCGCGCCGTGAGGTTCACGAAACCCGCAAGCAACGAAACGTCACGGAAACACACCCGTACGCAACCGGAAACGCAGGCCGGTGAACCTCTGACGAGCCCCCGGAGCCCCACCTCGTTGGAGACACCGTGCCTCTGGCCGCCGCAAGCGCCGACACCGGCGACACCGCCTGGCTGCTCGCCGCCACCGCTCTCGTCCTGCTGATGACCCCGGGTCTGGCCCTGTTCTACGGCGGCATGGTCCGCACGAAGAGCGTGCTCAACATGCTGATGATGAGCTTCGTGTCGATCGCCCTGGTGACCGTGGTGTGGCTGGCCGCCGGGTACTCCCTCGCCTTCGGCGAGGACACCGCGGGCGGGCTCATCGGCGGCCTCGACCACGCGGGCATGAGCGGCCTCGGGCCGGACAGTCTCCAGGGGACGGTCCCCACCCTCCTCTTCGCCACCTTCCAGCTCACCTTCGCGATCATCACGGCCGCCCTGGTCAGCGGCGCGGTCGCCGACCGGGCGAAGTTCGGGGCGTGGCTGGTCTTCGTGCCGGTGTGGGCGCTGCTCGTATACGTTCCGGTCGCGCACTGGGTCTGGGGCCCGGGCGGCTGGATCCTGGAGAAGCTCGGCGCCCTGGACTTCGCCGGCGGACTGCCCGTGGAGATCGTCTCCGGTGCCTCGGGCCTGGCGTTGTGCCTGGTCCTGGGCCCGCGACTGGGCTTCAAGAAGGACGCCATGCGCCCGCACAACCTGCCCATGGTGATGCTGGGCGCCGGTCTGCTCTGGTTCGGCTGGTTCGGCTTCAACGCCGGGTCCGCCCTCGGCGCCAACGGCCTCGCGGCCGCCGCGTTCCTCAACACCCTCGCCGCGGGCTGCACCGGCCTGCTCGGCTGGCTCTTCGTGGAGCAGAAGCGCGACGGCCACCCCACGACCCTGGGCGCCGCGTCCGGCGCGGTCGCCGGTCTGGTCGCCATCACCCCGTCCTGCGGGTCCGTCTCGCTGCTCGGCGCGCTGGTCGTCGGCCTCACCGCCGGTGTCGTCTGCTCGTACGCGGTGAGCTGGAAGTTCAAGCTGAACTACGACGACTCCCTGGACGTCGTCGGCGTCCACCTGGTCGGCGGCGTCATCGGCACGCTCCTCATCGGCGTCTTCGCCGTCGAGTCGATGACGGGCGGCGCCGAGGGCCTCCTCTACGGCGGCGGCCTCGGCCAGCTCGGCAAGCAGCTGGTGGCCGTGGTCGTGGTGGCCGTGTACGCGTTCGGTGTGACGTACGGGATCGGCAAGCTGATCGACGCCACGATGGGCTTGCGCGCGAGCGAGGAGCAGGAGCAGACGGGCCTGGACCTTACGGTGCACGCCGAGACGGCCTACGATCACGGGGTCCTGGGCCACGGCGCCCCGGTCTCCTCCTCCGTCGTCTCCCCCGCCCAGAAGGTCACCCCCCAGGCATGAAGCTCATCACCGCGATCGTCAAGCCGTACCGCCTCGACGAGATCAAGAACGCCCTGCAGGAACTCGGCGTGCAGGGTCTGACCGTGAGCGAGGCCAGCGGCTACGGCCGGCAGCGCGGCCACACCGAGGTGTACCGCGGCGCCGAGTACCAGGTCGACCTGGTGCCGAAGGTCCGGATCGAGGTCGTCGTCGAGGACGCGGACGCCGAGGCCGTCATCGACGCGATCGTGAAGGCCGCGCACACCGGCAAGATCGGCGACGGCAAGGTGTGGGCGCTGCCCGTGGACACGATCGTGCGGGTGCGCACGGGCGAACGCGGGCCGGACGCGCTGTAGGTCGCGCCCGGCCCGGCCGGGATCAGTCGAACACGAACGGGCCCGGCGACTGCGGCCCGGTCGCCGTGCAGGTGATGGTGATCCCGAAGACGGTCATCTTCAGCGAGCCGCCGAAGGCCTCCAGGCTGTCGCCGGAGGCCACGGTGCCGCTGAGGGGGCCGACCTCGACGGGTGCGCCGGCGGACATCGCCGGGTTCTCCGTGCCGGTGAAGTCGACGGTGCCGCCGCCGGACTTCACCAGGGTGAGGGTGGACGCGATCGAGTCCTCGCCGAGGGCGATCGGCGCGGTGATCGCGGAGGACTTGACGGTGACGGTGGCGGCGGTGCCGTCCTGCGTGGCCGTGAGCGTGGCCTCGCCACTGCCGAAGGTGCCGCAGTCGGCGCTGATCGTCGCCGTCTGTGGGGTGACGGCTAGTGCGGCGGGGGCGAAGGCGAGCCCGGTGACCGCGAAGGCCCCGGCCGCCAGGGCCGCGCCTGCTGCGATTCGCTTGCATCTCATGGAATTACGGTTCCCTTTCCGTGTGGGGGGACCGCTCGGCACGTGGATGCGGACACACTGCCGAGAGCCGAACCTGACGGTCCGTCGGAACTGATGGTTCCATTGATGCGTCCGGGGCAGACGGCGGCAAGGTTGAAATCACGCCTAATTACCGCCGGTTACAGCGAAGTTCGGCCAACGCCTCAGCCGGCGGTCAGCGTGGCTCGAACCGTCCCGTCCGGCCCGGCGATCAGCACCGGCGTCCCGGCCCCACCGAGGTCCCGTACCGCCGCCCGGTCATCGGCGGACGCCGTCTCCGCCTCCGTCACGACCGCGGCCGCCTCCAGCGACGTGGCGCCCGAGGCCACCGCCATCGCCACGGCCGTCCGGAGGGCACTGAGCTTCAGGGAGTCGAGGGCCACGGTCCCCGCGACATACGTACGTCCGGTCTCGTCCCGTACGGCCGCCCCCTCGGGCACGCCGTTGCGGGCCCGTGCGGAACGGGCCAGGGTGACGATCTTGCGGTCCTCGGGGTCGAGCGCGCTGCTGTCGGTCATGATCCGAGCATACGTAAGCGTCAGGGCCGGTCGAGGCGCAGGCGGTCCGCTCGCGGCAGGCCCGCCACGACGAGGTCGTAGGAGTCCTCGACGAGCTCGCGGACCAGCCGGTCCGGGAGTCCCCCGTCGCAGGTGACCGTGTTCCAGTGCCGCTTGTTCATGTGCCAGCCGGGGACGATGAGCCCCTCGTGCTCGCGGCGCAGCCGGATCGCGTCGTCCGGGTCGCACTTGAGGTTGACCTTCAGGGGACGCGCGTCGAGGTGCGACAGGGCGAAGAGCTTGCCCTGGACCTTGAAGACCGAGACCTCCGGGCTGAACGGGAAGTCCTCGACCGCCGCGTTGAACGACAGGCAGAACGCGCGCAGTTCCTGCGGGGTCATTCCGGCTTCTCCTCCTCAGGGGGATCCGCCGGGTCCACCGGCTCCACCAGCACCGTCACGATCTTGTTCCGGCGGCCGGCCGCGGCCTCCGCGGTCAGGCGCAGTTCCCGGCCGTCCGGGAGGCCGACGACGGACGACGCACCGGCGATGGGTACCCGGCCGAGCGCCTTCGCCAGCAGACCGCCGACCGTCTCGACGTCCTCGTCGTCGAACGCCTCCAGGCCGTACAACTCGCCCAGGTCGCCGATGTCCAGGCGGGCGGTGACCCGGTGGCGGTCCTTGCCGAGGTCCTCCACCGGCGGCAGTTCGCGGTCGTACTCGTCGGTGATCTCGCCGACGATCTCCTCGAGGATGTCCTCGATGGTGACGATGCCGGCGGTGCCGCCGTACTCGTCGACGGCGACGGCGACGTGGTTGCGTTCCTTCTGCATCTCGCGCAGCAGGTCGCCCGCGTTCTTGGTGTCGGGCACGAAGAACGCGGGGCGCATCGCCGTGGACACCTGCTCGGACTCGGCGTCGCGGCTGATGTGCGTCTTGCGGACCAGGTCCTTCAGGTACACGATCCCGACGATGTCGTCCTCGCTCTCGCCGGTCACCGGGATCCGCGAGAAGCCGGAGCGCAGGGCGAGGGTGAGGGCCTGGCGGATGGTCTTGTAGCGCTCGATGACCACCAGGTCCGTGCGCGGGACCATCACCTCGCGGACGAGGGTGTCGCCCAGCTCGAAGACCGAGTGCACCATGCGGCGCTCCTCGTCCTCGATGAGCGACTCCTTCTCGGCGAGGTCGACCAGCGCGCGCAGCTCCGCCTCGGAGGCGAAGGGGCCCCGGCGGAAGCCCTTGCCGGGGGTGAGCGCGTTGCCGATGAGGATCAGCAGCGACGGGATCGGGCCCATGATCCGGGCCAGCGGCACCAGGACGTACGCCGAGAGCGTCGCCGTGTTCAGCGGGTGCTGGCGGCCGATGGTGCGCGGGGAGACGCCGACGGCGACGTACGACACGAGGACCATGACCGCGATGGCGATCAGGAGGGCCTCGGTCGTGTTGTCGAACTCCATCAGGCAGCCGTACGTGATCAGCGCGGCGGCGGCCATCTCGCAGGCGACGCGGACCAGCAGCGCCACGTTCAGATAGCGGGTCGGGTCGGCGGCGACCTGGGAGAGCTTGGCGCTGCCCCGGCGCCCGGAGCGCACGGCCTCCTCCGCGCGGAAGCTGGAGACGCGCGCGAGGCCCGCCTCCGCGCAGGCGAAGAACCAGGCCACGACGACCAAGGCGACCGCACCCAGGGCGAGTTGCGGAGTCATCGGCGGCGTTACGAGACCGTCGGCGCCGGGGACGGGCCGGTCAGGCCCCGCTCCGCGCGCCAGCCGTCCACGATGGCCGCCTGGAGGCCGAACATCTCGGCCTTCTCGTCCGGTTCCTCGTGGTCGTAGCCGAGCAGGTGCAGCACGCCGTGGACGGTGAGGAGCTGGAGCTCCTCGTCCATGGAGTGCTGCGTGTCCGCTTCCCTGCCCTGCTTCTCCGCCACCTCGGGGCACAGCACGATGTCGCCGAGCAGCCCCTGCGGCGGCTCGTCGTCGTCCTTGGACGGCGGGCGCAGCTCGTCCATCGGGAAGGACATGACATCCGTGGGGCCCGGCAGGTCCATCCACTGGATGTGGAGCTGCTCCATGGCGTCGGCGTCCACGACGATCACCGAGAGCTCGGAGAGCGGGTGGATGCGCATCCGCGCGAGCGCGTAGCGGGCGATGTCGAGGATCGCCTGCTCGTCGACCTCGGTGCCGGACTCGTTGTTGACGTCGATCGACATGGTGTGGTGCTTGTCTACTTCCCCTTGTGCCCGGACTTGCCCCGGCTCTTGTGCGCGCCGTTCTGGGTGCCGTGCTTGGTGTCGTACTGCTCGTACGCGTCGACGATACGGCCCACGAGCTTGTGCCGGACGACATCGTGGGACGACAGCCGGGAGAAGTGGACGTCCTCGACGCCGTCCAGGATGTCCTGCACCTGCCGCAGACCGCTCTTCGTCCCGTCCGGGAGGTCGACCTGCGTCACGTCACCCGTGATCACGATCTTCGAGTCGAAGCCGAGGCGGGTGAGGAACATCTTCATCTGCTCGGGGCTCGTGTTCTGGGCCTCGTCCAGGATGATGAAGGCGTCGTTGAGCGTGCGGCCGCGCATGTAGGCGAGCGGCGCGACCTCGATCGTGCCCGCCGCCATCAGCCGCGGGATGGAGTCCGGGTCGAGCATGTCGTGCAGCGCGTCGTAGAGCGGGCGCAGGTACGGGTCGATCTTCTCGTAGAGCGTGCCCGGGAGGAAGCCGAGCCGCTCTCCGGCCTCGACCGCCGGGCGGGTCAGGATGATGCGGTTGACCTGCTTGGACTGGAGGGCCTGGACGGCCTTGGCCATCGCCAGGTACGTCTTGCCGGTACCCGCCGGGCCGATGCCGAAGACGATCGTGTGCTTGTCGATCGCGTCCACGTAGCGCTTCTGGTTGAGCGTCTTGGGGCGGATCGTGCGGCCTCGCGAGGACAGGATGTTCTGCGTGAGCACCTGGGCCGGGGTCTCCTGGCCGTCGCTCTCCCCGTTCTCGCTCGCCTTGAGCATGGCGATCGAGCGTTCCACTGCGTCCTCCGTCATCGGCTGTCCGGTGCGGAGCACCAGCATCATCTCGTCGAACACGCGGGCGATGAGGGCGACGTCCACGGGGTCGCCGACCGCGCTGATCTCATTGCCCCGGACGTGGATGTCGGCCGCCGGGAAGGCCTTCTCGATCACGCGCAGGAGGGCGTCGCCGGATCCCAGCACGGTCACCATGGGGTGCTGAGCGGGGACGGTGAACTGTGCTCTCGCCTGCTCCTGCGCGGGGGTGTGAGCTGTCGGTGTCTGAGTCATGGGCCGGCGCTGAAGGCCTGCGGTTCCTCCTCTTCACGGCCGCGTAGCTGAGGGCGGCCTCGCGATTCCCAGGGTACGACGGGGGACTGACAACGCCGTAGGGGTTTTGGGGGCGGGGTTTTCACCAGGGCTTCGGGCGGCCACGGCGTCACGCCGAGCGCCGGAACCCGATCGTCGGCACGGCCCGCCGCAACGGCCAGGGCCTCACCAACTCCTCCGACACCAGCCCTGCGAGGAACCCGTACCGCTGCAGGGCCTCCGGATCCTGTCCCTCGACCGACTGCACCCGCCGCCACCACGCCGCGATCTCCGACCACCCCGGGGCCGACAACGACCCGCCGAACTCCTGCACCGACAGCGCCGCCGTCAGGCCGGCGAAGGCCAGCCGGTCCGCCAGCGGCCAGTCGGCCAGCGTCCCGGTCACGAACCCGGCGACGAACACGTCCCCCGCCCCGGTCGGATCGAGCGCCTCGACCTCGATCGCCGGCACCTCCGCCGTCTCCCCCGTACGCCGGTCCACGGCATACGCCCCGTCCGCCCCGAGCGTGACCACCGCGAGCGGCACGTGGTCGGTCAGCGCGTGCGCCGCCGCCCTGGGACAGTCCGCGCCCGTGTACCGCATGGCCTCCTCCGCGTTCGGCAGGAACGCCTCGCAGTACCGCAGGTCGGACAGCGCCGTCAGGTCCCACGCGCCGGTGTCGTCCCAGCCGACGTCGCCGAACACCCGGGTGCCCTTGCTCGCGGCCTGGGCGATCCAGGGCGCGCTCACGCCGGGGGCGAGGGAGGCGACGGCGGCACGCGCGCGGGGCGGGCACTCGGGGGCGGGCTCCTCCGGGGGCGGCTCATGGCCGTGCGAGACCATCGTGCGCTCCCCCTCGTAGGCCATGGAGACCGTCACCGGGGAGTGCCAGCCGGGTACCGTGCGTGACGTGGAGAGGTCGATGCCCTCGCCGTGCTCCAGGGCGTCCCAGCAGTAGTCGCCGTAGTGGTCGTCGCCGAAGGCCGCCGCGAGGGACGTCCGCAGGCCGAGGCGGGCCAGGGCGGTGGCCATGTTGGCGACGCCGCCGGGACTCGACCCCATCCCGCGTGCCCAGGACTCGGTCCCGCGCACCGGGGCGGAGTCGAGCCCGGTGAAGATGATGTCGAGGAAGACGGTGCCGGTGAGATAGACGTCCCAGGGCGGGTCGTCCGGCGCGCGCAGCGGGGCGAGGGGATCGACCTGGCTCTGGCGGTGCGATCCCTTTCCGGCCGGGCCCTTTCCGGCCGGGGCGGTGGACGCGATCACGATGCGCTCCCTGACGTGGTGCGGATCAGGCCAGTCTGCACCACATCACCGACAACGTGACGCCGATCACCCCGCTCCCACCCGTTCCGTCAGCTCGCACCGGCCCCCGCGCGCCCCTCCGGCCGACCGGATAACCGGGCCTACCAGCGGGGCATCGAGGGCGTCACCCACTCCGGGTCGGCGACCCGCATGGCCGCCGCGTCGTCGCGGTCCCGCAGCGCACCGTCGTCTTCGAGCCACCGCCGGTGCAGTGCGGCCAGCCGCTCACGGTCGAGTTCCACGCCGAGCCCGGGGGCGTCGGACACGGTCACCTTGCCGCCCTCGAAGGTGAGCCGCTCGGTCAGGACGTCCTCGGACTGCCAGGGGTAGTGGGAGTCGCAGGCGTGGTGGAGGTTCGGGACGGTGGCCGCCACGTGGGTCATCGCGGCGAGCGAGATGCCGAGGTGGGTGTTGGAGTGCATCGACACGCCGACGCCGAAGGTGCGGCAGACGGCCGCGAGCTGCTGGGTGTTGCGCAGTCCGCCCCAGTAGTGGTGGTCGGAGAGGACCACCTGGACGGCGCCGACGGCGCCCGTGGTGAACGCCTCCTTGATCTCGGCGAAGGTCGTCACGCACATGTTGGTGGCGAGCGGCACCCCGGTCCGCTCGGCGACCTCGGCCATGGCGGGGGTGCCGAGGGTCGGGTCCTCCAGGTACTCCAGGACGTCCCCGAGCTCCCGCGCCACCTTCAGCGAGGTCTCCAGGGACCAGGCGCCGTTGGGGTCGAGCCGCAGCGGGTGCCCGGGGAACGCCTCGGCGAGCGCCCGGACGGCCGCGATCTCCTCGTCGGGCGGGAAGACGCCGCCCTTGAGCTTGAAGGAGGTGAAGCCGTACCGCTCGGTGAACCGGCGGGCCTGTTCCACCACCCCGGCCGGGTCGACGGCGGCCCCCCAGTCGTCCTTCTCGCAGGCGACGCCCTCCGGGTGACCGGCCCACTTGTAGAACAGGTATGCGCTGTACTCGACGGTGTCGCGCACCTTGCCGCCGAGCAGCGCGTGCACGGGCAGTCCGAGGGCCTTGCCGAGGGCGTCGAGGCAGGCGACCTCGAAGGCGGAGACGACGGACAGACGCAGCTTGTCGGCGGTCTGGACGCCGCGCAGCCCGCCGACGTCGACGGCGTTCTCGACCCGGGAGGCGTCCACCGCGACCTGGTCCGCGAGCGTGAACAGCCCGTTCAGATCGCTGACCGGCCGCCCCTTCAGCCGCTCGGCGAAGGGCCGGGCCAGCTCCAGGTACTTGGTGTCGCCGTAGGTCTCCCCCACGCCCGTGACGCCGTCCGCCGTGACGACCTCGACGATCAGCCGGGGCGTGTACGGCTGGTGCACGCCCTGCGTGTTCAGCAGCGGCGGGTCCGCGACCAGGATCGGCGTGAGCCGTACGTCGGTGATGGCGAGGTTCACAGGGCTGCTCCCACGAGGTCGAGTCCCGCTTCGAGGAGGGCGGTGAGGGCGGCCTGGTCGGCGGGCGAGGGGTCGGTGAGCGGGGCGCGTACGGGGCCCACGGCGTGGCCGCGCAGCCGGGCCGCCGCCTTCACCAGCGACACGGCGTACCCGGGGACGCGGTCGCGCAGTTCGACGAGCGGGACGTAGAAACCGCGCAGCAGCTTGTCGACGGTGCCGTGGTCACCGTCGCGCAGCGCGGCGAAGAAGGCGTCGGCGATCTCGGGGGCGAAGGCGTGGACGGCGGAGGAGTAGGCGGGGACACCGACGGTGGCGTAGGCGCGGGCCTGGATCTCGGCGGTGGCGGCGCCGTTGAAGAACAGGAAGTCCTCGGGCGCGGCGAGGGTGAGGCGCTGGAGCCGGTCGAGGTCGCTGTGGCCGTCCTTGAGGCCGATGACGCCTGGCAGGGCCGCGATGCGCTTGAGCGACTCGGCGGTGAACGCGACCTGGCCGCGCTGGTAGGCGATCAGAGGCAGCCGGGTGCGGGCGGCGATCTGTTCCAGCTGGGCGACCAGGCCGTCCTGCGGGGCGGCCACGAGGTAGTGCGGCAGCACGAGGAGGGCGTCGGCCCCGGCCTCCTCGGCGATGCGCGCGAACCGGACGGCCTGCGCCCAGCCGTAGCCGATGCCCGCGACGACGGGGACGCGGCCCGCCGCCTCCTCGACCGTGATGGCGACGACCTGGCGGTACTCGTCCTCGTCGAGGGAGAAGAACTCGCCGGTGCCGCAGGCGGGGAAGACGGCGCCGGGCGAGGCGGCGAGCCGGTCCGCGACGTAGGCGCGGAAGCCGTCCGGGTCGAGGGTGCCGTCGTCGCGGAAGCTGGTCAGCGGGAACGACAGCACGCCACCGGCCATGCCGTCCCGCAGCCGGTGCGCGACCGCACCCGGGCCGGCGCTCACGGTCTTCTCCTCGGTCATCCCCTCGCCATCTCCTTATGTAGACGTCATTTATGTATGAGAATGATGGTTGAGTAGGCGAACGTCAACCGCGCCGGGCGGCCCGATTACGATCGGCACATGTCAGACACAGGGGGCGTCCGCGAGGTGAAGTCCGCGGCCCGCACGGTCGAACTGCTGGAACTCCTCGCGGCGCGCGGCGACCGCCCGGCCCGGCTCCAGGAGCTGGCCGACGAACTCGGCGTGCCCCGCAGCTCGATGTACGCGCTGCTCCAGACCCTGATCTCGCACGGCTGGGTCCGCACCGACGTCACCGGCTCCCTGTACGGCATCGGCATCCACGCCCTGCTCACCGGCACCAGCTACCTCGACTCCGACCCCCGGGTCCGGGTCGTACGGCCGTATCTCGACGAGGCGTCCGAGGCGCTCGGCGAGACGATCCACATGGGGCGGCTGGACGGCCGGGACGTGGCGTATCTGGCGACGCGGGAGTCGCACGAGTACCTGCGCACGATCAGCCGGGTGGGACGGCGACTGCCCGCGCACGCCGGAGCCCTGGGCAAGGCCCTGCTGGCACAACGCCCGGACGCGGAACTGCCCGAGGGGCCGTACGAGGCGCTGACCCCGAACACGCACACCACCCGGGAGTCCCTGATGGCCGACCTGGCCCGGGTCCGGGCCCGCGGCTGGTCCGTGGACCGGGAGGAGGGCGTGACCGGCATCGTCGGCTTCGGGTTCGCGCTGCGCTACGACACCCCCGCGCTGGACGCGATCAGCTGCTCGGTACCCGTGGCCCGGCTCACCCCGGAGCACGAGGAGCGGATCGTCGCTGTGATGCGGGAGATCCGGGCGAAGGTGGAGGCGACGGTTCCGGGGTCCGGGTCGGTGCGCTGGCGTTAGCGGAAACCCGCACGCCACCTCGGGAAAGGCGCTCGTCTACCCGGACTTCACCGCACCAAACGCAACGTGTGCCACATCACACCCCGCGGGTTAACTCGTACGACTACTTGCTTGATACAAATTGCCCGCGCGTTCCTGTCCGTCGACGGTCGTCGCCCAATCCCCCTCCTCCGCCGCTCCTTTCGCATGCCCTGGGAACGCCCGTGTTCGCCCCCCGCACCACCCCCTGGCCCCTCGTCGCCCTTTTCACGGCCGGGTACCTCGCCCCGTATCTGCTGCCGACCACCGTCGGCCGACTCGACTCGGGCCTTCCGCTCTCCGCCACCCAGGCCGGCGCCGTCGGCAGTGCCCTGCTGCTGAGTTCGGCGACCGCCGGATTCGCCCTGGCCGCACGGGTCGAACGGATCGGGGCCCGCACCCTCGCCCGGCTCGGGCTCGCCCTCGCCCTGCTCGGCTACGGCACTGCCGCGCTGACCACCGCCGTCCCGGCCGTCGTCGCCGGCGCGATGGTCGGCGGGTTCGGATCCGGCACGGCCACCACCGTGGCCGCCACCCTGATAGCCGCCCAGCGGGATCCGCACCGGGCCTCCACGGCCGGACTGCTCACCGTCTCCGCCCTCGCGGGCGCCGTGTATCTGACGGTCCCGCACCTCGGCCCGGGGCACGGACTGCCCCTGGCCGCGATCGCCCTCACGGCCCTGGCCGTGTGGCCGCTGACCGGCCGCCTGCCCGCCGGTACGCCCGCCGCGCCCGCGCGCCACGACAAGGCCCGGCTGCCACACGCCCGTTCGGGCCTGGTGCTGGCCGCCGCCATGCTGTGCTGGTCGCTCGCCCAGAACTCCCTGTGGGGCGTGAGCGGACAGATCGGGCTGACCCAGGCCCACCTCGGCGAGGCCACCGTCGGCGCGGTCTTCGCCGTGGCGCTGGGCGCCGGACTGACCGGCGTCCTCGCGGCGGGCGCGCTCGGGGCGCGGCTGGGACGCGCGGTGCCGATCGGGGCGGGCACGGTCCTCATCGCCGGCTGCATCGTGCTCAGCGCCTCCGCGACCGACCTGGCGAGCTTCGCGACCGGCGAGATCGCCTGGAACACCCTGTACCCGGTGGTGCTGTCGTACGTGATCGGGCTCGCCGCCTCGCTCGACCCGCGCGGCCGCTGGGCGGTGCTCGTCGGCTCGGCCTCCTCGCTGGGCACGGCCGCCGGGCCGCTCACCGGCAGCATGCTGTCGGCGCAGGCCGGGTTCCCGGTCATGGGCGCGATCCTCGCCGCCGGTCTGCTGGTGATCGCCCTGCCGATGACCGCCGTCGCCCTGCACACGAGCGGGCGGCCGCTGCTCGCCGGGGCGATCCGCCGCCGCGGGGGCCACCCGGCCGCCCTGGTCGCCGCCACCACGGGCACCCCCACCGGCGCGGTCCCCGAGATCGGCGCCCGCGAACAGCAGGTGGTGGAGATCCCCGTGGACGCCCCGGCCGTCCCCGCCCAGCGCGCCTACGGCAAGGCGGGGTCGGAGGTCCTCTGAGGCCGGGGGTCTTGCGAGGCCGGGGTCTTGCGAGGCCGCGGGTTCCTCAGCGGAACTCGTAGGCCTCCACCTCGGCGAGATACCGCGCCCGCAGCTCCTCGTCGTCCTCCAGGAACGAGGCGAGGAAGGAGTTGCGGGCGAGCTCGCGCAGCCGCTCCTCGCTCAGGCCGAGGGTGTCGCGGACGGCGTCGAAGTTGTCACCGGCGTACCCGCCGAAGTAGGCCGGGTCGTCGGAGTTCACCGTGCACATCAGGCCGGCGTCCAGCATGGCGGGCAGCGGATGGTCGGCGAGGGTGTCGACGGTCCGCAGCCGGACGTTCGACAGGGGACACAGCGTCAGCGGCATCCGCTCCCGCACCAGCCGCTCCACCAGCGCCGGGTCCTCCATGCAGCGCAGCCCGTGGTCGACCCGCTCGACGCCGAGGACGTCCAGCGCCTCGGTGATGTACTCCGGCGGCCCCTCCTCACCGGCGTGCGCGACCCGCCGCAGCCCGAGCGTCGCGGCGGCCTCGTACACCGCGCGGAACTTCGCCGGCGGATGCCCGACCTCGGCCGAGTCGAGTCCGACGCCGGTGATCCGGTCCAGGTACGGCTTGGCCGCCTCCAGGGTCGCCAGGGCCGACTCGGCGGACTCGTCGCGCAGGAAGCACATGATCAGCCGGGTCGAGACACCGTGCTTGGACTCGCTGTCGCCGAGCGCCCGCCACAGCCCCTCGACGACCGTGCCGAGCTCCAGGCCGCGGCTGGTGTGGGCCTGCGGGTCGAAGAAGATCTCCGCGTGCCGCACGCCCTGGGCGGCGGCGCGTTCGAGGTACTCGTTCGCCAGGTCCTCGAAGTCCCGCTCGGTGCGCAGGACGGCCATGAGCTCGTAGTACAGGTTCAGGAACGACTGGAGGTCCTCGAACCGGTACGCCTCGCGCAGCTCGTCCGTGTCCGCGTAGGGCAGCGTGAGGCCGTTGCGCGTGGCGAGCTCGAAGGCGAGTTCCGGTTCCAGGGTGCCTTCGATGTGAAGGTGCAGTTCGGCTTTGGGGAGGGACATCAATTCATCGTACGGGCGTTTCACCGACGCTTCGGAACCGGCACCCTCAGCAGATCGTGCGCCACGGTCAGCTCGCCCTCGTACCCCGCCGCCCGCGCCTGCCGCTCGAACTCGTCAGGGTCGTTGTAGCGCTGGCTGAAGTGGGTCAGCACGAGGTGCCGCACACCGCCGTCCCGGGCCACCCGGGCGGCCTGACTCGCCGTCAGGTGACCGTGTTCCACCGCGAGTTGCTCGTCCTCGTCGAGGAAGGTCGACTCGATGACGAGCATGTCGCAGCCCTCGGCGAGCGCGTACACCCCGTCGCACAGGCGGGTGTCCATGACGAACGCGAACCGCTGCCCGCGCCGCACCTCGCTGACCTCGTCGAGCGAGACCCCGCCGAGCGACCCCTCGCGCTGGATCCGGCCGACGTCCGGCCCCTTGATGCCGTGCGCGGCGAGCCGCTCGGGCAGCATGCGGCGGCCGTCGTGCTCGGTGATCCGGTAGCCGTACGACTCGATCGAGTGCGACAGCCTGCGGGTGTCCAGCGTGTACGACGGCGTGACGGCGAGGACGCCGTCCCCGTCGGCCGGGGCCTCGGTGAGGAACACGGTCGCGCGGTAGGGCGTGGCGTACTGGAGCCGCTCGTAGAAGCGCTGCCCGGACTTCGGGTAGTGGGCGGTGATCTCGTGCGGCACCTGGTCGAGGTTGATGCGCTGGATGACCCCGGGCAGGCCCAGTGCGTGGTCGCCGTGGAAGTGCGTGACGCAGATCCGGTTCAGGTCGTGCGCGGCGACCCCGGCACGCACCATCTGGCGCTGGGTGCCCTCGCCGGGGTCGAACAGGATGCCCTCGCCGTCCCAGCGGAGCAGGTAGCCGTTGTGGTTGCGGTGGCGGGTCGGGACCTGGCTTGCGGTGCCGAGCACGACGAGTTCACGTACGGACAAGGCGTTGTCCCGTTATCCGGGGGGCCATTCGAGACCGCGGCCGCCGAGCACGTGGCCATGCACGTGCCAGACCGTCTGGCCGGCGCCGCTGCCGGTGTTGAACACCAGGCGGTAGCTGTCGAGCTTCTCCTCGTCGGCGACGGCCTGGGCCTCGCGCACCACGTCCGCGGTGAGGGCCGGGTCGGCGGCGGCGAGGGCGGCGGCGTTCTCGTAGTGCGCCTTGGGGATGATCAGGACGTGGGTGGGGGCCTGGGGGTTTATGTCGCGGAACGCGATGGTCGTCTCCGTCTGGCGGACGATCGTCGCCGGGATGGTGCCTGCGACGATCTTGCAGAAGAGGCAGTCGTCCTGGGGTTCCCCTGCCATTTTCCCTCCGGGGGTTGGCCGAATTTCGGTCTTGCCGGGCATCGTATCGTCGTCGGGTGCGGGTGCGTTGTGGCTGGTCGCGCCCACGCGGCGGAGCCGCACATCGACACAGCCCCGCGCCCCTTAAGTCGGCAAGCCTGGGGGCGTTTTTGCCGGTACTGTCTCCAGGCTCTCCAATGCCATACGGATGGCCTCGTCCAGCTGGCTGTCCCTGCCCGCCACGTAATCCTGCGGGCGCTGAACCACTTCCACATCCGGGTCCACCCCGTGGTTCTCCACCCCCCACTCGTAGCCCTCCAGCCAGAAGGCGTACTTGGGTTGGGTGACCAGGGTGCCGTCGACCAGGCGGTAGCGGCTGTCGATGCCGATGACGCCGCCCCAGGTGCGGGTGCCGACCACCGGGCCGAGGCCCAGGGCCTTGATCGCGGCGTTGACGATGTCGCCGTCGGAGCCGGAGAACTCGTTGGCGACGGCCACGACCGGGCCGCGCGGGGCGTCCTCGGGGTAGCTGTAGGGGCGCATGCCGCGGGGGACGGCCCAGCCGACGATGCGGCGGGCGAGTTTCTCGACGACCAGCTGGGAAGTGTGGCCGCCGCGGTTCTCGCGGACGTCGACGACCAGGCCCTCGCGGGCGACCTCGACGCGCAGGTCGCGGTGGATCTGGGCCCAGCCGGGGGCCTGCATGTCCGGGACGTGGAGGTAGCCGAGGCGGCCGCCGGACTTCTCGTGGACGTAGGCGCGCCGGTCGGCGACCCAGGCGTGGTAGCGCAGCGGCTCCTCGTCCGCGACCGGGACGACGACGGCGTGCCGCGGGTCGCCGCCGCCGGACGGGGAGATGGTCAGCTCCACCGGCTTGCCCGCCGTGCCGATCAGCAGCGGGCCGGGGCCGGTCACCGGGTCGACCGGCTGTCCGGCGACCGCGAGGATCGCGTCCCCGGGGCGTACGGCGACGCCGGGTGCGGCCAGCGGGCTGCGGGCGTCCGGGTCGGAGGTCTCGGAGGGCAGGATGCGGTCGACGCGCCAGCTGCCGTCCTCGTGGCGGGAGATGTCGGCGCCGAGCAGGCCCTGGCGGGGACCGCCGCCGAAACCGCCGCGCGGGGTGACGTAGGCGTGCGAGGTGCCGAGTTCGCCCTGCACCTCCCACAGCAGGTCGACCAGGTCGTCGTGGGTGGCGAGCCGGTCCAGGACCGGCCGGTAGCGGTCGAGGACGCCGGCCCAGTCGACGCCGCTCATGTCCGGCCGCCAGAAGTGGTCGCGCATGATGCGGCCGTTCTCGTCGAACATCTGGCGCCACTCGGCGGCCGGGTCGACGAACTGGCGTACGCGGCCCAGGTCGACGGTGATGTTGGTGTCGCTGTCGTCGTCGCCGGAGGCGCGCCGGTCGCTGGGGACGACCTTCAACCGCCCGTCGGTCCACAGCAGCACCCGCTTGCCGTCGCCGCTGACCTCGAAGTGGTCGGCGTCGACGGCGAGATGCTCGACGCGCTGCTGGGCGAGGTCGTACCGCTCCAGCTCCGACTTGGGCTCGGGGTCGTCCGGGGTGGCCCGGGACGCGCCGAGCACACCGGCGACCGGGTGGCGCAGCCACAGGACGCCGTCCTTGGCGGCCCGCAGGTTGGAGTAGCGGGCGGCCTCGACCGGGAAGGGCACGATGCGGTCGGCGAGGCCTTCGAGGTCGATGCGGGTGGTGGGGGTGCCCTCGCTGTCGGGGGTCTCCTCCCGGTCGGGCGTCTCGAAGGACCGGCCGTGCCGCTGGGGCCCGAACGGGGAGGGCGTGGTGGCCGCGAGGGTGATCAGATGCGGCCGGGCGCCCTCCACGAAGGCCAGGTCGAAGACGTGCTCGTCGTAGACCGGGTCGAAGGAGCGGGTCGACAGGAACGCGAGGTGCTTGCCGTCCGTCGTGAACGCCGGCGCGTAGTCCTGGAAGCGCAGCGGGGTCGCCTCGGTGACCGACAGGTCGGTGGTGTTGGCGAGCTTCAGCTGCGACAGGGGGCGCGGGCCGGGGTGGGACCAGGCGAGCCAGGAGGAGTCGGGTGAGAAGACCAGCCCGGACACGTCACCGTCCTCGCTGCGGTCCACCTCCCGCACCTCGCCCGTCTCCCGCTCCACGAGCAGCAGGCGCCCGTCGTGGGAGGCCACGGCCACGCGGCTGCCGTCCGGCGCCATGGCGAGCTCCAGCACCCTGCCGAGCTGCCCGGCGGCGAGCCGGCGCGGTGTCGCCCCCGGGGTGAGACCGGTGGCGGGCGCGAACTCCAGGGCGTCGTCGCCCTCGGCGTCCGTCACCCACACCACCCACTCCTCGCCGTCCGCGCGGAACGTCCGCGGCAGCCGGGCCCGGACGCCGGGCGTCGCGGCCAGGGCGCGGGCCGGGCCGGAGCGGTGGGTGACCCAGTGGACGCAGCCGCGTACGGACACGGCGCTGCCGCGCGCGGTGTGGTCCGGGGACGCCGACCCGAACCAGCGGGAGGCGTTCACCGGGAACGGCTGGAGGTCGACGCGCTGTCCGCCCAGCCGCACGTCCAGCCGCCGCGGCTCCGCCCCGTCCAGGTCGTCCAGCACCCACAGCTCGCCGGCGCTGGAGTAGACGACACGGGTGCCGTCGGTCGCGGCGTGCCGGGCGTAGAAGCCGTCGAGCGCAGTGTGCCGCCGCAGATCGGACCCGTCGGCGAGGGACGAGTACAGCGCGCCGGTGCCCTCGTGGTCGGAGAGGAACGCGATCCGGTCCCCCACCCACAGCGGGTACTCGATGTTCCCGTCCAGCCCCTCGTGGAGCCGTACGAACTCGCCGTCCGCGTCGGGGTCGATCCACAACTTCCCGGCGGTACCGCCCCGGTAGCGCTTCCACCAGGCGGCCTCGCGCCCCATCGGCGCGGACAGCAGGACGACACTCGGCCCGAAGGCGATGTCACCGACCGGCCCGTACGGCAGCGTGGTGGCCGGACCGCCGTCGAGCGGCACGGCACGCGCCCACGTGCGCCGCAGGCTCGCCTGGCCGTGGGAGCTGATCGCGAGCACTTCGCCGTCCGGGGTCCAGCCGCGCACCTGGGTCTTCAGACTGCCCCAGTACGTCAGGCGCTTGGCGGGGCCGCCGTCGACCGGGGCGATGTGCACCTCGGGGGCGCCGTCGCGGGTGGAGGTCCAGGCGACCGTTGTGCCGTCGGGCGAGATGCGGGGCAGGGTCACCGGCACGTTCTCGGCACTGACCCGCCAGGCCCGTCCGCCGTCGAGAGGAGCGAGCCACACGTCGTCCTCGGCGGTGAAGGCGACCAGGTCACCGTGCACGTGCGGGAAGCGGAGGTAAGCAGGCGATGCGGACTGTGTCACCCGATCACCCTATGCAGGGAGGCCGCCGTGCGGACAGGGTTCGGATCACTTGCCCTCGACAGGACGGCAGTCCGGGTACCGGTCGCACCAGATGGTCTGTGTGACGGTCACGGTGACGGTGGGGCCGGGCTGCCCGTTCGAGGGCCCGCCTCCCACGGGCGGCGGGCTGGTGGAGTTGCAGTCGCCGAGCCCGTCGACCTCGAACCACACCTTGCCGTCCACCTTGGCGGTGATGTTCCCGCGCACACAGGCGCCGTCCAGCGCGTGGGTGACCTTGCCGTCGACGGTGATGTCCTTCCCGTCCTCCGTCTCCCCCTCGCAGTCGACGGTGGCGACGGTCCGCTCACTCGCCGACGGCGTCGGCTTCCCGCCCTGGCCGGAATCCCCGTAGGAGGCGGTGCACGTCAGCCAACGCACGCCCGCCTTCTGCCGGTTGAGTTCTTTGGTGACGGCCTCGTCGGTGGTGTACGCGACGGACGCGGAACTGATCCCGCCACCGGGTTCACACGCCACCGCGCCGCCGACGGCAGCCACCGCGCAGGTCACCGCGACCGCCACCGTGCGGTTGCGCGGCCCTCGCCGAATCCTCCTCAATACCCCCATGGAGGGGAGCCTGCCACCGTCGGGGGCCGCGCGGTAGGGCGCAAAGGCGTCAGCCGCGCAGCAGCAACCACTCCTGCAGCTCGACCAAGTTGCCCTCGGGGTCCTTGAGGTGGGCGACGCGCAGGCGGTCGGTCAGGTTGGCCGGACCGTGCAGGATCGTGGCGCCGCGCATCGTGACCTCCTCGCAGTACGCGTCCAGGGCGTCGACGCGCAGGACGACCAGGGAGCGGTGGCCGTTCGCCGTGTCGCCCAGCTCGTCCAGGACCTCGGCCATCATCGTGCGGTCCTGGAGGGCGATCCCCGCCGAGCCGACGGCGGGGCTGAACTTCTCGTACGGCCCGTCCGCCGCCCCCGACTGCGGCTTGAGGCCGAGGACCTCGCCGTAGAAGTGGTAGCAGGCGGCGAAGTCGGTCACGAGCAGTCGTACCTGTGCGAGTTCCACGGTGCCTCCGAGAGGGGTCAGGTCCAGCGGCCGGTGCGAGCCAGGAGCACGGCCGTGGCCGCGGTCCCGGCAGTCGATGTGCGCAGCACACTGCGCCCGAGGCGATACGCCTTGCCCCCCGCTTGTGCGAACAGCGCCAGCTCCTCCGGCGCCACGCCCCCTTCGGGCCCCACGACGAGCACGATCTCGCCGGACGACGGCAGTTCGGCCGTCGCCAGCGCCTCGTCCCCGCTCTCGTGCAGCACCGCGGCGAAGTCGGCACCGGCCAGGAGCGCGGCGACCTGCTTGGTCGTCGCCGCCTCCGCGACCTGCGGGAAGCGCACCCGGCGGGACTGCTTGCCCGCCTCCCGGGCCGTCGCCCGCCACTTGCCCAGCGCCTTCAGCCCGCGCTCGCCCTTCCACTGCGTGATGCAGCGCGCCGCCGCCCACGGCACGATCGCGTCGACGCCGACCTCGGTCATCGTCTCGACGGCCAGCTCCCCGCGGTCGCCCTTGGGCAGCGCCTGGACGACGGTCACCCGCGGCTGCTCCGGCGGCTCCTCCGTCACCGGGTCCAGCCGGACGACCAGCCGGTCCTTGCCCTCGGTGTCGAGCACGACACCGTCCGCCCAGCGCCCGGCCCCGTCCGTGAGGACCACGTCCTCTCCGGGGCGCAGCCGCTTCACGGAGACGGCGTGCCGTCCCTCCGGGCCGTCGAGGACGTAGCGGCCGCCTCCGCCCGCGTCGAAGTGCTCGACCACGAACACCGGAGCTGTCATCGCACTCCGCCTCCGCCCGACAACGCCGTCCGCGCCGCGGCGAGTTCAGCGGCCAGCACCTCCACGAGCTGCCCGGCGGGCAGCTCCCGCGCCATCCGGTGCCCCTGCCCGGCCCACAGCGCCATGCCCTGCGCGTCCCCCGCCTTGGCGGCGGCCTTGCGCAGCGGCGCGGTGAGGTGGTGGATCTCGGGATAGGCGGCGGGCGCGTACGGGCCATGCTCGCGCAGGAAGCGGTTGACCAGGCCGCGCGCCGGGCGCCCGGAGAAGGCCCGGGTCAACTCCGTACGGACGAACAGGGGGTGGGTCAGCGCCTGCTTGTGCAGGGCGTTCGCGCCCGACTCGGCGGTGGCGAGGAACGCGGTGCCGAGCTGGGCCGCGCTCGCGCCCGCGGCGAGGACGGCGGCGATCTGGCCGCCGCGCATGATGCCGCCGGCGGCGATGATCGGGATGCTGACGGTCTCCCGGATCTGGGCGACCAGCGACAGCAGCCCGATGCCGCAGCCGTCGGTCTCGGGCAGGTCCCGGTGCGTGCCCTGGTGGCCGCCGGCCTCGACGCCCTGCGCGATGACCGCGTCCGCGCCGGCCCGCTCGACGGCCCGGGCCTCGTCGGGGGTGGTGGCGGTGACCAGGACGAAGGTGCCGACCCGGTGCAGGGCGTCGACGACCTCCCGGCTCGGTGCGCCGAAGTGGAACGACACCACCGGCACGGGGTTGTCGCGCAGGACCGTGAGCTTGGTCTCGTAGCCGTCGTCGCGGCCGCTGTCCGGGTCGCCGAGCTCGGCCTCGTACCAGGAGGCCTCGCCGGCCAGCTGGTGGGCGTAGACGTCGATGGCGGCGGGGTCGGCGTACTCCGGCTGCGGCATGAAGAGGTTCACTCCGAACGGCCTGCCGGTGAGGCTCCTCAGCTGCTTGATCTCCTCGTACATCCCGTCGGCGGTCTTGTACCCGGCGGCGAGGAAGCCGAGTCCGCCCGCCTCGCACACGGCGGCGGCGAGCTTCGGCACGGAGACGCCGCCCGCCATGGGGGCCTGCACGATCGGGTGGGGGAAGAGATCGGTCAGCGCGGAGGACATGACCGCATGTTGTCACGTCCTCCGGACTACTCCGAAACCGGCCTGCCGTGTGGCATAGACCAGAGGAAAAGCCACCCGCAGGCCCCACGGGGAGCCGGCGTCAGCGCCCGTTGAACGCGTCCTTCAACCGCGAGAACAGCCCCTGCTGCCCCGGCTGGAACTGACCCGTGGGCCGTTCCTCGCCGCGCAGCTTGGCCAGCTCGCGGAGCAGGCGCTCCTGCTCGACGTCCAGCTTGTTCGGCGTCTGGACCTCGACGTGGACGATGAGGTCGCCGCGTCCGCCGCCCCGCAGGTGCGTGACACCGCGGCCGTGCAACGGGATCGACTGGCCGGACTGGGTGCCCGGGCGGATGTCGACCTCCTCCAGGCCGTCGAGCGTCTCCAGCGGCACCTTCGTGCCGAGGGCGGCCGCCGTCATCGGGAGCGTGACCGTGCAGTGCAGGTCGTCGCCGCGCCGCTGGAACTGCGAGTGCGGCAGTTCGTGGATCTCGACGTACAGGTCGCCCGCGGGGCCGCCGCCGGGACCGACCTCGCCCTCGCCCGCGAGCTGGATCCGCGTGCCGTTGTCGACACCGGCAGGGATCTTGACGGTGAGCGTACGGCGGGACCGCACGCGTCCGTCACCCGCGCACTCCGGGCACGGCGTGGGCACCACGGTGCCGAAGCCCTGGCACTGCGGGCAGGGCCGCGAGGTCATGACCTGACCGAGGAAGGACCGCGTGACCTGGGACACCTCACCGCGACCGCGGCACATGTCACACGTCTGGGCGGAGGTCCCCGGCGCCGCGCCCTCACCGTTACAGGTGTTGCAGACGACCGCCGTGTCGACCTGGATGTCCTTCGTCGTGCCGAAGGCCGCCTCGTCGAGCTCCACCTCGATGCGGATCATCGCGTCCTGGCCGCGGCGGGTGCGCGAGCGCGGGCCGCGCTGCGACGCCGTGCCGAAGAACGCGTCCATGATGTCGGAGAAGTTCCCGAACCCGCCGGCTCCGAAGCCGCCCGCGCCGCCGCCACCGGCCTGCGAGAGCGGGTCACCGCCGAGGTCGTAGACCTGCTTCTTCTGCGGGTCCGACAACACCTCGTAGGCGGCGTTGATCTCCTTGAACCGCTCCTGGGTCTTCGGATCGGGGTTGACGTCCGGGTGCAGCTCGCGGGCGAGCCGCCGGAAGGCCTTCTTGATCTCTTCCTGCGACGCGTCGCGGCGCACGCCGAGTACGGCGTAGTAGTCCGTGGCCACTACGACTCCGCCAGGATCTGTCCGACGTACCGTGCCACTGCGCGTACCGCTCCCATCGTTCCCGGGTAGTCCATGCGGGTCGGTCCGACCACGCCGAGCTTGGCGACAGCCTCGCCGCCCGAACCGTAGCCGACCGACACGACGGACGTGGAGTTGAGTCCTTCGTGGGCGTTCTCATGACCGATACGTACGGTCACGCCCGGATCCTTCGCCTCGCCGAGCAGCTTGAGGAGCACGACCTGCTCCTCCAGCGCCTCCAGCACCGGCCGGATCGTGAGGGGAAAGTCGTGCCCGAAGCGGGTCAGGTTGGCGGTGCCGCCGATCATCAGCCGCTCCTCGTTCTCCTCGACGAGCGTCTCCAGAAGTGTGGAGAGCACCGTGGAGACCGTACCCCGGTCCTCGTGCTCGAACGCCTCCGGCAGATCCTCCACCAGACTCGGCACATCCGCGAAACGGCGGTTCGCCACGCGGCTGTTGAGCCGCGCGCGCAGATCCGCGAGCGAGGCCTCGCCGAAGGGCGCCGGGCAGTCGACCACGCGCTGCTCGACCCGCCCGGTGTCCGTGATCAGCACGAGCATCAGCCGCGCGGGCGCGAGAGCGAGCAGCTCCACGTGCCGCACGGTCGAGCGGGTCAGCGACGGGTACTGCACGACGGCGACCTGGCGCGTGAGCTGGGCCAGCAGCCGCACCGTACGCGCCACGACGTCGTCGAGGTCGACGGCTCCCTCGAGGAAGTTCTGGATCGCGCGCCGCTCGGGCGCGGTCATCGGCTTGACCCCGGCCAGCTTGTCCACGAACAGCCGGTAGCCCTTGTCGGTGGGGATGCGCCCCGCGCTGGTGTGCGGCTGGGCGATGTACCCCTCGTCCTCCAGGGCCGCCATGTCGTTGCGGACGGTGGCCGGCGAGACGCCGAGGTTGTGCCGCTCGGTGAGGGCCTTGGAGCCCACCGGCTCCTCGGTGCCGACATAGTCCTGGACGATGGCGCGCAGCACCTGAAGCCTGCGTTCACTGAGCATTCGCGCACACCTCCAGAAGTCGTCCGCCCGGTGTCCTGCCTGTGAGGCCTGGCACTCTGCGCGTGCGAGTGCCAGCATTCCCCGCCCAGTGTACGGCTGTGAGGTACACCCCCGGCAAGGCTGGTCGCGTGCTGTCGTGCCCGGGGCGGCGGTCACCGCTAGCGTCGCCGTATGACGGTGACTTGGGAAGAGCTCGGATGGGAGCGCGTGGCCGCCGGGGTGGGGCGGTGCCGGCTCCCGGTGTGGGACTGCACGGCGGGGCTGGTCGCGGGTGAGGGCGCGGTCCTCATGATCGACGCGGGATCGAGCCCCGCCGAGGGAGCGCGGTTGCGCGAGCAGGCGCGGTCGCTCACCGGTCACCGTGTGACGCATCTCGCGCTGACCCATCCCCACTTCGACCATGTCTTCGGGGTGGCGGAGTTCACGGACGCGGAGGTGTTCGGCGCTGTGGGCGTGGACGCGGTGCTGACGCGCGTCCGGGACCGCGAGGAGCTGCGCGCCGACGCGGTGCGAGGCGGCCTGGCGCAGACCACCGCGCAGGAGGCGGCGGACCGGCTGGTCGCGCCCCGCCACCTGGTCTCCGGCGAGTGGACCCTCGACCTGGGCGGCGGGCGCCAGGTGCTGCTGGCCAACGTGGGGCCCGGGCACACCGCGCACGACCTGGCGGTGCTGGTGCCGGGTGATCCGGAAGTGGTGTTCTGCGGCGACCTGGTCGAGGAGTCCGGCGAGCCGCAGGCGGGCCCCGACGCCGTGCCCTCGCACTGGCCGGCCGCCCTGGACCGGCTGCTCGACCTGGGCGGCGAGGACGCGCTGTACGTGCCCGGTCACGGAGCGGTGGTGGACGCGGCGTTCGTACGCGCCCAGCGCGACGCTCTGGCGGCGCATTTCGGCGTGTCGCGGTGATCGCCGTACGCCTTCTCCTATCGTCATCCGAATGCGCCAGTACTCGCCCGATCTGACTCCGCCGTGGAAGAAGCCGAAGCCGGTGCCCGAGGTTCCGGCGGAGCCGGGCCTGGTGGTCGAGGAGTCCGGGACCGGTTTCTGCGGTGCGGTGATCCGCTGCGAGGCGGGCACGGTGACCTTGGAGGACCGCTTCGGCAAGCACCGGGTGTTTCCCATGGAGCCGCGCGGCTTCCTTCTGGAGGGCAGGGTCGTGACGCTGGTCCGCCCCTCGCCCGCCGGTCCCGCACGTCCCACCCGTACGGCCTCCGGTTCGGTGGCCGTCCCCGGCGCCCGCGCCCGCGTGGCCCGTGCCGGGCGCATCTACGTCGAGGGCCGGCACGACGCCGAGCTGGTCGAGAAGGTCTGGGGCGACGACCTGCGCATCGAGGGCGTGGTCGTGGAGTACCTGGAGGGCGTCGACGACCTGCCGTCGATCGTCGCCGACTTCGCCCCCGGCCCGGACGCGCGGCTGGGCGTCCTGGTGGACCACCTGGTGCCGGGCAGCAAGGAGTGGCGCATCGCCGAGTCGGTGACGAGCGACCACGCCCTGGTCGTCGGCCACCCCTACATCGACATCTGGGAAGCGGTGAAACCGTCGTCCCTGGGCATCGAGGCATGGCCTCGGATCCCGCGCGGCCAGGACTGGAAGACGGGGGTGTGCAGGGCGCTGGGCTGGCCGGAGAACACGGGCGCGGCCTGGCAGCGGATCCTGTCGGGCGTACGGTCGTACAAGGACCTGGAGCCGGAACTGCTGGGCAGGGTGGAGGAACTGATCGACTTCGTGACGGCTCCCTAGCTGCGGGCAATCGTGCCGCCAAGGGCGGCACGGGTGGGCGCAGCGGCACCCCGCTACGCCGGGCTGCGGACCCACCCGGCCTCAGCAACAACTCGGCAGCACCTCAGTCCACCAGGTCGCGCACCACGCCGTCCGCCAGCAACCGCCCCCGCAGCGTCAGCACAGCCCGCCCCTCCTCGTACGGCCGCTCCTGAAGCAGCCCGTCGGCCAAGGCCCGCCGAGAAGCCGCAAGCCCCTCCTCCCGCAGGAGGGACAACGGCACACCCTCTCGCAGCCGCAACTCCAGCAGGATCCGCTCGACCCGCCGGTCCTCCTCCGACAGCACCTCACGCCCGGCCCCGGGCGACCGCCCCGCCGCCAGCGCCCCCGCATACGCCCCGGGATGCTTCACGTTCCACCACCGCACCCCGCCCACGTGACTGTGCGCGCCCGGCCCGGCCCCCCACCAGTCGGCCCCCCGCCAGTACAGCTCGTTGTGCAGGCACCGCCCCGCCTCCGAGGTCGCCCAGTTCGACACCTCGTACCACTCGAAGCCCGCGCCCGAGAGGACCTCGTCCGCGATCAGGTACCGGTCGGCATGCACATCGTCGTCGGTCATCGGCACCTCGCCCCGGCGGATCCGCCGGGCCAGCTGCGTGCCCTCCTCGACGATCAGGGCGTACGCGCTGACGTGATCCGGCCCGGCCCCCAGCACCGCGTCCAGCGAGGCCCGCCAGTCGTCGTCGGACTCCCCCGGCGTGCCGTAGATCAGGTCGAGATTCACATGCTCGAACCCGGCCGCCCGGGCCTCCGCGACACACGCCTCCGGCCGCCCCGGCGTGTGCGTGCGGTCCAGCACCTTCAGGACATGCTGCCGCGCACTCTGCATCCCGAAGGAGATCCGGTTGAAGCCCCCTTCGCGCAGGGCCGCCAGATACGCCGGATCCACCGACTCCGGGTTCGCCTCGGTCGTGACCTCGGCGTCCTGTGCCAGCCCGAACTCGTCACGGACGGCCGCGAGCATCCGCACCAGGTCACCGGCGTCGAGCAGGGTGGGCGTCCCCCCGCCCACGAACACCGTACGAACGGGCCGGGGGTCGTCCCCCAGCACCTTCCGCGCCAGCCGGACCTCGTCCACCAGCGTCCCGGCGTAGTTGTCGCGCGAGGCCAGCACGCCACCGGTGCCGCGCAGCTCGGTCGCCGTGTAGGTGTTGAAGTCGCAGTAGCCGCAGCGGGTCGCGCAGTACGGAACGTGCAGATAGAACCCGAGCGGACGGTCGGCGGCCCCGGCGAGCGCGGACGCGGGCAGCGCGCCGTCGTCGGGGACGGGCTCACCGTCGGGGAGTGCGGAAGGCATGTCCTCCATTGTCCAGCACCCGGGCGGTCACTCGGCCTGGAGCACCAGCAGCGCCAGATCGTCCGCCGGGGGCCGCGCCCCGAACTCGTGCACCATCCGCTTGATCCGCTCAGCTATCAGCTCCGCGTCCAGCCCCGCGCACCCGGCCAGCGCCGTCGCCAGGCCGTCCCCGTCGTCGAACTGGCGCGAGCCGGAGCGGCGCTCGGTGACACCGTCGGTCACGCACAGCAGCGTGTCGCCGGACCGCAGCTCGAAGGTCTCACTGGCGTACGTGGCGTCCTCGACGACGCCCAGGAGCGTCTGGGGCTGCGCGGCCGTGTGGACCTCGCCGCCCGCCCCGAGCAGCAGGGGCAGCGGGTGCCCGGCGGAGGCGACGGTGCAGCGGACACCGCCGTCAAAGGGGGCGAGTTCGCCGTACAGCAAGGACAGGAAGCGGGTCTGGGGGCCGTCGCCGGGCGGGGTCGGCCGCGCACCGGCGGCCACCAGCGCCCGGGCCGCCGCGTCCGCGGCCTCCGTGGCGTCGTCGAGCAGCAGCTGGTTGAGGCGGTCGAGGACGTCGGCGACCCGATAGCCCTCACGGGCCAGCAGCCGCAGCCAGGGACGGGCCAGGCCGATCACGACGGCCGCCTCGGGCCCCTTGCCCTGGACGTCGCCGACGGCGAAGCACCAGCGGCCGTCACCCGCCGGGAACAGGTCGTAGAAGTCGCCGCTGGGCCCGCCCTTGTCGCACGGTTCGTAGACGAGGGCGCTGCGCACCCCGGGGATCTCGGCCACGGCGCCGGGCAGCAGTCCGCGCTGGAGGACGGCGCTGATGGTGGCCTGGCGGGCGTACTGGCGGGCGGCCCCGATGGCGAGCGCGACGCGGCGGCTGAGGTCCTCGACGAGGCCGGTGATCTCGTCGGGGAAGCCGGCGGACCCGGACCGTCCGATGACGAGGGTGCCCAGCGGGCGTCCGCCGGCGACGAGTCGGTACGCGAGGGCCGAGCCCGCCTCGCCGGGTGCGTCACCGAGCGCCTCACCGGGCCAGGGATAGTCGGCCGGCCCGGCCCCTGACGGGTCGGACGGGTGCGGTGCGTCCTTTTCCAGGGCCCGGCGCAGCTCCTCGATGCGGTTCTCGCTGCCGTGCCAGACCCGGGCCAGCCGGGGCCAGCCCGCTCCGGCCCCGCCGCTCCAGCCGCCGGCGGTGGCCTCGTCCTCCAGCCACACCGCGCACCAGTCGGCCAGCCGGGGCACGATCAACTGCCCGGCGAGGGCGGCGACCAGGTCCTCGTCGAGCTGTCCGGCGAGCAGGTCGGAGGCCTCGGCGAGGAAGGAGAGGGCCCCGCGGCCCAGCCAGGACCCGTCGCGTCCGTCACGGCCGTCGCAGTCCTCGTACCGCTCCCGCCACTCCCGCAGGTCGTGCCAGTCGCGCAGGTCGCCCGAGCCGCCGCCAGGGTCGTGCGGGTCCCGTGCGTCCCTTGGTCCCCTCTCCCGGGCCTCCCGCCCGGGGGGCGGCTCCGGCGCCAGGATCTCCGCCACGCGCAGCCCGCGCGCCAGCGCGTGCTCCCCGGCGTACGCCTCGATCTGATCGCCGGCCTCACATCCCCCGGCGGGCAACCGCGCCCAGACGGTCTTCCGGCCCGTGCGGTACGTGATGCCCCAGGCCTCGGAGAGCGCGCCGACGAGCCGCAGACCGCGCCCGTACTCCGGGGTGTCGTGCGGCGTTTCGGGCTCGCCGCCGCGCGGGGCGCGTGAGGGGTGGTGGTCGGAGACCTCGACGAGGAGCGCGGCCGTGTCCTTGTCGTCGCCTTCCAGCCGGCACTCCAGCTGGACGTCGGTGCCGGCGTGCACGACGGCGTTGGTGACGAGTTCGCTGACGACGAGCAGGGCGTCGTCGGCGAGACGGTCGGTGAGGTGCTCGGCGCCGGGCAGGCCGAGTCCGGTCCACTCGGTGATCGCCGCGCGCACCAGGGCGCGAGCGGAGCCCGGCGCGAGTGAGCTGCCGGGCAGGGTCGCGTACGCCCGCGCGCGCTCCTTCACGGGCGCCGCGGAAGCGACTGCGGACACCTCGGGTGCGATCACGGGCACCTCGGGTGCGATCGCGGACACCTCGGGTGCGATCACAGGCACCTCGGGTGCGATCGCGGACACCTCGGGTGCCATCACGGGCACCTCGGATCCGAGCCCGGGCACCTCAGCGGTGAGCACGGGCGCCTCCGATCCGACCACGGGCGTCTCCGACCCGACCACGGGCACCTCGGACCCGGGCACCGGCGCCTCGTTAGACGGCGCACACTCCTCGGAGACAACCCCCTCGTGCAGGGGCACAGACATCTCCGAAGCGTGCGCAGGCGCCTCTGAGGCACGGGAAGCGGTCTCCCGTTGCGTCGGAATGGCCCCCATGGACAGCTCCCCGGGCAGTTCGTACGAATACGCCACAGTCGATGCCGACAGGGTGACAGACTGGCCACGCCCATAAGCGCCGAGTTACCGAAGTGGGCCGTCATGAGTGAGAACAGTGCTACTCCTGTGGTCGAAGACCGGTACGAAGACGGTCAGATTCGTGCATCCGATCTGCGTCCCCTGCTCGCAGCCATGACAGCCGCCCGCGACGGCGACTTCACCAAGGTGCCGGAAACCGGCCACGGGATGGTGGCCGAACTCACCGCGGTCTACAACCAGATCATGGACCGCAGCGTCCACTTCACCACCGAGGTGCGGCGGGTGCGACGGGAGCTGGTGCGGCACGGCCGGCTCGACGAGCGGCTCTCGGCCAGCCCGGGACAGGGCCTGTGGACATCCCGCGTCAACGACGTGAACCAGCTGCTCGACGCCCTCGTCGCCCCGGCGGCGAACGCCACGCGCGTGCTGGACGCGGTGGCCGGCGGCGATCTGACCCAGCGGGTCGATCTGCACGACGGCACGCGGGAATTACGCGGCGACCTGCGGCGCCTCGGCCGGGCCGTGAACAAGATGGTGGACCAGCTCTCCCTGTTCACCGGCGAGGTGACACGGGTCGCGCGCGAGGTCGGCACCGAGGGGCGGCTCGGCGGCCGGGCCAAGGTGCAGGGACTGTCGGGGAGTTGGCGGGACGTGACCGAGGCCGTCAACACGATGGCGGCCCGGCTGACGGCACAGGTGCGGGACATCGCGGCGGTCACGACGGCCGTGGCACGCGGCGATCTGACCCGCACAGTCACGGTGGAGGCGACCGGCGAACTGCTGGAACTGAAGCTGACCGTGAACACGATGGTGGACCAGCTCTCCGCCTTCGCCGACGAGGTCACCCGCGTCGCCCGCGAGGTCGGCACCGAGGGCCAGCTGGGCGGCCGGGCACAGGTCCGGGGCGTCTCGGGCGTCTGGAAGGACCTCACCGACAACGTCAACTTCATGGCGTCGAACCTGACCTCCCAGGTCCGCAACATCGCCCAGGTGACGACGGCCGTGGCCAACGGCGACCTGTCCCAGAAGATCACGGTCGACGCGCAGGGCGAGATCCTGGAGCTCAAGTCCACGATCAACACGATGGTCGACCAGCTCTCCGCCTTCGCCGACGAGGTCACCCGCGTCGCCCGGGAAGTCGGCACCGAGGGCAACCTCGGCGGCCGGGCCCAGGTGCGAGGCGTGTCCGGCGTCTGGAAGGACCTCACCGACAACGTCAACTTCATGGCCGACAACCTCACCTCCCAGGTGCGGAACATCGCCCTCGTCTCCACCGCCGTCGCCCAGGGGGACCTCGGCAAGAAGATCACGGTGGAGGCCAAGGGCGAGATCCTGGAGCTGAAGTCCACGATCAACACCATGGTCGACCAGCTCTCCGCCTTCGCCGACGAGGTCACCCGCGTCGCCCGCGAGGTCGGCACCGAGGGCAACCTCGGCGGGCAGGCCCAGGTCCGGGGCGTCTCCGGCGTCTGGAAGGACCTCACCGACAACGTCAACTTCATGGCGCTGAACCTGACCTCGCAGGTCCGCAACATCGCCCAGGTGACGACGGCCGTGGCCAACGGCGACCTGTCGAAGAAGATCACGGTCGACGCCCGCGGCGAGATCCTCGAGCTCAAGGACACCGTCAACACGATGGTGGAGCAGCTGCGCGCCTTCGCCGACGAGGTCACGCGGGTCGCCCGCGAGGTCGGCACCGACGGCCGGCTCGGCGGGCGGGCCCAGGTGCTGGGCGTCTCCGGCGTCTGGCGGGACCTGACGGACAACGTCAACTCCATGGCCGACAACCTCACCTCCCAGGTGCGCAACATCGCCCAGGTCGCGACGGCCGTGGCGCAGGGCGACCTGTCCCGGAAGATCGACGTGGACGCGCGCGGCGAGATCCTGGAGCTGAAGACCACGATCAACACGATGGTCGACACGCTGTCCTCCTTCGCCTCGGAGGTCACGCGCGTGGCCCGCGAGGTCGGCTCCGAGGGACAGCTCGGCGGCCAGGCCAGGGTCGAGGGCGTCTACGGCACCTGGAAGCGCCTGACGACGAACGTCAACGAACTGGCCTCGAACCTCACCACCCAGGTCCGCGCGATCGCCGAGGTCGCCTCCGCCGTGGCCCAGGGCGACATGTCCCGCTCGATCACGGTCGAGACCCGCGGCGAGGTCGCCGAGCTGAAGGACAACATCAACCTGATGGTGGCCAACCTGCGCGAGACGACCCGCGCGAAGGACTGGCTGGAGTCCAACCTGGCCCGCCTCGCCTCTCTGATGCAGGGCCACCGCGACCTGATGGAGGTCGCCGACCTGATACTGCGTGAGCTGACCCCGCTGGTGAACGCCCAGTACGGCGCGTTCTACCTGGCCGATCCGGAGGAGGCCGGAGCGACGGTTCCCACCAAGGGGCTCGCCTTCATCGCCGGCTACGGCGCCGCCCAGGACGCGACCGTCGAGACCGGCGGCCTGCCGGTGCACGGCCTGGTCGCGCAGGCGGCCCGGGAGAAGAAGCGGATCCTGGTCGAGGGCGCCCCGCCCGACTACATCAAGATCAACAGCGGCCTCGGCGAGGCGGCCCCGACCACGATCGTCATCATCCCGATCCTCTTCGAGGACAAGCTCCTCGGCGTCATCGAGCTCGCCTCCTTCTCCCGCTTCTCCGATGTGCACCTGGCCTTCTTCGACCAGTTCGTCAACACGATCGGCGTCGCCATCAACACGATCATCGCCAACTCCCGCACAGAGTCCCTGCTCGGCGAGTCCCAGCGCCTGGCGATGCAACTCCAGGAACGCTCGGACGAACTCCAGAAGCAGCAGGGCGAGCTGCAGCGCTCCAACGCCGAACTGGAGGAGAAGGCCGCCCTGCTGGCCACGTCCTCGCAGTACAAGTCGGAGTTCCTGGCGAACATGTCGCACGAGCTGCGCACCCCGCTCAACTCCCTGCTGATCCTGGCCCGGCTGCTCTCCGACAACCCGGACGGTCATCTCTCCGACCAGGAGGTGCAGTTCGCGACGACGATCCACCGCTCGGGCTCGGACCTCCTCCAGCTGATCAACGACATCCTGGACCTGTCGAAGATCGAGGCCGGCCGGATGGACGTACGCCCCAAGCGGCTCCCCCTCATCAAGCTGCTCGACTACGTCCACGCCACGTTCCGCCCCCTCACCATCGACCGGGGGCTCGCCTTCGAGCTGGCGGTCGGCGAGGACGTACCGCGCGAGATGTACTCGGACGAACAGCGCCTCCAGCAGATCCTGCGCAACCTCCTCTCCAACGCGATCAAGTTCACCGCGTCGGGCAAGGTCGAGCTGCGGGTCGACCGGGTGCAGGACGCCGGGCACCGATGGGGGTCCCCCGTCGAGGGTGGGGGAGTCCGGGACACCGACGACATCATCGCCTTCGCCGTGTCCGACACCGGCATCGGCATCGCGCCGGAGAAACTCCCGGTGATCTTCGAGGCGTTCCAGCAGGCCGACGGCACCACCAACCGCAAGTACGGCGGCACCGGCCTCGGCCTGTCCATCAGCCGGGAGATCGCGGGCCTGCTCGGGGGCAGGATCGTCGCCGAGAGCGAACCCGGCAAGGGCTCCACATTCACCCTGTACGTGCCTGTCGTGAGCCCCGGTCACACGGCACCGGGGCCGGGGCCGGCCCCCGGGGATCCCCAGGATGTGCCCCTGCCCCTCCAGCCGGCCACCGCCGGACCGTTCCCGGCCGCCTACGACACGGACGACGCCTGGCCCTCGCCGACCAGGCTGGAGGCGTGGACGTCCGGCAGGCCGGGCCGGATCCTGGCCGGGCGGCGGGTGCTGATCGTCGACGACGACATCCGCAACGTCTTCGCCCTCACCCATGTGCTGGGCCGCGTCGGCATGACCGTGCTGTACGCGGAGAACGGCCGCGAGGGCATCGAGACGCTGGAGCGCACCCCGGACATCGGACTGGTCCTGATGGACATCATGATGCCGGAGATGGACGGCTACGAGACCATCGGCGCCATCCGCCGCACCCCGCGCTGGGCGGACCTGCCCATCGTCGCCCTGACCGCGAAGGCGATGCCCGGCGACCGCGAGAAGTCCATCGCCTCAGGCGCCAACGACTACGTGCCCAAGCCGGTGGACATCGACCGGCTGCTGACGGTCGTGTGCGAACTGCTGAGCCCGGACGACACGCGGGAGACGGGGGGCACGGAGGAGGCCCGACCGTCATGAGCACCGCACGCGCCGGAATCCTCCTGGTCGACGACATGGAGGACAACCTGACCGCCCTGGAGGCCGTCCTCGCCTCCCTCAACGAGCCTCTGATACGCGCCCGTTCCGGCGAGGAGGCGATGAAGGCGGTGCTGCGGCAGCCCATCGCCCTGGTCCTGCTCGACGTCCGCATGCCCGGCATGGACGGCTTCGAGACGGCCGCCCACATCAAACGCCTGGACCAGACCCGCGACGTCCCGATCATCTTCCTGACGGGCGCGGACGACGACTCGGGCTACGCCTTCCGCGGCTACGCGACAGGCGCCGCCGACTACGTGACCAAGCCCTTCGACCCCTGGGTGCTGAGGGCGAAGGTCAGCGTCTTCCTGGACCTCTACCGCAAGGGCAGAGAGGTGGAACGCCTGCGTACGGAGATCCAGGAGCTAAAACGCCGAGTGGATGAAGGTACCTGAGGGGCGCGGGGAACTGCGCGAGCAACCACAACGAACCCGCAGCCGCCGACGAATCCCCGCGCCACCCCTACGCCTCGCGAGACCCCTCGTACATCTCCTCGATCAGATGCTTGTACTCCCGCTCCACAACCGGCCGCTTCAGCTTCAGGCTCGGCGTGATCTCACCATGCTCGACGTCGAGGTCACGCGGCAGCAACCGGAACTTCTTGATGGTCTGCCACCGCTGAAGCCCCTGGTTGAGCTGCTTCACGTACCCGTCGACCATCTCCACGGTGACCGGAGAGGAGACGATCTCCTCGTACGACTTCCCCTCCAGCCCGTTCTCCTTCGCCCACTCCGTGATCGCGACCTCGTCGAGCGCGATGAGCGCCGTGCAGAAGTTCCGGTCGGCCCCGTGCACGAGGATGTTGGAGACGTACGGGCACACCGCCTTGAACTGCCCCTCGACCTCGGCCGGCGCGATGTACTTGCCGCCCGACGTCTTGATGAGGTCCTTCTTGCGGTCGGTGATCCGCAGATACCCGTCGGGCGACAGCTCCCCGATGTCCCCCGTGTGGAACCAGCCGTCCTCCTCCAGCACCTCGGCGGTCTTCTCGGGCAGCTTGTGGTAGCCCTCCATGATGCCCGGGCCGCGCAGCAGGATCTCCCCGTCGTCGGCGATCCGCACCTCCGTGCCGGGCAGCGGCTTGCCGACCGTACCGGTGCGGTAGGCCTCGCCCGGGTTGACGAACGACGCCGCCGAGGACTCGGTCAGGCCGTAGCCCTCCAGGATGTGGATGCCGGCGCCGGAGAAGAAGTACCCGATCTCGGGTGCCAGCGCCGCCGAGCCCGAGACGCACGCCCGCAGGTTCCCGCCGAAGGCCTCCCGGATCTTGGCGTACACCAGCGCGTCCGCGACCTTGTGCTTCGCGCCCAGCCCGAACGGCACGGACATGGTCCCGGTACGCCGGAAGTTGTCCTGGGCGGCCTTGGCGTACTCGCGGGCGACCTCGGCGGCCCACTGGAAGATCTTGTACTTGGCGCCGCCGCCTGCCCGGGCCTTCGCGGCGACACCGTTGTAGACCTTCTCGAAGATGCGCGGCACGGCCGCCATGTACGTCGGCTGCACCACCGGCAGATTCTCGATGATCTTGTCGACGCGGCCGTCCACGGCGGTGACGTGCCCGACCTCGATCTGGCCGGAGGTGAGCACCTTGCCGAAGACGTGCGCGAGGGGCAGCCACAGGTACTGCACGTCCTCGCCGCTGATCAGCCCGGTCGCGGCGATCGCCTTCGCCATGTACGACCAGTTGTCGTGCGGGAGGCGCACGCCCTTGGGACGGCCGGTGGTGCCGGAGGTGTAGATGAGGGTGGCCAGCTGGTCCTTGGTGATCGCGCCGACCCGCTCCTTGATCAGGTCGGGGTCCTTCTCCAGCCGGGCCGCGCCGCGCTTCTCCAGCTCGTCCAGGGTGAGGATCCAGTCGGCGGTCTCGACCCCGGCCGGGTCGACGACCACGACATGGGTGAGGTCGGGCAGCTCGGCGCGCTTCTCCTGCGCCTTGGCCAGCTGCTCGACGTTCTCCGCGATGAGCACCCGGCTCTCGGAGTCCGACAGGATGTACGCCGACTCCTCGGCGTTGGTCTGCGGGTAGACCGTGGTCGTGGCGGCGCCGGCGCACATGATGCCGAGATCGGCGAGGATCCACTCGATGCGGGTGCTGGACGCGAGGGCGACGCGCTGCTCGGGCTGGACGCCGAGCTCGATGAGCCCGGCCGCGATGGCGTAGACCCGCTCGGCGGTCTGCGCCCAGCTCAGCGACTTCCAGTCGTCCGGCCCCTGCCCCGAGGACGCGGGCACCGGATAGCGGTAGGCCTCGGCGTCCGGCGTGGCCGCCACGCGGTCCAGGAAGAGGCCCGCCACGGACGGCGGACGGTTCTCGATCAGTGTCTGTGTGTCGCTCACGACATCCTCCGGGGCCCGCGACAGTGCGGCTGGCTCAGGTGCGGCTGGGTTTGACTCACGAGCTGCTGTTCGCGAGCCGTTGTTTAACTCGCGAGTAACTATCGAGCAGGGATCAGAGTAAAGGTCGACCGGCCGCTGCGTAAGGGTCCGCGGCCTGTCACTTCCTACAGAGAGCTACCCCGTATACGCACAGCGGCCCGCCGCACTTTCGCACGACAGGCCCCTGTACTACCCGGTTTGCGGCGTAACCCGCGGTAACACGTGATTACTTCTTGCCCTTGCCCGACCCCGCGCTGTCATCACTCGACAGGACGGCGATGAACGCCTCCTGTGGAACTTCCACAGAACCCACCATCTTCATCCGCTTCTTGCCCTCCTTCTGCTTCTCCAGCAGCTTCCGCTTACGGGAGATGTCACCGCCGTAGCACTTGGCGAGGACGTCCTTGCGGATGGCGCGGATGGTCTCGCGGGCGATGACCCGGGAGCCGATGGCGGCCTGGACCGGCACCTCGAAGGCCTGCCGCGGGATGAGCTCCTTGAGCTTCGCGACGAGCCGCACGCCATAGGCGTACGCCTGGTCCTTGTGGGTGATCGCCGAGAACGCGTCGACCTTGTCGCCGTGCAGCAGGATGTCGACCTTGACCAGGCTGGAGGTCTGCTCGCCGGTGGGCTCGTAGTCGAGCGAGGCGTAGCCGCGGGTCTTGGACTTCAGCTGGTCGAAGAAGTCGAAGACGATCTCGGCGAGGGGCAGGGTGTAGCGGACCTCGACCCGCTCCTCGGAGAGGTAGTCCATGCCGAGCAGGGTGCCGCGCCGGGTCTGGCACAACTCCATGATCGACCCGATGAACTCGCTGGGCGCCAGGATGGTGGCCCGCACGACCGGCTCGTAGACCTCCGAGATCTTGCCCTCGGGGAACTCGCTCGGGTTGGTGACCGTGTGCTCGGTGCCGTCCTCCATGACGACGCGGTAGACCACGTTCGGCGCGGTGGCGATCAGGTCGAGCCCGAACTCGCGCTCCAGCCGCTCCCGGATCACGTCCAGGTGCAGCAGGCCGAGGAAACCGACGCGGAAGCCGAAGCCGAGGGCGGCGGAGGTCTCCGGCTCGTAGACCAGCGCGGCGTCGTTGAGCTGGAGCTTGTCGAGGGCCTCGCGCAGCTCCGGGTAGTCCGAGCCGTCCAGGGGATAGAGGCCGGAGAAGACCATGGGCTTGGGGTCCTTGTAGCCGCCCAGCGGCTTCTCGGCGCCCTTGGACTGGCTGGTGACGGTGTCACCGACCTTGGATTGGCGGACGTCCTTCACGCCGGTGATGAGATAGCCCACCTCACCGACGCCGAGACCGTCGGACGCCAGCATCTCCGGCGAGTTGGTGCCGATCTCCAGCAGCTCGTGCGTCGCGCCGGTGGACATCATCTTGATGCGCTCACGCTTGTTGAGCTGCCCGTCGATGACACGGACGTACGTCACCACGCCCCGGTAGGAGTCGTAGACGGAGTCGAAGATCATGGCACGCGCGGGGGCGTCCTTCACGCCGACCGGGGCCGGGACCTGTTCGACGACCTTGTCCAGCAGCGCCTCGACACCGAGCCCGGTCTTGGCGGAGACCTTGAGCACGTCGTCGGGCTCGCACCCGATGAGGTGGGCGAGCTCCTCGGCGAACTTCTCGGGCTGCGCGGCCGGCAGGTCGATCTTGTTCAGCACGGGGATGATCGTGAGGTCGTTCTCCATCGCCAGGTAGAGGTTGGCGAGGGTCTGCGCCTCGATGCCCTGGGCCGCGTCGACCAGGAGGATGGTGCCCTCACAGGCGGCGAGCGATCGCGAGACCTCGTAGGTGAAGTCGACGTGCCCCGGGGTGTCGATCATGTTCAGGATGTGCGTCTTGCTCTTGTCGTGGGACGGGGCCCACGGGAGTCGCACCGCCTGGGACTTGATCGTGATACCGCGCTCACGCTCGATGTCCATGCGGTCGAGGTACTGAGCACGCATCTGCCGCTGCTCGACCACTCCGGTCAGCTGGAGCATCCGGTCGGCGAGCGTGGACTTGCCGTGGTCGATGTGCGCGATGATGCAGAAATTGCGGATCAGAGCCGGGTCGGTTCGGCTCGGCTCGGGCACATGGCTAGGGATCGCGGGCACGCAGGGTCCTGATTCTTGAGGCGTCCGCAGTGTCTGCGGTCTCGGGTCGGATCGGATCGATACGTAGCCTCCATGGTCCCACGGGTGGGGACCATGGACGGGTTTGGGCCATGAATGCGCCCGCTGGTACCGTGGGGGGCTGTGCCTCATGCCCTCTCGCAGGAGGCACTCCTTCAAGAAATCACCCGGTACAGGACCGTGCGGCACCCGTGCGGCCACGTGCCAGAACCTGAGAAGGCTCATTCGTGGCGAACATCAAGTCCCAGATCAAGCGGATCAAGACCAACGAGAAGGCGCGGCTGCGCAACAAGGCCGTCAAGTCCTCCCTCAAGACCGCGATCCGCAAGGCCCGTGAGGCTGCTGCCGCGGGTGACGTCGAGAAGGCCACCGAGTACCAGCGCGCTGCCGCGCGTCAGCTCGACAAGGCCGTCTCGAAGGGCGTCATCCACAAGAACCAGGCTGCCAACAAGAAGTCGGCGCTGGCTCAGAAGGTCGCCGCGCTCAAGGGCTGACGTCTGATGTGACGCCGGAGGGAATCGAGCGGGCCCTCTCTCATCCGCTCCCGTCCGGCACCCCTCGGGTCCGCGCGCGGCCTGCGTTCGCCACGCGGGCGCGGATCCAACAGCTTGAACCGAAGGCCGGTTGCCCTCCTGTTCCCCATGGGAAGGCACCCGGCCTTCGGCCTGTTCAGGACCAGAACTCGTTGTTCTTGTCGATGTCCTCGACGCACTCGTCGAGGTCGGTGACCTTGTCCCCGACGATCCTGAAGATGATGCAGCCGGTGTCGTCCAGGTGCTTGCCGTTGCGTTCGGCCGTGAAGCGGGTCATGCCGACCGCGTGGCCGCGGCCGTCGACACCGATGCCGATCAGTTCGGCGCGCATCGTCCCGTTGGTCTCCGCGCCGAGCCGTTCGTACATCTCGATGATCGAGTCCACGCCCTTGAAGTCACCCGACAACGGGTGGTCTCCGGGCACGTGGTGCGTGGCGTCCCCGGCGATCAGCCCGCGCAAGGTGTCCATGTCACCGCGCGAGAAGGCCTCGAATCCCTTGCGGACCAGCGCTGCGTGCGGGTGTTCAGCCATGGCCTTCGCCACCTCTCCGTCGCTTGGCGAATACGGCTGACACTCCCGATTCTCCCTCCGGGCAGCTCTCGCGGCACAGTGGAGACATGGACGCGGACGACAGAGCAGACAGCAGGGCGGACGACGGGGACGTGCTGACGGGGGCCCGGGTGGCGACCAGGCTGCCCGCCCAGGATCTGGACCGGGCGCGGCGCTTCTACTCCGAGAAACTCGGTCTTGAGCCGGTCGACGAACGGCCCGGCGGACTGCTGTACCGCTGCGGCGGCGCGGATTTCGTGCTGTTCCGGTCGACGGGGGCCTCGCCCGGCACCTTCACCCAGATGGCGCTGGAGGTGAGCGACATCAAGGCCGCCGTGGCGGAGCTCAAGCGGCGCGGCGTGGTCTTCGAGGAGGTCGACGTGCCCGGCTTCCGCACGGAGGGCGGGATCGCCGAGATCGAGGGGAACTACCCGAGCAAGGGCGCCCGGGGCGAACGCGGCGCCTGGTTCCACGACAGCGAGGGGAACCTGCTGGGGATCGGGGAGCCGGTCTACTGAGCCACCGCCCGGTCCGCCGGGAGGCAGCTCGGCCGGCGGATGCCGATGCCCTGGGAACGAGGGAAACCCGCTGCCCATCAGCGCGCCAGTCCACTCAGACACCCCCAGGGACAGCCCGGCCGGCCGACGCCGATCCCCGGGAGCGAGGGAAACCCGCTGCCAATCGGCGAGCCGGTCCACTCAGACACCCCCAGGGGCAGCTCGGCCAGCCGACGCCGAACCCCGGGAGCGAGAGAAACCCGCTGCCCATCAGCGAGCCGGTCCACTCAGACACCTACAGGGACAGCCCGGCCGACCGACGCCGAACCTCGGGAACGAGGGAAACCCGCTGCCCATCAGCGAGCCGGGCCACTCAGACACCGCCCGGTCCGCCGGGAGGCAGCTCGGCCGGCCGATGCCTATCCCCGTCCCCTGGAGCGAGCCGCCCGCGCGATCGTGACCACCGCCTTCTCCAGGGCGTACTCGGGATCGTCCCCGCCGCCCTTCACGCCCGCGTCAGCCTCGGCCACCGCCCGTAGCGCCACTGCCACCCCGTCCGGAGTCCAGCCCCGCATCTGCTGCCGCACCCGGTCGATCTTCCACGGCGGCATGCCCAGCTCGCGCGCGAGATCGGCCGGGCGTCCGCCACGCGCCGACGACAGCTTCCCGATCGCCCGGACGCCCTGCGCCAGCGCGCTCGTGATCAGCACCGGTGCCACCCCGGTCGCCAGCGACCAGCGCAACGCCTCCAGCGCCTCCGCCGCCCGCCCCTCGACCGCCCGGTCGGCGACCGTGAAGCTCGACGCCTCGGCCCGGCCCGTGTAGTACCGCCCGACGATCGCCTCGTCGATCGTCCCCTCGACGTCCGCGACCAGCTGCGAAACCGCCGACGCCAGCTCCCGCAGATCGCTCCCGATCGAGTCGACGAGCGCCTGGCACGCCTCCGGCGTGGCCGACCTGCCCACCGCCCGGAACTCGCCCCGCACGAACGCCAGCCGGTCCGCCGGCTTCGTCATCTTCGGACAGGCCACCTCGCGCGCCCCCGCGCGCGCCGCGTCGAGCAGCCCCTTCCCCTTGGCCCCGCCGGCGTGCAGCAGCACCAGGGTGATCTCCTCGGCGGGCGCCCCGAGATAGGCCTTCACGTCCTTGACCGTGTCGGCCGACAGGTCCTGCGCGTTGCGTACGACGACGACCTTGCGCTCCGCGAAGAGCGACGGGCTCGTCAGCTCGGCGAGCGTGCCGGGCTGCACCTGGTCCGGGGTCAGGTCCCGTACGTCCGTGTCGGCGTCGGCGGCCTTCGCGGCGGCCACCACCTCCTGCACCGCACGGTCGAGCAGCAGCTCCTCCTGGCCCACGGCGAGCGTCACGGGGGCGAGAGGATCGTCATTCGCAGTCTTCCTGGCCATCGCGACAAGCATCCCACGCGGCACTGACAACCAGGCCTACGGTTCTTCCCGCCAGCCCTCCCACTCACCGGCGAACCGGTCCAGCTCCCCGGGATCCAGCCGCTCCTCCTCGTCCCTCAGGACGACCAGCCACTGCGCGTCCTCGGCATCGTCCTCGCCGGCCAGCGCGTCCCGCACCAGCTGCGGCTCCTCGACGACCGCGAACCGCTCCCGCAGGGACTCCACCACCTCTTCCGCGGCATCACGGTCGGGCAGCACCAGCACATGTCGCACATCACTCACGCCGGCCATTGTCCGACACCGGCTCCCGGCCCGGCCGCTCAGGCCTTGCGGACGACCTGCACGTCGAGGCCCACCTTGATGCTCGGTCCCACCACCGCGATGCCGCGGGCCAGCATCGTCTGCCAGCTCACCGTGAAGTCGTCCCGGTGCAGTTCGGTCGTGGCCCGGCAGGCAGCCCGCACCTCGCCCTCCATGCCGTTGCCCAGCCCCAGGTACTCCGTGTCCAGGGTGACCGTGCGCGTCACGCCGTGCAGCGACAGCGCCCCCGTCACGGCCCACCGGTTCCCGCCCTTGTGCACGAACCGCTCGCTGTAGAACTCGAGCGTCGGGAACTTCGCGACGTCCAGGAAGTCCGCCGACCGCAGATGGTCGTCCCGCATCTTCATGTTGGTGTCGATGGACGCCGCGTCGATCACCACGTGCATCGCCGACCGCTCCAGGGGGTCGGTGATCCGTATGACGCCCGCGAAGGACTTGAACTGTCCGTGGATGCGGGCCATGCCGATGTGCCGCGCGGTGAACCCGATCGAGGAGTGCGCCGACTCGATCTCCCAGTCGCCGGGCGCGGGCAGCTCCGGCGGCCGGGCCACCTGGAGCGTCACGTCACCCAGCGAGGCGAGCGAGTTCTCGGCGACCTGCGTGGTCGCCCGGTACGGCGTGTACCCCTCCGCCGACACCGCGAGCCGGTACTCCCCCGCCGGCACCGTCGCCATGAACGACCCGAACGGATCCGCTCCCCCGCTGACCACCGGACGCCCCATGGCGTCGGTGACCGCGAACTCCGCATGTCTGACCGGCTCGTTGACCGGGTCGAGCACCCGGCAGGCCAGCACCCCGGCGCTCGGCGGCGTCAGCACCGCCCCCAGGGGGCCCGTCCGTTGCACCCGATTGGTTCGGCTTCCCAGCCAGCGGCCGATCATCTGGACACCTCATGCGACTCGAAGTCAGCGGTTTGATCACGGTTCACCGAGGAGGCATTCGACCACCGATGAGGCTTTCGAGGCAACACGGGACCACATCACGGGAATCCAGCACTTGTGCTGGGACTACGCACGAGTAGCCCCATGTGGGCCAAGTGGGGTGTCTGCCCCCTCTGACTCGTCTGCTCCCGCTCCCCCTCACCCCTCCTCCGGCCCGGATCAGCCGTCCTGGCCGGCGCCCCGAACGGTCGGAACCGAGCCGAGCTCGATACCGAACCGCTCCCGGTACACCCCGAGCACCTCCTCGTCCGTCCCCAGCTCCCGCTCCTCCCTGGTGCCGTCGGCCCCGGTCACCTTGAGCCGGCGGCCGCTGAGCGTGATCCTCCCGCCGTCCTCCGTGACCCGCGAACAGACCAGCGACCGCGTGAAGTGCGATACCGGCGACGTGCTGTGCCACCACACCCCGGCCACGAAGTCCCCCAGCACCCGTGGCCGCACCTCCAGGCGGTACTGCCGTCTGCCGTCGCGGATCACGTCCAGGTCCGCCGCCTCCACCGTGTCGTGCCCACCGCGCACTCCGGCCGCGTCCGGCTGCGCCTCGACGATCCGGAACGTGCCCCCGGGATCCTCCTGCTCTCCCCGCTCCCCGAACGCCAGCGGCAGGTGGCTGTGCGCCCCGAACCCGACGTCGGCCAGCCAGTCGCCCGCGTCCACCGTCCGCACCCGCAGCGCGAGATGGTCGTACGGGATCCCGAGCCGCTCCTCGTCCCCGTACACCCGCGCCGCGAGCAGCGCCACGTCGTAACCCAGCGCGGCGAGCAACGCCCCGAAGGCGCCGTTCAGTTCGTAACAGAACCCGCCCCGCCGGGCGCCCACCAGCTTGTCCAGCAGCCGCTTCTCCTCCAGCACGATCTCCTCGCCGAGATGGATCGACAGGTTCTCGAACGGCACGGCCCTCAGGTGGCGCAGGTGCAGTTCGCGGAGCACGTCGACGGTGGGCCACGCCGGGTGCTCGACTCCCAGGCGGCGGAGGTAGGCATCTACCTGTGCTGAGTTCATGCCTTCAGTCTCGCGCCACACTCAGCTCCCCGCCCTCTCCTACGACTGCCAGTGCGCCGTCCCGGTCCGTCCGCAGCACCACCGCACCCCCGGCGCGCAGCGCCGCGACCGTGCCGGGCGCCGGATGGCCGTAGCTGTTGCCGGCACCGCAACTGATCAGGGCCAGCCGCGGGGCGGCCCGGCCTGTCAGGCCGGGGTCCTGATACGCCGATCCGTGATGGGCGACCTTCAGCACGTCCACGCGCTCCAGGGCCTCGGCCGCCGGTGATCTCGCCAGCGCCCGCTGGGCCGGAGGTTCGAGGTCGCCGAGGAGCAGCAGGCGCAGTCCGGCCGAGCGGACCAGCATGGCGACACTGGCGTCGTTCGGCCCCTCCGGCGCCGTGTGGGCCGGATCGGCCGGGTGGGCCTGGTTGGCCGGGTTGGCCGGGTTGGCCGGGAGCACCTGCGGATGCGGGCCCGGTGGAAGGGCCGGGGATGGGCCCGACGGAGGGCTCGGGGACGCGCTCGGGGGCGGCCACACCACCTGCCAGGACAACTCCCCCGTGCGGCGCTGCTCCCCGACGGCGGCCCGCGTCACGGGAACCCGCCGGGCCGCCGCCAGTCTCCGGACGAACGCGGCCTGGTCCGCCGGCTCTTCGAAGCCGGTCGTCTCGATCGCGCCGACCGCCCGTCCGCGCAGCACACCGGGCAGGCCCGCCACATGATCGGCGTGGAAGTGAGTGAGCACGATCAGCGGAATCCTGGTGATGCCGAGTGAGCGCAGGCAGTGGTCGACGAGCTGCGGATCGGGTCCCGCGTCCACCACGACACCGGCGCCCTCGCCCGCCGCGAGCACCAGGGCGTCCCCCTGCCCCACGTCGCACATCACCAGCCGCCAGCCGGGCGGCGGCCAGCCCGTGACCACCCGGGTCAGCGGCGGCGGCTGCACCATCACCAGCACCAGCACGAGGCCGCAGACCCCGCACCACCAGGGATGCCCGAGCAGCCGCCGCCCCAGGATCAGCACGACCAGCGTCACGGCCGCGAGCAGCGCCGCCCCCGTCCAACTGCCCGGCCAGTCGACTCCCGCTCCCGGCAGCGCGGCCCCGGTACGGGCGACCTCCGCGATCCACTCGGCGGGCCAATGCGCGCCCCATGCCGCTGCCTTGGCCACGGGCATCGCCATCGGTGCCGTGGCCAGTGCGGCGAAGCCGAGCACGGTGGCCGGCGCGATCGCGAACTCCGCGATCAGGTTGCACGGCACCGCCACGAGGCTCACCCGCGCCGACAGCACCGCGACGACGGGCGCGCACAGGGCCTGCGCGGCGGCAGCGGCGGCCACCGCCTCGGCCGGCCCCTGCGGCACCCCGCGCCGCCGCAGCCCGGCGCTCCAGCGCGGCGCGAGCGTGAGCAGGGCACCGGTGGCCACGACGGAAAGCAGGAACCCGTAACTCCGCGCCAGCCACGGGTCGTACAGCACCAGCAGCAGGACCGCCGTCGCCAGCGCCGGGATGAGGGACCTGCGGCGGCCGGTCGCGAGGGCGAGCAGCGCGACGGCTCCGCAGGCCGCGGCCCTCAGCACGCTCGGATCGGGTCTGCACACGACGACGAACCCGAGTGAGAGCACGCCCCCGAGCACGGCGGTCGCCCGCAGGGAGACACCGAGGCGAGGCGCGAGCCCGCGCCGCTCGGCGCGCTGTGCCAGGCCCGGCGGCCCGAGCAGCAGGGCGAGCAGGATCGTGAAGTTGGCCCCGGACACGGCCAGAGTGTGGGTGAGGTCGGTCTCCTTGAAGGCCTCCTCCAGCTCCGGGGTGATCCGCGAGGTGTCCCCCACGACCAGTCCCGGCAACAGCGCCCGGGCATCCGCCGGCAGCCCGTCGGTCGCCTTGCGCAGCCCGGCCCGCAACCGCCCGGCGAGGCGCTGAGCAGCCGAGGGTTCACCGACCACCTCCGGTTCGGCCCGGCCTCGTACCCGCAGCACCGCCGCGACCCGGTCACCGCCCGTTATCGCGGGCGCCAGCCGCGCGCTGACCCGCAGCCGCGTCGAGGGCAGCAGCCCCAGCCACGGCGACCGCACCGGCCCATCGGCGACCGGCCGCCCACCTGCCGTCTGGCCGGCCGACCCCAAGTCGACGATCATCAGCACCGGCGTCCGCGTCCCCACCGTCGCGCCGCCCGCTTCCTGGACGCGCCGCACATCGGCCTCGATCAGCACGGCGGTCGGAGCGACGTGATCTCCCCGGACCTTCGGCCGGGTGAGCCGGGGATCGGAGGTCAGCTCCACCTCGGCCGTCACCGTCGCGTACTCCTGCGCCAGGCCGGGCACAGGTCCCCGGCGCAGATCCGCCCCGTGCAGCCCGGCCGAGACGGCAGCCGCGGCCACGCACAGCAGCAGGGCCGCGGCCGACGCTCGCGGCCAGGAGGCCCACCCGGTCCGCCGGGCGAGCGGCAGCAGTCCGACGGCGGCCAGACAGCCGGCCACGATGCCGAGGACCCACCCCGGTGACGCGTCCAGCAGCAGCGCCGCCGTGCCCCAGGCCGCGAGGGCGGGTAGGACGAGCCGCAGGTCCGTGGGGCCTTCCTGCCGCGGACGGGCGCTGCCCAGCCGCTTCCCGGAGGAGGCGTGCACGGACGAACGGGCGGGGTCGGAGCCGCTGGGAGGGGCCGCCCCGGCGGTGAAGGCCTCAGGCATCGCCTCGTCCCGTCCCGTCGGCACGTCACGGCCGCTCCTCATGGCCGTACGAGATTCCGCAGGTCGGCGAAGCGGCGGTCGCCGATACCGTTCACCTCGCGCAACTCGTCCACGGAACGGAAGCCGCCCTGCCGCGTGCGGTAGTCGATGATGTGCTGCGCCAGCACCGGGCCGACACCCGGCAAGGTGTCGAGCTGGTCCGCGGTGGCCGTGTTGAGCGAGACGGGAGCCCCCGGCATCACGCCGCCCGCCGCACCACCCGTGGCCCCGGCGGCCGTACCACCGGCACCGGTCCCCGCACCCGCACCCGCATCGGGAGCCGGTCCCCCGACGATCACCTGCTCGCCGTCCACGAGGAACCGGGCGCGGTTGAGACCGTCGGTCTTCGTGCCGGGCTTCACCCCGCCCGCCGCGCGCAGCGCGTCCGCGACACGCGAACCGGCCGGCAGCCGGTGGATCCCGGGATCACGGACCTTGCCGCCGACGTCCACGACGATCTCTGCCGCCCCTGCCGCACCCGCCGCACCTGTCGACTTCGCGGCCCCCGCGAGCGCACCCGCTGCTCGTTCCGGCTCGTCCCGCCCACCGTGTCCCTGCTCCCCGTAGGGTGCCGCCGCTCGCACCACCTCCGGCGGCCGCACGGACTGGGTCCGGCCGGCCCAGAAGTGCTGCACGGCGAAGGCCGCGGCGACGACGAGCACCACCGTCAGCGCGAGCACACTCCGCCGCTCCAGGCCACACCTCACCTGCAACCACACAGGCAGGCGCTCCCGCACCGCGAGCCCGGCCCGCTCCCGCCAGGCCCCTTCCCCTGGACGGCCGTCCCCGCTGCCCGCCCCGGCGTCCGTCCCACCTTCGGCACCGACAGGGACCCGAACGGGGCCACGGACGGGGACACGGACGGATCCCACCTCGGGATCGACGTCGGCCTCCGCGGCAGCCTCCGGCTGATCGAGCCCTCGCCGAGGGCGTCCTGGAGCAACCGTCTCCTCGGGCTCGGGCGGGCCGTGCCCCGACTCCCGCCGCTTCCCGCCCCGTTCGACATGCTCGCCGAACAGCACCTCCGCGCGCCGGCGGAGTTCCTCCGCCGAGGCATGGCGATGCCGTGCCCGGCCGTGTGCGACAGGTCGCCGACGGCGGTGACGGACGCGTCCGTCGGACGCCGGTCCACGGCCCGGCCCGCTGGTCGCAGTCGCTGTGCGTGAACGTGATCGAAGTGCCATGCGACGAGGATCGGCCACATCGGCACACTCGCGATGATCTTGGTCAATTCCCGGGGACACCGGCCGACTTGTGGATAACCCGGCCACCCACACGGGTGATCAGAGCCCGCCGTGACCGTTCACTGCGGCGAAACCACGACCCCCAGCAAGCCGGGCCCCGTGTGCGCCCCGATCACCGCTCCGACCTCGCTGACATGCAGATCGGCCAGCCCGGGCACCCGTGCCCGCAACCGGTCGGCGAGGGCCGACGCCCGGTCCGGGGCGGCGAGATGGTGGACGGCGATGTCCGCCCGGGCGCTGCCCGCGCGCTCGGCCGCGATCTCCTCCAGGCGAGCGATCGCCTTCGAGGCGGTCCGCACCTTCTCCAGCGGTTCGATGCGGCCGTCGGCCAGCTGCAGCAGCGGCTTCACCGCGAGCGCCGAGCCCAGCAAGGCCTGCGCGGCACCGATACGACCGCCGCGGCGCAGGTAGTCGAGGGTGTCGACGTAGAAGTAGGCGGACGTGCCCGCGGCCCGCTTCTCCGCGGCCGTGACGGCCTCGTCCATCGTGCCGCCCGACTCCGCGGCCTCCGCCGCGGAGAGCGCGCAGAAGCCGAGCGCCATCGCGATCATGCCGGTGTCCACCACCCGCACGGGCACCTCCGCCTGCCGCGCGGCGACGACGGCCGCGTCGTACGTACCGGAGAGCTCGGCGGAGAGATGGAGGGAGACGATGCCGGTGGCGCCGGATTCGGCGACCTTGCGGTACGTCTCCTCGAAGAGGGCGGGGCTGGGCCGCGAGGTCGTCACCGGACGCCGCTTCTGCAAAGCCTGGGCGAGGGCACGGGTCGAGATCTCGGTGCCCTCCTCCAGCGCCCGGTCGCCGAGGACGACGGTCAGAGGTACCGCTGTGATGCCGTGGCGCTCCATCGTCCGGGCCGGCAGGTAGGCCGTTGAATCGGTGACGATCGCGACATGGCGGGACATGAGCTGGAGGTTACCTGCCGTAGTGCCCGTACGGCAGCCCGGCCCCCGTGCCGTGTGACGCGAGTGGCCGGATCAAGTGGTGCTCTCGGGGCGGGGCTTCTTCTGCCAGGGGTAGGTCGGGCGCGGTCCCGACGGGCTGATGGCGGGCCGTGCCGGCTCGTGCGCCGGGCTCGACTGCGGGGTCTCCGGCCAGGTCTGCCCGGCCGCGGCGGCATCGGCGGCGGGTGCCTCGGGCCATGGCGTCGAGGCGGGCCGGGGCTCCGGCTTCGGCGAGGCGGCGGGCCTGGGCTCCTGTTCCGGCTCCGTCGTCCAGTGCCGCAGCGCCCCGGCCTCCATGTCGATCTGGGCGCTGAGCGTGTCCAGGTCGTCCTCCGCGAAGCGGCGGGCGCGGTCGCGGGCCGCCCAGCGCAGGGCGTCGGCCGACTGTGTGATGCGTTCGGTGCGCTCGCGCAGCCCGGGCAGCCGCTCGGTGAGCGCGGTGCGGTCGGGCTCGGCCTCCAGTCGTTTCAGCTCGTCGTCCAGCTCGTGTCCGTGCGCACTGAGCCGTTCGAAGAGGCCGATGGACTCCTTCAGCGACTCGTCCTCGGCGACGGCCGCGTGCAGCGCGTCCTGGGTGGCGCGCATCGACGTGCGCAGTTTCAGCCGGAGTTGGGCGAGTTCTCCCGCGGCGCCCGGCTGGGCGAAGGACTTGGCCCGCAGGGTGTGGTCCTCGACCGTGCGGCGCGCCTGTGTGATGCCACGGTCCACGCCGCGCTTGGCGGCGCCGACCACCTTGACCGTGGCGTACACGCCGAGCCCCAGAAAGAGGACGAAAAGCAGGGCGAACACTGCGATCACTGCTTCCACCGGCTCCTCCTGGGGACCTCGCCGCACACCTCATGTCGCTCTTCAACGGTAAACGCAACGGGCAGGTCCGGAGTTCCAGAAAAACCCCGAACCTGCCCGTAGGGGACCACCCCGAGAGCGGTCCGCAGCGCCCGGCGGCTACGCCGGGACGATGTTCACCAGCTTCGGCGCCCGCACGATCACCTTCCGGATGCCGGCCCCGCCCAGCGCCGCGGTGACCTTCTCGTCCGCCAGCGCGACCTTCTCCAGCTCGTCCTCGGAGATCGACGGCGAGACCTCCAGCCGCGCCTTGACCTTGCCCTTGACCTGCACGACGCAGGTCACGGTCTCGTCGACCACGTACGCCGGGTCGGCCACCGGGAAGTCCTGGTGCACCACCGAGTCCTCGTGCCCCAGCCTGCGCCACAGCTCCTCGGCGATGTGCGGGGCCAGCGGCGCCACCATCAGCACCAGCGGCTCCGCGACGGACCGCGGCACGGCACCGCCCGCCTTGGTCAGGTGGTTGTTCAGCTCGGTGACCTTGGCGATGGCGGTGTTGAACCGCAGGCCCTCCAGGTCCCCGCGCACCCCGTCGATCGCCTTGTGCAGGGCGCGCAGCGTCTCCACGTCGATGTCGGCGTCCTCGACGTCGACCACGGTCACCTCGCCGGTCGCCTCGTCGACGATGTTCCGCCACAGCCGCTGCAGCAGCCGGAACTGGCCCACCACCGCGCGCGTGTCCCAGGGCCGGGAGACGTCCAGCGGGCCCATCGCCATCTCGTACAGCCGCAGCGTGTCGGCGCCGTACTCGTCGCAGATCTCGTCGGGAGTGACCGCGTTCTTCAGGGACTTGCCCATCTTGCCCAGCAGCCGGGAGACCTTCTCGCCCTGGTAGTAGTAGGCGCCGTCGCGCTCCTCCACCTCGGCGGCCGGCACCGCGATGCCCCGGCTGTCGCGGTAGACGTAGGCCTGGATCATGCCCTGGTTGAACAGCTTGTGGAACGGCTCGGCCGAGGAGACGTGTCCCAGGTCGTACAGCACCTTGGACCAGAAGCGCGCGTACAGCAGATGCAGCACGGCGTGCTCGGCGCCGCCGACGTACAGGTCGACACCGCCGTGCGGCTGCCCCTCGCGCGGGCCCATCCAGTACCGCTCGATCTCCGGGTCGACCAGCTGCTCGCTGTTGTGCGGGTCCAGGTAGCGCAGCTCGTACCAGCAGGAACCGGCCCAGTTGGGCATGGTGTTGGTCTCACGCCGGTACTTCTTCGGACCGTCGCCCAGGTCCAGCGTGACGTTGACCCAGTCCTCGTTGCGCGACAGCGGCGTCTCGGGCTGGGTGTCGGCGTCGTCCGGGTCGAAGGTGCGCGGCGAGTAGTCCTCGACCTCGGGCAGCTCCAGCGGCAGCATCGACTCGGGCAGCGCGTGGGCGATGCCGTCCTCGTCGTAGACGATCGGGAAGGGCTCGCCCCAGTAGCGCTGGCGGCTGAACAGCCAGTCGCGCAGGCGGAAGTTGACGGTGCCCTCGCCGACACCGGACGACTCCAGCCATTCGGTGATGCGCGCCTTGGCGTCGACGACACCCAGGCCGTCCAGGGAGACACCCTCCCCCGTGGAGTTGACGATCTTCGCGTCGTACGACACGAAGGCGGCGTCCCACGTCGAGGTATCGGTGCCACGGCCGTCGGTCGGCTCGACGACGCAGCTGATCGGCAGCTCGAAGGCGCGTGCGAACTCGAAGTCACGCGTGTCGTGCGCCGGGACCGCCATGATCGCGCCGGTGCCGTAGCCCATCAGCACGTAGTCGGCGATGAAGACCGGGACCTGCTCGCCGTTGACCGGGTTGGTCGCGTACGCGCCGATGAAGACACCGGTCTTGTCCTTGGCCTCGGCCTGCCGCTCCACGTCGGACTTGGACGCGGCCTGCGCACGGTAGGCGGCGACGGCTTCGGCCGGGGTCGCGTGCCCGCCCGTCCACACCTCGTGGGTGCCCTCCGGCCAGGCGGCCGGGGTGAACTTCTCGACCAGCGGGTGCTCGGGCGCCAGCACCATGTAGGTCGCGCCGAACAGGGTGTCCGGGCGGGTGGTGAAGACCGTGATGCGCTCGCCGTCGATGGGGAAGTCGACGCGGGCGCCCTCGGAGCGGCCGATCCAGTTGCGCTGCTGCAGCTTGATGGCCTCGGGCCAGTCCAGCTCCTCCAGGTCCTCCAGCAGCCGGTCGGCGTAGGCCGTGATGCGCATGTTCCACTGGCGCAGCTTGGCCTTGAAGACCGGGAAGTTGCCGCGCTCGGAGCGGCCCTCGGCGGTGACCTCCTCGTTGGCCAGCACCGTGCCCAGCCCGGGGCACCAGTTGACCGGCGCGTCGGAGGCGTAGGCCAGCCGGAACTCGCCCAGGACGTCGGCCTTCTCGGCGGCGCTCAGCTCGCTCCACGCGCGCGTGTGGCCCGGTACGGGCCGCTCACCCGACTCGAACCGGTCGATCAGCTCGGAGATCGGACGGGCCTTGTCCGCCTCGTCGTCGTACCAGGAGTTGAAGATCTGCAGGAAGATCCACTGGGTCCACTTGTAGTACTCCGGGTCGATCGTGGCGAACGACCGGCGGTTGTCGTGGCCCAGGCCCAGCCGGCGCAGCTGGGACTTCATGTTCTCCATGTTGGCTTCGGTGGACGCGCGCGGGTGCGTGCCGGTCTGTACCGCGTACTGCTCGGCGGGCAGGCCGAAGGCGTCGAAGCCCAGGGTGTGCAGGACGTTGTGGCCGGTCATGCGCTGGAAGCGGGCGAAGACGTCCGTGGCGATGTAGCCCAGCGGGTGGCCGACGTGCAGGCCCGCGCCCGAGGGGTACGGGAACATGTCCATGATGAACTTCTTGGGCTTGGCGACGGTCCCCTGGTCGCCCGCCAGGTCGCCCTTCGGGTTGGGCGCGCCGTAGGTGCCGTCGGCGTCCCAGAAGTCCTGCCAGCGTGCTTCGATCTCGGCAGCCATCGCGGCCGTGTAGCGGTGCGGCGCTGCCACCTCGGAGGGGGCAGCGGGGTTCGTCTCGCTCATGATCCTCAAAGCTCCATCGATCGTCTCTGCCTGCGGCTGTGTGGTTCGAGAAACGAAAAATCCCCTCGCACAGGAGGGGACGCCGCGCCGATTCCGGCCACTCGACTCGTCCGGTGGCCGGGACTGATCAGCGCGGCCCGCTAAGCAGAAGGCGTACGGCACGCATGGCGTTAGGGTACCGCAGGCCCCCAGCGCGACGCGACGCGCTTCCGGCGGGCCGTCTCGTTGCCCAAAAAGCTGAACCAAGGTCAAAGGTTACTTCGCGTAACAGTTACTAAGGGACATCGCAACAACCACATTGTCCTTTGATAACAACGCAATAACTCAAACCTGATACCCATCGGTATGGCTCCGTTTAGAGTGCGGCAGCGGGACCGCTTTCCCGAACCGCTCGGAGTTGCCCCCATGAACCCTCATCGCAGTACCCCCTCGCTCCACCCGGTCGCCGGGACGCGGGGAGGCCGGCCGTGAACCCCAACGACTCCACAGCAGACGACTCCTTCGCCGAGTTCCTCAACTTCGGCGCGGGCGTGCTGTCCCTGGTGTGCCTGACCTGCTCGGTGATCTGGGGCCTGGTCGCCCAGGACCGGATCATGCTCGATGCGCGCAGGCGCATTCTGGCGCAGGCCGTGCACCGGACCACGGCCGTCGCCTCGATCCTTTTCCTGCTGGTGCACATCGGGGTGAAGCTGGCGCTGTCCCACACCTCGTGGATCGCCGCCGTGATCCCGTTCGGGCTGCTGTTCACCGACGAGGAGCTGGTCGCGGGCAGGTCGTTCCTGATCGGCCTGGGCACCCTGGCGGGCATGCTCATGATCTTCGTGGGCATCACCGGCGTGCTGCGCAACCGCTTCGCGTCCCCCGCGCCGGTCGCGGCCCGCTGGCGGGCCATGCACATGCTGGCCTACCCGGCCTGGTGCGCCGCCCTGGTCCACGGCCTCTACGCGGGCCGCCAGGCCAAGCCGATCTTCGTCATCCTGTACTGCCTGTCCCTGGCCGGCGTGGCCGGAGCCCTCGCCCTGCGCGCCGCTCCGCGCCCGGTCAAGCGCAAGGTCGCCGACAAGTTCGCCCAGCTCATCGGCCCCGGGGACGGTCTGGGCCGCAGGGACCTGGAGGAGAGCCGGGCACGGGCGGGCACCGGCTCCGCGCTGCCCGGCTACGAGGGCCGGGACACGCCCATGGGGGCCATGGCCTCCTCGTCGGGGCCGCGGTACGAGAAGGCGGAGCGCGCCGCGCCGCAGGAGTCCACGAACGGTTTCGCCGCGGCCTACCGGGCCGTCTCGAGCCCGCCCCTGGGCCAGCAGGCGTTCGCGCCGGGGCCGACCGACCGCACGGAACTGCCGCTGGACATGCAGCCCACCCAGACCATCCCGACCGTGGACGGCCCCTCCAGCACCTCGGGCAACTGGCCGATCCCGTCCCCGCCGCCGGTCGGCGAGGCCCCGCCGTCGGCCTACGACCCGCTCCAGGACACGGGTTTCAACATCCCGCCCTACGACCCGCTCCAGGACACCGGACAAAGCATCCCGGCCTATGGCAATCCAGGCGCCGCCGGCTACGGATCGAGTGACGTGTACGACACGGGTGAGACGAACGCCGTCTACGACACGTACTACCCGAACGACACGTACAACAGCGGTCCCGCCACTGAAACACTGCCCGGTGCGTCCTACGACTTCGACGCACCGGGATCGGGCGAACCTTGGAACACGCCTTCCGGAGGCTTTAAGTGAACGAGGCTTTGCCTGACGTACCCGAAGTCCGCGTGGTCGGTCTTCCCCAGCTCACGTCTGGCTTCGACCTTGTCGATCGGCTCGATCTGCCCATGCACCTGAAGGTGCACGGGCCACTCGAGCCGATGGGCGGCGAGCAGCTCGCGCAACTCGCCGAACGCATCAACCTGAAGGGCCGCGGCGGCGCGGGCTTCCCCTTCCACAAGAAGCTGCGCTCGGTCGCCGAGGCGGCGATCAAGCGCGGCGTGCGGCCGGTCGTCGTCGTGAACGGCAGCGAGGACGAGCCGGCCTGCCGCAAGGACACGGTCCTGATCAACCGTGCTCCCCATCTGATCCTGGACGGCGCACTGCTGTGCGCCGAGGCGCTGGGTGCCCGCACGCTCGTGGTGGGGGTCACCCGTGAGTCCACACAGCGCTCCATGGAGGCCGCGCTCGCCGAACGCGGCCTCAACAACGGCCGCCGATCGGCTCTCCGGGCGCGCGTGCAGCGCAATCCGGTCCGTATGGTCACCGGTGCCGCCGCGTCACTGATCCGCTCCATCGACGGCGGCCCGGCCATCCCGCCGGGCCGCAAGGTCAGCGCCTCGCAGAACGGCGTCGGCGGCGCCCCCACGCTGCTGTCCAACGCCGAGACCTTCGCCCAACTGGCCATCGCCGCCCGCATCGGCCCGGAGCGCTACGGCAACACCGGTCTGTACGACGAGCCGGGCACCGTCATGCTCACGGTCTCCGGTGCGGTCGCCCGCCCCATGGTGATCGAGGTCCCGACGGGCGTGCCGCTGCGGTACGTCCTCCAGCTCGCCGGCGCCCCGCCGGTGCCCCAGGGCGTGCTCACCGGCGGCTACCACGGCAAGTGGATCGACGCGGCGACGGTCAACGAGGCGATCGTCTCCCGCAACTCCCTGGACGCGGTGGGCGGTGCGCTCGGCGCCGGCGCGATCCTGCCGATCACTCAGGAGACGTGCCCGCTGGGCGAGTCACTGCGCGTCGCCCAGTGGCTGGCGGAGGAGAGCGCGGGCCAGTGCGGCCCCTGTTACCTCGGCCTGCCGGCCGCCGCGCGCGGCCTGGAGGACATCCTCAACGGCGGCGGACCGGCCGCTCTGGAAGCCCTCAAGCAGGTGGCCAAGAACGTGAAGCGGCGCGGCGCGTGCTCGCACCCGGACGGCTCCGCGATGTTCATCGAGTCGACCATCAAGGCTTTCACGGACGACCTGGCCGCCCATGTCCTCGGAAACGGCTGCGGACGGCCCGTGGAGGGCGTTCTGCCGCTCTTCGAGGGCGGCAGGGCCCCTACGGGCATCCCGGGCGGCGGCGAGTCCGAGGAGAACGGCCCCAGCCGTCAGAAGATCTACGTCGACTGGACACTGTGCCGGGGCCACGGCCTGTGCGCGGACATCCTTCCGGAGGTGTTCCAGCTCGGCGCCGACGGCTTCCCCACCGTGGCGCAGGCACAGGTGCCGCGGTACGCCGAGGCCAAGGCTCTACGCGCGGTGCGCCGCTGCCCGGCGCTGGCCCTGCGCATCGAGGAGGACACGCGCGCTCAGGGCGGCGCGCCGTCCCGCAACCTCCCGGTGCTGTCCCAGGGCCGCGGCCGCCGCGCGCTCGGCCGCTGAGCAGACGTCAAACGGCGGGCTTCCCCAGGGGAGCCCGCCGTAGGCGTACACGGACACCGCACACGAAGAAGGCGGGCCATCCGATCGGATGGCCCGCCTTCTCATCTGCTGTGGAGCTAAGGAGAATTGAACTCCTGACCTCCTGCATGCCATGCAGGCGCTCTACCAACTGAGCTATAGCCCCTTGCTGCGTTGCCCCCTGGTTTCCCTGGCGGCGACGCCAACATTACTGGTCCTCCGGGCCCAACGCCAAATCGATTTCACCTCGCACGGAGATGCCCGTTATGCCGGATTTACACCGGCCCTGCGGGCGCTAAGCCGTGACGAACGAATAGAACCGCTTGAGCGTGCAGTGCTCCTCCAGAAGCCGGCCATAGATCGGCTCGCCCTCCAGCTCGCGGTACGTCTCGATCGGGTCGCCCTTTATGATCAGCGCCCGTGCGCACTCCTCGCACCAGTACTGGTAGTCGGGATTGATCGGCTCCATGTCGCGGACGATCGGAGTCCCGCTGCCACACCAGTCGCATTTCCGCCTGTGTGCACCCATCGATCAGCTCCAGCTGTGGCCGCAGGCCGTGCACACGTAGGAGATCCCGCCGTTGTCGCCGAGCATCTGGGCCACGTGCGCGGATCCGCAGGAAGGGCAGCTGAGGCGGGTCGACATATCCCCTGTCAATGCTGCTCCGAGGAGGTGGTCGACCTCCTGGATGCTCGCAGGCATCGCTACTCCTCCCGTCGGGCCGCGCCCCCTTCCGGCCGTTTGATTCTGCCACGACCGGACCAATACGGTCAGCGACGCCTCAGTACCAGTCCGGACACGGCAACCCGGCGGGGCCGTAGAGGTATACGCCTCAGGGGCCCGAGTGACTCAAGAGGGAGCATGAAAAATCCCGCCCCCTGACGGGAACGGGATCTTGAAGCGTGGAGCTAAGGAGAATTGAACTCCTGACCTCCTGCATGCCATGCAGGCGCTCTACCAACTGAGCTATAGCCCCTCGCCACGCAGCGGAGCTGCATGGTGATTCTGTTTCCCGGCGGGCCGGGCGAACAAGAAGAACTTTAGCCTGCGACCTGCCGGAAAGTGAAATCCGGGGTCAGTCGTCGTCGCCGAGCACCGGTTCCGGCAGGGTGCCCGCGTTGTGCTCCAGCAGGCGCCAGCCGCGGGCGCCTTCACCGAGGACGGACCAGCAGCAGTTGGAGAGTCCACCGAGGCTCTCCCAGTTGTGGGAGTCCAGGGCGAGGAGGCGGCCGATGGTGGTGCGGATGGTGCCGCCGTGGCTGACCACGACGAGCGTGCCGTCCTGGGGGAGCTTCTCGGCGTGCCGCAGCACCACGGGGGCGGCGCGGTCCGCGACCTCGGTCTCCAGCTCGCCGCCGCCACGGCGCACCGGCTCGCCGCGCTTCCACGCGGCGTACTCGTCGCCGTACCGGGCGATGATCTCCTCGTGCGTCAGGCCCTGCCAGGCGCCCGCGTACGTCTCGCGCAGCGCCTCGTCGTGGGTCACGTCGAGGTCCGTGAGCGCGGCGAGTTCGGCGGCCGTGTTCGCGGCCCGCTTCAGGTCGGACGCGACGATCGCGTCCGGCTTCAGGGCGACCAGCAGGCGGGCCGCGCGCCGGGCCTGGGCGACGCCGGTCTCGGTGAGCTCGACGTCCGTGGTGCCCTGGAAGCGGCGCTCCACGTTCCACGCGGTCTGGCCGTGCCGCCAGAGGATGATGCGGCGGCCCCGGCCCTTGCCGGCGGACGCCTCACTGAAGGAGGTCACCGCCAGTCACCTTCCAGCTCCGCCGCCTCCTCGGCCGCCCGCAGCTTGGCGTGCTCCTCGGCCTTGCCGCGGGTGGCCTTGGCGTCCTCGGGCAGCTCCAGCTCGGGGCAGTCCTTCCACAGCCGCTCCAGTGCGTAGAAGACGCGCTCCTCGCTGTGCTGGACGTGGACGACGATGTCGACGTAGTCGAGCAGCACCCAGCGGGCCTCGCGGTCGCCCTCGCGGCGCACCGGCTTGGCGCCGAGCTCCTTGTTGAGGCGCTCCTCGATCTCGTCGACGATCGACTTGACCTGGCGGTCGTTGGGCGCGGAGGCCAGCAGGAAGGCGTCCGTGATGGACAGCACGTCACTGACGTCGTAGGCGACGATGTCGTGTGCCAGCTTGTCGGCGGCCGCCTGGGCGGCGGTGTTGATCAGCTCGTGAGAGCGGTCGGTCACGGTCACTACAAGGCTTTCCGTCGGCGGTCACTTGCCACCAAGGGTCTCACGGACCGCCGCGCGCCCCCCACGCGATTACGGCGACCGCGTGGGGAGCACACTCCTGCCGGCTAGTCGGACGACGGCTTGTAGTCCTGGCCGAGGACGACGGCCACGTCGGCGCTCGCGGAGATCCTGCCCTTGGTGACGGAGCCCGCGGGCAGGCCCAGGGTCTTGGCGACCTCGGCCGCGTCGGCCTTGTCGGCGGCGTCGGCGTAGGTGACCTTGGACGTGGCCTGGGCGGAGCCGGCCGTGCCGCCCTCCAGGAAGGTGAAGCCGCCGTTGAGGAGCACGACGCGGGCCTTCTCCGTGTTGTCCTTCACACCACTGGCGTTCTGTACGGAGACGCTGACGGCGGCGTCCTTGTCGGGGCTCTTGGCGGTGCCGCCGAGGACGTTCTTGACCACGCCCGCGCCGGTCTGGGCGCTGAGCGTGCCGTCGGCCTGGACGGGCAGCAGGTCCGTCCGGTAGTCGCCGCCCTTGGCCAGGTCGGAGAGCCGGGCGAGGAAGGTGCCGAGGTCCTTGTCGGTCAGGGACGGGTCGAGGATCTGCTGCAGCGTCTGGATCGTGGTCGTCGCGCCCTGCGGGTCGGAGGACAGCTTGCGCAGGACGCCCTGCAGGACCTGCCCGAAGCGCTCCAGCTGGGCGTTCTGGGCCTCGCCGGGTGCGCGGTAGGTGGCGTAGGCGACGGCCATCTTGCCGCTGAGGGTCTGGGCCTTGCCCTTGCTGACCAGGGGGGCCTCGCCCTTCTTCTTCGCGGCGGGGTCGGGAACCTCGGCGTTGGTGTCCACGTCGATGTTTCCGACCAGGTCGACGAGGTTCTGCAGGTAGGGCGTGTCCAGGCGCCAGGTGCCCTGGATGTCGGTGCCGAGGACCGTGTCGAGCGCCCCGCGAGTGCCGTCGGAGCCGTCGTCCTCGACCGACTTGGCGAGCGTCGTCGTGGTGCCGTCGTCACTGGTCAGGGCGAGGGAATTGGGCAGCAGGACGGTGGTGCCCCGCTTGGTGGTCGTGTTGTCGACGAGCAGGGCCGTGGCGGTGCCGCCGCCCTTGATGTCGTGCAGGTGGACGACGATCACGTCGCGCTTCTGGGCGCCCGCGGCCGTCGCCGTACCGGTCGCGGAGTCCTCGGAGGACAGGCCGGGCAGCTTCCCCGCGTACCAGAGGTAACCGACGCCGCCGGCCGCGGCGAGCGCGAGGACGACGACCAGGGCAACGATCCGGCTGCGGGCGCGGCGCCGGGCCTCCTCGCGGCGCTCGGTGCGGTTCTCGGTGAACTTCAGCCAGTCGATGACGTCTTCGGAGTTGTCGTCGGGCTCCTCGACGAAGGCGAACTGCTCGGTGTGGTACTCCCGCCGGGGGCCGTGCCCGGCTTCCTCGTCGTCGGCCGGGCCCGCCTGCTGCGGGATGTGGGCGGTCTGTTCGGCGACGCGGGGCTGCTGGGCCGTACCGGCGCCGGCGGTGGCCTGGCCATAGGGGTCGTGAGACGCGGTGCCGCCCTGGTGCTGCCCGGAGGCGTAGGGATCGTAGGAACCGTAGCCGGACTGCTGCCGGCCTGTGCCGTAGTCGTACGCGGGCGCGGGCGGTGGCTGCTGCCCCGTCGCGCCGTACGGGTCGTAGCCGTAGCCCTGCTGTTGCTGCTGGGCGTACGGGTCGTACGCCTGCTGCTGGGTCTGCTGGGCCTGGACCTGCCGGTAGACAGGCCGGCCGTACTCGTCGTAGCCGACGAGCTCGTACTGGTCGCCCCCGTACCCCGGGTCGTATCGGTCGTTCACCGGTGCCCCTCTCGGCTCACTCGCCGCGGTACAGCTCGCGCTTGTCGATATAGCGCACGACTCCGTCCGGCACCAGGTACCAGATCGGGTCGCCCTTGGCGACTCTCGCACGGCAGTCCGTGGAGGAGATGGCGAGGGCGGGCACCTCGACGAGCGAGACACCGCCCTCCGGGAGTCCTGGGTCGTTCAGGTGGTGGCCCGGCCGGGTGACCCCGATGAAGTGCGCGAGGGAGATCAGTTCCTCGCTGTCCCGCCAGGTGAGGATCTGGGAGAGCGCGTCGGCGCCGGTGATGAAGAACAGGTCCGTGTCGGGGTTGAGCGCGCGCAGGTCGCGCAGCGTGTCCACGGTGTAGGTGGGGCCGCCGCGGTCGATGTCGATGCGGCTCACGGAGAACTGCGGGTTCTCCGCGGTCGCGATGACCGTCATCAGGTAGCGGTCCTCGGCCGGGGAGACCTTGCGGTGGCTCTTCTGCCAGGGCTGGCCGGTCGGGACGAAGACCACCTCGTCGAGGTGGAACGCCGCGGCGACCTCGCTGGCCGCCACCAGGTGCCCGTGGTGGATCGGGTCGAAGGTGCCGCCCATGACGCCGAGGCGGCGCTTGCCCGGCTGGGGCCGGTCGTTTCCGGGGCCGTCGATCTGGCGGTGCGCCGTGGCGGCACGCCGGGGCTCCGAGTGTCGCCCGGTGCCGCTCGCCGTGTCCTGTGCCGGGTCGTGCGGCGTCTCGTTCGCCGGACCGGTAGGCATGTCCTGCTCTCCCATGCGTGCAGACCCTACCGGCCCTGCCTGAGGGCTCCGGCGGCCCCGTGGTCCCCGGGGCGCCCCGGCACGGGGCGCCCGGCCGGGCTCAGCGGTCGCGGTTGAAGCGGGTGGTGATCCACAGCAGGAGCAGCAGGGCGAAGAGGGCGCCGCCACCGGTGAGGTAGGGGCTGAGGCTCTCGTGGTTACCGCCGTGCTCCTCGCCCTCGGCGGCGAGGGTGACCAACTGGGCAGCGGTGCTGTGGAAGCTCATCTTCGGCAGGACCTATCGCGTGTGGGCGGGTTAAAGACGTCGGCTCATCGTAAGCGGGCGCCCCGACCGCGATCACCCCGACTCCGCCTGTTCGTGACACGGAGGCCGTGCGCGGTCCCGCCCGGCCCGGTCCCGGGGGCCGTGCGGGGAACCTTCCCCGTGCCTCAGTCGTCCTTCCGTCTGTAGCCACGCAGCAGGAACCACGCCGTCAGCACACAGCCCACGATCATCACGAGCAGTACGTACCGCAGCATCCCCGGCCCCCCTTGCCGATCGGCGGCGGACGCGGCCTCGGCGAGCCAGGCGGCTGCGGGGTGGTGCTCCATGGCGATGGTCTCCTTCGCTGTACTGCCCGACCACCGTAACTCCGCCTAGGCTGGGCTCCGCCTCGGGGAAGCAAAAGGCCGCACAAGGGGCCGCAAAGGTCACACAGACGCACATGGGGGAAGACATGTCCGACGGCCACGAGCACCACGGGCACGAGCACGTGCCGAGCAGGCAGCGCAGGCGCTTCCCCGGAATCTCCTCGCGTACGTACGAGCACCCGGCCGACCGCTCCGCCCTGGTGGCCCTGCGCAAGCTGAGCGGTTTCGACACGGTGTTCAAGGCGCTCAGCGGCCTGCTGCCCGAGCGCAGTCTGCGGCTGCTGTTCCTGTCCGACTCGGTGCGGGTGTCCGACCAGCAGTTCTCGCATCTGAACGTGATGCTGCGGGACGCCTGCTACATCCTGGACCTGGAGAAGGTCCCGCCGATGTACGTCAACCAGGACCCGCAGCCGAACGCGATGTGCATCGGCCTGGACGAGCCGATCATCGTCGTCACGACGGGGCTCGTCGAGCTGCTCGACGAGGAGGAGATGCGGGCGGTCGTCGGGCACGAGGTGGGGCACGCGCTGTCCGGGCACTCGGTCTACCGGACCATCCTGCTGTTCCTGACCAGCCTCGCCGTCCGGGTCGCCTGGATCCCGCTGGGCAACCTCGCGATCATGGCGATCGTGACCGGGCTGCGGGAGTGGTTCCGCAAGTCGGAGCTGTCCGCGGACCGGGCGGGGCTGCTGGTCGGACAGGATCTCCAGGCGTCCATGCGGGGCCTGATGAAGATCGCGGGCGGCAACCACCTGCACGAGATGAACGTGGACGCGTTCCTGGAGCAGGCCGAGGAGTACGAGGCGGGCGGCGACCTGCGCGACTCCGTGCTGAAGATCCTGAACGTGCTGCCCCGCTCCCACCCCTTCACCACCGTGCGGGCGGCCGAGCTGAAGAAGTGGGCCGAGTCGCGGGACTACCAGCGGATCATGGACGGCCACTACCCGCAGCGCGACGAGGACCAGGACACCTCGGTCCGGGACTCCTGGCGCGAGTCGGCGAACCACTACACGACCCATGTGAAGAGCTCCAAGGACCCGCTGATGAAGCTGGTCACGGATCTCGCCGGCGGCGCGGGCGACCTGGGCGACCGCGTCCGCCGGGGCTTCGGCGGCTTCACGAACCCGGCCCAGAAGCCGCCCGGTCCCGGGACGCCGGGCCCGTCGGGCTCCTCCTCGGACTCCCCGGACGACGACCAGCCGCCCCGCGACGGCAGCTGAGGCGCCCGCCCAGGCCCTGGAAAGCCCAGGTCCTGGAAAGCCCGTCTTCTCACACCCTCGGCTGCGCGCTCGTCGCCAGGGTGCCGCACAGGGCCGTGGCGCTGCCCGTCGCGTAGGGGTCCGTGCCGGCGGGGCCGCCTTCCTTGGCCGTCTGGCCGGCCAGGAGGGGGCGCAGGTGGTTCGTGGAGTCCTCGGCGCAGGAGAGCGGGCCGGCCTGGACGTAGGAGACGACGAGCTGGCCCTGGTGCAGGCGCAGGTCGTCGCGGTCGAAGCGGAAGTGCAGCTCGCGCCGGACGGTGAACAGGGACACCTCGGCCTTGGCACCGGCCCCGGCGGGCCGCAGTGCGTAGACGAGCGTGTGGTCGGCGGTGACCTCGAGGGTGGACGAGTCGACCTCGGCGGCCTGGAGCGTGCCCTGGACCCGCACCTTGCGGTCGGCCAGCTCGGCGCGGGAGGGGTCGAAGCGGACGAGCCAGCCGGTGGGCGCGTGGCGTCCGTCCGCGGTGGGGCGGGCGAAGCTCTGGTCGAACTGGTCCAGCTGATCGGCGTCCAGCAGGAGCCGGACGGCGCGGGCCTCACCGCCCATGAGCACACCCGGGTCGAGGGCGGAGCGGACGATGTAGTCCTTGGCGGTGGTCAGGGCGCCGACGACCTGGCTGTCCGAGAAGTGCGCGGTGCGCCGCGAGGCGGGCAGCGGCACGCCCTCCGCACCGCTCTTGAACTGTGCGGCGGGGCTGCGCTCGTACAGGTACGCCGTGTCGGCCGTGCCCGGCACCTTGCCCTCGGGGGCGAGCGGGATGACGGTCATCCGCAGGGGTTCGGCGGCTTCCCGGGCGGCGGGGGTCTGGTAGGGGTGCCGTACCCCCATGTAGATCGCGGTGCCGAAGGCGACGGCGATCAGCAGGACCAGGACCAGTGCCTGCCGGGACAGGCCCCGGCGCAGGGGCGGTGCGCGGCGCACGGCGGGCGCGTGATCGCCGATGCGCTCCTGGGCGGAGTACTCCTTGAGGCGGGCAGCGCGGACGAACGACTCGTCGAAGACGACGGATCGATACTCGTCCTCTCCACCTCCGGGAGCGCCCTCTGGTGTCCCCTCAGGTGGGTCTCCAGGCCCGCCCATATCTTCAGGGTAGGTCTCCGGAAGCTCGGGTAAACGCCCGGCCGCACCACAAGTTCTGACAGGTACTCACCAGGACGGGCGGGTTCCGGTCAGGGGTTGCGCGGGATCACCGAGACGGCCGGCTGGGAGTAGTCGGCGGAAGCGGAGGGAGCCGCCCCGCTGCCCTGTTCCAGCCCTGTCGAGGTGGGCGCCGGCACGGGATCCTCGCGGTTGGAGGACGCGCCCCGGTAGACCGCCGTGAAGGCCAGCGCGACCATGCCGATGCCCATCACGAGGGCGAGCAGCCAGGCGACGGGGCGGTGCCAGCGGACCTGTTTGGAGTACGGCCCCGTGCCGCCGTAGTGGTCCTCGAGGATGTCGGGGTCGTCCAGCTCGTCCAGCTCGGGATCATGGCCGAAATCGCCGGGCCCGTCCGGGCCGTACCCGTCGTCGTACCGCTCGCCTCTGGAGTGGGCGCGGCGCGCCTCCGCCTCGGAGGCCTCGGCTCTCGCCTTGGCGGCGGCCAGGAGGCGCTCCACGGCGGTCGGCTCGTGCACTACGGCCGCGCGTACGAAGGCCTCGTCGAAGACCACGGAGGCGAACTCTTCGTCCGACACCCCGCGGTCGTGGTCGTCGTCGGGCTCCCGGCCGTCAGGAAACGGCGTGCCCCCCACGTCCTCCGGCACGGTTCCAGAGTAGACCTGGGGGGTCATTTTGGGCAGACGGTATGCACATTCATCCGCCGGTTGAGACGGCGTTCACGGGGTGCCGCACGGCGCACGCGCGGCCCGTTCACGCCTGCCGCACGCACATGCGCCGCTTCACATACCGCGTGGCAGACGGCTCAGCGCCGTACGTGCCCGTCACCGGTGACGATGTACTTGGTGCTGGTCAGCTCGGGCAGTCCCATCGGGCCGCGGGCGTGCAGCTTCTGGGTGGAGATGCCGATCTCCGCGCCGAAGCCGAACTGGCCGCCGTCGGTGAAGCGGGTGGAGGCGTTGACGGCGACCGTGGTCGAGTCGACCAGTTGGGTGAAGCGGCGGGCGGCCTGCTGGGAGGTCGTGACGATGGCCTCGGTGTGGCCGGAGGTCCACAGCCGGATGTGCTCGACGGCCTTGTCCAGCGAGTCCACCACGGCCGCGGCGATATCGTACGACAGGTACTCCGTCTCCCAGTCCTCGGCCGTCGCCTCGACGACCGTGGCCTTGGAGTCCTTGGCGTGGGCCAGGACGCGCTCGTCGGCGTGCACCGTGACCCCGGCCTCCGCGAGGGCGTCCAGAGCCCGCGGCAGGAACTCGGCGGCGATGTCCTGGTGGACCAGCAGGGTCTCGGCGGCGTTGCAGACGCCGACGCGCTGGGCCTTGGAGTTGATCAGGATCTCGACGGCCATGTCGAGGTCGGCCTGGGCGTCGACGTAGACGTGGCAGTTGCCGGTGCCGGTCTCGATGACCGGGACGACGGACTCCTGGACGACCGTGTTGATCAGGGAGGCGCCGCCGCGCGGGATGAGCACGTCGACCAGGCCGCGGGCACGCATCAGCTCGCGGACGCTCTCGCGGCTCTCGCCGGGGACGAGCTGGACGGCGTCGGCGGGCAGTCCGGCCCCGCCCACAGCGTCGCGCAGGACGCGCACGAGGGCCGTGTTCGACTGGTACGCCGAGGAGGAGCCGCGCAGCAGGACGGCGTTGCCGGACTTCAGGCAGAGGGCGGCGGCGTCGACGGTGACGTTCGGCCGGCCCTCGTAGATGATCCCGACGACGCCGAGCGGCACGCGGACCTGGCGCAGGTCGATGCCGTTGGGCAGCGTGGAGCCGCGCACGACCTCGCCGACCGGGTCGGGCAGCGCGGCGACGTCACGCACGTCGGAGGCGATGGCACGGACCCGCTCGGGGGTGAGCGTGAGCCGGTCGATCATGCCCTCGCTGATGCCGGCCTCACGGGCCTTGGCGACGTCCTTGGCGTTGGCCTCGACGATCTCACTCGTACGGACCTCCAGCGCGTCGGCGATGGCGAGCAGCGCGTCGTCCTTGTCGGCCCGCGGCACCGGCGCGAGGCTCGCGGCGGCGGCCTTGGCGCGGTAGGCGGCCTCGGTGACCGGGGACATGGAGTCGTACGGCGAAAGCGTGGTCATGAGGGAAGCGTAGTGCGCCGGGCGGCTGCGTTCATCGCGCGTTCCACACCCCGAGACACGCCCTGGACCTGATCAGAACGGGTGAACTCCGACGGGCGAGGCCGGGGGCGGGCCGTACCCCTCGGCGATGCGCTGGTGGTAGGTCGCGCGGTCGATGACCTCCAGGCCGACGATCTCCCAGGGCGGCAGTCCGGCGGTCTGCCGGTGCTCGCCCCACAGGCGCAGGGCGACGGCAGCCGCGTCGTGCAGGTCGCGGGCCTCCTCCCAGTAGCGGATCTCCGCGTGGTCGACCGCGTATCGGCTGGTCAGGAGGAAGGGGTGGTCGTGAGCGAGCTGTTCGAGGGCGCGCCGGACCTCCTTGAGCGGGGCCTCCTTGCCGGAGACGCTGAGGGTGACGTGCCACAGGCGCGGGATGTCACCGGGCTCCTCGCCCTCGAAGCGGTCCCCCGCTGCCACGCTCGTCAGGGCCCGCTCCTCACCGGCCGCGCGGGAGCCGGCACCACCACGGGACGCCGCGGCCCCAGGGCGCACTCGTCTCACGACGGCCTCCTTTGCACTGTGGCGCTGCTGCGGAATATCTCCCCGAGACAAAGTTGAGCAGGCCGCAAGAGATCGCGTGGCGGTTTTGCGGAACGTCCACCACCGGGGGCGGACGTTTCGACCCATTACGGGTGCAGGAGCACCAGGTCGTCCCTGTGTACGACCTCGCGTTCGTACGCGGATCCGAGTTCACGGGCCAGTTCGCGGGTGGAGCGGCCGATCAGCCGGGGAATCTCCTTGGCGTCGAAGTTGACGAGCCCGCGGGCCACGGCGTGCCCCGTGGCGTCCCGCAGCTCGACCGGGTCGCCGGCGCTGAACTCGCCCTCCACGGCGGCGATGCCGGCCGGCAGCAGCGACTTGCGGCGCTCCACGACGGCCTGGACGGCGCCGTCGTCCAGGGTGAGGGCGCCCTGCGGCGTGGAGGCGTGCTGGAGCCACAGCAGCCGGTCCGCGGAGCGCTTGCCGGTGGGGTGGAAGTAGGTGCCGGTGTCCTGGCCGGTCAGAGCGTCGGCCGCGTGGACGGTGCTGGTGAGCACGACGGGGATGCCCGCGGCGGCCGCGATCCGGGCGGCCTCGACCTTGGTGACCATGCCGCCGGTGCCGACGCCGGCCTTGCCCGCGCTGCCGATCTCGACGCCCGCGAGGTCGGACGGCTCGCGCACCTCGGCGATGCGGGAGGTGCCGGGCTTGCCGGGGTCGCCGTCGTAGACGCCGTCCACGTCGGACAGCAGGACCAGCAGGTCGGCGCGGACGAGGTGGGCGACGAGGGCGGCGAGGCGGTCGTTGTCGCCGAAGCGGATCTCGTCCGTGGCCACGGTGTCGTTCTCGTTGACGATCGGGAACGCGCCCATCGCGAGCAGCTTGTCCAGGGTGCGGGAGGCGTTGCGGTGGTGGGCGCGGCGGCTCATGTCGTCGGAGGTGAGGAGCACCTGGCCGACACCGACGCCGTAGCGGGCGAAGGAGGCGGTGTAGCGGGCGACCAGCAGGCCCTGCCCGACGCTGGCGGCGGCCTGCTGCCGGGCGAGGTCCCGGGGGCGGCGGCGCAGGCCCAGCGGGGCGAGACCGGCGGCGATGGCGCCCGAGGAGACCAGGACGATCTCCCGCTCGCCGCCACTGCGGACCTTGGCCAGGACGTCGACCAGCGCGTCCACGCGGTCCGCGTCCAGGCCGCCGGAGGCGGTGGTCAGCGAGGAGGACCCGACCTTGACGACGATCCTGCGGGCCTCGCCCACGGCCTGCCTTGCCCCTGCCACGTCCCCGTCCGTCCCCTCGCGTCGATTCGGTCGCTCACCAGGAAATCTACGGGACGGCCGGAGGGGGCGCGGCGCCGGTCCACGCTACGGACGGTACGGCGGACGTCACGGCCGGCGGCGCACCCCTCCCGCCACCCCCGGACACGCGCGTGTCGTCGGGAGGTCGCCGCGCGTTAACCCGGTCGGCCGACCTGCGCCGCGCCGACCCGACGCTCCTGGAGTGACCGCAGTGCCCCTACCTCTCCCCCGCCCACCGGCCCTGCTGAAGGGGCTGGTCACCATCGTCCTGGCCGCCGCGTTCGCCGCTCAGGCGGTCGCGGCACTGCTGCCCCACGTACCCCTGCTGATCGCCGCGACCACCGTCTCCCTGGCCACCGAGGGCGCCCTGTACCGGTGGCAGCGCGGCGTGCTGTCGCTGTTCGCCAAGTCGCACGCGGACATCTCCGTGCGGCACGTCCTGCGGGACCTGCTCCTGGTCGTGGGCCTGCTGCGGCTCGGCGAGCAGGACCGGGAGACCGTGTACGCCCCGCTCGTGGCCGGTCTGCTCGCCTTCTACGTGCTGCACTGCGCGATCCAGGCGCTCTCCGTGCTGGTGCGCCGTACCCGCACCCTGCCGGTGGTGACCCGCAACATCGACGCCTCGGCCCTGCGGCTGTCCCCGGCCCCGTCCGTGCTGCTGCGCCGCCCCGGCCCCCGGCTGCTGGCGTTCGGCCTGCCGGCGACGGCCGGGCTGCTGGCCGCCGCGCCGGGCGACGACCCGGTGTTCGCCGCCGGGGGCATCGCGCTCTCCCTCGCGCTCGCGCTGACCGGCCTCGGCGCGCTGCTCTTCCGGCTGCTGCCGGGACGCCGCCCGGCCGGCGAGCAGGAGGTGCTCGCCTGGTTCGACGCGTGGCTGGCCGAGTACCGGCCGACCGTGGGCCTGTACTTCTCCGGCGGCGCCTCCTCGGCCTACCAGGCGAACATGTGGCTGGAGCCGCTCGCGGGGCTCGACGGCAAGCCGGTCATCGTGCTGCGCGAGCGGTTCATGGTGCAGAAGATCGCGCCGACGGACATCCCGATCGTGTGCCTGCCGAAGGTGTCGACGCTGATGCGGCTGGAGCACTCCACGCTGCAGGTCCTCATCCACCCGTCGAACTCCGGCAAGACCTCCCAGGTGCTGCGCATCCCCACGATCAGGCACACCTTCGTCAACCACGGCGAGAGCGACAAGCTGTCCTCGTGCAACCCGTACGCGAAGGCGTACGACGAGGTGTGGGTGGCCGGGCCCGCCGCGCGCGAGCGGTACGCGCTGGCCGAGGTGGGCGTCGAGGACAAGGACGTCGTGGAGACGGGCCGGCCGCAGCTGGACGCCGTACGGCCGCACGCGGGCGCGCCAACAGGGACGTACACGACGGTCCTGTACGCGCCGACGTGGGAGGGCTGGGACGGCAACCCCGGCAACACGTCGGTGGTCGCGGCCGGTGAGAACCTGGTGCGGGCGCTGCTCGCCGACCCGGGCGTGCGGCTGCTGTACAAGCCGCACCCGCTGACGGGGTCGGTGGACCCGCGCGCGGGCGCGGCCGATCTGCGCATCCGGGAGCTGATCCGGTCGGCCAACCGGGAGCGCACGGGGGCGCGTCGCCCCACGGCCAGTGCCGAGCTGGCCCGTCTCACCGAGGAGCTGGACCGGCTCACCACGGCCGACTTCCGGACCGGGGCCGACACGCTGGAGCGGATGCTCGTGCAGTCGGCGCCGGAGCCGGGCCGGGCGGAGGCGGTGGCACGGGCGACGGCGGCCTGGGAGGAGGCGTACTGGGCCTCGCTGCCGGAGGGCGAGCACCAGATCATCACGGACGCCCGGCCCGCGCTGTACGCCTGCTTCAACGTGGCCGACCTGCTCATCAGTGACGTGTCGAGCGTGATCAGCGACTTCCTGGCGAGCGAGAAGCCGTACGCGGTCGCGAACACCAGCGGGCTGCCCGAGGAGGCCTTCCGTACGGCGTTCCCGACGGTGGCGGCGGCGACCGTGCTGACACCGGACGCCACCGGGGTTCCGAGCCTGCTGGAGACGGTCCGGCACCCGGAGAAGGACGTCCTGGCCGAGGCACGCGCCGAGTTGAAGCTGCGTCTGCTGGGTCCGGCCGATCCGCCGTCGCAGGAGCGCTTCAACGCAGCCGTACGGGCCCTGTGCGCTCAGGCCCGGGACCACCGGGCACGGGTGGCGGAACGCCTGGCGGCGGAGCGGCCGGCCGCGGAGCTGCCCGGCCAGCGCACGCAGCCGGCGAGCGACGGGGCGGGCCTGCCGACGACGACACCGCGCTAGCGGCACGGCACGACGAATCAACAGCCGAACCAGCAGACGAACCGACCGACGAACAAACCGACTGAACGCGGGGCCGTGGGCGATCATCCCACCGGCCCCGCGCCCGCGTTCACGCCGCCGGGCGCACCTCACGCGACGTCAGTACCCGTCGCGCCTTGCGCACCGCCCGGCGTACGAACGTGTCGACGCCGCCCTCGCGATAGCCCGGGAAGGCGCGGGCCTCGCGCGGCTCGGCGAGGTAGACCGAGTCGGGGATGCCCGCGGCGCGGTCGCGGAAGTGCGGATAGGCCAGGTAGACGCGGCGGCCCTTCTTCTCCAGCAGGGCCGCCGCCTGCTTCTTGGCCTTGACGAACTTCACGACGTCCAGCAGCAGTTCGGGACGCTGCTCGGCGACCAGATGCAGCCGCAGCCGCTCGTGGACCTTGAGGCGCTGGGCGACGCCCTCGGTCCAGTAAGCGTCCATCAGCGGCTTGGCCAGCTCGAACTTGTGCCGGCGTATCTCCTCGCTGTCCGTCAGGTACTTGGGCCCGAACTGCGGCAGCAGCGTGACGAGGAACGGCCGGACCATCAGCTGGTCGCGCCGGCCGCCCGCGGGGACGAGCTCGGCGATGAGGTTCATCAGGGCCCGCGCGGAGTCGAAGCGCAGCGTGTAACTGCCGCTCTTGGTGACGTGCTTGCCGTCGTCACGGCCCACCAGGTAGTAGCAGGTGTGGTCGGCGACCACGGAGACGCCGTCCGCCCGCAGGTACGCCTCCATCGTGAACAGGGCGTCCTCACCGGTGAACAGCGACTCGTCGAACCGCATGCCGTGCCGGTCGAGCAGCTCCCTGCGGAACAGCTTCTGCGCGCTGAGCGTGAACTTGATGTTGGACGAGTAGACGTCCGTGCGCTCCACCGTCTTGCCCCACATGGACTTCGGGGCCGAGCGGTTGACGCCCTCGACCTTGCCGAGGACCACGTCCGTGCCGGCCCGGTCGGCCATGTCGACCATCCGCTCCAGGGCCTCGGGGCCAAGCCGGTCGTCGGCGTCGAGGAAGAAGACGTAACGCCCGGTCGCCTTGCCCAGACCGACGTTGCGCGGGCCGCTGGGGCCGCCGGAGTTCGCCTGCCGGATCACCAGGACGTGCATGGGAGCGCGCTCGGCGAACTCCTCCAGGTACTCCCCGGTGCCGTCCGTCGAACCGTCGTCCACCGCGATGACCTCGATGCGCTCCGGATCGAGGGTCTGTGCCTCCACGGACGAGAGGCACTCGATCAGGTACGGCATCGCTTCGTACGCACCGATGATCACACTCACATCAGGCTGCGCAACGGTCACGTTTCCCCCTAGTCAATGGGATATTCCCCCCGTATCGCCTCATTCGCTACTTGGTAGACGAGTGATCGAGACAAGCGGTTGCCTCAAACACACGTATTAGTGAGTCACCTCACATGGCGAACCGACTGGAAGCGGGAAGGCGAAAGAGTTCGGCCCCCGAGGACGCTCCTCGGGGGCCGAACTCTGAAGCAGGCGGCGGCGGTTCAGCCCGTGCCGACACCGTCCGTGTCACCGGCGGAGGACACCCGCTGCCCGGGCACGGCGTTCGCCAGTTCCGACTCGGCGGTGGCGGCCGCGATCCGTGACTCCTGGCCGACGTTGCGCGTCTCCGCCTTGAGCGCGAGGTTCGCGACGGCGGTGTTGAACTGGTCGATGGAGGCCGGCTCGTCCGGGCCCAGCAGGTACTGCTTGAGCTCCTTGCGGTCCTCGGCCAGCGGGTCGGCGGCCGGGTCGCGGACGGCACTCAGCAGCTCGCCCAGCTCGTCCGCGCTGTTGGAGAGGATCACCGCGGCACGCACGGCCGTGTTGTTCCGCTTGAACTCCTCGGCGCCCACCTCCGCGGAGTCGGTGACCGCGTACGGCTTGCCGCTCGCGATGAAGTCGGAGACCACGCTGGAGATGTCGGAGACCATCGCGTCGGAGACGTTGAAGCAGTCGTACAGCCGCGGTTCGGAGCCGGTGATGACGCGGTGCTCCCAGGCGGGGAAGGAACGCCAGTAGACGTCGTTCCACTCGGCACGCAGCCGGGCGACCTCCTCGTGCCGGGCGACGTCGATCTGCCCGTCGCGGGTGGCCTCGGCCTCGTCGCGGCCCTTGTCGCCGTTGCCGGCCAGCTGGGCGATCCGGGCCTCGATCCGGGCCAGCTCGGTCTTGGCCTTCGCCTGGGCGGCGCTGTCGGTGACGAAGCGGGAGTCGGCGGCACGCTCGGCGGCGGCCGTCCGGACCAGGGCGGTGATGCGCTGGTGGGCGGCCTTGGCCTCCTTGCTGCGCGTGCCGGTGAAGGGGTGCGGCTTGTACAGGACGCGCACCGGCGGGTCGGCCGTGACGAGCTTCCGCACGATGTTCTCGCCGGCCAGCAGGATCGAGGTGTTGCCGGGGTTGTCGTCCCAGCCCTCCCAGGTGGGGGCGTACAGGACCGTGGGGATGCGTCCCTCGGGCACGCCCTGCCAGGTCTGGATCGGGGCGAGCTGCGGGCGGCCGACCTCGACGATGTCGTCGTCGCGGACACCGACGTCGGCGATGGCGTAGCGGTCGCGGCCCGCGCGGCCGGCGGTCCACACCTCGTCGTAGACCTTGCTGAACGGGTTGACGCTGGCGAGCTTGTCGCTGTCGCCGTGGCCGATGAAGACGTGCTTGATGGTGGGCACGCGCAGCATGTGGATGTTCTTGCCGACGTTCGCCGCGTAGAGCGCGACCCGCACCGTGGACAGGTCCATGTTCATCAGGTGCACCCCTCCGGGCACGCAGATGACGGGGACCGTGGTCGGCGCGAGGTTGTTCAGGATGGCCCGCTCACGCAGGATGATCAGCGGCTTGGAGTCCAGGTTCTCCATGGTGTCCAGCCACATGTTCACCTGGTACGCGGAGTCCTTGGAACCGGAGAAGTACAGGACCGTCTCCGGCTTGTACTCGCCCAGCCAGTCGTCGACGGCGGCCAGCACCCTCTCGGCGTTCGGCGGGATCTTGCGGCCCCGGACGTACGGCATGAGCGCCAGGACGTACAGGGTGGCGACGGCCACCGTGATGCCGATGCCGACGAAACCGACGAGGGCCGACTTCACCTGCGCGGCGAGCAGGATGCCGGCGACCGCGAAGAGGTCGAGGTGCAGCATCTTCTCGGCGGAGCGGTGCAGCAGTCGGCGCGGCGGGGCGTCCGGGATGCGGATGCGGGACTTCAGGTCGACGTTGCGGGTGGCGACCGGCATGCGGCGGCGGTTGCGGATCAGCTGGACCAGCGCGCCGTGCGGGGCCTGCAGGCCGTAGAAGGCGATGAAGCAGGCGATCGCCCCGTAGTAGATCAGGTTGTCCGCGAGGGACAGCCGGGCCAGCAGCAGGACGAGGAGCAGCTGGCGGATCAGGAAGCGGATCGACAGGCCGGCCCGCACCTTGCTGAGGCGGTTGATCAGGTAGCTGCCCTTGCGGTGCAGATAGTGGTCCGCCAGGTACGTCACGGCGGCCGCTGCCGCGAAGGCGGGGACGCTCGGGACGAGCGCGGCCAGCATGAGGCAGGGGAAGCCCAGCATCATGAGGACCGCCGCGGCCAGCTCGGCCGCGCTGCCCACCCGGGCGACGCGAATAGCGGTGGATATCACGGAGAAACCTGCTCTTGGGAGGGGTGTGCCGGTCTTGGTTCTGAAATGCGGCTGGTCTGTGAATATTCGCGAGACGGTATGGATTCAGGCCCCTGCGAACTACCCCTGTTGACGAAGCCGTTAACAGAAGAGCGCAGAGGCCTGAATTACCGAAGTCTATTTGGCGCCAATTATTACACGCCGTCCTGCCGGTCCAGCACCGAGGCGAGCGCCTGCTCGAAGCCGGAGGCGCGGGCCGCACCGGCGGTCGGGTCCTGCTGGCGGACGTCGATGACGTGGCCGGTCAGCTCGGACAGCAGTACGTCGAGCGAGGTGCGGGCCACGGCCTCGGAGGACAGCAGCGAGCCGGCCGGCTCCTGGCCGAACGCCTTGGTGCGCATCGGGGTGGCGGTGCGCTCCGGGTTGATGCAGTTGACGCGGACGCCGTCGCCGGCCCACTCGTCGGACAGGGCCTGGGTGAGGTTCACCATGGCGGCCTTGGTCGAGGAGTACAGGCTGTACTCGGCGCGACCGCGGGTGTAGCTGCTGGAGGTGTACAGCAGCAGCTGGCCCTTGGTCTCGGACAGGTACTTGTACGACGAACGGGCGATCTGCACCGGGGCCAGGTAGTTGACCTTCAGCGCCTCCTCGATGGTGGCGTTGTCGGTCTCGGCGAGCTTGCCGATGCGCAGCACTCCGGCGGTGTTCACCACGTAGTCGATGCGGCCGGTCTCGGCATAGGCCTTGGACAGCGCGTCGTCGACCTCCTCCGGGTTCTCCACGTGGGTGCCGGTGGTGGAGCGGCCCAGCGCGTAGACCTTGGCGCCGTAGGACTCGGCGAGCTCGCCGATGTCCTTGCCGATGCCGTAGCTGCCGCCGAAGACGACCACCGTCTTGCCGGTCAGCAGCTCCCGGTAGGCCTCCTCGGAGACCTGCTCGGGTGCGGCCGTGGAGGCGAGCTGGAAGAGCTTGTCGGCGATGAAGACGTCGACGGGCTGGGTGACCTTCATGTTGTACTCGTCACCCGCGACGACGTGGATCGGCACGTCCGGCAGGTACTTGAGCACGACGGAGCAGTCGTCGGTCGCCTGGAAGTTGGGGTCGCCGGCGGCGACCTCGTAGGCCCGCTTGATCGTGGACAGCTTGAAAGCCTGCGGGGTCTGGCCGCGGCGCAGCCGGGAGCGGTCCGGGATCTCGGTGATGAACTCGCCGTCCTCGCCGTGCGTGCGCGTGACGATGATGGTGTCGGCGGAGGGGATGGCCACGTCGACGGCCTGGTAGCGCTCCAGCGCGGTGACGCAGTCGTCGATGACGCGCTGCGACAGCAGGGGGCGCACGGCGTCGTGGAAGAGGACGTTGGCGTCCTCGCCCTCGGCCAGGCCCTCGCCCAGGGCCGAGATGGCGCGCTCGGTGGTCTCGTTCCGCGTGGCGCCGCCCTCGATGACCTTCGAGACCTTCTTGAATCCGGCCTTCGCGACGATCTTCTCGACGTCAGGCACGTAGCCGGGTGCCATCAGCACGATGATGTCGTCGATCGAGTCGGCGTTCTCGAAGGTGGTCAGCGTGTGCTCGATGACTGCCTTGCCGGCGATCTTCAGCAGCTGCTTGGGGATCGACAGACCCACCCGCTGACCGGTACCACCGGCCAGGATCACTGCGGTGGTACGGGGCTTGGCTATGTGCTGGGACACAGGTGACCTACCTTGGGGCGACAGGGAACTTGGAAATGGTCCCACTTGTGGTTACCGCAGTGCAAGGTGAGCGCCCTCCGCCGCATATGTGCGCGCAACCTGTCATTCACCTCCCACTGCTGGTGATTGGCGAGACGGTTCCGCGACCCTCCGGAAAATGCGCTGTGAGTAACTCCACAGGTGCTCAGCGACGTCGGAGCCGCTTGGGACAGCGGTGACCCAGGACCTTCACGAGTTCCTTGGACGATGTCCCGTGCACGGTACGCGCTTTGACGGCGTCGGCCCGCACCGTCGCCCCGGCGCCGGTCGCGGCAGCTCATTGCGGTGGAATTGGTGGTTAAGATTCCGCAGCATTTCGGTCTCGGCGAGAGCAATACGCCGGCGGCCCGGGTCGGACTTCTCACACGCTCACGTGTCTCGTACGCCGAAGAGCCCGGCACTCCGAGGAGTACCGGGCTCACGCTTGTGTCAGAAATCGGGTCAGACCACCGCGACTCCCGGTCAGACCACCTCGACGCCCGGCCGGCCCGCCTCGACCCGCAGCCTGGCCAGGGTGCTCGGCGTCGCCGACGGCTGCCGTACGGTGTCGACCACCCTCACCTGCGCGTCGATGCCGGCCCGGCCGATGTCGAAGAGGTGGTAGCCGCGGTGGGCGTCGAGCAGCTTCCAGTGCGGGTTGTCCGGGCGCCGCGGGTCCCACTCCTTGCGGAAGGCCGCCTGGTCCTGGTCGCCGTTGCTGGAGATGGAGGTGCCGACGAACTCGGCGCCGACGACCGTGGAGCCCGGGTCGGCGTAGTCCTCCTTGAGGTCACTGATCATCGTCAGGTGCCGGTCGCCGGAGAGCACGACGGGGTTGCGGACCTGCCTGAACTCCTTCAGGAAGCGGTTGCGTTCGGCCTGGTAGCCGTCCCAGGCGTCGTAGAACCAGAGCTTGCCCTCGCCGACCTGGAGGTCCGTCTCGGCCATCATGATCTGCGAGGCGATCAGGTTCCAGCGGGCCGGCGAGTTCTGGAGCCCGTTCAGCAGCCACTGCTTCTGCCGTGCGCCCAGCATGGTCAGCGACGGGTCCTGGGCACCGGCCTGGCTCTTGGCCTGGTCGCTGCGGTACTGCCGGGTGTCCAGGACGTTGAGCCGGGCCAGCCGGCCGAACTCCAGACGGCGGTACATCCGGATGTGCGGGCCGTCGGGGACGGCGGTGGCACGGACCGGCATGTGCTCGTAGAACGCCTGGTAGGCCGCGGTCAGCCGGGCCACGAACGCGTCGTGCGGCTGCTTGTCCGGGTCCTGCGGGATCTCGCCGGCGAAGTCGTTGTCCACCTCGTGGTCGTCGAAGGTCACCACGAAGGGCGCGTTCGCGTGCATCGCCGCGAGGTCGGCGTCGGTGCGGTACTGGGCGTACCGGTTGCGGTACTGGGCGAGGCTGAACGGCTCGCCGGTCCCCTCGTGGCGTCGTACGCCCGTCGCCGACGGCGTGGACTCGTAGATGTAGTCGCCGACGAACACCACCACGTCCGGGTCCTGGTCGAGCATGTCGGCGTACGGCGTGAAATAGCCGTGCTGCCAGTTCTGGCAGGAGGCCAGCGCCATGCGCAGGGAGCCACCGGAGCTGTAGGGGTGGGGCGCGGTACGGGTGCGGCCGACGGGTGAGAGCTGCCCACTGGTGCGGAAGCGGTACCAGTACGTGCGGTCCGGGCGCAGCCCGCGTACGTCCACGTGAACGCTGTGCCCGTACTCGGGCCGGGCCTGGGCGGTGCCCCGGCGGACGAGCTTTCTGAACCGCTGGTCCTCCGCGAGCTGCCACTCCACGGGCACCACCCGGTCGGGCATTCCGCCGCCGTTCAGCGGGTCCGGGGCGAGCCGGGTCCACAGCACGATGCCGTCCGGCAGCGGGTCTCCGGAGGCGACGCCGAGGCTGAACACGCCGTCGGGAAGCGGCGTTTCGGCCCCGTGGGCGGTGGCCGGAAGCCACAGCTGGGCGGAGGCCGCCGCACCGAGGACCGCGGCACCGGCGGTCAGAAAACGGCGTCGGTCGGGGGATACTGCTCCGGTCATCGTCTGACTCCCTTACCTCGCTGGCCACTTGGACACTGGGAAGCTTCACGCTCGCGGGCGGTCCGCCCGCTGAACGCCGGAGTTCACGTACATGACAACTAAGCAGACAAAAGAAGACCCACCGCCAGCGTCGGAACAAGCCGTTGCCGGGGTGGGTCTGACAGATGATCAGGCAGAGATCCGAGGGTGTCCTGTGTGCTGATCGTCGTAGGGAGGTGTCGGAGCCGTCGAGCCTGCGGCCGAGGACTCAGGCCCTCCGGGGTGCCGCGCGGGCAGACCGCGCGGCGGTGCTCGGCGACCGGATGTGCTTTCCGTTACCGGTCGCCGAAACGGATCAGAACGGCTCGAAGTCGTCGAACTCCCGCTGCGCCTCGTCCCGCTCGGCCTGCCGGTCCCTGCGGCGCTGCGCGGCCGGTCGCGCCTCCTCCAACCGGTGGTCCTCACCGCGTCGGCCGAGCATTTCGGCTCCGGCCATCACGGACGGCTCCCAGTCGAAGACGACGGCGTTCTCCTCGGGGCCGATGGCGACACCGTCGCCGCCCCGGGCCCCCGCCTTCATGAGTTCCTCTTCGACCCCGAGCCGGTTGAGCCGGTCCGCCAGGTAGCCGACCGCCTCGTCGTTGTTGAAGTCGGTCTGCCGCACCCAGCGCTCGGGCTTCTCGCCCCGGACCCGGAACAGGCCGTCGGCCTCGCGCGTCACGGTGAAGCCGGTGTCGTCCACGGCCTTGGGCCGGATCACGATCCGCGTGGCCTCTTCCTTCGGCTTCGCGGCCCGGGCCTTCGCCACGAGCTCGCCGAGCGCGTACGACAGTTCCTTCAAGCCCATGTGTGCCACGGCCGACACCTCGAACACGCGGTACCCGCGCGCCTCCAGGTCGGGCCGCACCATCTCGGCCAGGCCCTTGCCGTCCGGTACGTCGATCTTGTTCAGCACGACGATCCGCGGACGGTTGTCCAGCCCGCCGTACTGCCGCAGTTCCTCCTCGATGGCGTCGAGGTCGGAGGCCGGGTCGCGGTCCGACTCCAGCGTGGCGGTGTCCAGGACGTGCACGAGCACACTGCACCGCTCCACGTGCCGCAGGAACTCCAGGCCCAGGCCCTTGCCCTGGCTGGCTCCGGGGATCAGACCCGGCACGTCGGCGATCGTGTACACCGTCGAGCCGGCCGTGACGACACCGAGGTTCGGTACGAGCGTGGTGAACGGGTAGTCGGCGATCTTCGGCTTGGCGGCGCTCAGCACCGAGATCAGCGACGACTTGCCGGCGCTCGGGTACCCCACGAGCGCCACGTCGGCGACGGTCTTCAGCTCCAGGACGACTTCGCGCACGTCTCCCGGCTCGCCGAGCAGCGCGAACCCGGGCGCCTTGCGCCGTGCGGACGCCAGCGCCGCGTTGCCGAGCCCGCCCCGGCCGCCCTGCGCGGCGACGTACGACGTGCCCTGCCCGACCAGGTCGGCGAGGACGTTGCCCGCCTTGTCGAGCACCACCGTGCCGTCCGGCACCGGCAGGACGAGGTCCTGGCCGTCCTTGCCGAACCGGTTGCCGCCCTCGCCGGGCTTGCCGCTCGTGGCCTTGCGGTGCGGGGAGTGGTGGTAGTCGAGGAGCGTGGTGACGGACTGGTCGACGGTGAGGATCACGTCCCCGCCGCGACCGCCGTTGCCGCCGTCGGGCCCGCCCAGCGGCTTGAATTTCTCACGGTGAACGGAGGCACAGCCGTGACCTCCGTTACCCGCGGCGACATGCAGCTCGACGCGGTCCACGAAGGTGGTCATGGTGGGTGCCTCCAGTGATGTACGGCCGTTGTGTACGGGTTGTACGGGGTTGTTCTCTGCGTAACACGCGAAAGGCGGACCCGCTTCCCGTGAGGGAAGTGAGGTCCGCCTCGCGAAAGTTTCCGGTCAGGCGACCGGAACGATGTTCACGACCTTGCGGCCACGGTGGGTGCCGAACTGCACCGAACCGGCCTGGAGCGCGAACAGCGTGTCGTCGCCGCCACGGCCGACACCGGCGCCCGGGTGGAAGTGGGTGCCGCGCTGACGGACCAGGATCTCACCCGCGTTGACGACCTGACCGCCGAAGCGCTTCACGCCGAGCCGCTGGGCGTTGGAGTCGCGACCGTTCCGGGTGGACGATGCGCCCTTCTTGTGTGCCATTTCTCCTCAGTCCCTTACTTCGCAGCCGTGGGGATCTCAGTGACCTTGATCGCCGTGTACTGCTGGCGGTGGCCCTGGCGACGGCGGTAACCGGTCTTGTTCTTGTAGCGCAGAATGTCGATCTTCTGGCCCTTGTGGTGGTCCACGACCTCGGCCTGGACCTTGATGCCGGCCAGCACCCACGGGTCGCTGGTCACGGCGTCGCCGTCGACAACGAGCAGGGTCGAGAGCTCGACCGTGTCGCCAACCTGGGCAGTGGAAATCTTGTCAACCTCAACGATGTCGCCGACAGCAACCTTGTGCTGGCGACCACCGCTGCGCACGATGGCGTACACGCGGACTCACTCTCTCGCTCGGGAAACGGCACCCCCGCAGGCCAGCCACCCGACACAGCGAGCGGCCTCTCCTGGGCGCCCGGCGCCCGGAGGATGAGGTTTACGGGGATGTGACGCGTCATTCGACACGCCGACGGTCAAGGTTACGGGGCCGCGGCCAAGAGGGTCAAACCGAGCCGGGCCCGCCGCCTGTGCGACCGGTCACGCCGGTCGCGTCCAACGGGGCGTGCGCGCGGTCGCGCACGCCCCGTTGGACGTTGAGACGGCTCAGTCCTCGTCGGTGGAGGCCGAGACGGAGGAGCGGGACTGCTCCGCCGCGACGGTCTTCTTCGACGTGGTCTTCTTCGCGGCGGTCTTGGTGGTCTTGGCCGCGGTCTTCTTCGCCGTCGTCTTCTTGGCCGCGGTCTTCTTCGCCGCGGTCTTCTTGGTGGCGGCCTTCTTCGCCGTGGCCTTCTTGGCCGTCTTGCGGGCCGTCTTCTTGGCCGGGGCGGCCTCCTCGGCGGCCTCCTCCGTGGCGGCGCCGTCAGCCGCGACGGCCTCCGGGGCCTCCTCGGACGCGGCCGACGGGACGACCACGACGGCCGCCTCCTCGGACGCGGTGGACACGGTGGGCTTGCGCACGGCGCGGCGCCGCGGACGGGCCGGGGCGGCACTCTCGGCGGGCGCCGGTGCAGCCGCCTCGGCAGCCGCCGCGGGCCGTTCGGCCTGCTCGGGCTCCTGCGTGGCCTCGGACGCCGCGGGCGCGGTCTCGGAAACCGTCACCACGGTGGCCTCCGCCCCCGCCGGAGATCCGGCCGGTGCGGACACCTTGCGCGTCGCCCGCCGACGGCCACGGCCCTTGGGCGCGGCCTCCTCGGCGGCCGGGGCCTCGACGACCGGGTCCTCGACGGCCACCGGCTCGGCGTGTGCCTCGGCGGCCGGTTCCGGCTGCACCGGACGGGCGACCTCCTCGGCGGCGGTCACGTCCTGCGCCGTCGGCACCTCGGCCTGCTCGGCCTTCCCGTCCTGCTCGGCCTTCGGCTCCGCCGTCTCACCGCGCGGCGCACCCGCCGGAGCCGACGCCCGCCGGCTCGCCCGGCGCCGCGACCGCCCGCGCGTGGCCGCGGCCTCCGCCTCGGCGGCGCTGCTGTACAGCTCCTCGTCGGGTTCGAAGGCCGGCTCGGGCAGCGCGATCGGCTCGGCGATCTCGGCACCGACCTCGGCCTCGGTCTCCGCCTCCTGCTCGGCGGTCTCGACGGCCGCCTCGTGCACGTGCGGCTGATCGGCGGCACCGGCACGGGCACGCTTCTTGCGCTTGCCGCCGCCTCCGCCGGCGCTGGTCGGCTGCTCCATGTGCACGATGACACCGCGTCCGTTGCAGTGGACGCAGGTCTCGGAGAAGGACTCCAGCAGGCCCTGCCCGACCCGCTTGCGGGTCATCTGCACGAGCCCCAGCGAGGTCACCTCGGCCACCTGGTGCTTCGTACGGTCCCGGCCCAGGCACTCGAGCAGGCGCCGCAGCACCAGGTCCCGGTTGGACTCCAGCACCATGTCGATGAAGTCGATGACGATGATGCCGCCGAGGTCGCGCAGCCGCAGCTGGCGCACGATCTCCTCGGCCGCCTCCAGGTTGTTCCTGGTGACGGTCTCCTCGAGGTTGCCGCCCTGACCGGTGAACTTGCCGGTGTTGACGTCGACGACGACCATCGCCTCGGTCCGGTCGATCACCAGCGAACCGCCGCTGGGCAGCCAGACCTTGCGGTCCAGCGCCTTGGCGAGCTGCTCGTCGATCCGGTACGTGGCGAAGACGTCGACCTCGGAGGTCCACTTCTGGAGCCGCTCGGCGAGGTCCGGCGCGACGTGCGAGACATAGCCGTGGATGGTCTGCCACGCCTCGTCGCCGCTGACGACGACCTTGGAGAAGTCCTCGTTGAAGATGTCGCGCACGACCCGGACGGTCATGTCCGGCTCGCCGTACAGCAGCGTCGGCGCGTTGCCGCCGTTCTTGGCCTTCTTCTGGATCTCCTCCCACTGCCCCTGGAGCCTCTCGACGTCCCGGCGCAGCTCGTCCTCGCTCGCGCCCTCGGCGGCGGTGCGCACGATGACGCCCGCGTCCTCGGGGACGATCTTCTTGAGGATCGTCTTCAGCCGCGCCCGCTCGGTGTCGGGCAGCTTGCGGCTGATGCCGGTCATGGAGCCCTCGGGCACGTACACGAGGTAGCGCCCGGGGAGGGAGACCTGGCTGGTCAGGCGGGCGCCCTTGTGCCCGATGGGGTCCTTCGTCACCTGGACGAGCACGGACTGCCCGGACTTCAGGGCGGACTCGATGCGCCGCGGCCCGTTGGCCATGCCGAGCGCCTCGAAGTTGACCTCACCGGCGTACAGCACCGCGTTGCGGCCCTTGCCGATGTCGATGAAGGCGGCCTCCATCGACGGCAGCACGTTCTGCACCTTGCCGAGGTAGACGTTGCCGACGTACGAGACCGCCTGCTCCTTGTTGACGTAGTGCTCGACGAGCACGTTGTCCTCGAGGACGCCGATCTGCGTACGGTCGCCGTGCTGGCGGACGACCATCACGCGCTCGACGGCCTCGCGCCGGGCCAGGAACTCGGCCTCGGTGATGATCGGGACGCGCCGGCGGCCCTGCTCGCGGCCCTCCCGGCGACGCTGCTTCTTGGCCTCCAGACGGGTCGAGCCCTTGATGGACTGCACCTCGTCGGACGGTTCGGCCTTGGGGCGGGGCTCGCGGACCTTGACGACCGTGCGCTCCGGGTCGTCCTCGGACGGCTCGGCCTCGGGCGCGCTGTCACCGGCACGGCGACGGCGGCGACGGCGACGGCGGCTGCTGCTGGAGCCCCCGCCGGACGACTCGTCGCGGTCGGCGGCCTCGTCGGACTCGTCCTGGTCCTCCTCGGCCTGCTCCGCGATGTCCTCATCGGCCTGCGCGGCGGCGACCTGCTCGGACTCGGCGTCCGTGCCCTCGCCGGCCTCGGCGTCGGTCTCGGCGGAGTCACCACGCCGACGGCGGCGGCCGCCCCGGCGACGGCGACGGCGCGAGCCGGTGCCCTCGGAGTCGTCCTGGTCGTCGCCCTCGGCGGACTCCTCGGGCTCCTCCGCCTCGTCGACGGCACTCTCGGCGGCGCCACTCTCGGCGGCGCCACTCTCGGGGGCGGGGGCCTCGGTGGCCTGGGCCTCGGGCTCGTCAGCGGCACCCCGGCGACGACGCCGGCGGCGCGACCCGCCGGGCTCCTCCCGCACCTCCGCCGGCGCGGACTCCTCCGCCTCCTCGGGCTCCTCGGCCCCGGCCGCCTCGGCGGCGGCTGCGGCGGCGGCCCGCTCCGGCGTCTGGAACTGGGGCTCGGTGAACACGGGCGCCTGGAACAGGGCGACGGCGGGCCGCGCGGGCCGCGCCGACGTCTCGTCCTCACCGGCGGCCGCGGCACCGGCGGCGCCCCGCGCGGACTTCGAGCCGCGGGAGGCCCGCGAGGACTGCGCGGGCTCGGCGAAACCACTGGCGGCCCGGCGGACGACCCGGCGACGGCGCCGCGGACCGGCATCCTCGGCGGCCTCGGGCGCCTGGGCGGCGGGAGCGGCGGCCTCGGGGGCTCCGTCGGACTCAGCGGCGGGGGAATCGGTCACAGGTGCCTTCGCCTCCTCGGCGGGCGTGCCGGCGGGGGCCTCGGCGGGCCCACCGGACACGGCAGCGGCGGCCTCGGCGGGCGCGTCGGTCGTGGTGACGGAGCCGGAGCGGCCCGCGTCGGCGGTTCCTTCCGCCGCCGGTGCGGCGGCAGGCGCTTCGGTGGGCGCGGTCACCCGGCGCGTGGCACGCCGCCGGGTCCTGCGCGGAGCCGCCTCCTCGGCGGCCTCCGCGGTCTCGGCGCCCTCGGCGGCCGTGACGGGCTCAGGAGCGCTCGGCTCGGCCTGCGCGGCGGCGGCAGCAGGCGCCGCCGTCTCCACGGCCTCCGCCGGAGCCGCGGCAGGCGAGGTCACCGTGCGGGTCGCACGACGCCGGGTGCGCCGCGGAGCGGCGTCCTCGGACGCCTCGGCGGACGCGGCGGCCTCGGCATGCTCGGAAGCCTCGGATGCGGCGGGGGCACCGGCGGTCACCGGCACCACGGTCTCGGCGGCCTCAGCGCCCGCCGGAGCCCCGGCGGGGGCGGCAGCACGGCGCACCACGCGGCGCCTCTTGGGAGCGGCCGGCGCGGCCTCCTCGGCGCTCTCGGCGGCCTCGGTGGTCTCCTGCGCCGCCGCGACGGTCTCCTCAGCGGCGGTCTCCTCGACCTCGTCGGCCTCCACGGCTTCGGCCGCGAGCTCGTCGGGGTCCGCGGCCGGTATGGCCGGCGTGACGGTCTCCACCGGAGCGTCGGAGGAGGTACCGACGGGCGGACCCGCCGGCCGGGACGCGGCACGGCGCCGCCGGCGGGGCGGCAGGGTGTCGCTGGGGGTGTTCTGTTCGGAGTCCGTGACGGACTCTGTGGGTTCGGTCGGTTCGAGCATGCGGGCTTTTCTCCCGTCAGGCTCCCGGGCGCCGCGCCTGGTCCGGCTGTGCCGGTGACGTCCGCGGCTCGCGCTGTGCGCGTCGCCGCCGTCCGGGGCGCGGGCGCCGCACGGGAGCTCTCTGTGTCCTGTCTCGCCGGTTCCGTACGCCGAATGCGTACGGCCTGGCGAAAGTCTTCTGGTCGGTGCGCTGCCCGACCCAGGTGGCTCCCGAGTCCGAGGGCGGCGCTACGACGTCCGTCCCTTCGCGGAACCTACGCCGGCGCCGTCGCGGCGGCAGGCGGTTCGGCCGTTGAGTGGGCCTCCGCTGCCTCGCGGTCAGGCGCGAGCGGGTCGGTCACCGTGCCGGTCTCTTCATCGAACAGCCCCTGCGCCAGCCTGGTCACCGCTGCGGGGACCGGCGGCGCCAGGTCGGCCACGGCGCGGAGACCGGACAGGACGTCGTCGGGTCGTACGGCAGGCGTCACGTGCCGAACAACCAGCCGCAGTATCGCACAGGGCTGGTCGGTCGGCCTATCAGCCTGCGAACTGTGCGTTTCCGTGAGGTCGGGGATCTCCAGGCTCACGACGGCGGAGCGGGCGTCGAAGGTACGTACCCCGTTCTTGGCGAGGCGCTGGACCTCGACGGTCTCGGCCGCGTTGAAGGCGTCCGCCGCCCGGCGGGCTTCCTCCTGCGACACGCCGTCCAGCCGCAGCTCCCACACGGAAGCCGTCAGCCGGTCGGCGAGGCCCGGGGTGCGGGCCTCGACCGCCTCGACGATGTCGAGCCCGCTGGGCATCGAGTCGTCGAGAAGAATCCTGAGCTGCTCCGGGTCGCGCTGCGCGGTGAGCGCGATCTCCAGGTACTCCGCCTCACTGCCCGTGCCGGTGGGTGCGGCATTGGCGTACGACACCTTCGGGTGCGGTGTGAAGCCCGCCGAGTAGGCCATCGGCACCTCGGCACGGCGCAACGCACGCTCGAAGGCGCGCTGGAAGTCACGGTGGCTGGTGAACCGGAGGCGGCCGCGCTTGGTGTAGCGCAGTCGGATGCGCTGCACCGCGGGTGCGGGCGGCGGGCCTTCGGGCTGTCGCTTGCCCAGTGTCGTTCAGTCCTTCGTGAGAGCGGTCGTACTGCTACCAAGAGTACGTGCCTCGCGGCCCGAAGGTTCCCCGAGGTCGACCGGCTGCGGCTGCCGGGGCTCGCCGAAGAGCATCCGCCGGAAGTCGGCGCGCGCCTGCCGTACGGACTCCCGGGCGGCGGCCAGCGCCTGCCGCGTGGCCCGTCCCACACTGCGGGCGGCCTCGGCGGCGGGCCGCAGGACGGCGTCCCGCACGACGTGCCCGACGGGCGTCAGCACGCTCCGGTACACCCACCGCACCGGCTCGACGAAGATCCACCTCAAGAGCGTCGCGAGGAACCGCCCGACGGCGAGCGAGATGTGCCCGGCGATCCGCCACGCGTGCCCGAGGGCGTCCCCGACCTCCCGCCCGATGACGGCGAGGACCCGCCCGACCGGCGTGAGGATCCAGCGCCACACGGCGAGCGCGGGAAGGACGAGCAGGATCCGGGCGATCCAGTACAGAGCCGTCCCGATGCCGGTGACGGCCGTGCTCACCAGCCACACGAGTCCGTTGGCGCACCAGGCGATCGCCCGCCCGACGGGCGCGAGCACCCACGTGTAGAGCCACACGGCGGGTACGACGACGAGATACCGGGCGAGCCACGCCACGACCGCGTACACGCCGGCCCCGAGCGCGGCGAGCACGGCGCCGAGCCCCTTCAGCACCCACAGCACGGCCCGCCCGACCGGCGTGAGCAGATACGAGTACACCCAGCCGAGGGCGGCCCCGACGCCCTCGGCGACCCGGGTGACGACCCACGCGACCGCGTGTCCCACCGGCGTCAGCACGTGCCGGTACAGCCACACCAGCGGCACGACGAGCAGGACGTTCCCGAGCCACCCGAGCGCCTTGGCCACCGGCACGACGACATACCGCCACAGCCCCACGAACGGCCAGACGAACACCGCCCGCCCGAGCCACAGCAGCGCCCGGCCCAGCGGCCGGAACAGCACGTCGTTCAGGAACCGCCCGACCACGACGAGCGCGTCCCACACCATCCGCACGGGGACGACCAGCACGAGCACGACGATCCGCACGGGAATCCGGATCGCGACGGCGAGACACCCCTCGGGCGCCGCCTCACGCACCGGCGGCGCGGCCGGTTCGGGCACCCGTTTCCCCAGATCGACTCGCGTCCCGGAGCCCTCGCGGGCCGGTTTCTCCAGATCCATACCGTCGTAGACGCCTCAGCGGCCCGTCCGGATCCAGCACCGCACAGCCCCGCCCCGTTCTTCCGCAGATCCTCCACCTGGCGTCATGATCATACGGCTCACGCGCCCGCGACCCGCGCGTGCAGCAGCCGGGGCGACTCCTCAAAGCCGCACCTGACGTACGCGGGAATCGCCCGCGGGCTCGAGTGCACGGTCACCCGCTCCAGCCCGAGCTCCCGGGCCCCGTCCAGCACGGCCCGGATGAGCGCGCCGCCCACTCCGCCGTCGCGCGCCCCGGGTACGACGTACACGCACTGCAGATCGCCGGAGGCCCGCCGGGGCGCCCGGGGCGTGGGCACCCGCTGCACCACCGCCAGCCACGCCATACCGATGACGACGCCGTCGTCACGCACGACCACCATGCACCGGTGCGAACCTGCGTTGTCCCGGGCCCAGTCGACGAAGTGCCGTACGAATTCCTCACGTTCGCCGAGCGCCTCGCCGCCGTTCTCGACGAGCCACTCCCAGCGAAGTGCCGCCACGGCCGCCAGTTCGCCGGACCGAGCCGGGCGGATGCTGATGTTCTCCATCAGTGCATTGTCCGGTCGGTGGACACGCAAAGAGCCGCCTCCGAGTCGGAGGGGCGGACACACTCACACGGACCAAATCCATGCGGTCGCGAGCCGTGATCACTGCCTGTCGGTCATTCGACGCATGAACCGCCGCAACCGATGTCGCAGGCGGGGGGCGGTGGACTGCCCATCAGCCAACTCGATAGCACCACGTCGGGGACGCGGTACAGCCTCCACGTACAGAGGTGTCGCCACAATCAGCCTGTGCTGCCACACCCCGGGAGAGAAGTTGGAGAGTACTCGGGCGTGACCGTGTAGATACGCAGGCCCCTCGTACTCGGTCACGAGCATGTCGTGGGCGGACCGGGCAGCGAACTCCTTGTCGCGTCGGCTGGTCGAGCGGAGGTCTTCCGGCAAGGACGTATCCCCGCGCGCTTCTCTCTCGACCAGTACAGCAGCCAGATCATGCAGCCAGTCAGACCCGGAGCCCATCCGCGTCGGTGGGGCATCGAACTCGGTCAGGACATGCTTCCGTGAACCGCAAAGGATGACCTGAACACCGGAGCACGCATCTCCGCCACGCCCCAGCGAGCACGGTGGATTCTCAAGTGACAGGAAGGTGTACACACCTCTGTCATCGAGGCCCCAGTCACGCAGCCTGGGCCCATGCCGGAAGAAACCTGTGAACTCCATCCAGTCGTAGGCTGCCAACGACTCACATGAGTCCGGGATGTTGGTGTGCGCGTCGCACTTCGCACGGACGTGGGCAAGCACCCGCTCTAATCGCTGTCCGAGGGACTCCTCTGGCGCCGGTGCTTCACCCACCGCAAGGCGTACCCCTGCTCCCAGGGCCGATACCTCTGCCTCCAATGCTCGGTCGATGAAACCGCCGCCCTCGGGCAGAAACTCTCCGAGCTTCGCACTGGACACGTAAACCAATTCCCTCATCGCACCTCCATGAACGCCAGCTGGGCCCCTCAGACAGAAGGGCTATGTGAGCTTTCCCGAAGGCACGTTGGGCGATACCGGCTACTTGTCCACGACGGTCAGAGGGTCCAAATCGGCCTTGGAGCGTTACTCCACATCTATGCCGTAGTCCCGGACGAGCTGCTCCAGGCCGCCCGTGTAACCCTTGCCGCCCAGCACGAAGTCCCAGTCACCACTGGACCTGCGCCGGAAGGATCCGAGCACCAATGCGGTCTCCCCGGCGCGCCCATCGGAGACCTCAAGCCGCCCGAGTTCGGTCATCGCCGGATCCAGGAGCCGGATGCAGGCATCGGTGAACCCAGACAGGTCAGCCTCCGGGTTCACCTCAGGATCCACGGCAGCCACCATCACGAATCGATCAGCGGCCTCTGGCAGCCCATCGAAGGCGACACGAATGGCGACCTTGTCCGGTCCCGCAGCCTGTATTGCGCGTACCGAGCCGTCCGGTGTCTGCGGGTTGTTGAAGAAGACGAAGTGATCCTCGCTGAGGACTCGGCTGCCGCGGCAGACCATCGCGCACACGTCGAGTGCAACGTCGCCGGACCACGTCATGCCCAGCACGTTGTGATCGTCGAGTGGAGCCGCAGCGCTGGACCGTGTCGGCTGCGCCGGGGCCGCCGCTCCACCCTCTCCCAAGCGTCCACGCAACCCATGCCTGTGCAGCAGGTCGACGAGTTCGCTGCCTGAGATGAGCTCCAGAGGCTTGCCCCTGGCGAAGGTATGAGAGCCCGGACCGAATCCGGACGTCGTTACGAGAACGCCCTTGTTCGCGCCGATGTCCTGGACAGTGCCGTAGAGGTCGCGCACGGCTGTGGGCGGCACCGTGTTGCGGTAGCGCTTCACCTGGACGACGATCTTGCCGCCGCGGATGGGAGTCGGGTCCATCGCATCGACATCCACGCCACCATCGTTCGAGCGCTGAGTCGTCACGGCCTGCATACCCATGGCGCGGAACAGATCGGCGACGAGGGACTCGAAGGCGATCGGATCCATGTCGTACAGGTTCGGCTCGTGACCGCGACCGTGGGCGGCCACAGGGCTGCCGACGTCCTGGGGCTGCCGGCTCGGCCGCACGGCAGTGAGCTGGTCAGGCCGGGTCGAGATCTGTCCCCTCAGCGCGTCGGTCAGGCAGCTGACCGGGTCCACCTGCCCCAGATGCAGGTCCGTGAAAGCCGCCCGAGAAGCCATGACGGTCGCCAGGAAGATCTGCGTCTGTCGTCCTGTGGCCGGATCGGGAGCGTCCACGAAGCCGTTCAGGGCTACCGAGTCGAGGATGGCGTACTCGTCCGCAATGAACAGCTGATGCAGCACCAGCAGCATGCTCTGCCCCAGCACCTCTCGGTACAACGCCCGACGCTGACTCACCGGCCGTGCCGCTTCCTTGTACTGATCCTCCCGGGACAGATACCTAACGGACTTCGCTTCCGGAACCACGTCGTATGTGGGCAGTTCCCAGTCCAGCACCAACTGCCGTCCCGCTACGTCGTAGGCCGCCACCACTTGCCGAGAAAAGCCCTCCGGCCAGGCCGTCGACGCGTACAGCGCAGCGGAGAAGTACTCGACTACGGAGTCCGGGGCGCCCCGCCTGACCCCTTCGGTCACTTCCACGACCCCGGCGTTGTGCCGACGCACCTCGGCCCGCTGAGACTCCGTCCTCTGCTCATGGTCCCGCTGCAACGCGGCTAACTGTTGCTGCCGCTGCGCCTCGGCGGCCTGGGCGGCATGCCAGTCCTGCTCGAACCGAGCCCGAGCCTCAGCCTGTGCCCGCTCTCGCTGGCTGGCGGTCCAGCCGCCCTGAGCCTGGTACTGGTTTGGGTGGGGCATCCGCACCGGCCAAGCAAGCTGCCCCGGGTCGAACGGTGGGATGTCTTCCGCACGCATGAGAGACGATGCCCTGAAGGCTGGCGCCTGGCAGCCCGTGGTCAGCAGACTCTGGAGGGCTGCGACCTGGGCTTCCAGCTCCTCTGTACGTCGCCTGGCCTCCGCCTGGCGGTAGTCTCGTTGGCTTTGCGTGGCCAGCCGCTGGTACGCCCGGGCCTGCCGCGCCTCCTCCCGACGCCGCCTCGCCTCGGCTTCCACCTGACGTTGTTGCTGCCGCTGAATCTCAGCCCACGCACCGACAAAACCAGCAGAGCGACGACTCATGCGCTACAGGCCCTCCCCAGGACGTCGGCACAGCCGACCAAGCTCTAGTTGCCCCCGCAACCAGTAGTTACAAAACGACTGTATCCAGCAATCGCCGTCCTGAATATCAAGTTGCCAAAGCGATCAGAACGGATCGTTCGGGCAGGTCACCGCCCCCCCGTTCTTCACGACGCAGCCTCACCGTGCCAGGACGCATCGAGCGCCGGCACGACTGAGCCCCCTCCGGATCGAAGGGGGCTCAGTCGTCACCAGAATGCTTCGGCGAGGCTCCGAGAGCCGTCAGACCCAGACCCACTCCACCTCAGAATGGATGGCCGAGGCCCCTCCCGGGCCCGGCAGAGGCGTGCAAGGCCCACCCTGCTGCTCCGACTGCCGACGGCTCGAAGCCCCGACAGCAGCCAACGCAGCAGTCACCTCGTCCTCACTCGCCCCCGCCAGGGCATCCATCACCCGAACGAGTGCGTCACTCACCTCAGTGCGCGTGCCCGCTCGGAGCCGGCGCCGCGTTCTTGACCGTCAGGGGCAGGAGCTTCTTGCCCGTGGGGCCGATCTGGATCTGGGTGTCCATCTGCGGGCACACCCCGCAGTCGAAGCACGGCGTCCAGCGGCAGTCCTCGACCTCCGTCTCGTCGAGGGCGTCCTGCCAGTCCTCCCAGAGCCAGTCCTTGTCGAGGCCGGAGTCCAGGTGGTCCCAGGGGAGGACCTCCTCGTACGTGCGCTCACGCGTCGTGTACCAGTCGACGTCGACGCCGAAGGGGGCCAGCGCCTTCTCCGCGCACCGCATCCAGCGGTCGTACGAGAAGTGCTCGCGCCAGCCGTCGAAGCGGCCGCCGTCGTCGTAGACCGCGCGGATGACGGCGCCGATCCGGCGGTCGCCGCGGGACAGCAGGCCCTCGACGATGCCGGGCTTGCCGTCGTGGTAGCGGAAGCCGATGGAGCGGCCGTACTTCTTGTCGCCGCGGATCTTGTTGCGCAGCTTCTCCAGGCGGGCGTCCGTCTCCTCCGCCGACAGCTGCGGCGCCCACTGGAACGGCGTGTGGGGCTTGGGGACGAAGCCGCCGATCGAGACCGTGCAGCGGATGTCGTTGGACTTCGACACCTCGCGGCCCTTGGCGATGACCTTCGTCGCCATGTCGGCGATCTGGAGGACGTCGTCGTCGGTCTCCGTCGGCAGACCGCACATGAAGTACAGCTTCACCTGGCGCCAGCCGTTGCCGTAGGCGGTGGCGACCGTGCGGATCAGGTCATCCTCCGAGACCATCTTGTTGATGACCTTGCGGATGCGCTCCGAGCCGCCCTCGGGGGCGAAGGTGAGGCCGGAGCGGCGGCCGTTGCGCGTGAGCTCGTTCGCCAGGTCGATGTTGAAGGCGTCCACGCGGGTGGACGGGAGGGAGAGGCCGACCTTGTCGTCCTCGTAGCGGTCCGCGAGGCCCTTTGCGATGTCGCCGATCTCCGAGTGGTCCGCCGAGGAGAGGGAGAGCAGACCGACCTCCTCGAAGCCCGTCGCCTTCAGGCCCTGCTCGACCATGTCGCCGATGCCCGTGATGGAGCGTTCGCGGACCGGGCGGGTGATCATGCCGGCCTGGCAGAACCGGCAGCCGCGGGTGCAGCCGCGGAAGATCTCCACCGACATGCGCTCGTGGACCGTCTCGGCCAGCGGGACCAGGGGCTGCTTGGGGTACGGCCACTCGTCGAGGTCCATCACCGTGTGCTTGGAGACCCGCCACGGGACACCGCTGCGCTTCGGTACGACGCGGGCGATACGGCCGTCCGGCAGGTACTCGACGTCGTAGAAGCCGGGCACGTACACCCCGCCCGTCTTCGCCAGGCGGAAGAGGATCTCCTCGCGGCCGCCGGGGCGGCCCTCCGCCTTCCAGGCGCGGATGATCGCGGTGACCTCCAGGACGGCCTGCTCGCCGTCGCCGATCACCGCGCAGTCGATGAAGTCCGCGATCGGCTCGGGGTTGAACGCGGCGTGGCCGCCGGCCATGACGATCGGGTCGTCCAGGCCGCGGTCCTTGGCCTCCAGGGGGATCCCGGAGAGGTCCAGGGCCGCCAGCATGTTGGTGTAGCCCAGCTCCGTGGAGAAGGACAGGCCCAGCACGTCGAAGGCCCTCACGGGCCGGTGGCTGTCCACCGTGAACTGCGGGACGCCGTGCTCCCGCATCAGCTCCTCCAGGTCCGGCCACACGCTGTAGGTGCGCTCGGCGAGGACGCCCTGCTGCTCGTTCAGCACCTCGTAGAGGATCTGGACGCCCTGGTTGGGCAGGCCGACCTCGTAGGCGTCCGGGTACATGAGCGCCCAGCGGACGTCGCAGGAGTCCCAGTCCTTGACTGTGGAGTTGAGTTCTCCGCCTACGTACTGGATCGGCTTCTGCACGTGCGGGAGCAGAGCTTCGAGCTGCGGGAACACCGACGCAGCGACTTCGGCAGGCATGTCGCGCACCTTCGTGGGCTGGACTGAACGGACAGGGTGACCATCCAGACTAACGCGACCCGGCCGTACCTTCGTACGCGCGGAAGATCAGCGGAAGATCACAGGCCCGCCGCCCCGTCCTTGATGCCGTCCCAGAATCCGGGCAGTTCCATCTCCACGCGCACCGCCCGCTGCTCCTCGCGCTCGTGGAGCAGGCCGTAGGTGAAGGCGCTCTCCCCGGCCGCGTGGGCGACCGCGGACAGCTCGCGCAGCGCCTGCCGGGCCATCACACTGTCCTGGTGCTCGCCGAGCAGGCTCTGGAGCGCCTTCATGGACTTGACCAGGTCCTTGGCCGGCTTGCCGAGGGCCGGCCGGGCCGCCTCCGCCGCGTAGCGGGCGCGCTTGGTCTTCTTGCGGGCCTCGTGGATCGCGACATCGCGGTCGGTCCCGGGCTCCAGCTCCACGGCTCGCTCGATCAGCCCGGCGACCCTGCGGAAGTCCTTCTGCACTGCCTTGGTGATCGTTTTGCGGGGCTTCTTGCCGGCCGCCTTCCGCAGGGGCGGGTCGGCGATCAGCGCGTCCAGGGTGTCGAGCAGGGCGAGGTAGCGGCGGGAGTCCAGGACGCCGATGAGCCGGCCGCGGGTCCCGCCGTGCTCGGCGCTTGCCCAGGCGTGCAGCCGCTCTGCGACCGGGCCGCGGACCAGGGTGGCCGGCACCTCGCCGAGGGCCTCCGTCAGCCGTTCGGTCAGCACCTCACGGTCCCGGTCCAGGCCCAGCTCACCGGCCAGCCACTTCAGCTCGTCGCCGACCGGGTCGGTGACGGTCCGGTCGAGCAGCTCGCCGTACGACTTGAGGGTGCTGCGCAGCCTGCGGGTGGCCACGCGCATGCTGTGCACGGAGTCCTCGGCGTCCCGCCGCACGGCCGGGTCGAGCTCGACGATGGCGTCCCGCTGGGCGCGCACGTACGCCAGGACGTGGTCTCCGGCCGTCGCCGGTTCCCCGGCCGGTGCGGATGCGCGCTGCTGGTGCGGCGCCGTCTCCGCCAGGGCCCGCGCCAGCTTCGACGCCGAGGCCGACGGCCGTACGCCCGCCTTGCGCAGCCGCTTCTCGACCTTGTCGAGGAAGGCCGGGTCTCCCCCGTCGGCGAGTTCCACCTCGATCTCCGTCCACTGCGCCTCACCGCCGCCGGCCGTGAGCCGGTCGGCCCGTACGGCGTCGACGCTGACCTCGGCGAGCAGCCGCCCGTCGGCGTCGACGAGGTGGCGTACGTCGCGGTCGGAGCGCAGCCGGACGACCGGCAGCAGTTCGCCGCCGCGGACGCGGGAGCGGACGAGCCCGGCGAGGTCGCCGGGGAGGGTGTCGGAGAGCGGGGCCTGGATCTCGTCGCGGACGCCGGGGGCGACGGGGAACTTCAGGTGCCAGCCCGCGTCCGAGCCGCCGGTGCGGCGGCGCAGGGTGACGGACGACGTGGCGAGGCGTTCGTCGGCGGTGTCGTAGTAGGTGGCGTCGAGGTGGGCGACGCCCTTGTCGAGCACGGCCGCGACCCCGGCGACACCGGTCAGCTCGGGCAGCCCGCTGTCCTCGGACTCGTACTTCCGCTCGATCTCGCGCTTGGTGTCCGCCATGAACCGAATCTAGTGGGCGCGGGGGCGGGGCGGCAGAGGGCCGCCCCGCCGGTGTTCACGCCGACATCGGGCGCTGTATCCGGATGGACTGCAACAGACCGACCGCTATCCACACGGCGAACATCGACGAGCCGCCGTACGACACGAACGGCAACGGCAGACCGGTGACCGGCATGATGCCGAGCGTCATGCCGATGTTCTCGAACGTCTGGAAGGCGAACCAGGCGACGATGCCGGCGGCCACGATCGTGCCGTACAGGTCGGTGGTCTCCCGGGCGATACGGCAGGCCCGCCACAGGACGATGCCGAGCAGCACGATGATCAGGCCGCCGCCGAGGAAGCCGAGCTCCTCGCCCGCCACGGTGAAGACGAAGTCCGTCTGCTGCTCGGGCACGAACTGGCCGGTGGTCTGCGAGCCGTGGAAGAGGCCGGAGCCGGTCAGGCCGCCGGAGCCGATGGCGATGCGGGCCTGGTTGGTGTTGTAGCCGACGCCGGCCGGGTCGAGCTCGGGGTTGGCGAAGGCGGCGAAGCGGGCGATCTGGTAGTCGTCGAGCACCCCGATCTGCCAGACGGTGATCGCGCCGATGCCGCCCGCTCCGAGCAGGCCGAACACCCACCGGTTGGAAGCACCGGAGGCGAGCAGCACTCCGAGCACGATGATGACCATCACCATGACCGACCCGAGGTCGGGCATGAGCATCACGATCACCATGGGCACGGCGGCCAGGCCCAGTGCCTGCATGACCGTGCGGTGGTCGGGGTACTGCCTGTCGCCGGCGTCGACTCTGGCCGCCAGCAGCATCGCCATGCCGAGGATGATCGTGACCTTCACGAACTCCGAGGGCTGGAGGGAGAAGCCGCCGGGGAGCTTGATCCACGAGTGGGCGCCGTTGATCGTTGAGCCGAGCGGGGTGAGCACCAGCAGGATCAGCAGGACCGAGAGGCCGTACAGGACCGGCACGGCCGTGCGCAGGCCGCGGTGGCCGAGCCAGATCGTGCCGGCCATCAGGGCGAGGCCGATGCCGGTGTTGAGCAGGTGCCGGATGAGGAAGTAGTACGGGTCGCCCTGGTTGAGCTCCGTGCGGTTGCGGGTCGCGGAGTAGACGAGGAGCGTGCCGAGCAGCGACAGGGCCGTCGCGGACAGCAGGATCGGCCAGTCGAGCCGCCGCACCACCGAATCGCGGGCGAGGAGACGGGTCCAGCCGGAGCGCTCGGGCCCGTAGCCGGAGACCTGGAAGCTGTTCACACCGCCGGTCATGTCGGCAACCTCCGGCTTCCCCGCCGGCGCCGGCGCCTTCGGGTGTCACGGTTCTCCGGCGACGGCGGGGCCGACGTGGCCGGCTGGAGCGGGTCGGCCGGGGCGTTGGGGTCCTTCTTCTTCGCCTGCTGGTCCTTGGCCGGGTCCTTGGGGACCTTCGGGGAGGCGATGGTGCCGTCCGTCTTGACCTTCGGCAGGGCCTTCTCCGGGGTGGGCAGCAGGGCCTTCTTCGCGTCGATGTCGCCGTCCTCGGAGACGCCGTACAGCGCGTTGTAGATGTTGCGGACGGCGGGGCCCGAGGCGCCGGAGCCCGTACCACCCTGGGAGATCGTCATGACGATCGAGTAGTCCTTGGTGTACGTGGCGAACCAGGAGGTGGTCTGCTTGCCGTAGACCTCCGCCGTACCCGTCTTGGCGTGCATCGGGATCTTGTCCTGCGGCCAGCCGCCGAACCGCCAGGCGGCCGTACCGCGGGTGGCGACTCCCGCGAGGGCATCGTCTATCCGGTCGCGCGTCGCCTGCGTCATCGGCAGCTTGCCGTGCGACCGGGGTTTGATCGGCGTGACAGTCTGGCCGTCGGCGCTGATGACGGCCTTGCCGACGGAGGGGTTGTAGAGGGTGCCGCCGTTGGAGATGGCCGAGTAGATGGTGGCCATCTGGATGGGCGTGACGAGGGTGTCGCCCTGGCCGATGGAGTAGTTGACGGAGTCACCGGCGCGCATGCGGTTGCCTTCGAGGCAGTTCTCGTAGGCGATCTTCTCGGCGTAGCTGCCGTTCCGCTTGCCGGTGCGGCACCAGGCGTCCTTGTTGGCCTTCCAGTAGTCCAGCTTCCACTTGCGGTCGGGGACGCGGCCGGTGACCTCGTTGGGCAGGTCGATGCCGGTCTCCTTGCCGAGGCCGAACTGGTGGGCGGTCTTGTAGAACCAGTCGTTGGGGTGCTTCTTCGGCTTGGCTCCGCCGTCCTTCTTCCACTCCTCGTGGGAGAGCCGGTAGAAGACCGTGTCGCAGGAGACCTCCAGGGCGCGGCCGAGGCTGATCGGGCCGTACCCCTTGGACTCGAAGTTCTTGAAGACCTGGCCGCCGAGGTTGTACGAGCTGGAGCACTGGTAGGGGCCGTCGAAGGAGTAGCCCGCGTTGATCGCGGCGGCCGTCGGGATGACCTTGAAGATGGAGCCGGGCGCGGACTGGCCCTGGATCGCGCGGTTGAGAAGCGGGTAGTTGGACTTCTTGCCGGTGAGCCGGGCGTAGTCCTTGGCGGAGATGCCGCCCACCCAGGCGTTCGGGTCGTACGTCGGGTTGGAGGCCATGGCGACGACGCGGCCGGTCTTGGCCTCCATGACGACGACGGCGCCGGAGTCCGCCTTGTAGTTGGTGCCGGTGTTCCGGTCGTGCTGCTTGCGGGCCTCCTTCATGGCCTCGTTCAGCTGGTACTCGGCGATCCGCTGGACGCGGGCGTCGATGCTGGTGACGAGGTTGTCGCCGGGGTGGGCCGGGTCGGCCTCGGCCTGGCCGATGACCCGGCCGAGGTTGTCGACCTCGTAGCGGGTCACGCCGGCCTTGCCGCGCAGTGCCTTGTCGTACTGGCGCTCCAGGCCGGAGCGGCCGACCTGGTCGGAGCGCAGGTACGGCGAGTTGGTGTTCTGCGCCTGCTTGATCTCCTCGTCGGTGACCGGCGAGAGGTAGCCGAGGACCTGGGCGGTGTTGGCCTTGCCCGGGCTCGGGTAGCGGCGCACGGCCTCGGGTTCGGCGGTGATGCCGGGGAAATCCTCGGCGCGCTCGCGGATCTGCAGGGCCTGCTTGGGGGTTGCCTCGTCGGTGATGGGGATGGGCTGGTACGGCGAGCCGTTCCAGCAGGGCTGGGGCGTCTTGGCGTCGCAGAGCCGGACCTTCTCCTGGACCTCCTTGGGCGTCATGCCCAGGACTCCGGCGAGCTTGGTGAGGACGTCCTTGCCGTCGTCCGGCATCTTCAGCAGGTCGGTGCGGGAGGCGGAGACGACCAGTCGCGTCTCGTTGTCGGCGAGGGCCACGCCGCGGGCGTCCAGGATGGAGCCGCGGACGGCCGGCTGGACGACCTGCTGGACGTGGTTCCCCGACGCCTCCTTGGCGTACGCCGCGCCCTCCCGGATCTGGAGGTACCACAGGCGTCCGCCGAGGGTGAGCAGGAGGGACAGGACGAGGACCTGGATGACGACGAGCCGGATCTGGACCCGCGGGTTCCGCCCGGTCTCGGGGATGTTGGTCACTGCGGCTGCCTCCCCCTCTCAGTGTGCGTACGGATGTGCGAGTACAAAACCGGGCCCGGATACGAAGGTCTGTCCGGGCACGTGTCTGCGGATACGAGTGAGGAACGACGGGCCCACGAGCCGGCGTTCCTAGCGGACCGGCCCGTTCGGGTGAACTTCTCTGCGTTCACAGCCGCTTGACCCCCTTGATGCGCCCGGCCCGCGCCATCCGCGCCCGGGCCGCCTTCACTCGCAGCCCGTTCCGCTGGCTGCCGATCTTCAGGCCGGTGCCGCCGGAGAGCCAGCCGGAGGAGATGTCGGTGGCCTTGGCGGCGGAGCCGGTCTCGGCGAGCGGATCGTTCTCGGCGCGCCTGGCCAGCGCCATCACCCCCGGCACCACGAACGGGGCGAGCAGCAGGTCGTACAGGGCGGCCGTGAACAGCAGGCTGCCCAGGCCCACATGGCGGGCGGCCGTGTCACCGACGAGGGCACCGACCCCGGCGTACAGCAGGGTGGAGCCGAGGGCGGCGGCCACCACCACGACCATCGGGCCGGTCGCGGACTTGAGCCGGCCCGTCTCCGGTTTCACCAGGCCCGCGAGGTAGCCGATGACGCACAGCACGAGGGCGTAGCGCCCGGCGGCGTGGTCGGCGGGCGGGGCCAGATCGGCGAGCAGGCCCGCGCCGAAACCGACGAGGGCACCACCCACATGGCCGTACACCAGGGCGAGGCCGAGGACGGTGAGGAGCATCAGGTCGGGCACGGCGCCCGGCAGATGGAGGCGGGCGAGGACGCTCACCTGGATCACCAGGGCGACGACGACCAGGGCGGAGGAGAGCAGGATCCGGTTGACGCGCATGAGGTGACAGCTCCTACTGCTCTTGCTGGTTCTGGCCGTCCGCGGGGGCCTCGGCGGACGGCGTCACGGTCACCGTCACCGTCGGCCGGGGAGTCGGCTTCGGCTTGGGCGGGAGCACCGTGTCGCGCGGGTCCTTCTTCGGGGCCTCGACGACGACACCGACGATGTCGAGCTTGCTGAAGGCGGCGTACGGCGTGACGTAGAGCGTGCGGGTCAGCCCGCCGCCGGACGGGTCGACGCGGGAGACCACGCCGACGGGCACGCCGGGCACGAACGGCCGGTCGGCCTGCGAGCCGAAGGTGACCAGGCGGTCGCCCTTCTTCACCTCCGCCTTGCCGTTGAGGAGTTCCACGCGCAGCGGGCGGTCGCCCTGCCCGGAGGCGAAGCCGAGCTCGTCGCTGTCCTCCATCCGGGTGCCGACCGTGAAGTCGGGGTCGCTGGCGAGCAGCACCGTGGCGGTGTCGGGTCCGACGGTGGTGACCCGGCCGACGAGCCCGTCCCCGTTCAGGACGGTCATGTCGCGTTTGATGCCGTCGCTCGCGCCGACGTCGATGGTGATGGTCCAGGAGAACCCCTGCGCGGCCCCGATGGCGATGACTTCGGCGCCCTTGATGCCGTACTGGCCCTGGCCGGACATCTTCAGCATCTTGTCGAGCTGCTTGAGGCGGCTGCGGCTGCGGTCGTCGCTGCCGAGCCGCGCCTTGAGGGCCGCGTTCTCCTCTTCCAGCACGGCGAGCCGGTCGTGTCGCTCACCGGACTCCCGGATGGCGGAGACCGCGTCGCCGACCGGGTCGACCGCGGACGACACGCCGCTCTCGATCGGGCCGAAGACCGTCGCCGCGCCCTGCCGGGCACCGTCGACCGGGGAATCCTCCCCGCCGCGAATGTCCACCGTGATCAACGCGAACGCGATGGCGATCAGCAGCACCAGGAGCAGCCGGCTCTCTCGTGTGTCCCTCACGTGCGGCGGCCGTGCCCTTCCTCATCGGAATTCGGGAAGCCCCAGGGAAACCCGAGGGGCTGCATTGTGGGAGCTTATGCATCTATATCAACGATCCGCCGTACGAGAGGAGATCGTCCCGTACGGCGGAATCGAAGAGTTACGTCATCTGCGCGGCTGAGCGTCCAGCACCTGCTGGAGCGCCTCGAACTCCTCGACGCACTTTCCGGAACCGAGCGCCACGCTGTCCAGCGGATCCTCGGCAATGTGGATCGGCATACCGGTCTCCCGGCGCAGCCGCTCGTCGAGGCCCCGCAGCAGCGCTCCGCCGCCGGTCAGAACGATTCCTCGGTCCATGATGTCGCCGGACAGCTCCGGCGGACACTTGTCGAGGGTCGTCTTGACGGCGTCGACGATCGCGTTGACCGGCTCCTCGATCGCCTTGCGGACTTCGGCCGCGGAGATGACGACGGTCTTCGGCAGCCCGGAGACCAGGTCCCGGCCGCGGATTTCGGTGTGCTCGTCGGAGTCGAGGTCGTACGCCGAACCGATCGTGATCTTGATCTGTTCGGCCGTCCGCTCACCCAGCAGGAGGGAGTACTCCTTCTTGATGTGCTGGATGATCGCGTTGTCCAGTTCGTCGCCCGCGACACGGATGGACTGGGCGGTGACGATGCCGCCGAGGGAGATGACCGCGACCTCCGTGGTGCCGCCGCCGATGTCGACCACCATGTTGCCCGTGGCCTCGTGGACCGGCAGGCCGGAGCCGATGGCCGCGGCCATGGGCTCCTCGATGATGTGCACCTGGCGGGCGCCGGCCTGGGACGACGCCTCGATGACGGCCCGGCGCTCGACGCCCGTGATGCCCGAGGGCACGCAGACGACGACCCGCGGACGAGCCAGATACCGCCGCTTGTGGATCTTCAGGATGAAGTAGCGGAGCATCCGCTCGGTGATCTCGAAGTCGGCGATCACACCGTCCTTCAGCGGACGAACGGCAACGATGTTGCCGGGCGTGCGCCCGATCATCTTCTTTGCTTCGGCACCGACCGCGAGGATGCCACCGGTGTTGGTGTTGATCGCGACGACGGACGGCTCGTTGAGTACGATCCCGCGACCCCTGACGTACACCAGCGTGTTGGCGGTCCCGAGGTCGACAGCCATGTCACGGCCGATGAACGACATTGAGTTCCCCATCAGGATTCGTCTGGCCTTCCCACTAGCTTTTGAGGGCTTTTCAGGTAGGCAAAGGTGGGTGCTGTGACGTGAAGGCTTCCATCGTAGACGCGCCTTCGCGAACACTGCGGGAGGGTCTCCGCCATTGTCAGCAGATGCTGTGCGGGTTCGCTTGTGGAGACGGGCGTTCGGGGACCATCGTTCCCTCGATCGCCACGCATATGCCAGAAAAGTCCGGGAGCCGTGGCCCCCAGACTTCTCTCGCCGTTTCGCTTCAGGCGCGACCCGGGAAGAAGATCTTCACTTCCCGCTCGGCGGACTCCTCCGAGTCGGAGGCGTGGATCAGGTTCTCCCGGACGATGACGCCGTAGTCACCGCGGATGGAGCCCGGGGCCGCGGCGATCGGGTCGGTCGGGCCGGCGAGCGCGCGCAGCCCCTCGATGACCCGCTCGCCCTCGACGATCATCGCCACGACCGGGCCGGAGGCCATGAACTCCACCAGCGGCTCGTAGAAGGGCTTGCCCTTGTGCTCGCCGTAGTGCTGCTCCAGCGTGTCCTGGTCCAGGGTGCGCAGCTCCAGCGCGGTGATCGTCCAGCCCGCCTTGCGCTCGATGCGGCTGATGATCTCGCCGGTCAGGCCACGACGGACGGCGTCGGGCTTGAGGAGGACGAGGGTGCGCTGGCTCACGACGGGCTCCTTATGTATCAAGGTTGTGCGGGTGGGACGAGATTACCCGGCGTGTCGGGGCGCCTGTTACGCAGCGTCAGGTGTGGAGGAGCCGGACTGGGCCGCGAATCTCGCCTTCGCCTCGTCCACCTTCCGCCCGTAGTGCACGGACGCCCACCACAGGGCCGCGAAAACCACACCCAGGAAGAACATCATCGGCACGGCGAAGCCCGACGCGATGAGCGCGATCTGCAACGCCCAGCCGAGCGCGACCCCGCCCGGGCGCGTCACCAGGCCGCACAGCAGCAGGCACAGGAACATCGCGACACCGCTGACCGTCCACACGGTGGTCATGGACAGGTCGGGATCCTTCATGGCGACCAGACCGGCGAAGCCGATGATGAAGAACTCGCCGATCAGCGTCGAAGAACAGAGCGTGCGCACGGGACTCAGCCCCTCCCCAGGAGCAGTCGGGCCTCGCCGACGGTGATGACGGAACCGGTGACGAGCACACCGCCGCCCGCGAACTCGCCCTCCTCCTCGGCCAGCGTGATCGCGGCCTCCAGCGCGTCGGGCAGCCGCGGCTCGACCTGGACCCGCTCCTCGCCGAACACCTCGACGGCGATGCCGGCCAGCTCGTCGGCGTCCATCGCACGGTGGCTGGAGTTCTGCGTGACCACGACCTCGGCGAACACCGGCTCGAAGGCCTCCAGCAGCCCCCGCACGTTCTTGTCGCCGCTCGCGCCGACGACACCGATGAGCCGGCTGAACTGGAAGGCTTCACCGATCGCCTCCGCCGCCGCCCTGGCACCCGCCGGGTTGTGGGCGGCGTCGAGCACGACCGTCGGGGAACGCCGCACGACCTCCAGCCGGCCCGGCGAGGCAACCGCCGCGAACGCCTTGCGGACCGTGTCCAGGTCCAGCGCGTCGGCCCGCTGCGCGCCGACGCCGAAGAACGCCTCCACGGCGGCGAGCGCGACGGCCGCGTTGTGCGCCTGGTGCGCGCCGTGCAGCGGCAGGTACACCTCGGTGTACTCACCGCCGAGCCCGCGCAGCGTCACCAGCTGCCCGCCGACGGCCACCTGCCGGTCCACGACACCGAACTCCAGCCCTTCCCGGGCCACGGTCGCGTCCACCTCGACGGCCTTCTTCAGCAGCACCTGAGCGGCGTCGACCGGCTGCTGCGCCATGATGACCGTCGCACCCTGCTTGATGATGCCGGCCTTCTCCGTGGCGATCTCGGCGTGCGTGGAGCCGAGCCGGTCGGTGTGGTCGAGGTCTATGGGCGTGACGACGGCGACGTCACCGTCGATCACGTTCGTGGCGTCCCAGGAGCCGCCCATGCCGACCTCGACGACGGCGACGTCGGCGGGCGCGTCGGCGAACGCCGCGTATGCCATGCCGGTGAGCACCTCGAAGAAGGACAGCCGGTAGTCCTGCTGCGCGTCGACCATCTCGATGTACGGCTTGATGTCCTGGTACGTCTCGATGAACCGCTCGGCCGAGATCGGGGCCCCGTCCAGGCTGATGCGCTCGGTGATCGACTGCACGTGCGGCGAGGTGTAGCGGCCGGTCCGCAGCTCGAAGGCGCCGAGCAGGGCCTCGATCATGCGGGCCGTGGAGGTCTTGCCGTTGGTCCCCGTGATGTGGATCGACGGGTACGACCGCTGCGGCTCCCCCAGCACGTCCATCAGCGCGGCGATCCGGCTGACGGAGGGCTCCAGCTTGGTCTCGCCCCAGCGCGTGGCGAGCTCCGCCTCGACCTCGCGCAGGGCCTTGTCGACCTCGGGGTCGGCGGGCCGGGTCGGGATGTCGGCGTCGGGCGGGCCGCCCTGGGTGCGCAGGGTCCGGCTGCCGGCTTCGATGACCGCGAGGTCGGGGTCGCGGGTGGTTTCCTCGGCGATGATCTCGTCGAAGGTGTTGAGGGGGTCGGGCTGGTCGTCGGCGTTGTGGTCTGGAGGGAGCTCGCTCACGGGGCCCAGTCTACGGAGACCGACTGACATTGCTTGCGGTGGCTTATGTCCCTGGGCGGCTGCGGGTCCGTGGGGGTTGCTCGCGCAGTTCCCCGCGCCCCTGAAAAGCAGGTACGTGCCCTGAACCATGTGTGAGGCCCCCGGGCCTGACAGCACCGGGGGCCTCACACACCGTACGAACCCTTAACCCTGCGGCAGCCTCTCCAGCTGTGCCTGGATGCGGGTGATGTCCTCCTCCGCCTTGGCGAGGCGGGTGCGGATCTTGTCCACGACGTGGTCGGGGGCCTTCGCCAGGAACGCCTCGTTGCCGAGCTTGGCGTTCGCCTGCGCCTTCTCCTTCTCCGCCGCCGCGAGGTCCTTCGCGAGGCGCTTGCGCTCCGCCGCCACGTCGATCGTGCCGGAGAGGTCGAGGGCGACCTCCGCGCCGGCGACCGGCAGGGTCGCCGTGGCCGTGAAGGCGTCGCCCTCCGGCTGGAGCCGGAGCAGCTGGCGGATGGCGGCCTCGTGCGTCGCGAACGGCGTGCCGTCCAGGGTCAGCCGGGCCGGGACCCGCTGGCCGGGCTGGAGGCCCTGGTCGGCGCGGAAGCGGCGGACCTCGGTGATGACCGACTGGAGGCTCTCGATCTCACGCTCCGCGTCGGCGTCCCGGAAGCCACTGTCCTTCGGCCAGTCGGCGATGACGACCGACTCGCCGCCCGTCAGCGTCGTCCACAGGGTCTCGGTGACGAACGGGACCACCGGGTGCAGCAGCTTCAGCGTGACGTCGAGGACCTCACCGAGGACGCGCTTGCTGACCTCGGCCGCCTCGCCGCCCGCCTGGAACGTCGTCTTGGACAACTCGACGTACCAGTCGAAGACCTCGTCCCACGCGAAGTGGAACAGGGAGTCGGACAGCTTCGCGAACTGGTAGTCGTCGTAGAACGCGTCGACTTCCGCGACGACCGTGTTCAGCCGGGAGAGGATCCAGCGGTCCGTCGCGGACATCTTCGACGGGTCCGGCAGCGGGCCGTCCACCGTCGCGCCGTTCATCATCGCGAAGCGCGTCGCGTTCCAGATCTTGTTGGCGAAGTTGCGGGAGCCCTGGACCCAGTCCTCGCCGATGGGGACGTCGACGCCGGGGTTGGCGCCACGGGCGAGGGTGAAGCGCAGGGCGTCGCTGCCGTACTTGTCCATCCAGTCCAGCGGGTTGACCGCGTTGCCGAAGGACTTCGACATCTTCTTGCCGAACTGGTCGCGGACCATGCCGTGCAGGGCGATGGTGTGGAACGGCGGGGTGCCGTCCATCGCGTACAGGCCGAACATCATCATCCGGGCGACCCAGAAGAAGAGGATGTCGTAGCCGGTGACCAGGACCGAGTTCGGGTAGAACTTCGCGAGCGACTCGGTCTGTTCGGGCCAGCCCAGCGTGGAGAAGGGCCAGAGGCCGGAGGAGAACCAGGTGTCGAGGACGTCGGTGTCCTGACGCCAGCCCTCGCCGCTCGGCGGCTCCTCGTCGGGGCCGACGCAGACCACCTCGCCGTTCGGGCCGTACCAGACCGGGATGCGGTGGCCCCACCACAACTGCCGCGAGATGCACCAGTCGTGGAGGTTGTCGACCCAGTCGAAGTAGCGCTTCTCCATCTCCTGGGGGTGGATCTTGACGCGCCCGTCACGGACGGCGTCACCGGCGGCCTTGGCGAGAGGGCCGACCTTGACCCACCACTGCATGGACAGGCGCGGCTCGATCGTCGTCTTGCAGCGCGAGCAGTGGCCGACCGAGTGGACGTACGGCCGCTTCTCGGCGACGATCCGCCCTTCGGCGCGCAGGGCCGCGACGATCGCCGAGCGGGCCTCCAGCCGGTCCTGGCCCTGGAAGGGGCCGTGAGCGGTGATGACCGCGTGCTCGTCCATGATCGTCAGGGCCGGGAGGTCGTGGCGCTGCCCGATCTCGAAGTCGTTCGGATCGTGGGCCGGGGTGACCTTGACGGCACCTGTGCCGAACTCGGGGTCGACGTGCTCGTCGGCGACGACCGGGATGGAGCGGTCGGTCAGCGGCAGCTTGACCAGCTTGCCGATCAGGTGCTTGTAGCGCTCGTCCTCGGGGTGAACGGCGACGGCCGTGTCACCGAGCATGGTCTCGGCGCGGGTGGTGGCGACGACGATGGTGTCGTCCCCGTCGCCGTACTTCATGGAGACGAGCTCGCCGTCGTCGTCCTGGTACTCGACCTCGATGTCCGAGATGGCGGTCAGGCACCGGGGACACCAGTTGATGATGCGCTCGGCGCGGTAGATCAGCTCGTCGTCGTAGAGCCGCTTGAAGATGGTCTGGACGGCCTGGGAGAGGCCCTCGTCCATGGTGAAGCGCTCGCGCGACCAGGCGACGCCGTCACCGAGGCGCCGCATCTGTCCGCTGATCTGCCCGCCGGACTCGCCCTTCCACTGCCAGACCCGCTCGACGAAGGCCTCACGGCCCAGGTCATGCCGGGACTTGTTCTCCTTCGCGAGCTCGCGCTCGACGACGTTCTGCGTGGCGATACCGGCGTGGTCCATGCCGGGCTGCCACAGCGTCTCGTACCCCTGCATCCGCTTACGGCGGGTCAGGGCGTCGATGAGCGTGTGCTCGAAGGCGTGCCCGAGGTGCAGGCTGCCCGTGACGTTCGGCGGCGGGATGACGATCGTGTACGGCGGCTTGTCGCTCTTCTCGTCCGCCTCGAAGTAACCCCGCTCTACCCAGCGCTCGTACAGCGGCCCCTCCACGTCGGCCGGCGCGTACTGGGTCGGCAGGTCGGTGCTGGGCGCTGGTGGCTGCTGCTGAGCGTTCTCGGTCACGGGGGTCAGTTTAGAGGTGTCACCACCCCGTCCCGAAACGCGTTTGCTTCGTAACGGTTGAGGGCCCCGATGCCATGCACACGACGGGTCTGCGCCAGGATGTCTCGAACGCACAAGCATCTGGAGGGGAACCCAGAACATGAGTTACAACCAGCCGGGCCCGTACGGCGGGCAGCCCCAGCAGCCCGGACCGTACGGCCAGCCCGGTCCGTACGGCCAGCAGCCGCAGGCGCCCCAGCCCGGCTACGGCTATCCCCAGCAGGCCCCTCCGCCCCAGCCCGGCTACGGCTACCCGCAGCAGGCCCCGCAGGGCGCCCCGCCCCAGCCGGGCCCCTACGGCCAGCAGCCCCCGTACGGTCAGCAGCCCCAGTACGGCCAGCAGCCGCCCTACGGCCAGCAGCCCCAGTACGGCGTCCCCCAGCCCCCGCCCCCGGGCGGCGGCAAGAAGAAGACGGGCATCGTCATCGGGGCGATCGCGGTGGTCGCGGCGATCGCCGTGGGCGCGTACTTCGTGATCGGCGGAGGTGGTGGCGGCCTGGAGGACGACGGGCCGCACAAGCTCACGACGCCGGCGACGGTGCTCAGCGACTACAAGCGCACCACGAAGGACGGGTCCACCGTCGGCGCCGACTCGACGGCGGAGCTGGAGAAGAGCGGCGTCAAGAACGCCAAGTCCGCGGCGGGGCTCTACAACACGGTCGACCTGAGCGACTACGACCCCGACGACCCGGCGTCCGCGGCGAAGATGGCGACGGCCAAGACCCTTTCGGTGGCCGGTGCCTACGGTGAGATCTCCGACCCGGAGGCGACCCTGGACCTGTTCTTCGCCAACTTCAAGAAGTCGGCCGAGAAGGAGTCCGCCACCGGGTCCGGCAAGCCCGAGCTGATCGGCGAGCCCGAGGCGGCCGACCTCGACGGCGCGGTCATGAAGTGCCAGTCGGTCAAGGGGCAGAACAGGGCGACCAACAAGGAGCAGACCAACTGGTTCTGCGCGTGGGCCGACTACAGCACGATCGCCATCGTGTCGCCGGGTGACGCGGCGCAGGACGTCACCAAGGACGTCGCGATCGACCTCACCACCAAGGTCCGCGGGGAAGTCCGCGTCAAGGCCTGACGCCGGAAACGACGAAGGCGCCCGGCAGAAGTGCTGGGCGCCTTCCCGTGCGGTGGGTGACTAGGCCGTCTTCTGCTCCCCCGGCCCCCGGCCCCGCGCATCCCGCGGAATCAGCGTCGGGTTCACGTTCGACTGGACGACGTCCGCCGTGATGACGACCCGGGCCACGTCCTTGCGGGACGGGACCTCGTACATCACGCCCTGGAGGACCTCCTCCATGATGGCGCGCAGGCCGCGCGCGCCGGTCTGGCGGAGGATCGCCTGGTCCGCGATCGCTTCGAGGGCCTCGCGCTCGAAGTCCAGCTCCACGCCGTCGAGTTCGAAGAGGCGCTGGTACTGCTTGACCAGCGCGTTGCGCGGCTCGACGAGGATCTGGAGCAGGGCCTCGCGGTCGAGGTTGTGGACCGAGGTGATGACGGGGAGGCGGCCGATGAACTCGGGGATCATGCCGAACTTGACCAGGTCCTCCGGCATGACCTCCTGGAACTGGTCCTTGGACTCCATCTCGCGCTTGGAGCGGATCTGCGCCCCGAAGCCGATGCCCTTGGCGCCGGCGCGGGACTCGATGATCTTCTCCAGGCCGGCGAAGGCACCGCCCACGATGAACAGCACGTTCGTCGTGTCGATCTGGATGAACTCCTGGTGGGGGTGTTTACGGCCGCCCTGCGGCGGGACGGAGGCCGTGGTGCCTTCGAGGATCTTGAGGAGGGCCTGCTGTACGCCCTCCCCGCTCACGTCGCGGGTGATCGAGGGGTTTTCGCTCTTCCTCGCGACCTTGTCGATCTCGTCGATGTAGATGATCCCGGTCTCGGCCTTCTTGACGTCGTAATCGGCGGCCTGGATCAGCTTGAGCAGGATGTTCTCGACGTCCTCGCCGACGTAGCCGGCCTCCGTCAGGGCCGTGGCGTCGGCGATCGCGAAGGGCACGTTGAGCATTCGCGCGAGGGTCTGCGCGAGGAGGGTCTTGCCGGAGCCCGTGGGGCCGAGAAGGAGGATGTTGGACTTCGCCAACTCGATGGCGTCGTCGCGGCCGTTCCCCCCGCCGTTCTCACCGGCCTGGACCCGCTTGTAGTGGTTGTAGACCGCCACGGAGAGGGCCTTCTTGGCGGCCTCCTGGCCGACCACGTACCCCTCGAGGAACTCGTAGATCTCGCGGGGCTTCGGGAGCTCCTCCCAGCGGACCTCGCTGGTCTCGGCCAGCTCCTCCTCGATGATCTCGTTGCAGAGGTCGATGCACTCGTCGCAGATGTACACACCGGGCCCTGCGATGAGCTTCTTGACCTGCTTCTGGCTCTTGCCGCAGAACGAGCACTTGAGCAGATCGCCGCCGTCACCGATGCGTGCCACGGTGTGCTTCCCCTTCGCCTGGGAGACTCCTGGACGCCGACGTCCAAGCGGACTCCTGGTGCTGCCTTATGTCCGACGGTACCTTGCCGGGCCCCTCGTTCGGGCCCCCCTTGGCGCGGTTCGCTTTGACGTGGACCGTCCCAAACCGTGCCAAGGGGCGGCAGACGATACAGCCTCTCGCCTCAGCGCAGGCTCGAGTTGTCCATCTTCCGGGTGGTGATGACCTGGTCGATCAGGCCGTAGCTCAGCGCGTCCTCGGCCGTGAGGATCTTGTCGCGCTCGATGTCCTCGCGGATCTTCTCGATCGTCTGAGTGGAGTGCTTGGCCAGCATCTCCTCCAGCTGCGAGCGCATCCGGAGGATCTCGTTGGCGGCGATCTCCAGGTCGGACACCTGGCCGCGGCCGGTCTCGCTGTACGGCTGGTGGATCAGGACGCGCGCGTTCGGCAGGGCCATGCGCTTGCCCGGCGTACCGGCGGCGAGCAGGACGGCGGCGGCGGAGGCCGCCTGGCCCATGCAGACCGTCTGGATGTCCGGCTTCACGTACTGCATCGTGTCGTAGATCGCCGTGAGCGCCGTGAAGGAGCCGCCGGGGCTGTTGATGTAGACCGAGATGTCACGGTCGGGGTCCATCGACTCCAGGCACAGCAGCTGTGCCATGACGTCGTTGGCGGAGGCGTCGTCGATCTGGACGCCGAGGAAGATCACGCGCTCCTCGAAGAGCTTCGCGTACGGGTCGTACTCGCGAATGCCCTGGGAGGTGCGCTCGACGAAGCGCGGGATGACGTAGCGGGACTCGGCCTGCGGGCCGGTGTACTCGCCCTGAGCGGCGCGCATGTCCTGAACGGCGTGCATACGGTCGTAGATCCCACTGCCGGGGAACTGGTTCACGGTGTCTCCTGAAAAGGGCTGAGGCGGTCGGCTGGGGCTGTCTGGGGTCGCGGGGGCCCGGGAGGGCTCCGTGGGCCTCACGGGGCGCCACAGGCCCCGTGGGGACCTCTCAGGCCCCGGTGCCGCCGCCGCCCGGCATGCCGGCGGCCGTGGGCATGACGTCGTCGATGAGGCCGTACTCCTTGGCCTCGAACGCGTCGAACCAGCGGTCGCGGTCCGAGTCGCGGGTGATCTGCTCGACCGTCTGGCCCGTGTGCTGGGCCGTGAGCTCGGCCATGCGCTTCTTGGTGTGCAGCAGCCGCTCGGCGTGGATCTTGATGTCCGAGGCCGAGCCGGCCAGGCCGGCGGAGGGCTGGTGGATGAGGATCTCGGCGTTCGGCAGCGCGAAGCGCTTGCCGGGGGTGCCCGCGCTGAGCAGGAACTGTCCCATCGAGGCCGCGAGGCCCATGGCGATCGTCACCACGTCGTTCTTGATGTACTGCATGGTGTCGTAGATCGCCATGCCGGCCGTGATCGAACCGCCGGGGCTGTTGATGTACAGGTAGATGTCCTTGTCCGGTTCGGCGGCAAGGAGCAGCAGCTGTGCGGTGATCTTGTTCGCGATGTCGTCGTCGACCGGCTGGCCGAGGAAGATGATCCGCTCGTTGAGCAGCCGGTTGTAGACCTGGTCGCCGAGGCCACCACCGATGGAAGGCTCGCCGGCGGCTGAAGGCATCAGATTCGTCACGTATCCACCTGCTCGTCTTACGACGGCGCCGGGCCGTCTCACGTGTTCCCTGCGGGGCGGGAGCCGTATCGGAGACTCCACTGCCCTGGTATTCATGGACCCTAACGCGCGGGTCCCTTCGGGGAATCCCGGAGATGGGAGTGTTCGCCGGGGGCGTAGCGACTCGGGGGCCGGTAACGCGACGGGCCCCGAGAAACACTGTGTGTCTCGGGGCCCGTCCTCACGGCGTCACGAAGTGCCCGGGGGCTCAGCCCTCGGTCTTCTCCTCGGCCTTCTCCTCGGCGGTCTCGGCCGGGGTCTCCTCGGCGGAGGCCTCCGTGGCCTCGGCCTCGGACTCCTCGTCCTCGTCGTCGAGGTCGATGATCTCGCCGTTGGTGTCCTTGACCGTGGCCTTCTCGACCACGACGGCCAGGGCCTTGCCGCGGGCGACCTCGCCGACCAGGAGCGGGACCTGGCCGCCCTCGACGACGGCCTGGGCGAACTGGTCGGGGGACATGCCGGAGGAGGCCGCACGCCGCATGAGGTGCTCGGTGAGCTCCTCCTGGTTGACGTTGAGCTTCTCCTGCTTGACGAGCTCGTCGAGGACGAACTGGGTCTTGATGCCCTTGACCGCGGCCTCGCGGGTCTCGGTCTCGAACTCCTCCTCGCTCTTGCCCTGGATCTCCAGGTACTTCGGGAGGTCCAGACCCATCTGGCCGAGCTGGTGGTGCTCCAGGTTGTGCTTGCGCGTGTTGACCTCGTCCTCGAGCAGCTTCTCGGGGACGGGGACCTCGACCAGCTCGAGCAGCTTCTCCAGGACGCGCTCCTGGGCCTGCGTGGCCTGGTCGTACTGCTTCATGTTCTCCAGGCGCTTGCGGCTGTCGGCGCGCAGCTCCTCGATGGTGTCGAACTCGGAGGCGAGCTGCGCGAACTCGTCGTCCAGCTCAGGCAGTTCACGCTTGGCGACCTGGGTGACCTTGACGGTGACCTCGGCCTCCTTGCCGGCGGCGGAGCCGCCCTTGAGCTCGGAGGTGAAGGTGGCCTCGCCACCGGCCTCCAGGCCCTTCACGGCGTCGTCGATGCCGTCCAGCAGCTCGCCGGAGCCGATGGTGTAGGAGACGCCGTTCGCGACGCCGTCCTCGAGGACCTCGCCCTCGACCTTGGCCTCCAGGTCGATCGTCACGACGTCGCCGTCCTCGGCGGCACGCTCGACCGGGGCGGTGGAGGCGAAGCGCTCGCGCAGCTCCTCGACCGCCTTGTCGACGTCCTCCTCGGTGACCTCGACGGCGTCGACCTCGACCTCGATGCCGGAGTAGTCCGGGATCTCGATCGCGGGGCGGATGTCGACCTCGGCCGTGAAGTTCAGCGTCTCGCCGTCCTTCAGCTCCGTGATGTCGACCTCGGGCTGGCCCAGGGGGCTCAGCTCGGCCTCGTTGACCGCGTCGGTGTAGAACTTCGGCAGCGCGTCGTTGACGGCCTCCTCCAGCACCGCACCGCGGCCGAACCGCTGGTCGATGACCCGGGCCGGGACCTTGCCCTTGCGGAAGCCCTTCACCGTGACCTGCTGGTTGATCTTCTTGTACGCCGCGTCGAGGCTGTCCTTGAGCTCCTCGAAGGGCACCTCGACAGTGAGCCGAACCCGAGTCGGGTTCAGGGTCTCCACGGCGCTCTTCACGGTTCGGTCTCCTTGTGGCTGACTTCTTGGGTTCTGCCGGTGCCAGAGCGGCCCGGCGGATTTCGCCGCCCGGAGGACTTCAGACGATGAGACACACGGGCGTGCAGCTTGCATAGTAACGGCAGCGACTACACCGCCCAAAAGGCGATCACGCGAGTGATCAGGAGACGATCACGCGAGGTGACCGGATGGCTGGTCGGGGTGGCGGGATTTGAACCCACGGCCTTCCGCTCCCAAAGCGGACGCGCTACCAAGCTGCGCCACACCCCGTCTGGTGCGACACGTAGGGTACATGCCGCCAGGCGGTGCGGCCTCCGCATTTCCACAGGGCCCGTGCCGCGTCGGCCACGGCGGGAATGCGGTGTGCGACGGACGGGCCCGACCCGCTACGATGCCTTCAGTGCCGCGGTCGCCCGACCTGCGGCGCGTGCTGTGCGGGCGTAGCTCAATGGTAGAGCCCTAGTCTTCCAAACTAGCTACGCGGGTTCGATTCCCGTCGCCCGCTCTTAATGGCTCAGGGCCAGGTCGGAGGATCATTCCTCCGACCTGGCCCTGAATCGTTTGGTCGTCGACTCGGACGAGCGCTTCCGCGTGGTCGATGGCCTTCGCCCCTCCGACGATCAGGTCAGGTAGAAGCCGGCGTCCTCTTCGGACGGCGTCAGGGGTGCGTACTGCCTCAGTTCGCCGCCCCGGATCATCCACAGGCGGAAGAACGATTCCTCCTGGTCCATGACGAGGAGCTGCACCACGTTCGGCTCCCGCCAGGGCGTCTCGGCGACCCGCTTCCTGAGCGCGTCGAGGTCACAGTGGTTGAGAGCACCCGCCCATACCTGGCACTCCGGCCACTTCCAGCCACCCCATCCGGGGTCCTGGTCGGTGAGGAGGTTGAGGTCGCCGACGCCGGAGGCGTCCGGCCGGCCGCGGTGCGGGGCCTCTGCGCTCAGCCAGGCGCTCAGCGCCTCGACGTTGGCCCGGTCGGCGTCAGCGGCCGAGATCATCACGTTGGCAACCCAGCTCATGGCGCTCGTTCTATCTCGTCGGCGGTCGAGCGGTCGAGCGGATTCGGCCTGATCCGGCGGTCCGGGGTTCACAGGTCGCGTACGTCGACCGTGTAGACCGACCGCTCTCCGTACGGGATGTACAGGGCGTCGCCGACCAGAGTGAGGGGGGCGCCCGAGGTGTTGTCGGCGGGGCCGCTGTCGTCGCGGCCGGAGCGGGTGCCTTCGACCGCCGTCCCACAGGGTCCGGCCCGTGCGCGGCGAGACCGCGCTGACGCCGCCGCTGTCGCGGGTGAAGTAGACGGTTCCGCGGACGAGGTACACGCCGGACGCGTCGGCATGCTTGCGGAAGACCCGTACGGCGGTGAGCGCGCGGGAGGAGACGTCGACCAGGGTGAGGCCGCCGCCCGGCGAGACCTCGTCCGCGAGCACCAGGTGGTCGCCGTCCTGGCCGAGCACGTCCAGGGCGCCCTTCGCCTCGACCGTCCAGCTCGGTTTGCCGGTCGCCGCGCTGAGCTGGGAGACGCTGGTCCGGGCGGTGCCCTTGTGCCACCTGCCGGTCGTGCAGATCAGGTAGGCACGCTCGGTCGCGGTGCGCAGTCGGCAGTCGTCCGCGACCTGCGGCCGCGGGCGCTTCCAGCGGACCTCGCCGGTGTCGGCGTCGAGCAGGGCGTACTGCTCGCCCTGGTCGCCGTACAGCGTGATGACGCCTTCGGGGACGGCTGTGGTGCCGCCCTGCTCGCCGTCGGGAACGCTCGCCGTCTGGCCGAGGGCCGTCCGGGTCCGCCAGAGCACCTTGCCGGTGTCGGCGGCCAGGGCGGCGACGGTGTAGGTGAACAGCGGGCCGGCGCCGCCCGCCATCTGACGCTCGTCCGCCTGGTAGGCGCAGACGCGGCCTCGGTCCGTGCCGATGATCGCGCCCTCGTCGAAGGAGGAGCCGTCCGGCGCGGTGGGGTCCACGAACCGGGACCAGGTGTTGTGGCCCCCGGCGAGGTCGAAGCGGGTCGCCATGATCTGGGCACCGGCGCACACCAGGGACGGGCCCACGGAGGTGCAGCGCTGGAAGGAGGAGTCGCGGCCCGGTGTGCGCCTGGCCCCCTCCGGGGCCTTGGCCTGGGCCGTCCAGGGCTTCCAGCCGTCGGTGAGGTCGGCCGGCGTCGCGGCGGACGAGGGGGCGGGGCCGCCGCCGCGTGTGAGGACGACGGTGGTGGTGACGACCGCGGCGAGCACGGCGGTCAGGGCGGCCGTGAGCAGCAGCGGGCGACGGCTGCGGCGGCTGCCGGGGCGCGGGGCCTCGGGGGCCGGCGTCGGGGTCGGGGTCCCGGCTGTATCGCGTGGGTCTCCTCGGTGCGGCTGTTCTCCGTCCTGCTCGGCAGGTGCCGGGTCCGGCCATACCGTCCCGGCGGGCTCGGTCGGCCGGGCGCCCGGGGACGAACCGGTGGTGGGCAGGGGGTGGGCGGCGGGGGCGTTGCCCTCGCGGAGCAGGGTGAGCAGCTGGTCCACGGTGGGGCGGGCCTTGTGATGCTTCTCCAGGCAGAGGCGGATGACGGGGAGCAGTTCGTCCGGTACGCCGGAGAGTTCCGGTTCGCCCTCGACGACCCGCAGAGCCGTCTCGTAGGGGCTCGGGCTGTCGAAGGGGCCGCGACGGGTGGCGGCGCAGGTCAGGACCGAGCCGAGGGAGAAGATGTCGGCGGCCGGACGTCGGAGGCGGCGAACTCGGCGGCGCGGGAGATGCCGAAGTCGATGACGCGGGGGCCGTCGTCGGCGAGCCCTGCGGCGAGTTCGCGCAGGCGGGGCAGGGGGAGCGGGCCGTGCCGGCGGACGTGGGTGCCGAGGTCGGCGCCCGGTATGCAGAGCGTGGCCATCCAGGGGCGCGGCGCGTCGGCGTCCGCGTCGACGACGGGGGCCGTGAAGGCCCCGCTGACCTGACGGGCGGCGGCCACCTCGCGGCGGAAACGGGCGCGGAACTCGTCGTCGGCGTACTGGCCGTGCACGACCTTGATCGCGAGGGGTCGGCCGGAGGCCGAACGGGCCAGGTAGACCACACCCATGCCGCCGGAGCCGAGGCGGTCCTCGATGCAGTAACCGCCCACCTCGGCCGGGTCCAAGTCGCGCAGCCCCCGTACGGTCCCCCGTCACGCACTGTCCCCTGGTCGGGGAGGAGCGTATCCGCACGCTTTCCGGGCCGGCGGGCAGCGGCCCGGTCAGAAGCTGATGGAGTTGATGGTCTCCGCTATCGAGTTGAGGAACCGGTTGATGGACGGGGCCATGCCGGTCGAGGCGAGGAAGAAGCCGAAGAGGATCGCCACGATCGCCGGCCCTGCCTTGATGGATCCCCCTCTCAGCAACACCACAAGGATGATCGCCAACAGCAGCACCACAGACAGTGAAATGGCCACAACTGATCACACCCTCGGTCGGTCCGCTCTCCCGGCCCGGGGACGCAACCCCGCGCACCCCGCCAGAACCATCGTGCCACCAACCTGGCCGGGCTATGCGGCCCGTGACGGATCGGCCACGTCACTCGTGTCGGGACCGGTGTGCGCCGCCCGGCGTGAGGGGCCGAACGACGGGGACTCGTACGGGAATTCGACGGGCCACCCGCACAGGGAATTCGACCGAATCGTTTCCGTGTCCACACAACGCGTTCGCAGCTAATTCGAATTGCCCCCGCAAGTTCCCAACAGCCCTGCGGGCATACGTCGGAGCGGCACGGAAGTGGACATTCCGCCGGAGTCGCCTGCTGGTCTTATGCGCCGCTTAGTCCGGAAGTATCACGACAAGCGGGGCGGGTGTGATGAACACAGTCCGCCGCCCGGTGATGTGTTGGCCATCACTCCCGCAAGGACGTCAACTACCCGAAATCCGGGGTACCCACAGCGAATAGCCAGGATTCACATCCGGCGTTTTACGAATAGCTGCAGGGAACGCTAGGGTGCCTCAGATGTTCCACGCTGCCTCGTCCCCCGCAAGCGCAGCGAGGTCCCGGATCGTCTCCCCGAGCTCCTGGTGGGAGGGTCTGTGACAAACTCGCTGCGACCGAACGGCGACCGCAGGGCGCCACTTCCCCCGGCACAGTCCTCTGCCGACGGAGTGCCGAGCCCGCGCTCGCCGCAGAGCCCCCAGAAGAAGCAGAACGGCAAGCAGCGCGACGCCTTCTTCGACAACGCCAAGTACCTTGCGATCGTGCTCGTGGCCATGGGCCACGCCTGGGAACCGCTCAAGGGCGACAGCCGGATACTCGAGGCCGCGTACCAGGTCGTCTACGCGTTCCACATGCCGGCGTTCATCATCATCTCCGGCTACTTCTCGCGCAGCTTCGACATGCGGCCCGACCGGCTCAAGCGCCTCATCACCGGCGTGGCCGTGCCGTACATCGTCTTCGAGACGGCCTACCCGCTCTTCAAGCGGTTCATCGACAACGATCCGCACCAGGAGATCAGCCTCCTCGACCCGTGGTACCTGACCTGGTTCCTGTGCGCGCTGTTCGTCTGGCGGCTGACCACCCCCATCTGGAAGATGGCGCGCTGGCCGCTGCCGCTCGCGCTCGGCCTCGCCATGCTGGCGACCGTCAGCCCGGAGATCGGTGACGACCTCGACCTCCAGCGGGTGCTCCAGTTCCTGCCGTTCTTCGTGCTGGGCCTGGTGATGAAGCCCGAGCACTTCCACATGGTGCGCCGGCGTTCCGTGCGGATCGCCTCGGTGCCCGTGTTCGCCGTCGCGCTGGCCTTCAGCTGGTGGGCCGTGCCGCGCATGAACACCGCCTGGTTCTACCACCGGGACGCCGCACAGGAGCTGGGCGCGCCGTGGTGGACCGGCCCGGTCATGGTGCTCGCGATGTTCGGCTGCTCCCTGGTGCTGACCGCCTGTTTCTTCGCCTGGGTGCCGCGCCGCCACATGTGGTTCACCGCGCTCGGCGCCGGCACGCTCTACGGCTACCTGCTGCACGGCTTCCTGGTGAAGGCCGGTGACTACCAGGGCTGGTTCGAGCCGACGTGGATGCACCAGCCGCTCGGTGAGATCGCCGTGACCATTGCCGCGGCCGCCGTCGTGACGGTGCTGTGCACCAAGCCGGTGCAGCGGGTCTTCCGGTTCGCGATGGAGCCGAAGATGGAGTGGGCCTTCAAGCGGGACGCGGCCGAGGTGGCCCGTGAGCGCCAGAGCGCCGAGCGGCGCGAGCGTGAGAAGGCAACCGTGGGCTGACCGCCTGGGACCAGGACAGTCCAAGGGCCCGCACTCGCGACGAGTGCGGGCCCTTGAGCTGTTGCGGCCCAGGCGTCTCAGGGTCTCAGGCACCTCACATGCCGCAAGCGGGGATTACGAGCCCTTCAGGTGTCTCATCAGGCGCTCGAAGTCCTGCCAGCCCGACAGGTCCGACGGGTCGCCCCGGAACGCGTAGTACAGCGCCGGACGGGTCTTCGGGCCCAGTTCCCGCGGCGCCTCGGGCAGCGGTGTGCGGCGGGCCCGGTCGCCCGGCATCGTGCGGACCTCCTCGGCTCCCAGCACGAACGCGTAGGGCACGCCGGGGCCTTCGAAGCGGGCCGGGACGGACAGGTCGCGGCGGGCCCGGCGGATCTGGACCAGCATCGACTGGAGGTCGTGCCGGGTGGCGAGGCTCTCCGCCGCGACGGCCACGGCGTCCGTCGGGATCTGCTCGTCCGGTCCGTAGCCGAAGACCAGCGTCACGTCCTCCTCCACGCCGGCCTTCGTCCGGGTGATGCGCACCGTCGCCAGGCCCGGCCGCTCCGGCGTGCCGACGACCACCAGCCAGGTCGGCTCGGGCGCCCGCTCGTGGGCCACGTCGGTCAACTGCCGCAGCGACCAGGGGAGGTTGGCCGGCTCCTCGGTGCCCCAGCCCGCCGGTGGCTCACCGGTGACGTCCCGCCAGACGGCTTCCACGGCACCGCCGAGAACGAGCCGGTCGTCGGCCGGGTGAACGGTGCGGAAGGAGATCGCCAGCTGGCGTTCGCCCGTGTCCTGAATGCCCTCCTGGAAGGAGGCGGCGACGGGTGTGCGCGGGTCCTCCGGGGTCGCCTCCGGTGACTCGACCGTCGCGAACAGGCCGTTGCTCCACTGGAGGACCGCTCCGGTCAGACCGTCGTAGTAGCCGTCCCGGTCGTCCTGCACCACCCAGCGGCAGGGCCAGCCCGGCAGGCTGTTGCGTACCGCCGGGGAGAGGCGGGTGCCCGCGGGGGTGACGATCTGGAGTCCCAGGCCGGCGTTCCCGGCGGCGCGGAAGGCGTCCGACAGCCAGGCCGTCATCGCGACCACGGGGCGGTCCTGGATGACGACGGCGACCTTGTCGGTGAGCACGTCCACGGCCGGCTGGGCGGCGGCCGGCGCCGGCGCCACCCTCATCCCGTCCGTCTTGACCACGGCCATCGACCACGCGGCCTGCGGCGGCCAGGCCGTCCCGCCGACCAGCGTGGCGATACGGGCGGCGAACGTCCCGGCGAGTTCCTCGGCCTCCTGGACGCCGGTGGTGGCCCGGGCCTCGGTCCACCAGTACGGCACCTCCGGCTCCTGGGCGCCGAGCAGCCGCTCGGCCTCTCCCCTGACCTGCACGAGCAGCGGCGCTTCGACGGAGACGAGCGGGCGGCCCTGCTGGTCGCAGAGCTGCACCACGGCTCCCTCGCCCTCGGTGCCCGCCAGCAGGTCCGGCCCTCCGGAGAGCAGGCCGGCGAGCACGCTCAGCGGGTCGGGCATCTTCTTCGTGAGGGCGATGACATCCTTCGTCACGCGTTTACCTCGTCCCCTCGTAGACGGTCTGGATGAGCCGGCTCGGTTCGCCCCTGCGGACCAGCACGCCCCGGCCGGGCGGCTGCTGACCGGCGTACACGCCGGGGAAGAGCTGCCCCTCGCTGCGGTCGCCCGACATCACCAGCGCCGAGGCGCCCGACTCGCGCAGGCTCTGCAGCAGCGGCTCGTACAGGCCCCGGGAGGCGCCCGCGACGCGACGGGTGAGGACGAAGTGCAGTCCGATGTCGACGGCCGAGGGGATGTACGGCACGAAGGGCGCGAGCGGCTGCTGACCCGCCGTGGTGAGGACGTCGTAGTCGTCGACGAGGATCACGATCCGCGGGCCGGAGAAGCTGCCCGGCTCCAGGTCGGCGCCGTCGGCGCTCTCGTCGGGCAGCCGCTTCTCCAGTTCGGAGGCGATGCCGGCGGCGAGACCGGCGCACAGCTTGGTGTTGTAGGCGTAGCCGCCCCGGTACTCCTCCGGGATGACGCCGCGCAGGCCCCGGCGCGGGTCGAAGACGCCGAAGACGAGCTCCTTGTCGCTGTAGCGCTCGATCAGGCCGCGGGCGATCACCTTGAGCAGGTTGGTCTTGCCGCACTCGCTGTCGCCCATGATCAGCAGGTGCTGGTCGTGGTGGAACAGGTCGAGCGGGACGGGGGCCAGCTGCGTCTGGTCCAGGCCGACCGGGACGCGGCGCGGCTCGGTGGCCGGGCCGGGCAGCTGGTGCGCCTCCAGCACGTGCGGCAGCACACGCACTGGCTGGGCGACCTCGCCGGTCCAGGTGGCGCGGATCTGCCGGGCGGTGGTCTCCAGGACCGCGCCGAGGTCGGCGGTGTCGGCGAGGCCGTCGGTGCGGGGCAGGGCGACCTGGGCGAAGAGCTTGCGGTCGGTGAGGACGCGGCCCTTCTCCTCGGGCGAGAGGGTCTCGCCGAGCTTGCGGTCGATGCTGGACTCGCTCGGGTCGTTCAGCCGCAGTTCGACGCGGGTGCCGAACTGGGACTGGGTGGCGATGCGCACGTCGTTCCAGCGCAGCATGCCGGCGACGACGTGGATGCCGTAGCCGCTGCCCCGCTTGAGGATGTCGACGACCGGTTCGTCGAGGTCCTCGAAGTCGTCGCGCAGCGCGCCGAAGCCGTCGATGAGCAGCACGATCTCGGTGCTGGCCAGCTCGGGCACCCGGCCCGCGGCACGCAGGGTGCGCAGCTGCTCCAGCGAGTCGATGCCGTGCACCCGGAACAGTTCCTCGCGCTGGTCGAGCATGGCGCGCACCGAGTCGATGGTGCGGGCCGCGCGCTCCCGGTCGGCCCGGCCGGCGATGCCGCCGACGTGCGGCAGCCCCGACAGGGCCTGCAGGCCGCCGCCGACCAGGTCGAGGCCGTAGATGCCTACTTCCTGCGGGGTGTGGGTCAGCGCCAGCGAGAGGGCGAGGGTGCGCAGCAGGGTGGTCTTGCCGGACTGGGGGCCGCCGATGATCGCGGCGTGGCCGCCGGCGAGCGTCAGGTCCAGGTACCACTGGCCCTGCCACTGCCTGGTCGGGTCGTCGATCGTGCCCAGTGGCACCTGGAGCGGGCCGCGGCGCCCCGCGAGCTGCATGCCGCGCGCACCGACCTGCACCGGGCCGGCGACCTTGTCGAGTGGGACCGCGGCGGGCAGCGGGGGCAGCCAGATCTGGCGCACCGCGCGGGCACCGGACCGCTCCAGCTGGTCGATCATCACGCCCATCTCGGTGGGGCCGGTCTCCCGGCGCCGCATCTGCGGCTCATCGGGCGCCTCGGAGTCCCCCTGGCCGAGGGTGTTGTAGGCCTGGTACTCCAGGGCGAGGGGCCCGGTGTCCTCGTCCTCGTGCTGGACGGGGCCGCGGTAGGCGCCGGAGACGTAACTGGCCTTGAACCGCTCGTAGTGGCTGGTGTCGACCTTGAGGTAGCCGAAGCCGGGCAGCGGGGGCAGGTGGAAGGCGTCCGTGGTGTCCAGGACCGTACGGGACTCGTCCGGGGAGAAGGTGCGCAGACCGAGCCGGTACGACAGGTAGGTCTCCAGGCCCTTGAGCTTGCCGGCTTCGATGCGCTGGCTGGACAGCAGCAGGTGCACGCCGATGGACCGGCCGATCCGGCCGATGGACAGGAACAGGTCGATGAAGTCCGGCTTGGCGGTGAGGAGTTCGCCGAACTCGTCGATCACGACGAACAGGTGCGGCAGCGGCTCCAGGTCGGGGCGCTTCTCGGCGCGCAGCGCGGCGTAGTGGCCGATGTCGGCGACGTTGCCCGCGTCCTTGAGCACCTGCTGGCGACGCTTGACCTCGCCGGCGAGGGAGGCGTGGACGCGCTCGACCAGGCCGGCCTGGTTCTCCAGGTTGGTGATGACACCGGCGACGTGCGGCAGGTGAGCGAACGGGGCGAAGGTGGCGCCGCCCTTGTAGTCGACGAGGACCATGGCCAGGTCCTCCGGCGGGTGCGTGGCGACCAGGGCGAGGACGAGGGTGCGCAGCAGCTCCGACTTGCCGGAGCCGGTGGCGCCGACGCACAGGCCGTGCGGGCCCATGCCCAGCTCGGAGGATTCCTTCAGGTCGAGGAGCACGGGCTCCTTGGCGTCGCTGACGCCGATCGGCACGCGCAGGAAGGCGCGTTCGCCGCGCGGCGCCCACAGCCGGTGGAGGTCGAGTTCGGCCACGTCGTCGATGCCGAGCAGCTGGGCGAAGTCGACCGGGCCGGTGAGCGGGGCGTCGACCATCGACTCCGCGGACAGCCGCAGCGGGGCGAGCATCCGGGCGAGGCCCTCGGCGAAGGGGACGCCGATCTCGTCGACGGTGCCGCGGGCGCTGATCGGCTCCTTCTCGCGCAGGTCCTCGATGACGACGCGCTCGCCGTCGACGGTGATGCGCACGCCCACGCTGCCGGGCTCCTGCACGCGCTGGTCGAGCAGGTGCAGCACGGTGACGCTCATGTCCCGCAGGCCCACCGCGTCGTCGGGGCGCGGCAGGTCCACCGCGTCGCCGCCGTGCGCGTCGGCGAGGACGAGCAGCCGGGACGTCATGGCGAGGGCGTCCTTGCCGGACAGGCCGCGGCGGACCTCGGCCGCGTAGGAGGCGCGGCGGCGCAGTTCGGCGCCGATCTGCCGGGCCAGCTGGGGCAGGGAGGGCGCGATGCGGCGGGCGGCGACGGGGCCGTCGAACTGCTCGGCGTCGAGCAGGTGCGGCAGCCACTTGGCCCACTCCCAGTCGGCGATCCGGTCGCCGGGCACGGCCAGGGCCATGGCCACGTCGTCGGGGGCGTGCGTGGCGGCGGCCTGCGCGATCAGTGCGCGGGCGACGCGCAGGGTGTCCTCGCGCCGGCCGATGACGGTGATGTTGCCGACGCGGTCGAGCGGGACGGTGAGCGGGAGTTCGGTGCCGTTGGCGAAGCGCGCGACCAGGGCGGAGGCCTCGTTCAGCATGAACTCGTCGGGCGGGGTGAGCACGGAGGATCCAGGCGGGGCCACCTTCAGGTCGCGCACCGGCATCTCGCCGGTGCCGACGCGGACCCGCAGGAAGTCGGCGTCGAGCCGGCGCCGCTCCCACAGCCGGGCCGGGTCGCGCACGATGTCGTACAGCGCGTCCGGCGGCGGGTTGAGCACCTGGGTGCTCTCGCGCCGCTCCCGCTCCTCCTTCGACAGCTCCTCCCGCAGGTCCTCCAGGTAGGAGAGGTAGGCCTCGCGCTGGGTGCGGCGGGTGCGCTGAGCCTTGCCTCGCTGGGTGAAGAGCATCACGAGCGAGCCGATGACGGTGACGAGGAGGATGATCGCGCCCAGCCCCGCGAACTGGCTGTTGCGCACGACCGTCATCATCACGACGGAGGACATCACGCCGGCGACGGGCAGCAGCGAGGTCGCGATCGAGCCCGTCTTGCCGTCGGGCAGGTTCGGCGGGGCCTCGATGGTGCGCGGTTCGGGGGCGGCCGGGGGCCTGGTGGTCCGGGCCGGCCGGTGGATCAGTCGGGTGCTCATCGTGGTTGACCTGTCCTGTCGGTCCTGGGTTCCCTTCGTGTGCGGGAGGGGTCAGCGGCGCTTGTGGGAGAGCTGGAAGGCCTCCGCCGCCAGGCGGGTGGCGGCCTCCCTGGTGTCCCGTGCGAGCAGCTCGGTGCGGATCGTGCCGCCGGCCGCCAGATGCCGGTCGTAGGGCAGGACCCGCACGCTCGCCCCCGTCGCCTTCAGCTGCTCGGCCGCCTTCTCCAGGTCGATGCCGGTGTGCGGCACGGTCTCGGTGAGCACGACGACGGTGGAGGTGGTGATGTCCCGGGGCAGCCCGCGCATCCACTCCAGGACCGCGTGCGTGCTGGCGATGCCCTCCAGCGTCGCGGGGACCGTGAGGATCCGGGCCTGGGCGGCGGACAGGGCGGTGCGGGCGACCTCGGCGGGCAGCGTCTCGCAGTCGGCGACGGTCACGCCGAAGTAGCGGCGCATCGCCACCATGATCCGCTCGTAGCCCTTGGTGTCGAGCATGGCCCCGACCTGTCCCTGGCTGCCGGGCAGCAGCCAGGCGTTCTCGGGCAGTTGGACGAGGTAGCCGGTGATGTCGAGGAGCGTCATCTGCGGTTCGACGACGTCGGCGAGGTCGCCGGTGGTCCAGCGCAGGCTCTCCGCGCCGAGCCGCAGCGGCAGCGAGCCGAGCGCCGGGTCGGCCTCGACGGCCAGGACGGGGTCCTGGCGGTAGTGGGCGTAGGTGGCGGTCAGCAGCGCGGCGACCGTCGTCTTGCCGGAGCCGCCGCGGATCGACGTCACCGCTATCTGGCGGCCGGTGGTGACCGGCTGCTGGAGGATCTCGGCGGTCGCGGTGGTCTCCGCCACCTCACGGGCCGCGGAGGAGGAAACGGTACGGCGTACGGCCCTCAGGGCGCGCGCGGCGAACGGCTCCCCGCGCCGGGGTCCCCTGCCCGCCCCGGCGAGCTTCTGGTCCAGGACCGGACGGCTGTCGGGGGTGGAACGGGAGGCGCGGGCGCGGGGCGCGGGGGCCTGCTGCACGTACTGCTGCGGCTGGGGCTGCTCCTGCTGGGCCGGCTGCTGCTCGGCCGCGTGCCGTTCGGCGTGGGCCTGCTGTTCGGCGTGGGCCTGCTGCTCGGCGTAGGCCTGTTGCCCGGCGTACGCCTGCTGTTCGGCGTAGGCCTGCTGCTGGGCGTGCTGGTGCTGCTGCTGTTCCGTGTACGCCTGCTGCTGCGCGTGCTGGTGCTGCACCTGCTGGTGCTGCTCGGCGTAGGCCTGCTGTTCGGCGTACGCCTGCTGCCGGGCATAGGCCTGCTGTTCGGCGTAGGCCTGCTGGGCGTAGGCCGGGTCGTGGTAGGGCTGCTGTCCCTGCGCGGGATAGGCCTGCCGTTGCGCGGCCGCGTACTGCTCGGCGTACGCCTGCTGTTGCGCGTGCTGCTGCTCGGCGGACGTGGGCTGCTGGTACTGCTGCGGGTAGCCGTAGGCCGGTGCCGGCCCCTGTTCTCCCTGCCCGTGTCCGTGCCCCTGTCCCTGCTGCGGGGCCGCCTGCTGTGCCGCCGCCTGCTGCCGGTCCCGCTGCTGGGACGTCTGCTGCGGCTGCTGGGGCGTGCCGCCCCTCAGATCGCGCAGCACGTCGTTCTGCCAGTTGTCCCCGCTCGGCATGTCGCCCTTCTCTCCTGCCACGTCCCGCCGTGTCGTTCCGCGGGAGCGACAGGGTGGGCGTCTGGTCTTCGAAGCCTCAGAACTTGTTGAGCAGCTGCCCGTAGATGCCGAACGCCCCGATGGCGAGCGGGAAGAGCCCGATCACGCCGAGGGACTCGATCAGGTCGGCGAACCTGCGCAGCCGCACCCGGACGTGGTCGGGCGGCTCGATGCCCAGGACCAGCAGCGGCAGCAGTGCCGCGGCCCCCAGCAGCACCAGCGCACCCGCTCCCCCGGCGTGGTCCAGCCACAGCACCGCGAGGCGCACGACGAGCAGCGCGGCCGCCGCGAACAGTGCCACGACCTCGGCGACCAGGGGGAAGGCCCGGGCCCGGGACAGCAGGACGACGGCCACGAGCGAGGCGAGGCCCACCGTCCAGACGGTCGGCTCCTTCGCGGTGGTCAGCATCCAGCCGCCGAGGGCGGCGGACGCCGCGGTGACGATGGTGGCGAGGGCGAGCCCGCGGTGGGTGGCGGCGAGGGCGTTGGCGACCTGGTGGCGGCTCACGGACGTTCCCGTGGAGCGCTTGTCGTCCAGGGCGGTGAGTCCCGAGGCCATCAGCGCGAACCGGGGCAGCAGCCCGAGCAGGATGATGGAGAACACGGCCATCACGGCGCCGATCCGGTCCGCCCGGTCCTGGAGGAGGGCGACGGCCTCCCACACCAGGGCGACCACGACGATCGCCCCGGCCCCGATCAGGCCGCCCTTGCCGAGCGGCGAGCAGTAGGCCAGCAGCACGAGGGTGACCACCAGTGCTGCGGCGATACCGGCCAGCCGGGCCGTCCCGCCCCAGTCGTAGGCGTCGGCGGCGGTCCAGGCGGTCAGCAGGCCGAGCCCGCCGGAGGCGAGCAGCAGCGCGGTGGCCAGGCCCTGGTTGCCCTGGCCGATCCGGGCGATGGCCGCGCCGACGATCAGGAACAGGACGGTGACGACCGCGAGCCCCGTGGTGACGGACTCCAGGGAGAACTCCTGCCGGGCCAGGACGGCCGCGGCCACGGCGAACACCACGGTGGCCACGCCGGCGCTGATGCGGCGGGCGGCCGGGCGCCAGCGCCAGGTCCTCAGGTCGAGGTCGTCCGCGACCTGGTCGGTGACGTCGTGCACGACCGGCGCCGGCGGTGCGGCGTGCGCCCGGACGAGGCGGAGCACGGCGCCGTCGGGCACCTCGGCCGACGCCAGCGTCGCGTCATGGGGCAGCGCCGATCCGTCGGAGGTGATCAGCTGCCGGGTGGTCGGCCGGGTGGCGGCCCGGTCGTCCAGCAACTGGAGTATGTCCGGAAGCAATTGGCCGATCGGTGTGTCCGACGGCAGGACCAGGTCGGCTCGTCGTCGCTCGCCGATCAGGGTGACCCGGCTCAGCTGGGTCCGAGACATCGTTGCTGCGCTCACCACTCACCGGAACCTATCATCGCGTTTTTTCGGCCACGGCCGCGCTGCGATCCGCTCGCGCCGGCCGCGCACGCCCCGTTCACTGTTTCTCCGCACCCTTGCCGCCGGCACCGCTCGCGGAGGCGGCGGGCGTCGGGGCGTACTGCTGCTCCTGCTGCTGTTGCTGCTTCTTCTCCTCGGCCTTCTGCTTCGCCAGCGTGGCCTGGAGGAAGGACCAGCCGATGCAGCCGGCGCACAGTACGGCGGCGATCGCGATGCCCGCGAAGACCTTGCCGAACCGCTCGTCCGCCGTCCGTCGCGCGCGCTGCGTGCCGAACAGCAGCGCGTCGCGCATCCGGCGCCGGCGCACCGCCACCGACTCCAGCAGCTGGCTGTCGTAGTCCCGTGCCATTCAGTCGTCCTGTGCCTTGTTGATCCGTGGTCAGTCGTCCGGGGCCAGGCCCAGGCGCTTCCGCATGGCGGCGTACTTCCGGGTGAGCCGCCGGGCGGTGTGCTCGTCGAGTGCGGCGAGGCGGTGGGGATCGGCGTTGTGCGCGAGGTCGGCGGCCTTGACCAGCCGGGCGCCCGGGGTGTCCAGGATCCGGCGGGCGTACGCCTCCGGCTCCTCGTCCGGCCGCTTGGTCATGGCCCGTACGACGTCCTTGGTGCGCTGCGTGAGGGCGGCCGCGTCGAGCCACTCCTCGCTGAGGACGCCGTCCTCCAGCGCGTCGTGCAGCCAGGCGGCGGCCACCAGTTCGTCGTTCCCGCCCCGGGCGCGCACGCCGTCGGCGACGGCCGACAGATGCTCGGCGTACGGCCGCCCGGCCTTGTCCGTCTGCCCGGCGTGCGCGGTGCAAGCGACGGCCTCGACCTCGGCGAGACTCATCTCCTGCGGCATGCGATCCCCCCTAGCTTCGCTTCCGCAACATAAGACACGAACGCGCCACGCGCACAACCGGGGTGCGGCACTCCCCACACGTCTTCACACACCGCCCGACAGCCCTGTCACGATCACGAAGAGCACCCACAGGGCGGGGACGATCGCGATGTACGCCCGGGGCCGCCGCCGCACGGGTACGCCGGGGTCGTAGCGCGGGCCGAGCGTGCCCGGCCCCGGCGCGGGGAGCGCCTTCACCCTGCGCACGGCCAGGACGTTGCGGACCAGCGTCAACGGCCCGAAGACGAAGAGGGACAGGGGGCTCCACCAGCCCCAGGCGAGTGTGTGGGTGGTCAGCGCGCGGTACACGGCCAGCCCGCAGGTCATGCACATCGGACCGTCCGTCTTCCGGAATCCCATGAGGAGGACGAGGCCCCGGTGCGCGCGGAACGCGACGTCCGCGGCGGGAGAACCTCCGCAGAACCTGCACAGGGGGAGGGACGGATCCGGGCGCTCCGGAAGGTCCTGTTCCGGAAGACGGCGGGGCTCGGGGCCCTCGGGACGGGCTACGGCCGGGGATGCGGGCTGCGCGGCGGCGGGATCGGCGTACCAGGCGCGGAGCGATGCGACGACGGCGTCCAGGAGGCCGCTCTTGAGGGCCTCGTCGATGGTCCCGTCGCAGAACTTCTCCCCGCGCACGACGGCGGTGGCGGCCCGCACGGCGTCGGCGGGCCGCAGCCCGCCCTCCGGGGGGAGCGTGGGCATGGGGTTGTCCATCCACCGGTGCTCGGGCGTGACCGCACCGACGCGGTGGAGGGCGTGGACGGCCCGGAACACGCCCTCGCTGTACTTGGGGAACGGCACGTGGATGGCGCCGCTCGGCGACTTCTGCCCACCGCCCCACTGCACGTCCCGGTCCTCGTCCGTGAGCGCGTCGAAGGCCTCGCCGAGCTCCCGCCACGCCTCGGCGTCGTCGCGGTGGAGCTGGGCGAGGAGGCGCTGGTCGTCGGCCGGGGTGACGACGCGGGCGAGTTCCTCGACGGCTTCGGCGCCGGCGGCTTCGGTGACGGGCCCGACGCCGGGTTCGTGACTGAGCAGGTTGAGCACACCGAGGGGCGTGAGCCCACGCTCGCGAGCCGCACGGACCCGGCCGTACCACTGCGTCCCCGCGTCGTAGGCGCTGCTGCTGCTCGCCCGCCGGTTGATCCACTCGACGTCGTCGGCGTCCGGGGCCGCCCAGGCGTATCCGATCACCTCGCCGTCGGGGGCGGTGACGGTGATGTAGTGCACGGGGTTGGTCATGCGTTGTGGTTACTCACTCTGCGCCAGGGTTTCGACGGCTGCGGCATTCGGGGCCTCGGTGAGGGAGCCGGGCAGGGGGCGGCCACGGCCGCCGGGCTGCGGGTCGCCGTACGGCTCGGCGAGGGTCTGCGAGGGACGGAGCTCGCGCGCCTTCCCCTCGCGCAGCCGGCTGATCCAGGACATACCCGCGTTCACCGCCCGAGGGCCACCCGCCTTCCGCGGTTCATAGGCGGCGGCGTCGTCCGCGTCACCGGCCCAGAGGTACCCGAGGACCGAGCCGTTCTCCTTGTCCACCACGGTGAAGTACTGCACCGGGTTCTCGGTCCAGTCCTGGTACCGCGCCGGTCCGCCCGGCTTCTCCCTGAACTGAAGATCCTCTTCGAAGCGCGGGTTGACCGGTCGTTCCATGCTCATGGTTCGCTTTCTCTGCCACTACTGCGGCAGCGTCAGGGCATCGAGGAGGTGCGGGGGCTCAGCTCTTCGTGGCCAGGCCTTTGACCGCCTGGAGGCTGGGCGCTTCGGCCAGGGAACCGGGGTCGATGCGGCTGGGGTCCTCCGGGCCGTACTCACGGGTCATCTTGGCCAGCGCGGCTGAAGGAGTGAGGCCCTGGGCCTTCGCCTCGTGAAGCTCGGCGGCCCACAGAGCGCCCATGTTGAACGCGTCGCCGCCTGCTCGGCGATACTGCCATCCGGCCGCATCGTCCTCGTCATTCACCCACACGTACCCGAGGACCGTACCGGCTCGGTCCACGACGTCCGCGTACCGCACCGGCTTGTCGGTGGTCCTGTCATAGCGCGGCGGGCTGTCGGCTTCCTCCCACGGCAGGGACTCGGTTAGGCGGGGAGGCACGAGCCGTCCGCGGCTCAAGGTCACGCCCCTTCTGCTGGTACTCGCGCAGAATCACGAACGGTTGCGCGCTGTGAGTCAGGCGCTGGTTGACGGTTCTCGGCGAATGCCCGGGGTCCGGCGGCCTGCCTCGGTTCCCAGGGAGCGGCATCGTCCTCGTCGCAGCCGTGGGTCAGGTTCAGCCACCAGAGACCTGCTCCTTGAGATCGGCAAGCGTTGGCGCCTCGGAGAGGGAGCCCGGAACTGCGTGGCTCTGCCGGCCGTCGTTCGTGCCGCGCGCCAGCTCGGCGAGGAGGGCAGTGGGAGCGAGCTGCCGGGCCTTGCCCGCCCGCAGAGCCCGCACCCACCTGCCACCGGCGTTGACGGCGTTGGCCGACAGACCCGGCGGCACGACCCAGCCGGCCGCGTCGTCCCCGTCGTTCGCCCACACGTAACCGATGACAGTGCCTGTACGGTCGGCGACGCTCAGGTACACGACAGGCCCTTCGGTGGTGACGCTGTACGTCTCCGGGCCTGCCACCTGCTTGAACTGCAGGTCCTCTTCGAAGCGCGACGTGATTGGTTTCTCGCTGCTCATGAAGTCCATTCTCCGTGTATCGGCATGGCCCGCGACGACGTCTCCCCTGTTGGTGCTCCCTGGCGGGGGCGTCCGCTAGGGCCGCCTCGGCAGGACCTCTCCATAGACGTGCCACTTGCCGGCCATGTCCTGGAAGACGCGCGTCACCTTGTACTGCGAACCGCGAGCGAGCAACAACTCCCGCTCGCCCTTGTTCAGGGAGATGTGGTCGATCCAGAGGGCCGGCGTGCCCTGCGGTACCCGAAGGTGCATGATCATCGGCTGGTGGTCGAAGGCCGCGGTCTTGCCGAGCGACGTGGAGGTGAACCCGTCGTCCGTGAAGGTTCTGCCCTCCATGTCCAGCACCGAGTTCACCTCCTTGAGGACGTGGTCATATTCCGTCCCTCGGACGACCATGATGTCCTCGGGGACAGGGCGGCCGCCCATGACCCGGTCCATGTCGTCGACGAGATCCTTCACCTGGGGCTTCAGAGGCACATCGACGTCCCGCAGCTGGCCGTTGATGCTCTTGTAGTAGAAGCTGCTGTACCTCTCCAGCGCCCCCTTGGCCTTGGGGTCCAGGTTGTCCAGGAAGTCGTTCCAGTACGCGTCGCCGTATTCCTTGCCCGCCTTGTTGCTGGTGCTGGGGTAGGGGTTGGTACCCCGCTCCAGCTCCGCCGTGGCCACCGCGTGCCGCTCCGCATCGGTGGCCAGGTCATCGAACTCGTCCGCCGACATGATCGGCTTGTACTCGAACGGTTCCCCGGCCCCGCCGTGCCCGGGTACGTCCGTGCCCTGGTGTCCCGGAGCCACCGGCGTGTCTGTGCCGTGGTGCACGGCGGCGTCGGCCGCTCCGTGGCCGATGTCCGTGTGATCGCCGGCGTGCACCGCGTCGCCCGCGTGGCCGGCGCCGTGCGAGGCGTCGTCGGCGTGACCGGCGCCAGGGGCGTCGTAGCCGTGGCCGCCGGTGCCGGGGACGTCATGACCGCCCGTGTGCGGCGCGGCCGGGGCGTCGTGCACCGGGTTGGTACCCGTGGTCTGGCTGTACCAGGGAGTCCCCGCACCGGGGTGACCGCCCATATGCGGTGTGGTGGTCGGTGTCGTGTCGTAGGACGAGGGCGGAGGCGCCTGGTCGTACGCCGACGGAGCCGGTGCGTGATCGTAGGTGCCCGGCGACGGCGCGTGGCCGTACGGCGAACCGGTCGGCGTCTGGCCGTACGGTGCGCCGGACGGCGCCTGGCCGTACGGTGCGCCGGTCGGCGTCTGGTCGTACGCGGACGGAGCGGGCGTCGGGTCGAAGGTGCCGCCCGGGGTGTGGATCGGGGCCGTGGGGGGTGTGGTGTAGTGCCCCGGACCGGCCGCGTTGTCCACCGTGTGCGCGGCTCCGTCGACGCCGTGGGGAGCCCCCGCGTACGACGGTGTCGGGGCGCCCTGCGTCGTCCAGTGGGCCGGAAGCGTCGGGGTGGTGCCGTGCGGGACGGTCGGGGTGGTGCCCTGGGGGACCGTCGGGGTGGTGCCGTGGGGGGCCGGTGTCGTGTCGATCGTGCCGTTGGGCGAGACGAGGTTGCCGTCCGGGGCCAGCTGGTGGCCGTCGGGGAGGTGGACCGAGCCGTCGGGGAGCGTGGGGATGTCGATGTTGCCGACGCCCTTCAGGCCCTTGGCGATGTCGCCGATCTTGGACAGGCCGGCGCCCGCGCCCTTGGCTATGTAGGTCATCGGGTCGATGACCCGGCCCGCCTTGCCCGCCACCGACAGGGCCTTGGCGACCGCTCCCGCCTTGCCCGCGCCCGAGGCCGCGGCACCCGCACCACCGGTGAAGACCGTCGTGACCACGTTGAACGTGACCGCTCCGGCGGCACGGGCGGGATTCTTGCCCCACTGATCCCACGCCACCAGCGCCTTGCCGGTCTCCTTCATCGCCGTGCGCGAATCACGCAGCCAGCCCGGCATCTCCTTGTCCGACGCCGTCCAGAACCACGCCTGCGCCCCGGGGATCGAGGTGATGACCAGGCCGGTCGCCAGCTGCGCCAGGCCCTTCCAGGCCTGCCCCATCGCCTCCCAGCCACCGAAGCCGACCAGGGTGCCCAGGCCCTTGATCGTGCCCCAGATACCGTCGACGATCAGCCCGTCCCAGACGAAGGACTTCACCCAGTGGCCGACCTCGTACCAGTGGTGCTTCTCCTCCACCGGGTCACCCCAGGGGAGTTTGGCGTTCTTCATGTCCTCGGCGTTGAAGCCGTACTGGTTCTTCTTCTCCGAACCGTCCCCGGCCACCATCTGCGTCCCGCCCCACAAGGCGGTGATCTTGTTGTGGCAGGTCCGCTCCGCCGCCCAGAACGCCGCGACCGTCGCGGTGATCTCATCGCGCAGCTTGTTGTGCTCGTCGACCTTGTCCTCGTCGTACTCCCACTCGTCGTCGTCCTTGACCGAGTCGACGAAAGCCACCGCCTCGGCCTTCAGCCGCTTCAGCTTCGCCACCAGCGGCCGGATCTCCGTCGCATACGACGACAACGCCCCCGACACCGTCTGAAGGTCATCGGCGAACGCGTCCGCCTTCTCCTTGACCGGCTTCGTCGTGGCGAACAACTGCTCCGCCTCCGGAGCCTGATAGAACGCCGACAAGCCCTGGAAGCGGGAGTGGATGTCCCCGCCGGCGTCCCGGACATGACCCGCGTCCTTCTTCAGATCCGCGTAGTCGGTCTCCAGCTGCTCCAGATTCCCCGTGAACTGCGGGATCTTCTCCGGCTGGATCACCGCTTACCGACTCCCGGCAGATCCACGGCGGGCGCCTGCAGCGTCTTGCGCTGGGCCTCCGCCGCCATCTCCTCGTCACCGTTCAGATACGCCGTGGTGGCATCCACCGCGCCCTGCAACGACTTGCCCGCCCGCGCCGCGACGAACTTCAGATCCTTCGTCGCGTGCTCCGCGAACTGCGACAACGCCAAAGCGACCAGACCGCCCTGCGCCTTCTCGCCGCCCTCACCGCCGCCCTCGGCGGAGACGGTGCCCGCGCTGGACGCCGCCGACGTCAGATGCTCACCGAACGCCTTGGCGTACTTCTCCAGCTTCGACGCCGCATCACCCGTCGTCTTCAGCACATGCGAAATACCCTGCGGCTTCAAATCCCAGCCGGGCACCGAAAACCCCCGTCACACACAACCAACGAACTTCACCGACACACCTACAGCGGCAACAGCGGCTGCTCAGCCGATGTTGTCCACCGCCGCCTTCGCACGCTGAATCGTCGACTGCGCCGTGCCGTCGTTCTTCTCCAGCGTCGTCTTCAGCAGATGAATGATGTTCTTGACCTCTTGCGAGGCCTTGTTCCACCGCTGTTCCTTGCCGTGGTACTCATCCGCCACGCCATCCGCCGTGAAGTCGGCCATCGCCGCCTTCACCTGCTTGTCACGCTCGGTGATCAGCGACTCCAGACGGCCGATCACCCCCTGGATGTTGGACTGCGCGTCCGCCGACGCACCCGTGTCATACGACCTGCGGTCCGAACCCGCGCCTGCCATCACACACCACTCCCCGAGAAACCGAACACAACCAGAAACCCAACCGGCGAAACACCGGCAGCAACCGAACGCCGCCAGCCCTCAGCGGAAACGCGCGGCGTCGAAGTTCGCCGCCGACATCTGCTGACGCGCGTTGTCACCCTGCTCCTGGTCGCCCGAGGAGAACGCCGAGTCCATGCCCGACTGACCGCCCAGGATCGCCGACAGCGACGAGTTCAGATCCGACGCGATCCGATCCGCCCGCGCCTTGAACTGGTTGAACATCACACGGCCCGAACCGTTGAACTTACCCTCCAGCGGCTGCGCCGCCGCCACCAACTGACGGACCAGACCACCCAGGTCATCCGTCGAACCACGCGTGTCACGCTGCAACGTCGACAGCGTCTGCGACCCCATGTCGAACTTCATCGCGCTAACTCGCCTCCCCCGTATGGGCCATCGCGGCGACCGCTTCCGGCCGTCCTCAAGTCTTGTCAATAATCTCTATCAACACGACAGTTGCCTGTGCAATCGGGGTCCGGTTCGGTCGCAGAAGCACCACACAATCATGACCGAACCATGGATCGGGCGGTCCGTGCGTCAGCGGGCGGACGCGGCCGTCGGGCCCTCCCGGCAGATCAGCAGCAGGGCCCGGTCGTCGTTGACGTCCTTGGCCACCGCCTCGATGAGGTGCCAGGCGGCACCGTGGAAGCCGCCTGCGACGTAGCGGTCGGCCTCGCCGGTGAGGCGGTCGATGCCCTCGACGATGTCGCGGTCGGAGGTCTCCACCAGGCCGTCCGTGAACAGCATCAGCACGTCACCCGGGCGGAGCGAGCCCTTCACCGGGTCGAACTGGGCGCCGTCGTACACACCGAGGAGCGGGCCCTCGGCCGCCTTCTCCTCCCAGCGGCCACTGCCCGCGCTGAGCTGGAGACCCGGCGGGTGGCCGGCGGAGTAGAGCTCGTAGTCGCCGGAGTCCAGGTCGAGGACCAGGTGGATGGAGGTCGCGAAGCCCTCGTCCCAGTCCTGGCGGAGCAGATAGCCGTTCGCGGCCGGGAGGAAGGCGTGCGGCGGGAGGGAACCCAGGAGGCCGCCGAACGCACCGGACAGGAGCAGCGCGCGGGATCCCGCGTCCATGCCCTTGCCGGATACGTCGGTGAGGACGACCTCGAGCGTACGACCGCCGTTGGTGCGCGCCGCCACCACGAAGTCGCCCGAGAAGGACTGGCCGCCCGCCGGGCGCAGCGCCATCTCCCGGTGCCAGCCGTCCGGCAGGCCGGGCAGCTTGCTCTGCACCCGGATGCGTTCGCGCAGGTCGAAGAGCATGGTGCCGCCGCGCCGCCAGGGCACACCGACCCGGCTGCGGAACTGCGCCAGCAGCAGCCCGAAGAAACCACAGGCCGCGACCACGAGCACCACGCCCGGGGTGACTCTGGACGGGCCTTCTGTGTAGGGGCCCAGCCGCACCGACTCCACGATCAGTGCCGTGGCCGCCGCCGCGTACAGGCCGAGCAGGCTCGCCGGGCGCAGCAGCAGGCCGCCCACGACGACCGGCAGGACCAGCGCGGCCGGCGAGAACCACACGGAGTTCGCCAGCGTCGCCGCCGCGATCACCGGAACCATCAGGAGCAGACCGGCCAGGGCGATCCAGTCCGAGCCGTCGCCGCGGAAGTAGTCCACGGCGGCTCGGCGCACGCCGACGCGGGCCCGGTGCCACTGCTTCTTCAACCGGGCCGTGAACGTCTCGGCTTCCGCGCGCCGCTCTCGTCCTGCTGCCATTAGTTCGGGACCCTATCCATCGGACGGGCCGCTTGGCACGGGAGGTCCTACTTGTCCCCCGTCCGAGGGCCGACTTCACAGTGAACTTCACGGTGCGCCGCCCGTCGCCGGCCGGGAGAAAATCCCTCGCTCGCCCCGCACTGCCCTGGTAGGCATGGCTCATGGTGACTGACACGGCCGGCTCCGCGGCGACCCTGCGAGTGCTTCGGCAGGACGACTGGGACACGTGGTACGACACCCTCCTCCGCGCCTTCGGCGGAGTGCCCGAGTCCGCCGAGGAGCGGGAGTTGTGGGACGCGCTGACCGAGTACGACCGTTCGCTCGGCGTCTGGGACGGGGACGCCTGCGTGGGGACGGCGGGGGCGTTCTCCTTCCGGCTCACCGTGCCCGGCGGGGCCTCGGTGCCGGCCGCGGGCGTCACGATGGTGAGCGTGGCCGCCACGCACCGCCGGCGCGGTGTCCTGACCTCGATGATGCGGCGGCAGCTGGACGACGTCCGCGCCTGGGGTGAGCCGCTGGCCGTGCTCACCGCCTCCGAGCCGGCGATCTACGGCCGGTTCGGATACGGCGCCGCCACCTTCCAGTTGCACGCCGAGATCGACACGAGTCGCGTGCGGCTGACCTCGCTGCCGGCCGGTACGGACGACGTACGCCTGCGCTACGCCGTTCCCGCCGATGTCGTCGACGTGTGCGAGGCGGTGTACGCACGGCTGGTGCCGTCCCGGCCGGGGATGGTGGCGCGGCTGCCCGGCTGGGAGCGGCTCGGGGTGCTCGATCCGGAGAGCGGGCGGGAGGGGGCGTCGCCGCTTCAGTGCGTCCTCGCCGAGCGGGACGGGGAGACGGTCGGGTACGCGCGGTACCGCGTCAAGCCGGGCTGGGAGCACGCCGGGGCCAACGGCACGGTGACGCTGGAGAACTCCGCCGCGCTGGATCCCGCGGCGGACGCGGCGCTGTTGCGGTTCCTGTTCGGCATCGACCTGACGTCGACGCTGGCGCTGCGGGGGCGGCCGGTCGACGACGCGTGGCAGTACATGGTGTCCGACATACGGCGGTGTCAGCCGCGGTTGCGGGATTCGCTGTACGTACGGCTGGTGGATGTCGGGGCCGCGCTGGAGGCGCGGACGTATCAGGCGCCGGTGGACGTGGTGTTCGAGGTGGAGGACGCGTTCTGTCCCTGGAACGCCGGGCGTTGGCGGCTCAGCGGGGATGCGAAGGGGGCGTCCTGTGTGCGTACGGCGGATGCGGCGGATGTCGCGTTGTCCGTACGGGAGTTGGGGGCGGCGTATCTCGGAGGCGTGTCGCTGGCCTCGCTGGGGGCGGCGGGACGGGTGCGGGAGCTGCGGCCGGGGGCGCTGGCGGAGGCGTCGCTCGGGTTCGGGGCGGCTGTGCCGCCGTGGTTGCCGCACGGGTTCTGACGCCCGGGCCGTTTCAGGGGCGTTGGCAGGCCGGGCACCAGAAGAGGTTGCGGGCGGCGAGATCGGCGGTGCGGATCTCGCCGCCGCAGATGTGGCAGGGCAGGTTGGCCCTGCGGTAGACGTACACCTCGCCGCCGTGGTCGTCCACGCGGGGCGGGCGGCCCATCGCCTCCGGGGTGTGTTCCGGGCGGACGGTGTCGATGCGGTTGTTGCGGACGCCCTCGCGCATGAGCTCGACCAGGTCGGTCCAGATCGCGTGCCACTCGGGTGGGGTGATGTCCTTGCCGGGGCGGTACGGGTCGATGCGGTGCCGGAAGAGGACCTCCGCGCGGTAGACGTTTCCCACGCCGGCGATGACCTTCTGGTCCATGAGGAGGGCGGCGATGGTTGTACGGCTGCGGGTGATGCGGCGGTACGCGGTGTCCGGGTCGGCGTCGTCGCGGAGGGGGTCGGGGCCGAGGCGGTCGTGTATCGCCTGCTTCTCCGGGGGTGTGATGAGGGCGCAGGTGGTGGGGCCGCGCAGGTCGACGTAGGCGGTGTCGTTCGCGAGGCGGAGGCGGACGGTGTCGGTGGGCGGGGGCGCGGGGGCCGGGCCGAAGGTGACCTTGCCGAAGAGGCCGAGGTGGATGTGGATCCAGTCGGTGGCGTGGAAGCCGAGGAAGAGGTGTTTGCCGTGGGCTTCCGTGTGGGTGAGTTCCGTGCCGGTGAGGAGGGCGGCGGCGTCGGTGAACTTGCCCTGGGGGCTCGTCACCCGGGGGGTTGTGCCGAGGAAGGCGGTGGCGTAGTCGTGGGCCAGTCGGTGGATGGTGTGGCCTTCCGGCACAGGGGCTCCCCTCTGGTGATCACGACGGCCGGACGCGCCTGAGCACCGGCGCGGTATGCGCGCCGGGCTCAGGACAGGACAGGGCGGATGCCGGAGCCGGACGCAGCGCGCAGGGCTCGGACCGGTCCGGGCGCCGTTACTGCTGCGGGTGGTGGGGCGGGATCGGGGGGAGGTCGCCTGTCGTTTCGTACGTGGCGAGCATGTCGATCCGGCGAATGTGACGTTCGTCACCGGAGAACGGGGTGCTGAGGAACGTCTCGACGAACTTCGTCGCCTCGTCCTGCGAGTGCATGCGCGCGCCCACGGCGACGACGTTGGCGTTGTTGTGCTGGCGGCCGAGGGCCGCGGTCTCCTCGCTCCACGCGAGGGCCGCGCGGACGCCCTTGACCTTGTTCGCGGCGATCTGCTCACCGTTGCCGGAGCCGCCGATGACGATGCCGAGGGCGTCGGTGTCCGCGGCCGTCCGCTCCGCGGCGCGGAGGCAGAAGGGCGGGTAGTCGTCCTGGGCGTCGTAGATGTGCGGGCCGCAGTCGACGGGGTCGTGACCCGCCGCCTTCAGCCACTCGACGAGGTGGTTCTTCAGTTCGTAGCCCGCATGGTCCGAGCCGAGGTACACGCGCATGGGACGAGTGTGACACGGATGTTTCGGGGCAGGCGCGCGGGGTGGCGCTCACGAAAACTTGACGTGATTGTGAGCCGGATTACGGAAGCTCAGGAAAACCTCAAGTAACAATCTGGATTCAAAGGTTCTCCTATCCGTTCACCTCCGATTCACTGGACCGGCTCGTATAACCGCTCGTACACCGCTCGTACGGGCAAACAGCTCCCCGGCGCAAAGGAAATCCGCTCCATGACCTCGCAGCCGACTCTCAAAACGACAGGAAACGAACCCGGTGACGGCTCCGGGCTCCAAGCCGGGCTCAAGAGCCGGCACCTCTCCATGATCGCCATCGGTGGTGTCATCGGGGCCGGCCTGTTCGTCGGGTCCAGCTCCGGTATCGCCACCGCCGGGCCCGGCATCCTCCTGTCGTACGCCCTCGTCGGCACGCTCGTCGTGCTCGTGATGCGGATGCTCGGTGAGATGTCGGCCGCCAACCCGACCTCGGGTTCCTTCTCCGCGCACGCCGACCGGGCGCTCGGGTCCTGGGCCGGTTTCTCCATCGGCTGGCTGTACTGGTTCTTCTGGGTGGTCGTGCTGGCGGTCGAGGCGACCGCCGGTGCGGTGATCCTGGAGGGGTGGATACCGGCCGTGCCGCAGTGGGCCTGGGCCCTGATCGTGATGCTGGTGCTCACCGCCACCAACCTCGTCTCCGTCGGGTCGTACGGAGAGTTCGAGTTCTGGTTCGCCGGGATCAAGGTGGTCGCGATCGCCGCGTTCATCGTCATCGGCGGGCTGGCCGTCTTCGGGCTCCTGCCGGGTGTGGACAGTGAACAGGCCGGGCTGAGCAACCTCACCGAGCACGGAGGCTTCCTGCCCCACGGTCCCGGGGCGATCCTCACCGGTGTGCTGCTCGTCGTCTTCTCCTTCATGGGCAGCGAGATCGCCACCCTGGCCGCCGGTGAGTCCGAGAACCCGCAGCAGGCCGTCACCAAGGCCACCAACAGCATCATCTGGCGTGTCGCCGTGTTCTACCTCGGCTCGATCTTCGTCGTGGTGTCCCTGCTGCCCTGGGACAGCAAGTCCATCACCAAGGACGGCTCGTACGTCGCCGCGCTCGACTCCCTCGGCATTCCGCACGCCGGCCAGATCATGAACTTCATCGTGCTGACCTCGGTGCTGTCCTGTCTCAACTCCGGCCTCTACACCGCCTCCCGCATGGCCTTCTCGCTCGGCCAGCGCGGTGACGCGCCGAAGGGCTTCGCCCGGACGACGGCCAACGGCGTGCCGCGCACGGCGATCCTCGCGTCCGTCGCGTTCGGCTTCGTCGCCGTGTTCTTCAACTACAAGTTCCCGGACTCCGTCTTCCTCTTCCTCGTGAACTCCAGTGGCGCTGTCGCCTTGTTCGTGTGGCTGGTGATCTGCTTCTCCCAGCTGCGGATGCGGAGGATCATCCAGGCCGAGGCGCCCGAGAAGCTCGTCGTGAAGATGTGGCTGTACCCGTACCTGACCTGGGCGACGGCCGCGCTGATCGTGTTCATCCTCGGGTACATGCTCACCGACACCGAGCACGACGGCCGCGAGACCATGCTGCTGTCGCTGCTCGTCGCGGCGCTCGTCCTCGCCGTCGCCTTCGTGAAGGAGAAGGTCCTCGGGGGGCGGCGGGCCGCCGCTGCCGCCGCGCAGGCGCAGGAGCAGGCGCAGGCGCAGGACGACAGGCGGGACGAGGTTTCGGCCGGCTGACCGGCCCTTTTCCCGGTGCCCCCCGTTCGTGGTGAACGGGGGGCTTTCCCGTTGCCGCCTACAGCACCGTGAAGCTGTCCTTGACCTTCTCGTACGTGCGGAGGGCTTCCGTTTCGACGCCGGAGTCGTACCAGGTGTTGATCTGGTACGACTTGCCGTCCACGTTGAAGCCGAAGAGGCGGGCGTGCCAGTGGACGCCCTTCAGCGTGAACGTGTACTCCCAGACCACCGCCGGGTGGCCGCGGAACGTCGTCTCCTCCAGACGGACCTTGCGGTAGTCCTCGCCCTGGTGGGCGTTGCGCTCCGAGGTCTGCCAGGTCTCCAGCAGGTCACCGCGGGCCAGGGACGACTTGCCGACCAGTTCCTGCGTGCCGTCCGGGGAGGTGTAGTGCACTTCCGCGCCCGTCTTCACGTCCCGCCGCCAGCCGTCGGGTGTCGCCCAGGCGAATCCTCCGGCCTCCCGGTGCGCGCCCGGCGGCAGGCTCTGCGGCCTGGATGTGCCTTCGACGGTGGGTGAGGGCTCGCCGCCGGTCGTGGGTGGTGCGGAGGCCGAGGAGCCTGCTCGGGGGGTGTCGTCGCCCGGTGAACCGGATGACGTCGCCAGCACGATTCCTACGACGGCGCCGACCGTCGCGACCGTGGCCGCCGCGGCGGCGAGCACCGTACGGCGGTGGCCGGCGCGGGGGCGGGCCGCGGCCGGAGTGGCGGGGCCGGGCAGTTCGCCCGGCGGCATCGTGGTGGGTGTGGGGATGGGTGCCGGCGTGGGGCGGGGGCCGCACTCCGTCGCCGCTTGTGCTCGGGTGAGGGAGACGGGGCTCGGGCGGGCTCTGGTCGTGGTGGTGTGGGGCGTAGTGGTGGCGGTGGGGGGTGGCGAACTGGCCTTGTTCGGTTCGGTCTTCGCCGTGGGTTTGGGTGCGGATGTGGGGGCGGGTGCGGGTGTGGGGGCGGGCTGGCGGGGGTCCTTCGGGGTGGGCCGCCCGGGGGGCGGGAGAGGTGGCGGGGCCGGTGTCCGCAGGTCCGGTTCCGGGACGGGGTGTTCGTCCGGCTCGGGGCGCTCGGGTTCGGGCCGGGGTCGTCGCTCCGGCCTCGCGGCGGGGTCCTGAGCCGGGGCCGAATCCGACACCGGCTCCACGTCCGACGGCTCCGAGTCCGGCTGTTCCGGTTCCGGCCAGGGCTCCGGCTCCGGCTCCGGCTCCGGCTCCGGCAACCCCGTTGTCCGCTCCAGTCGTTCCCGTACCGGACCCACCGCCACCGTAGGCGTCGGCGCCGGGAACGCGACCGGGTCCAAGGCCGCTTCCAGTTCCTCCAGGCCGGGGCGGACCGACGGCTCCTTTTCCAGCAGGGACGTCAGGACGTCGCGCAACGGGCCGGACGTGGCGGGGAGTTCGGGCTCCTCGTACAGGACCGCGTGCAGGGTCGCCAGCGTGGTGTCGCGGGCGAAGGGGGAACGGCCGCCGAGGGCCGCGCAGAGGGTCGCGCCGAGGGACCAGACGTCGGACGGTGGGCCCTGCGGGCGGCCGGAGATGCGCTCGGGAGCCATGTAGTCGGGCGAGCCGACCAGCATGCCGACCATGGTGAGCGCCTTGGCGTCCTGGATCGCGGCGATGCCGAAGTCCGTGAGGACGACACGCCGGGCGGCGGTGCCGCGTGCCGGTCCGGCCGGCCCGCTCCCGGTCTCCACCAGCACGTTGCCCGGTTTGATGTCCCGGTGCAGCACTCCCCGCGCATGGACCTGCCGCAGCGCCGCGACCAGGCCGAGCCCGATCCGGGCCGTGTCGCGGGGGTCCAGCGGTCCCTCCTCCGCGAGGATCCGTTCGAGGGAGCGGCCCGCGACCAACTCCATGACGATCCAGAGGCGTTCGCCCTCGTCGACCACGTCGTAGACCCGTACGACGTTGGGGTGGTCGATCCGGGCCGTGGCCCTGGCCTCGCGCAGGGTGCGTTCGCGGCGCGTCCTGCTGTCCTCCGCGTCGAGGCCGTCGATACGCATTTCCTTGACGGCGACCTGCCGGTCGAGTATTTCGTCGGCGGCTCGCCACACCCGCCCCATTCCCCCCTGCCCGATACTTTCGACCAGCCGATAGCGCCCCGTCACCAATATCCCTGGAACACCGCCGATGTTCGCATTCCCCGGCAATCCGCTGCACCCCCTCCGCGACGCCGCGACCGACTCCAGTGAAACACAACGGTCACACTTCGTGCCGTACCAGGATAGTGCCGGGAAATCTTGTGGTAGCTCTTTCAGTACTGGCGAATTCTGGCGCAGGCCAGGGCAGTCCAGGGGGACGCAAAGGGGGGACGAACATGAGTTCTCGTCGCACGGCGGCAGTCGCGGGATCGCTGGTAGCAGCATCCTTCTCGGCCGTGGTGATCCTTTCCGGAACAGCCGGAGCGGAAGACGAAGGGCCCGCGAGCAGCAAGGGAGGAAAGGTCGTTGACGAGGCACCGGCGCGGGTGAAGCTGACCACGCTGCTGCCCGAGAAGATCTCGGTCGACAACGACTCCGAAAAGACAGCGCTCACCGCCACGGTGAAGAACGAGGGGAACAAGGACAGCGGGAAGATCCAGCTTTTGGTCGTCGGTTTCGACGGACTCACCGTCAAGAACGTCCAGGGGTGTTCCGCGATAGCAGAGAACAATCTTCCGGAGGGTTCGAACAGCGGTTTCAGCTGCCCCGTCGGCAATCTCCCGGCCGGTGAGTCGAAGTCGTACGCGGTCGACGCGACGTACGACCTGGGCAAGACCGGGAAGATCTGTCTGCCCGTGCAGACGGGCGACGGGAAGAAGACGTTCTGGCAGCAGGGCCCGGTGCCGTTCGGCACGACCAATCCGTCGCCGGACGCACCGGCGACGCCCCTGCTGCTCGGCACCGACAACGAGCCGGTCTCCCCCGGCAAGCCGGACTCCCCGGGCGGCAAGGAGCTGCCGAAGACCGGTCCGGCGCGGGATCTGCTGCCGCTGGGCGCGGCCGGTGCGTCGTTGCTCGCGGCGGGTGTGGCCGGAATGTGGTGGGCGCAGCGGCGGCGGCCAGGGGTTCAGGAGGGCTGATCCAGTCCCTGCCGACCGTGCTGACGCCAAGAGGCCCGCCGGGGGCGTGACGCCCCCGGCGGGCCTCTTGGCAACGCCTACGGGTTCAGCGCTTGTTCGCGAACTTCCATGCCGTCGGCAGCGCCCCCATCGCCAGCGCCGCCTTCAGCGCGTCGCCGATCAGGAACGGCGTGAGGCCGGCCGCGATCGCGGCGGTGGCGGACATGCCGGTGGCGAGGGCCAGGTAGGGCACGCCGACGGCGTAGATGATCGCCTCGCCCACCAGCATCGTGCCCGCCATGCGCAGCATCGAGCGGTCGGCGCCGCGGCGGGCCAGGGCGCCCACCACCGTGGAGGCGAGGATCATGCCGAGGATGTAGCCGAAGGAGGGGGCGACGCCGGACGTGCCGCTCGCGAACCACGGCACACCGGCGAGGCCCGCCACGGCGTACAGCGCCAGCGCGACGAAGCCGCGCCCGGCACCAAGGGCGGTGCCGACGAGCAGCGCGGCGAAGGTCTGTCCGGTCACCGGCACCGGGGAGCCGGGCACGGGCACCGAGATCTGCGCGGCGAGGCCGGTGAGCGCGGCTCCGCCGAGCACGAGGGCCGCGTCCCGGACACGGGATGCGGGCAGCAGGTCGGCGAGGACCTGCCCGGTGCGGGCGGGTGTGGCGGCAGCGGTGCTCATGGGGACTCCGCGAGGGTGAGGGCGATGGGACACCGTGACGCTATCCCAGCGCGCTCACCCCGATCACCGTCAGCGCTCGACAAAGGCGTGGACCGGCAGTTGGTCGGCTTCGGACAAAGGATGCGGGTTACAGCCACCACGGCGTGATGCCAGTCACGGTGATGGGGTGCCCTGCGACACGAGAGGCGGGAAACCGGACCTCTGTAGGTTTCCCCCAACGTCGCCGAGCCCGCCGTCTCGCCCGTCGGTCACCGTCTGGGCAGCCCCGGGCCGTTTTGCTAGCGTCGCGGACATGGTTGCCCAGGCCCGGTACTTCTCGTCGCGTCGCTACGTCGACCTGCGACGCCAGGGCACGGCCACCTGTCGCCGCCCTCTGTGAGGCGGGGCGGAGGGGATCCGGCTCGCCGATCGAGACGGCGCAGTGTCGGACCGGCCCCAGGAAGATTCCCATGCCCCGTACCGCGGCTCCCCTTCTGACGTCCACCGTTCCCCGTGTCGCCGACAACGACCGGCGCCGCACCAGCGCCAGTGCCGTCCTGCGGGCCGTGCTGGAGCACGGCCCGGTCGCGCGCAGCACCATCGCCCGGCTGACCGGCCTGTCGCCGGCGTCGGTGACCGGCTACTGTGCCCGGTTCGCGGAGTCGGGGCTCATCCGCGAGTCCGCCGAGCTCCGGCGCTCCGGGGGCGTGGGGCGACCGCACCAGCCGGTCGACCTGGACGACTCCCGGTTCGTGGTCGGCTCGGTGCACGTGGCTGTGCCGCACACCACGGTCGCGCTGCTGGACTTGCGCGGGCGCGTGTTGGCCCGGCGGGAAGTGAAGCACGAACGCACCGATCCCGCGGTGGTGTTGGCGCGGGCCGCCGACGTGCTGGCGGCGCTGCTCGCCGGGACTCCCGGCAGCAGGGCGCTGGGTGTCGGTTTCGCCGCGGGCGGCTGGGTGGACCGGGACTCGGGCACCGTCGTCGAGCATCCGCTGCTGGGCTGGCGCGAGGTGCCGGTGCGGGAGGTGCTCGGCGCGCACACCGGGCTGCCGGTCCATGTGGACGGGCACGCGCGGGCGCTGGTCAACGCGGAGCGCCTGTTCGGTGGGGCAAGGGGCAGCCGCAGCGTGCTGCACCTGTTCGCGGGCAACGTGGTCGACGCGGCGTTCGCCACCAACGACGAGGTGCACCACGGGCCGCGCTCCCAGGCCGGGGCCATCGCCCATCTGCCGGTGCCGGGCGGCACGGAGAACTGTGACTGCGGCCGGATGGGCTGCCTCCAGGCCGAGTTGAGCGAGCGGACCCTCTGCCGGCGGGCCCAGGAGGCGGGGATCGTCGACGGAGTGAACCCGATGCACGTGGTCGGCGCCGCCGCGGCCGGTGACCCGGTGGCCGTACGGCTGCTGACGGAGCGGTCGCGGAGGGTCGGGCGTGCGGTCAGGCTGCTGCTCGATGTGCTCAACCCGGAGCGGGTGGTCGTGACGGAGATCGGGATCATGTACCGGGAGGACTGCCTGACCGCGTTGCGGGATGAGGTCGAAGCCGGCCGCGCCGCGACCGTGTCACCGAGCAGTTTCCTGGATTCCGTTCTGGCCGTGGCGGGTGGTTCGGTGGCGCTCGACGTCCTTTACCGGGATCCGCTGGGCGTGTCACCTGAGGTCATTTAATTCAGAAACTCGGAATGTTGACAGGAGTGACGCATGGCCGGGAACATCCTGTTCATGAGCCCGCTCACGAGCTGTCGCACTCTCTGTTGCTGACCCGTTGACGCGCCCCCGGCGCCCGTTCACGGAGCGCCTTCTCCTTCCCGTGTGAAATTCACGTGAATTCCCCTGCCCGGCTTTTCCTGCCCGGAATTCCGCGTGCTGTGCCGTCTGCCATCCCCAGGGAGTCCTCCCATGCCTTCGCCCCCCGTTCCCGGCCTCGACCGGCGACAGTTCCTGACCTCACTGCTCGGTGTGACAGCCGCTGCGGCCGGACTGAGCGGCTGCGCGGACAACAGCGCCGCGGCCGAGGCGGCGTCCGACGCCCCGCTGGCCTCCAGGGTGCCCGCGGGTACGAGCCTGCAGATCGCCTCGTACCAGAACGCGCAGCAACTCCAGTTCAAGCTGGCCGGGTTCCGCGACCTGCCGTTCAAGGTGGCCGACTGGCTGAACATCGGCGCGGGCCCCGATGTCATCAACGCTTTCCGCGCGAAGTCGCTGGAGGTCGCCAACAACGCGGGGATTCCTCCGATCCAGGCGCACTACCAGGGCTTCGACGCGAAGATCGTCGCGATCAACATCACCCGCAAGCCCAATTACCTGTTCGCCACCAAGCCCGGCGGCGACATTCGCGAGGTCGCCGACTTCAGGGGCAAGCGGCTGGCCTTCTCCCAGGGGCAGGCACAGGGCGTCGTGCTGCTGCGGGCGCTGAAGAAGGCCGGGCTGGCCTACGACGACGTGGAGCTGGTGCCGCTGACCAGCAACCAGTTCCTCACCGCCCTGCAGTCCGGGCAGGTGGACATCGCCCCGCTCGCCAACACGCAGGCGCCCGCGTACCTGGCGCAGTACAAGTCCGCCCGGACCATCACCACGGACGTGGTGGACCTGCTCAACCTGCTGTGGGCGCCGGTCCCGGTGCTGAACGACTCCGCGAAGGCCGCCGCGATCGCCGCGTACATCCCGTACTGGGCGAAGGGTCAGGTGTGGACGTACGAGCACCCCGACGAGTGGAACGAGCAGTTCTACGTCGGGACGCAGAACCTGACCCCGGCCCAGGCGAAGGCGGTCACCGCGCTGGCCAACAAGCCGCTGTTCCCGCCGCGCTGGGACGAGGCGATCGCGTGGGAGCAGGAGACCGCCGATCTGCTCGCGGAGGGCGGCTTCGTGAAGAAGTTCGACGTCTCCGAGCTCTTCGACCACCGATTCGAGTCCATCGCGGCGAAGGCCGTACCCGCGGAGTACCGGAGGTGACCGCCGTGACCACGACAACGCACACGACAACGCACACGACCGCGACCGCGGCCGAGACCGCCACCGAGACCGCCGCCGCACCGCTCGCCACCGCCGCCGAGGAGACGCGCCAGGTGCGCCGGCGCCGGCGGCTGGCCCCCGGCAGGCGGCTGCCCGCCACCCGGATCGTCGGGCCCGCCGTCGTCCTCGCCCTGTGGGTCGTCGCCTCCGCCGCCGGACTGCTCGACCCGGGCGCGATCCCGGCGCCCTGGACCGTGCTGGAGACGGGCAGCCGCCTGTGGAGCGCGGGCACGCTGCCGGACGACATCCTGACCTCGCTGCAGCGCGCGGCCACCGGCTTCGCGATCGGCCTGACCGTGGGCATCCTGCTGGCGCTGGTGTCCGGGCTCACCCGGACCGGCGAGGCACTGATCGACGGGACGGTCAACCTCAACCGGGCGATCCCCACCCTGGGTCTGATACCGCTGTTCATCCTCTGGCTGGGCATCGGCGAGACCTTCAAGATCGCCATCATCGCGATCGTCGTCTACGTCCCGATCTACCTCAACACACATGCCGCGCTGTCCGGTATCGACAGCCGGTTCGTCGAACTGGCCGAGGTCCAGGACCTGTCGAAGTACCGGTTCATCCGGCAGGTCGTCATCCCCGGCGCGCTGCCCGGGTTCTTCGTCGGGTTGCGACTCGGCGTGACCGGCTCCTGGCTGGGCCTGGTGGTGCTGGAGCAGATCAACGCCACCAGCGGCCTCGGCTACATGATGTTCCAGGCGCAGAACTACGGCCAGACGGACGTCATCCTCGTCGGCCTGGTCGTCTACGGCATCTTCGGCCTCGTCTCCGACAGCGCGGTCCGCATCGTCGAACGGAGGGTGCTGTCATGGCGCCGCACACTGAGCAGCTGACCCGGCCCGCCGTCCAGCTGCGGGGCCTGACCCGGTCGTTCGACGGCCGCACGGTCCTCGACGGCATCGACCTGGATCTGCCGGCCGGACAGTTCACGGCCCTGCTCGGGCACAGCGGCTCAGGCAAGAGCACGCTGCTGCGGGCGATCGCCGGACTCGACCACGGCGTGACCGGCAGCGGCCGGCTCACCGCCCCCGAGCGGGTGTCGGTGGTCTTCCAGGACTCCCGGCTGCTGCCCTGGCGGCGGGTGCTCGCCAACGTCCTGCTCGGACTCGACGGCAAGGACGCCGAGCAGCGCGGCCGTGAGGCCCTGCAAGAGGTGGGGCTGAAGGGCCGCGAGCGGGCCTGGCCGGGCCAGCTGTCCGGCGGGGAGGCCCAGCGCGCCGCCCTGGCCCGGTCCCTCGTCCGCGAGCCGGAACTGCTGCTGGCCGACGAGCCCTTCGGGGCGCTGGACGCGCTCACCCGGATCCGCATGCACGGCCTGCTCAGGCAGCTGTGGGAGCGCCACCGGCCCTCGGTGCTGCTGGTCACCCACGACGTGGACGAGGCGATCGTGCTCGCCGACCGGGTGCTCGTCCTCGACCAGGGCCGGATCGGCCTCGACCTCACCATCGACCGCGCGCATCCGCGGTCGTACCGCGACCCCCTGCTCGGCGAGTACCGGGAGCGGCTGCTGGCCGCGCTCGGTGTGACGGAGGACCATCGATGACCCGCGGACAGCTGCACCTCAACGCGTTCCTGATGAACACCGGCCATCACGAGGCGTCGTGGCGGCTGCCGGAGAGCGACCCGCACGCGCATGTGGACCTGGCGCACTACGTGCGGCTCGCCCGGATCGCCGAGCGCGGCACCTTCGACTCGCTGTTCCTCGCCGACGGCCCGCAGCTGTGGGGCAGTGTGGCCCAGCGGCCCGCCGGGGCACTGGAGCCGATCACCCTGCTGACCGCCCTGGCCACGGCCACCGAGCACATCGGCCTGATCGCCACGGCCTCCACCTCGTACAACTCGCCGTACAACCTGGCCCGCAGGTTCGCGACCCTGGACCACATCAGCGGCGGCCGGGCGGGCTGGAACATCGTCACCACCGCCGGTGCCGAGGCCGCCCGGAACTTCGGTCTGGACGCCGAGCCGGCGCACGCCGAACGGTACGCGCGGGCCGCCGAGTTCCTCGACGTGGCGCTGAAGCTGTGGGACAGCTGGGAGGACGACGCGATCGTCGCCGACAAGGCGGCGGGCGTGTGGGGCGACGACGCGAAGATCCACCCGCCCCGGCACAAGGGCCGTCACTTCAGCGTCGAGGGCGCACTCAACGTGCCCCGCACTCCTCAGGGTTACCCCCTGCTCGTGCAGGCCGGCTCCTCCGAGGACGGCAAGCGGTTCGCCGCGCGGTACGCGGAAGCGGTGTTCACCGCCAAGCAGACCATCGAGGACGCTCGGGCCTTCTACGCCGACCTCAAGTCCCGGACGGTCGCGACCGGCCGCGATGCCGACCACATCAAGGTGCTGCCGGGCATCGTCCCGGTGATCGGCTCGACGGAGGCCGAGGCGCGGGCCGTCGAGCGGGTCCTGGAGGACCACATCGTGCACACGCACGGAGTGGACCGCCTGGAGCGGCTGCTGCAGCTGGACCCGGGCACCCTGGACCTGGACGGCCCGCTGCCCGCCGACCTGCCGCCGGAGAGCGCCGTCGAGGGTGCCAAGAGCCGCTACACGCTCGTCGTGGAGCTGGCCCGGCGCGAGCGGCTCACCGTGCGGCAGCTGATCGGGCGGCTCGGCGGCGGGCGCGGGCACCTCACCTTCGCGGGGACGCCCGAGCAGGTCGCCGACACGATCGGGCTGTGGTTCGCCTCGGGCGCCGCCGACGGCTTCAACATCATGCCCGCGGTGCTGCCGTCCGGCCTGGAGGCCTTCGTCGAGCACGTCGTCCCGATCCTGCGTGCCCGGGGCCTGCTGCGCACCGAGTACGGCAGCTCCCGCCGGACCCTGCGGGAGCGGTACGGCCTCCCGCGCCCCGCCAACCAGCACGCCCTCGCCCCCGCTCTCGTCTGATCCGCTCTCGTCCGATCCGGAAGGAACCCGTCATGGCCATCGAGATCCGCAAGGTCACCGCGAACATCGGCGCCCGTGTCGAGGGTGTCGACATCACCCGGCCCCTCGACGAGGAGACGTACACCGCCCTGCGTGAGGCGCTCAACGCCCACAAAGCACTCGTCTTCGACGCGGAGGGGCTGGACGACGCGGGCCAGCAGGCCTTCGCCCGTCACTTCGGCGACATCACCGCCGCCCATCCGACGGTGTCCTCCGTCGACGGCGCCCCGAACGTCCTGCCCGTGGACAGCGAGGGCGGCCGGGCCGCCAACCACTGGCACACCGACGTCACCTTCGTCCTCAACCCGCCGCAGGCCACCAGCCTGCGCAGCATCACGGTCCCCCCGTACGGCGGCGAGACGCTGATCGCCAGCTCGGCCGCCGCCTACCGGAACCTGCCCGAGTCGCTGCGGAACCTCGCCGACACGCTGTGGGCCGAGCACACCAACGACTACGACTACGCCGTCCCGGACGAGGACGTCGACGAGGTGCAGGCCGCCCGGCGCGCCCAGTTCACCTCGATCAAGTACCGCACGGCCCACCCGGTGGTCCGCGTCCACCCGCTGACCGGCGAGCGCGGGCTGTTCATCGGCGGCTTCGCGCAGCGGATCGTGGGCCTGTCGCCGGGCGAGTCCCGCAAGATCCTCGACCTGCTCCAGGCGTACGTCGTGCGGCCGGAGAACATCCTGCGCCACCGCTGGTCGCCGAACCAGCTCGTCGTGTTCGACAACCGCATCACCCAGCACTACGCCGTCGACAACTACGACGGTCTGCCGCGCCGTCTGCACCGGGTCACGGTCGCGGGGGACATCCCCGTCGGGATCGAGGGTAAGGAGAGCTACGTCATCGAGGGCGACGCCTCGCACTACACCTCGGTCGCCGCGTAACCACGGAGAGCGACGCGGCTGTCCATATGCTGGGATGCCCCTTCGCTCGGGCGGAGAGGCATCCCAGACTGTCGGCGTTTTTGCCCTCGCACTCCTCTCACGCATTGGACGAGCCGCGCCCATGCCCAGCAGCACCACCACGGAGACGCAGCCCAGCACGGCCGACGTCTCCCTCTCCCACGGCCTGAAACAGCGCCATCTGTCGATGATCGCCCTCGGCGGGGTGATCGGCGCCGGACTGTTCGTCGGTTCCGGCGCGGGCATCGCCGCCGCCGGTCCGTCGATCGTGGTCGCCTACGCCCTCTCCGGCCTCCTCGTCATGCTGGTGATGCGGATGCTCGGCGAGATGTCGGCCGCGTATCCGTCGTCGGGTTCGTTCTCGGCGCACGCGGAGCGCGCGATCGGCCCCTGGGCCGGTTTCACCGCCGGATGGGCCTTCTGGGTGCTCCTGTGCACGGCCGTCGGTCTGGAGGGCATCGGTGCCGCGAAGATCGTGAGCGGCTGGCTGCCGGGGACGCCGGAGTGGGCGTGGGTGGCGCTGTTCATGGTCGTGTTCTGCGGCACGAACCTCGCGGCCGTGAAGAACTTCGGCGAGTTCGAGTTCTGGTTCGCGGCCCTGAAGGTCGGCGCGATCACCCTGTTCCTGGCGCTCGGCGTCCTGGCGATCCTCGGGATCCTGCCGGGCACGGACTCGCCCGGCGCCTCCCACCTCACCGACTTCCTCCCCAACGGCGGCGAGGGCCTGGTCATCGGCCTGCTCGCCTCGGTCTTCGCCTACGGCGGCCTGGAGACGGTCACCATCGCGGCGGCCGAGTCCGAGAACCCCGTCAAGGGCGTGGCGAGCGCGGTCCGTACGGCGATGTGGCGGATCGCGCTGTTCTACGTCGGCTCGATGGCCGTCATCGTCACGCTGGTGCCGTGGGACTCCAAGGAGGTCGTCGAGAAGGGCCCGTACGTCGCCGCCCTCGACGAACTCGGCATCCCGGGTGCCGGCCAGCTGATGAACGTGGTCGTCCTGGTGGCCCTGCTGTCCGCGATGAACGCCAACATCTACGGCGCCTCGCGCATCGCCTACTCGCTGGTGGAGCGCGGCCAGGGCCCGAAGGTGCTGGGCCGGGTCTCGGGCGGGGTCCCGCGGATCGCCGTGCTGGCGTCCTCCGTCTTCGGGTTCCTGTGCGTGCTGCTGAGCTACTGGCGGCCGAACGACGTCTTCTCCTGGCTGCTGAACATGATCGGCGCGGTGATCCTGGTCGTCTGGATCTTCATCGCCGTCTCGCAGCTGCGGCTGCGACGGCGCCTGGAGCGGGAGACGCCGGAGAAGCTGGTCGTGCGGATGTGGGCGTTCCCGTGGCTGACGTGGGTCGCACTGGCCGGCATGGCCGCCGTCTTCGTCCTGATGGCCCGCCAGCCCGACACGCGGGTGCAGTTGTACTCGACGGGCGGGATGACGCTGGTCCTGGCGGCCGTCGGCTACGCCTGGCAGAAGGCGCGCGCCCGGCAGTAGCCCCTCGTCCGGAAGTCTCCCGGCACCTGGCCCCCGCGACACGCGCGGGGGCCTTTTGTGTGCCCTGAACACCCATCGCCGCTCTCTTGCTGCTAGCGTGCAGTTGCAAGCTTATTGCAATAAGAGGTTCGGAGGGTTCCCTGCCATGCCCGTCTACACGCTGCCTGAACTGCCCTACGACTACTCCGCGCTCGCCCCCGTGATCAGCCCCGAGATCATCGAGCTGCACCACGACAAGCACCACGCGGCCTATGTGAAAGGTGCCAACGACACGCTGGAGCAGCTTGCGGAGGCGCGGGACAAGGAGACGTGGGGGGCGGTCAACGGGCTGGAGAAGAACCTGGCCTTCCATCTGTCCGGGCACATCCTGCACAGCATCTACTGGCAGAACATGACCGGCCCGAAGGACGGCGGCGGTGAGCCGCTGGCGCAGGACGGTGTGGGTGAGCTCGCGGACGCGATCGCCGAGTCGTTCGGGTCGTTCGCGAAGTTCAAGGCGCAGTTGTCCAAGGCGTCGGCGACCACTCAGGGTTCGGGCTGGGGCGTGCTGGCATACGAGCCGCTGAGCGGGCGGCTGATCGTGGAGCAGGTCTACGACCACCAGGGCAACGTCGGCCAGGGCTCGACCCCGATCCTCGTCTTCGACGCCTGGGAGCACGCCTTCTACCTGCAGTACCGGAACCAGAAGGTCGACTTCATCGAGGCGATGTGGCAGGTCGTCAACTGGCAGGACGTGGCGCGGCGGTACGAGGCCGCCAAGTCCCGCGCGGACGTGCTGCTGCTGGCGCCCTGACGGCGGCCCCGTGAAGCGTCCTGCCTCGTGATCGTCTTCTCACCCTTCACGGCGGCAGGCGGAAAGAAGAAGGCCCCCGCGAGGACATGACTCGCGGGGGCCTTCCGCATGTGCGCTACGGCTTGCGGCCGAGGCCGCCGTGCTGGCCGATCGGTTCCGTGGGAGCGCCCGGCTCGGGGTGCCACAGCGGTACCGAGACCACGCCCGGCTCCACCAGCTCCAAGCCCTCGAAGAACGCCTCGATCTGCTCGACCGGCCGCAGGAAGTACGGGACGGCGCCCGTCTCGTTGTAGGCGTCCTGGGCCTGCTCGTAGGCCGGGTCGGTGCCGCGGGAGCCCTCGTTGAGGGAGAGGTAGCTGCCGGAGGGCAGACCGGCCAGCAGGCGGCGGACGAGGTCGCGGGCCTCGTCGTAGTCGGCCACGTGCCCCAGGATGCCGCTGAGGATCAGGGCGGTGGGACGGGTGAGGTCGAGCGTCTCGCCGGCGGCCTCGATGATGCGCTCCGGCTCGTGGAGGTTGATCGGCTCGTACGCCGTCGCGCCCTCGGGTGTGGAGGTGAGCAGGGCCCGGGCATGGGTGAGGACCAGCGGGTCGTTGTCGACGTAGACGACGCGCGACTCGGGAGCCAGGCGCTGAGCCACCTCGTGGGTGTTGTCGACGGTCGGCAGGCCGGTGCCTACGTCGAGGAACTGTCGTACGCCCGCCTCCTGGACGAGGTGGCGGATGCTGCGGCCGAGGAAGGCGCGGCTGCTGCGGGCGATGGTGACGATGCCCGGGAAAACGGCCGTGTAGGCGTCGCCGGCCGCCTCGTCCACCGGGTAGTTGTCCTTGCCGCCCAGCCAGTAGTTCCAGATCCGGGCCGAGTGCGGCACCGAGGTGTCGATCTGCGTCATGGGCTCATGGTGCTACGGCACGTCCGTTCCGCACGGCACATTGAGTGAGAGGAGTGCGGCGGAACCGTCGGAGTTCATGCGCAGTTCGCTGATCGCAGCGTTCCGCAACCGCGGGAACACTCTGCGGTACTCCCCGGCCGGGATCGACAGCAGGGTGCACAGGACCAGGCGCAGCAGGGTGTTGTGGGCGACGACGAGGACGCGTCCGCCGGGGTGGGCGCCGGCGATGCGGCGCAGGGCGGCGGCACCGCGGGCTGCTGCCGCCGTCGGGTCCTCCGCTCCGGGGAAGGGGTGGGCGACGGGGTCGGCACGGAAGGCCGCGGCCCGGTCGGGGTTCTCCGCCTCGAACTCGGCGAGCGTACGGCCCTCCACGACTCCGAAGTCGCATTCGACGAGGCCCGGTTCGCGCCGCGGGACGAGGTCCAGGGCACGGCAGGCGGGCTCGGCGGTGGCGACGGCCCGGGAGAGCGGGGACGTCCAGATCGCGTCGACGGGGTGGGCGGCGGCCCAGCGGCCGAGAGCCTCGGCCTGGGCGCGGCCGGTGTCGGTGAGGTCGATGTCGCTGACGCCGGCGTACCGGTTCTCGGCGTGCCAGACGGTCTGCCCGTGGCGGGCCAGGAGGAGGGTGGTGGTCATGACTCCCCAGTGTCCCGCTGCAGACGGGCCAGGGCGTGTTCCGCTACGGCAGCGGGCAGCCAGCCGCGTTCTCGCAGGGCGTGGACGAGGCGGGCGTACGGCTCGGCGAAGGCCGCCGCGCGGTCGGGGCGGGGTTCGAGGACGGTCCGGACGCGGACCATGCGCTCGGCGACGTCCGCGAGCGCGCCCGCCTCACACGCCCCGTACGCGGCCAGCGCGGCCATGCCCAGGGCCGGTTCCGTCTGGTCCGGGACGCGGGCCGGGCGGCCGAGGATGTCGGCGCGCAGCTGGTTCCAGTACCCGCTGCGCGCGCCGCCGCCGGTGAAGGTGAGCGGGCCGTCGAGGGGGGCGCCGAGGTGGTGCAGGTAGTCCAGGCACAGGCGTTCCGCGAAGCCGACGCCCTGGAGCAGCGCGGCCCACAGGCCGGCGTCGCCCTCGGGTTCGCCCAGGACCAGGGCGGTCGCGTCCGGCGCCCGGAACGGGAACCGCTCCCCCGGCGAGACCAGCGGGTACGCGACCGCACGGGACGGCTCGAACGCCGCCGCCAGTTCGTCCATCGCGGAAGGGTCGGCGTCCGGGAAGTGCGCCGCGAGCGCCCCGGCCCCGACGCTGGACGCCCCGCCGGGCAGCCAGGTGCCGTCGGGGGCACGGTGGTTGTAGAGCACGCCGGTGGGGTCCTGGACGGGGTCGCGGGCAGCTCCCTTCAGTACGAGGGTCGTGCCGAGGACCGAGTTCCAGGAGCCGGGGCGCAGCGCGCCCGAGGCGATCTGCGCCGCGCAGCCGTCCGTCATCCCGGCGAGCACCGGGGTGCCGGCGGGGATGCCGGTGGCGTCGGCGGCGGCCGGGGCGACCTCGCCGAGGCGGGTGCCCGGGCGTACGACGTCGGGCAGCAGGCGGTGCGGGACACCGAGTTGGGCCAGGGCGGCCTCCGGCCAGGTCTCCCCGTGCAGGTCGTAGCCGGTCTTGAGGGCGTGGCTGGAGTCCGCCGGGGGCGGCTCGCCGGTGAGGCGGGTGACGATCAGGTCGGGCTGGTGACTCAGGCGAAGACCCGGGCCGTACTCCCCCAGCAGCCACAACGCCTTCGGCAGCGCCCAGGTGTCCTGCACCGCGAGCCCCGCCTCCCGGGCCCGCACGGCCTGCTTCGCAGCGCGGCCGTCGTCGTACATCAGCGCGGGGCTCACCGGGCGGCCCGGGCCGTCCGTCAGCAGGACCGTGCCGGACGTGCCGCACACCGCGAGGCCGCCGACCGGCACGCCGGGCGCGGCGCCGAGTGCCGCCCGGGACGCCGTGCACAGCGCCGACCACCACTGCTCCGGGTCCTGCTCGTGCCGCACCCCGTCCCGCCGCCCGGTCAGCGGGGCCGAGCCGCTGCCGAGGACCCGGCCGTCGGCGGTGACGAGCAGCACGCGGACGCTCTGCGTGCCCAGGTCGACGCCCAGCCAGCCCGCACCCTCGTCCGCCATCCGGAACCTCCCACGACGTCGCAGCCGGATCTGTGAACTTCTCACTGTGCCCCGATATTTTCCCGTGCGCGAGGGATTGACGCCCAACTTCAGCCGTTCCACCCTCTGTTAACGAGTCGACTCGACGTGTTAACCAGCCCCCACGTGGAGGTACGGATGGACACGCACGTGCACGACCGGCGGCGCTTCCTCGCGCTCGCCGCCGGGGCTGCCGCGGCCCCGCTGCTCACGGCCTGCGGCGCCGGCTTCGGCGGGGACGACAGCAAGAGCGACGGGTCCGCCGCGGACGACGTCACCGGCTCCTTCGACTGGAAGCGGGAGCAGGGCACCACCGTCAAGGCCCTGCTCAACAAGCACCCGTACACCGACGCGTTGATCGCCGACCTGAAGTCCTTCACGGCGAAGACCGGCATCAAGGTCGAGTACGACGTCTTCCCGGAGGACAACTACTTCGACAAGCTCACCGTGGACCTGTCCAGCGGGCGTGCCTCCTACGACGTCTTCATGCTCGGCGCGTACATGGTGTGGCAGTACGGTCCGCCGGGCTGGCTGGAGGACCTCGGGCCCTGGATGCGCAACTCCTCGGCGACGGGCGCCGAATGGGACCAGGCGGACTTCTTCCCGAACCTGCTCCAGGCCGACCAGTGGTCGCTGAAGGCGGGCGCGCCGCTGGGGCAGGGCGGGCAGTACGCGCTGCCGTGGGGCTGGGAGACGAACGTCGTCGCCTACAACACGGAGGTCTTCAAGAAGCTGGGCCTGAAGCCGGCCGAGACCTTCGAGGAGCTGACCGAACTCGCCGGCACCATCAAGCAGCGGGCGCCGGGCGCGGGCTTCGACGGCATGTACGGGATCGCCGTACGCGGGTCCAGGAGCTGGGCCACCATCCATCCCGGTTTCATGACGATGTACGCCCGCAACGGGCTGAAGGACTTCACAGTCGACGGCGGGAAGCTCACACCCGCCATGAACAGCTCCGATGCCGTCGCCTTCACCGAGGACTGGGCCGGCATGGTCAAGCGGGGCGGGCCGCCGTCCTGGACGTCGTACACCTGGTACCAGTGCTCCAGCGACCTGGGCGCGAAGAAGGCCGGGATGCTGTTCGACGCCGACACGGCCGCCTACTTCCAGGCGGTGAAGGGCGCGAGCCCCGCCTCCGGGAAGATCGCCTTCCACCCCGGCCCGAAGGGGCCCGACGGGTCGCTCGCCACCAACATGTGGATCTGGTCGCTCGGCATGAACGCCAAGAGCAAGAAGAAGAGCGCCAGTTGGCTGTTCCTGCAGTGGGCGACCGGCAAGGAGCACCTGCGCAAGAGCGCGATCACGCACAACCACATCGACCCGGTGCGCAAGTCGGTCGCCGACGACGCCGCGTACAAGGACAAGATGCGGCATCTGCCGGGCTTCCTGGAGACCTTCGAGACGGTCGTCGACCAGACGAGGATCCAGTTCACCCCGCAGGCGCAGTTCTTCGACGCGACGACCAGCTGGGCCGCCGCCCTCCAGGAGATCTACGGCGGCGAGGACGCGAAGTCGGTGCTGGACGGGCTGGCGGACGACCTCGCCGACAAGGTGCGTTAGCCATGCGGCTCGCGCTGCGTCCGTACTTCCTGATCGTGCCCGCACTGCTGCTGACCTGCGGGATCCTCTACCCGTTCGGGCTCGGCCTGTACTACACCCTGTTCGACTTCTCGGCGAGCAAACCGCAGCCGGACATGGTGCGGTTCGAGAACTACAGAGCCGTCTTCACACAGGAGGCGTTCTGGAACTCGGCGTGGGTGACGGTGCTGTACGCGGTCGGGGCGGCCCTCGCCGAGACCGTGCTCGGGGTGACCGTCGCCCTGCTGCTGCACCGCTCGACGCTGGTGGGCCGGGTGCTGGAGAAGATCCTGATCCTGCCGCTGATGATCGCCCCGGTGATCGCGGCGATCATCTGGAAGCTGATGCTCCAGCCGTCGGTGGGGGTGGTCAACCACCTGCTGCGGCCCTTCGGTCTGGGCGGGGTGCAGTGGACGGACACCCCGACGGGCGCCCTGCTGTCGTCGATCGCCGTCGACGTGTGGGTGTACACGCCGTTCGTGGCGATCCTCGCCCTGGCCGGTCTGCGGTCGCTGCCCACCTCCCCCTTCGAGGCGGCGGCCGTGGACGGTGCGGGGTGGTGGTACACCTTCCGGCGGCTGACGCTGCCGATGCTGTGGCCGTACGTGCTGGTGGCGGTGATCTTCCGGTTCATGGACTCGCTGAAGGTGTTCGACATCATCTACGCCCTGACGGAGGGCGGGCCCGGTGACTCGACCGTCGTCCTCCAGATCCGGGCGTATCTGGAGGCCATCCGCTTCCAGCGCTACTCCTTCGGGATCAGCTACACGATCGTGCTGTGGGCCGTGGTGTACCTGGCCGCGATGGTGCTGGTGAAGCACCTGGGGAAGATCCAGCGCCGGGCCGCGGAGGTGACCTGAGTGAAGAAGCGTGTGCTGGGGTGGCTCGCGGACGCCACCCTCGTCCTCTACTTCGTCTTCGCGCTGTTCCCGATCGCCTGGATGGTGATCCTGTCGCTGAAACCGGCGGACCAGCTCTTCTCCACCTACTTCTCCTTCTCCCCCACCCTCGACGGCTACCGGACCGTCCTCGGCGACAGCGAGGGCATCCCGTTCGTGCGGTTCTTCGTCAACAGCCTGGTGGTGTCCGTGGGGGCGGTGGCGCTGTCGCTGGTGGTGGGGCTGCCGGCGGCGTACGCCTCGGCGCGGTGGCGGTTCAAGGGGTCGGAGAACCTGATGTTCACGCTGCTGTCGTTCCGCTTCGCGCCCGAACTGACCGTGATCATCCCCCTGTTCGTGCTGTACCAGAAGCTCGGACTGTTCGACACGTACGTCGGCATGGTGTGGGTGCTGCAACTCGTCACCCTGCCGCTGATCGTGTGGATCATGCGGTCCTACTTCGCCGACCTCACCCCCGAGCTGGAGCAGGCGGCCCTGCTGGACGGCTACACCCGCAAGCAGGCGTTCTTCAAGGTGGCCCTGCCGCTGGTGAAGCCGGGCATCGCGGCCGTGTCGCTGCTGGCGTTCATCTTCGCCTGGAACAATTTCGTCTTCCCGCTGATCCTCACCTCCAACGAGGCCCAGACGGTGACCGTGGGCGCGCTGTCCTTCCTCGGCGGCGACCGGCCCAAGTACAACCTGACGGCCGCCGCCGCGCTGGTGTCCGTCGTACCGCCGCTGCTGCTGGCGCTGACGATCCAGCGGTACCTGGTGCGGGGACTGTCGTTCGGGGCGGTGAAGTCGTGATCGCACTGAGCGGGATACGGAAGACCTACGGGAAGACCGTCGCGCTCGACGAGCTCGAACTGGAGGTCCGTGAGGGCGAGTTCTTCTGCCTGCTGGGCCCCTCGGGCGCGGGCAAGACCACGACGCTCAAGACCGTCGCCGGGCTCGAACGGCCCGACTCCGGCACCGTCGTACTCGACGGCAAGGACATGCGGGGGGTGGAGCCGTACGACCGGGGCGTGGCGATGTGCTTCGAGAGCTACGCCCTCTACCCCCACCGCTCGGCCTACGACAACCTGGCCTCGCCGCTGCGCTCGCCCCGGCACCGGCTGCCCGCCGCCGAGGCCCGGCAGCGGATCGGCGCCATCGCCGAACTGCTGGGCATCTCGGGGCTGCTGGACCGTCCGGTGGGCCGGCTGTCCAACGGGCAGCGGCAGCGCGTCGCCCTCGGCCGGGTGCTGGTCCGCCCCGCCCGGGCCTTCCTCCTCGACGAGCCGCTCTCCCACCTCGACGCCAAGCTCCGCCAGCAGATGCGGGCCGAGCTGAAGGCGATCGGGGCCGTGCAGCACACCACCACCCTGTACGTCACCCACGACTCCGTCGAGGCGCTGGCGCTCGGCGACCGGATCGGGGTCATCCGGCGGGGGCGGATCGTGCAGACGGGGACGCGGGAGGAGATCTGGTACCGGCCGTACGACACGGAGGTCGCGCGGGCCTTCGGGCGGCCCCGGATCAATCTGCTGCCGGGGGTGGTGACGGAGAGCGGGGTGCGGTCGGACGGCGGGGTGGAGCTGCCGGTCCGGGCGCAGGCCCCGGCAGGCACCGAGGTCCTGGTCGGGCTGCGGCCCCGGGACCTCGCCCTGCGCGGCGAGGGGCACGAGCTCACCGGGACCGTGTACGTCACCGAGGTGCTCGGCCGGTCCGTCGAGGTCACCGTCCGGCTCGGGACCGGGGAACAGCGGGTGTCGCTGGTGGCCCCCCGGGCCGACGCGGCGCGCCTTCGTCCGGACGATCCGGTACGGCTCACGGTCCGGCCTGAGAACCTGCTGCTGTTCGAGGCCGACCGGCCGGAGCGACCGGGACGACGGATAGAGACACAGCGATGAGCAGCAGCAGTGGTGGACAGCAGGGGCCGGCGGCGCGGCAGGCCGCCATGGCCGAGCAGGTGCTGGCCGACGGATCGGCGACGGCGGCGGAGCTCGCCGAGCGGTTCGGGGTGAGCCTGATGACCATCCACCGGGACCTCGACGAGCTCGAACGGCAGGGCATGGTGCGGAAGTTCCGGGGCGGGGTGACCGCGCAGCCGTCGGGGGTCTTCGAGTCGAACGTGCAGTACCGGCTGAAGACCATGCGGGCCGAGAAGGCGGCCGTGGCCGAGCACGCGCTGCGGATGGTGGAGCCCGGCATGGCGATCCTGCTGGACGACTCCACGTCCACCCTGGAGATAGCCCGGCGCCTGCGCACGGGCGAGGTCACGCCGCTGACGGTCGTCACCAACTTCCTGGAGGCGATCAACCTGCTCGCCGACCAGCGGGGCATCCACCTGATGGCGCTCGGCGGCGACTACGACCCGCTGCACTCCTCCTTCCTGGGAGTGTCCTGCGTGGAGGCGGTCGAGCAGTTGCGGGTGGACGTGTGCTTCGCGTCGACGTCGGCGGTGCACGGGGGCTACGCCTACCACCAGGAGCAGCACATCGTGTCCGTGAAGCGGGCGATGCTCGACGCGGCCGCGCGGAACGTCCTGCTGATCGACCACACCAAGCTCGGCCGGGTCGCCCTGCACCGGGTCGTCCCGCTGTCCCGCTTCGACACGCTCCTCGTGGACGACGGGGCGTCGGCGGAGGCACTGCGGGATCTGGACGAGCACAAGGTCCGTTACGAGGTCTGTGCGACGAAGGGCAGCGATGACCGAGCTGGAGCTACGTGATCTGCGCAAGACCTACCGGGCCCGGGGTCGTCCGGGCGTGGACGCGGTGCGCGGCCTCGACCTCGCGCTGCGTTCCGGGGAGCTGCTGGGGCTGCTCGGGCCGTCCGGCTGCGGCAAGTCGACGACGCTGCGGATGATCGCCGGGCTGGAGTCCGTCACCGGCGGGGACATCCTCGTCGGCGGAGCGTCGGTGGTCGAACGGCCCGCGCAGCAGCGCAACATCGGGGTCGCGTTCGAGAACTACGCGCTGTATCCACCGCTGTCGGTCGCGGAGAACCTGGCGTTCGGGCTGAAGGCCCGGGGACGTAAGGCCCGTGGGGACGTCGACCGCAAGGTGCGGGAGATCGCCGGGCGGGTCGGCCTGACCGACCTCCTCGACGCCCGCCCGGCCGGCCTGTCCAGCGGCCAGAAGCAGCGCGTGTCGCTGGCCCGGGCCCTGATCCGCGAACCGGACGTGCTGCTGCTCGACGAGCCGCTGTCCCACCTGGACGCGGCCCAGCGGGACACCACCCGCCGCGAACTCAAGCGCATCCAGAAGGACCTGGGCCACACCACGATCCTGGTCACCCACGACCAGGAGGAGGCCCTCTCCCTCGCCGACCGGATCGCCGTGATGAAGGACGGCGTCATCCAGCAGCTCGGCACCCCCTACGAGATCTACGACAGCCCGGCCAACGTGTTCGTCGCGGACTTCGTCGGCGAGCCCGCGATCACGCTGCTGCCGGGCATCGCCGGAGGCGACGGCCGGGCCCGCCTCTCCGACGCGGTGCGGATCGCACTGCCCGTGCCGGTGCGGGAGGGCCGGGAGGTGGTGGTCGGGATCCGCCCGGAGGACGTCCGGCTCACCGCCGAGGAGGGCCTGCCCGCCCGGGTCGTCGCCCACGAACCCCTGCTGGAGTCGGGCCTGGCGACCCTCGCCCTCGACGGGGTCGAGCGTCACCTGGTCGTCGTCACCGACCCCGAGGTGCGGCTCGCCCACGACGAGCGGGTCCGGGTCGCCGCCGACCTGGAGCACACCCATGTCTTCGACGCCGAGACGGGAGACTCCCTGCGATGACCTCCGGAAACAGTGTGCGTGTGGTGGCCGCCGGTGACCACTTCGTCCTGCCGTCGCTGATCACGCGGGCGGTGGAGCACGAGGTGGAACGGGCCCGGGTGACGGAACTGAAACTCGGCTGGCCGCTGGAGCCGTTCGGGCCGGTCGCCGAGGTGCAGGAGGCCAGTGACGCCGAGGACGAGATGATCGAGGCCCTGGCCGGGGCGCAGGTGCTGGTCACGCAGATGGGGCCGGTCACCGAGAAGGTGCTCGCCGCCTGCCCGGATCTGAAGCTGGTCGTGGTGTGCCGGGGCGGGCCGGTCAACGTCAACCTGGACGCGGCGAAGCGGCGTGACGTGCGGGTGTGCTTCGCGCCCGGCCGCAACGCCGCCGCCACCGCCGAGTTCACCGTCGGCATGATGCTGGCCGCGCTGCGCCGCATTCCCCAGGCCCACGACCCGCTGGCCCGGCAGGGCAGCTGGGAGGGGGCGACGTACTACACGTACGAGCGCAGCGGTCTGGAGCTGGAGGACCTGCCCGTCGGGCTGGTCGGATACGGGGCCGTCGGCAGCCGGGTGGCCCGGGTGCTGTGCGCGTTCGGGGCCCGGGTGATGGTGTACGACCCGTATGTGCACGGCGAGATCCACGGCCTGCGCGTGGCCTCGCTGGACGAACTCCTGCGCCGCTCCCGGGTGATCACCCTGCACGCCCGGCTCACCCCCGAGACCCGGGGGCTGATCGGCGCCCGGGAGCTGGGGCTGCTGCCGTCCGGCGCGCTGGTGGTGAACGTGGCCCGGGGCCCACTGCTGGACGAGGGCGCGCTGTGCGACGCGCTGGAGAGCGGGCAGGTGTCGGCGGCGGCCCTCGACACGTACGAGCGGGAGCCGCTGCCCGCGGATTCGCGGCTTCTCGGGCTGGGCGACCGCGTCGTACTGACCCCGCACCTCGGTGGCGCCTCGCGCGCCGTGGCGGAGAAGGCGGCGCGGATCGCCGCCGAAGAGGTGGGCCGCTGGGTGCGCGGCGAGCCGCTCGCGCACTGCCTGACCTGAGGACCTTGAGAGGACCCTTGAGGGGAGCCGCATGTACGTCGGTATCGATGTGGGCACGTCCATGGTCAAGGCGGCGGCCTTCGACGACACGGGCCGGGAACTGGCCGTGTCCTCCCGGCCGGTGGACCTGAGACTGCACGGCGGGTTCGTCGAGCAGGACATGGACGAGGTGTACGGGGCGGTCGTCGCCGTGCTCGACGAGGTCACCGGGCGGGTTCCGGGGCCGGTCGAGCTCGCCGGGCTCACCGGGCAGGGCGACGGGGTGTGGCTGGTCGACGGGGAGGGGCGGCCCGTGCGGGCGGCGGCCTCCTGGATGGACGGGCGGGCGCACGAACTGGTCGACCGGTGGCTGGCCGACGGCACGTTCGAGACGGTGTTCCGGCGGACCGGCAGCGCGATGTTCCCGGGCTGCCCGGGGCCGCTGCTGGCCTGGCTGGACAGCAACGAACCGAAGGCGCTGGATGCCGCGAGGGCCGCCCTGTACTGCAAGGACATGGTGTTCCAGCGGCTGACGGGGGCGGGCCCGGCGACGGATGTGTCGGACGCCTCGATGCCGTTCCTGGACCCGCGCACCCGGACGTACGACAACAGGGTCGTGGAGCTGCTGGGGCTCACGCACCGGCGCGGGTTGCTCGCCCCGGTGAGCGACCCGGTCGCGACCGCCGAGGCGCGGGGCGAGGGCCTGCCGTCGGGCACCCGGATCGCGAACGGGCCGTACGATCTGCCGGCCTGCGCGCTGGGCGCCGGGGTGACGGCCCCGGGGGACGGTCTGCTGATCGTGGGCACGTGTCTGGCCAGCCTGGTCGGCACGACCGAGCTGGACCTGACGGGGGAACCGGCCGGCCTGTACATCTCCACCGACCGGCCCGGGTACTGGCTGCGCGCCATGCCGGCGATGGTCGGCACGGCGGCCCTGGACTGGGTGCTGTCGACGACGGGCGTGCGGCACGACGAGGTGGACGCCCTGCTGGCCGAGACCCCACCGGGCGCGAACGGCGTCCGTGTACTGCCGTACTTCGCGCCCTCCGGCGAACGCGCCCCCTTCGTCGAGCCCCGGCTGCGCGCCGAACTCACCGGGGTCTCCCTGGAGTCGACCCGGGGCGATCTGGTCCGCGCCACCTGCGAGGGCATCGGGTACGCGGCCCGGCACTGCCTGGAGGCGGCGGGCCTCGAAGGGAGTCTGGCCGTCTGCGGCGGCGGCACCCGCAGCCCGGCCTGGATGCGGCTGCTCGCCGATGTGCTCGGCCGGCCGCTGCGGGTCGTCGAGGGCGAGGTCGGTGCCCGGGGCGCGGTCCTCGCGGCGGCCGAGCGGTACGGGGTGCCGCTGGACGCGCGGGTGTGGACGCGGCCGACGGAGGTCGTCGAGCCGGACCCGGGCCGGGCCGCGTACTACACGAAGGGCTACGAGGAGCACCTGGTCCGGCTCACGCAGGCGCGGGCCCGGGCACGTACATGAATCCGCCTACCGGGAAAGGGAGTCGCATGCGGCTCGGACGGAGATCTCTGCTGCTCGCGGCGGCCGCGGGAACAGCCACGGCCGCCACGGCCGCCACGGCGGCGGCCGGGCCCCGCGGGAGCGGCCCGGTCGTCATCGGCCACCGCGGCGCGGCCGGCTGGCGCCCCGAGCACACGGCCGCCTCGTACACGTACGCCGTGCAGACGGGCGCCGACTGGATCGAACCGGACCTGGTGCCGACGAAGGACCATGTGCTGGTCGTCCGGCACGAGAACGAGATCTCCCAGACCACCGACGTGGCCCGCCGGCCGGAGTTCGCCGGCCGCCGCACGACGAAGACGGTCGACGGCCGGTCCGTGACCGGCTGGTTCACGGAGGACTTCACCCTCGCCGAGTTGAAGACGCTGCGGGCGGTGGAGCGGCTGCCGCAGGTCCGCAACCGCAACACGGTCTTCGACGGGCGTGAGGAGGTCATGACCTTCCAGGAGGTCGTCGATCTGGCGCGGAGGCTGTCGAAGGCGTACGGCCGGACGATCGCCGTCTTCCCGGAGACCAAGCACCCGACGTACTTCCGGTCCATCGGGCTGCCGCTGGAGCCGAAGCTGGCGTCAGCGATCCGGCGCAACCGGCTGGGCCGGCGCGAGTGCGTCGTGCAGTCCTTCGAGCCGACGAGCCTGAAACGCATGACGGGTCTGGGCGTGCCGCTGTGGCAGGCGCTGGGGACGACGGGCGGGCCGTACGACCTGCCCACGACGACCTACCGGGAGATGATGACCCCGGGCGGGCTGGCGGACATCACGCAGTACGCCGACTGGATCGGCCCGGACAAGTCGTCGCTCGTCGGCACGTCGCTCCTCGCGGACGCGCACGCGGCTGGCCTGCGCGTGGGGCCGTACACCTTCCGGGCGGAGAACCAGTTCCTGCCGGAGGAATTCCGGCGCGGCACCGGAAGCACCGATTTCGGGGACGCGTTCGCCGAATACGCGCTGTACTACCGCATGGGGGTCGATGCGGTCGTAACCGACTTCCCGGACCTGGCGGTGATGGCGAGGAGGGGTTGATGGCGGTGAGCCGGGCGTGCCGGACCTGCGGCACCATGCAGGACTTCCGGATGTTCAACGATGCCGAGCGGGCGGCCGTCCGGGCGGAGAGGGGGGAGGGTCATTTCGTGGACGACTACTGGCGCTGCACCGCTGTCGGCTGTCGGTGGTACCAGCGCTACCTCAACCGAGGCGAGGACGGCCTGCTCCCCGAGGAACTCAAGATCCAGGCCGCCCCCGCCGAGTGAGTCCTACAGGTTGGAGAAGTCCGGCCCCTTGGTGCGGGTGCGCTTGATCTCGTAGAAGCCGGGGACCGAGGCCACGGCGAGGGTGCCGTCCCAGAGGCGGGCGGCCTCCTCGCCCTTGGGGGCCGGGGTGACGACGGGGCCGAAGAAGGCGAGCTGCTCGCCGTCGGCGCCGGGCACGGCGATGACCGGGGTGCCGACCTCCTGGCCGACCTTGTCGATGCCCTCCTTGTGGGAGGCGCGCAGCTCGGGCTCGTACCGGGTGCCGTCCCAGTGCTCCATGAGGGACTCGGGCAGGCCGACGTCCTTCAGGGCGGCGGCGACGGTCTCCTTGCCGGGGCCCTCTCCCTGGTTGTGGAAGCGGGTGCCGAGCGCGGTGTAGAGGTCGCCCAGCACCTCGGCGCCGTGCTCCTGCTGTGCCGCGATGACGATCCGGACGGGACCCCACGCCTTGGTCTCGAGCAGCTCGCGGTACTCCTCGGGCAGCTGGTCGAGCTTGTCCTCGTTGAGCACGGCGAGGCTCATGACGTGCCAGCGGACCTTGATGTCCCTGACCTTCTCCACCTCCAGCACCCAGCGGGAGGTCATCCACGCCCAGGGGCACAGCGGGTCGAACCAGAAGTCGACCGGGGTCTTGTCCGACATGTCTCTCCTCATGAGGAAACCGTTTCTCCGGCAACGCCAACGCTCGCGCCGGTCATTCCCGGCTGCCTCGTATCAGGGGCACGTGGCAGGATCGGTGCTGTTCAGCCGTACCCGACGACGCTTGAGGAGTTCCGCCCGTGCCCGGTGAGAATCTGTCCCGCGACGAGGCCCGGGAGCGGGCCGCCCTGATCGGCGTCGACGGGTACGAGGTGTCCCTCGACCTGCGGTCCGCGGTCGGTGAGGACGACACCGGCGGGCCCCGCACGTTCCGGTCGGTCACGACGATCCGGTTCCGCTGCAACGAGCCCGGCGCGAGCACCTTCGCCGACCTGATCGCCCCTGGTGTGACCGCCGTCTCACTCAACGGCCGGGATCTGGACCCCGGAGAGGTCTTCGACGGCTCGCGGATCACGCTGGAGGACCTGGCCGCCGACAACGAGCTGGTCGTCGACGCGCAGTGCGCCTACTCCCGGACCGGCGAGGGCCTGCACCGCTTCGTCGACCCCGAGGACGGCGAGGTGTACCTGTACACGCAGTACGAGCCGGCCGACTCCCGCCGTGTCTTCGCGAACTTCGAGCAGCCCGACCTCAAGGCCCCGTTCCGCTTCGAGGTGCGGGCACCGGAGGGCTGGACGGTGTGGAGCAACGGGGTGGGTGAACGGGCCGACGGGGTGTGGCGGTTCGCCGAGACCAAGCCGATCTCGACGTACATCACGTGCGTGGTGGCGGGCCCGTACCACTACGTGACCGACACGTACTCCCGTACGTGTCCGGACGGCACGACGCTGGAGATTCCCCTCGGCGCGCTGTGCCGCAAGGGCCTCGCGCCCCACTTCGACTCCGATGACGTCTTCCTGGTCACCAAGCAGGGCCTGGACTTCTTCCACGACCACTTCGACTACCCGTACCCGTTCGGCAAGTACGACCAGGCGTTCGTACCCGAGTACAACCTGGGCGCGATGGAGAACCCGGGTCTGGTCACGTTCCGGGAGGAGTTCATCTTCCGCGGCAAGGTGACGCAGGCGTCCTACGAGGGCCGGGCCAACGTCATCCTGCACGAGATGGCGCACATGTGGTTCGGCGACCTGGTCACCATGGAGTGGTGGGACGACCTGTGGCTGAAGGAGTCGTTCGCGGACTTCATGGGCGAGTTCTCACTGGTCGGCGCGACCCGCTTCGTCAACGGCTGGGTCACCTTCGCCAACCGCCGCAAGTCGTGGGCCTACCGGGCCGACCAGCTGCCCTCCACGCACCCGATCACGGCCGACATCCGCGACCTCCAGGACGCCAAGCTGAACTTCGACGGCATCACGTACGCCAAGGGAGCGTCGGTGCTGAAGCAGCTCGTGGCGTACGTCGGCCAGGACGCGTTCCTGGAGGGCGCCCGGCGCTACTTCAAGCGGCACGCGTACGGCAACACGCGCCTCGGTGACCTGCTGTCGGTGCTGGAGGAGACCAGCGGCCGGGACATGAGCGCCTGGGCGCGGTCCTGGCTCCAGACGGCCGGGGTGAACGCGCTGACCCCGCAGCTGCTGCTGGATCCGCAGGGCCGCGTGCAGGAGCTGGCGGTGGTGCAGGAGGCGGCCGAGTCGCATCCGGAACTGCGCCCGCACCGGGTGGCGGTGGGCCTGTACCGGGCGACGGACGGCGGGGCGGTCGAGCGGTACGCGCGCGCCGAGGTGGACGTCGACGGCCCGCGGACGGTCGTGGCGGAGCTGTCCGGCGCCGTGGCGCCCGACCTGGTCCTGGTCAACGACGACGACCTGACGTACTGCAAGATCCGCTTCGACGAGACCTCGCTGGCGACGCTGCGCGAGCACCTGGGATCGGTGACCGATCCGCTGGCGCGCGCCCTGTGCTGGTCGGCGCTGTGGAACATGACGCGGGACGCGCTGCTCCCGGCGAGGGACTTCGTGGACCTGGTGCTGCGGTTCGCGGGGAGCGAGTCCGAGATCGGCGTGGTGCAGATGCTGCACGGGTGGGCCGAGTGGGCGGTCACGCACTACGCGGCGCCCGCCCGGCGGGAGACGACCGCCCGCCTCCTCGCCGAGGGCGCGCGGCGCGAGCTGTACGCGGCCGAGGCCGGCAGCGAGCACCAGCTCGCCTGGGCGCGCTTCTTCGTCCGGACGGCCACCACCGAGGCCGACTTCGCGCTGCTGAACGACCTGCTGGCGGGCACGGCGTCGGTCGAGGGCCTCGACCTGGACCAGGAACTGCGGTGGGGTTTCCTGGAGCCGCTGGCCGCGCACGGGGTGGTGGACGAGAAGGTGCTGGCCGAGGAGCTGGCCCGGGACGACACGGCCTCCGGCAAGCGCCACCAGGTGCGCTGTCTGGCGGCCCGTCCGTCGGCGGCGGTCAAGGCGCAGGCGTGGGCGCAGGTCGTGGAGTCGGACACGCTGTCCAACGCCATGGTCGAGGCGACCATCTCGGGTTTCTCCCAGGACTCGCAGCGGGAGTTGCTCGCGCCGTACGCGGAGAAGTACTTCGCGGCGATCGAGCGGGTGTGGGCCGAGCGGTCCATCCAGATCGGGATGCACGTGGTGCAGGGCATGTTCCCCTCGCTCCAGCAGTCCCCGGAGACCCTCGCCGCCACGGACGCGTGGCTGGAGGCCCACCGGGAGGCGGCCCCGGCCCTGCGCCGGCTGGTGCTGGAGGCCCGGGACGACCTGGCGCGGGCGCTGCGCGCGCAGGAGTGCGACGAAGCCTCTGGCCAGTAGCTTTGGCCTGAGATCGGGCGTTCCGCCATCGTTACGAGATGCGTGCCCCGCGAGCCGTAACCCCTGGCCCGCACCCGAACGGACCAGGGGCTTTCGGCATCCGAACACCCGTCCTTTAGTGCTGGGTTGTCCGTATTTGTCGACGGACCTGTAACAGCGGTTAAAGGGCGGTCGGAGCGCGGGAAATTGCCGGTCATGACCCACAACACCCCGCTCTCCCCCCGCCCCCTGCACGACCTGTCCGGCCGCGGCCGGCTCCGTGTGATGACGGTCGCGCAGCTCCGCTCGCACGGCGTGACGACGTCCGCGACGAACGAGCAGTGCCGCCCCGGCGGGCCCTGGCAGCAGCTCCTCCCGGGCGTCGTCCTGCTCCACCCGGGCCCGCCGACCAGCGAGGAGCGGCTGCACGCGGTGCTGATGTACGCGGCCCGGGAGCGCGGCACGGGCGTCCCCGCCCAGCCGAGCGCGGGCAAGGGGCACGCCACCGCCTACCCCGAGGCGATGATCACCGGCCTGGCCGCCCTGACGCTGCACGGCTTCTCCTCCACTCCCCCGCTGCCGTCGCTGGACGCGATCGACGTCCTGGTCCCGCGGCTGCGCCGGCTGCGCTCGACGGGCTGTGCGCGCATCGTCCGCGGCGCCGCGCTGCCCGCCCCCGAGCAGGTGACGGGCCTGCCGGTGGCCCCGGTCGCCCGCGCGCTGGCCGACGCGGTGGCCGACCTCCGGGACGCCGGCATCGTGCGCCGGCTGATGACGGAGGCGGTGCGCGGCGCCCACTGCGAGCCGGCGGCCGTGGTGCGGGAGCTGAACCAGGCGCGGCTGCTGAGCCGCCCGCACGTGGTGGACGCGGTGGAGTCCCTGCTGGCCGAGGGCCGGGCGATCGCGGAGAACCGCCTCTACCGGATGGTGCGCGAGTACGACCTGCCCGACCCGGTCTGGAACGTGGACCTGCGCCTGCCCGGCGGCCCCTACCTCGGGGGCCTGGACGCGTACTGGCCCGACCAGGCGGTGGCGCTGGAGCTGGACACGCGGGCGCCCCGGCAGGACGACGACGCCCTGTGGTCCGAGTACGCCCGCAAGCGTGAGCACCTGGAGCGCCTCGGCATCACGGTCGTCCACATCACGCCCAGGAAGCTCCGCGACTGTCCGGAACAGCAGGCGACGGTGGTCCGCACGGCCCTGATGGCCTCGGCCGACCGCGAACCGGCCGCGTATGTCGTGGTGCTGCCCCGGTAGTGACGGACCGGGGGCAGGACCAGGAGGGGAGAGGAGGGGCCGCCGGAGTCGCCGGCGGCCCCTCCTCGTACTCCGGCGGCGACTGATCATGATCTGTCGCGGCGCCGGCTTCGAACAAAGGGTGAGGGAAAACGCACCGCCCCGCCCGGCGCGAGGCCGGCCGGCCGTTCGCTGCGGCAGGCAGGTGAATCTGTCAGACGGACGGCTTCGGACCGGATGCGCCGCTCGCGGCGGAGGGCCAGTGTCGAGCTGAGGCGAGGAGGCGCGATGGACCGAGGAGCCGGAGCTCGGAGGGAAGGTGACACGCAAGGGCGGCGAGGAGGGTCGGCGGACGACCCCGGGCTGGACCAGTTGCTCGTCCGCGCCGCAGACGGTGACGACCAGGCCTTCGCCGAGCTGTACGACGCCCTGGCACACACGGTGCTGGGACTGGCCTGCCGTGTGGTGGGGGACAAGGCCCAGGCGGAGGAGGTGACCCAGGACGTGATGGTGGAGGTGTGGCGGACCGCCGACCGGTTCCAGCCGGCCCGCGGAGCCGCCCGGAACTGGGTGCTCACCCTCGCGCACCGCCGCGCCGTGGACCGGGTACGGTCCGTCACCGCGGGCCGCGTCCGCGAGCTGCGCGCCGCGGTCATGGAGCAGGAACGCTCCTTCGACACCGTCGCCGAAGAGGTCGAGGTGCGCGAGGAGCAGCGCGCGGTCTTCCGCTGCCTGACCCAGCTCGCCCGCGAGCTGAGGCTGCCGCTGGTGCTGGCCTACTACGAGGGGCTGACCTACGCGGAGGTCGCCGAGGCGCTCTCGACGCCGACGGGGACCATCAAGTCGCGGATGCGCCAGGGGCTGCGGCGCCTGCACGAGTGCATGGAGGCCGCTTCGTGAACCTCACCGACGACCCCCACCTCGCAGTCGGAGCGTACGTGCTGCACGCGCTGCCGGCCGGTGAGGCGACCGACTTCGAGAAGCACCTGGCCGTGTGCGGCCCATGCCGTCGGGAAGTCGATCAGCTGTCGAGCGCGGCCGTTCGGCTGGGGGCGGCCGAGACGAGCACACCCTCCGCGGACCTGCGCCGCCGCGTGCTCGACCAGATCGTCACCGTACGTCAGGACCGGTCCGTCACGGGCGGGCGCCGACGCCCCCGGTGGAGCCTCAAGCCGGCGCTGGCGGCATCCGTGGCGGCGGCCGCGGCTCTCGGAGGCGTCGTCTGGTGGCAGAGCTCCGAGGCCGACACCGCACGCGAGCAGTCCGCGCAGGACCGTGCCGAGTACCGGCAACTCACCGATGTCCTTGCCGCACCCGACGCCACGATCAGCAGAAAGGAGCTCAAGGGCGGCGGGACCGCGAGCGTGGTCGCCTCCCGGGCGCAGGGCCGGTCCGCGCTCATCGCCTCCGGACTGCCGCGGCTCATCGGCGACCGGGTCTACGAACTCTGGTACGCCGAATCGGGACGGTACCGGCCGGCCGGACTGCTGTCCTCCGCGGGCGGACGTCAGGCGTATGTCCTGGACGGGCGCCTCGAAGGGGCCACCGCCGTCTGTATCACCGTGGAACCGGCCGGCGGCTCCACCCAGCCCACCACCGACCTCGTCGGCGTCATCCCCGTCCCCTCGTGACGTCTCACTGCTCGGCCACCGCGACGGCGGCCGCACAGCCCCTCCCCACCGCCACGTCCTCGACCGACCAGCCCGGCACCCCGCTGAGCCCGCGGACGGAGGCGCCGAGGTGGTCGGAGCGGAGGTCACGTCCCAGCCCGGTGCCGAGCCCCTTCAGATACGCCTCCTTGCGGGTCCACACACGGGCGAAGGCGAACGGGCGCCGGTCCGGCGGGCACGCGGCGAGTTCGGCGGCCTCCCGGGGATGCAGGGTCGCTGTGAGGTCGGAGACGACGTCGGGGGCGGGCAGCCGCTCGATGTCCGCGCCGACCGCTGTGTCCGCGAAGGCGAGAAGGCAGAGTCCGGCGGTCCGGGAGAGGGAGAAGCACAGGGGCACGCCGGGCACGTCGGGGCGACCGTGCGGGGCCCGGCACACGGGGCAGGGCAACCGCACCAGCGGCACCTCCGACGGCTCGACGTCGAGGTAGGCGCCGAGGAGCATGCGCAGGCACACGTGGGCGACCCGGTAGCCGTCCCTGTCCGCCGCCCGGTGAAGTGCCGCGGCCCGCGCCCTTTCCCCGTTGTCCAGCACCACGTCCGCGAGCGGGGCCACGGCGCTGCGAAGGTCCTCCACCTCGGCCAGCCACAGTCGGGGCCGACCGGGGCGGGGCGGCTTCGGGAACCGGGTCCAGGCGGCGGGCGTGAGCCGTTCGGGACGCCGGACCGGTCTCGCGGGGAGGAGGCACACGGCAACGGCCGCCTTCAGTCGGAGGAGGCTCGCACGGCGCGGGGGTCCTCGATTCCGCCGGCGTGCGACACCGGCGGGGCGAGTGCGTCGCCACCGTACAGGGCCTGGACCCAGTTGCTCTGGTAGATCGTGTCGAGGTAGCGCTCACCGAGGTCCGGGGCGATCGCGACGGGCGTGAGGCCCGGCGTTGCGTGCCGGGCGAGCCAGCTCGTCGCCCCGCTGACGACCGTGCCGGTCGAACCGCCGAACAGGAAGCCCCGCCTCGCCAGGCTCTGGCACGTCCGGATGGTATCGGCCTCCTCGACGCGGACCGCCTCGTCGACGTAACTCTCGTCGAGCAGGGGAGGCCGCAGGCTCATGCCCAGTCCGGGAATCATCCGCCGTCCGGGCGGGTCGCCGAAGATGGCGGAGCCGACGCTGTCCACCGCGACGATCCGCACCGGCCGGTGCCAGGAGCGGAACCAGCGGGCGCAGCCCATCAGCGTGCCGGTCGTGCCGACACCGATGAACAGGACGTCCAGGTACGGGAACCAGCGGGCGATGGCCGGGGCCGTCCTGAAGTAGTGCGCCCTCCAGTTGTCGGGGTTGGTGTACTGACTCAACCACACGTAACGGTCGTCCGCGGCGCACAGATCGCGCAGGTGCGCCAGCCGCGCGCCCAGGAGACCGCCCGCGGCGTGCTCGTCGGAGACGACGTGGACCTGGCTGCCCAGGGCCTCCATCATCAGCCGGGTGGCCAGGTTGCACCGGGAGTCCGTCACGCAGACGAAGCGGTAGCCCTTGCTCGCGGCGATCATGCTCAACGCCACACCGAGATTGCCGGAGGAGGACTCGATCAGGATCGAGTCCCGCCTGAGGGTCCCGCTCCGCTCGGCGGACTCCACCATCTCGGTCGCGGCCTTCAGCTTGATGGAACCGGCGAAGTTGAAGCCCTCGCACTTGAGGAAGAGCCGGTGTCCCGTGGTCGGCTCGAGGTCGACGTACAGGTCCTCCTCGTTGAAGGCTTGGGGTACGGATATGACTGGCACGATGTTCTCCTCGTCCATGGCCGGACGGCGGACGGGTGCCGTCCTCAGCCGTGCCGGCTCAGTTCGTGAAAGAAGTCGTCGATGACCTGCAGTTCGCCGGAGCGGGCCACTTCGTCGTAGACGTAGGAGCCGACCGCGAGGTCCAGCACGCCCAGGCCGAACGGCGAGAAGACCGCCGGACGGCCGGCCGGGACCGTCACGCGGCCGGTCATCACGTCGTCGAGCGTGCCGAGCAGGAAGTCGCGGTTGCCGGTGAGGCGTTCGGTGAGGTGCGGCGAGGTGGCGGCCCTGAGGCAGTGGTCGATGTCGTCGACGACGTTGGTGGCGCTGAGCAGCACCTGCGGTGCGAGGTCGCGCAGCGACACGTGCAGCACCACCGGGTTGTGCCGGAACCACGACGGCTCGGTGATGTGCGGCCGGTCGGCGACCGTGGCGAAGACGATCAGGTCGCTGAGGCGGATCAGCTCCTCGGCGCTGCGGTGCACCGTGACGCGTCCGACGGCCCCGGACTGCTCCAGGTAGGTGCGGAAGCCGGCAGCGCTGTCGGGGGACAGATCGTGCACACCGATGGTGTCGAAGGTCCAGCCGGTGCCCGCCAGGTACGTGTGGATGTAGCGGGCGATCAGACCCGCCCCGACGAACCCCAGGCGGGCGGGGCGCGCTCGTCCCCTGCTGAGCCGGTCGGCGGCCGACGCGGCGGACGCCGCGGTCCTGGCGGCGCTGATGATCGAGCTCTCCATGCAGGCGAAGGGGTAGCCGGTGGCGGGGTCGTTGAGGATGAGGACGGCGGACGCCCGGGGGATGCCCGAGGCGACGTTGGCGGGGAAGCTGGAGATCCATTTCAGTCCGTCCACGCGGCCCTCGCCGCCGAGCGAGGCGGGCAGCGCGATGATCCGCGATGTCGGCCGGTCGGGGAAACGCAGGAAGGAGGACGGCGGGTTGACCGTACGGCCGGCGCCGTGCAGGCGGTAGGTCGCCTCGACGACCTCCACCACGGTCTTCTCCCGCCCCTGGAGCACCTCCTTGACCTGGCTTCCGGGGACGACGGCGAAGGACGGCACGGCCGGGCTGTCCGTCCGGGCGGTCTGCGGTGCGGTGTGCAGGGTGGTCATGCCGCTTCCCTCCCCGTCCGCGGTCCCGGAAGGCCGGGGCGCACGGGGTCGGCCATCGCCACCACGACGTTCCGCGGCCCCCGGTACGCCTCCCGGCTGTGCGCGGTGCGGATGTTGTCCACGAGCATCAGGTCCCCGCGCTGCCAGGACCGGCGTACGGTGTGGGCTTCGTACGTCTTGTTGATCTGCTCGACGACGTCCGGGGGCACCGGATCGCCGTTGCCGTAACGGGTGTTGAAGGGCAGCCCGTCCGGTCCGTACTCCTCGATCAGGAACTCCCTGACCTCGGGTGCCATCGTCCACTCGTTCAGGAACGCGATCTGGTTGAACCAGCAGTGCCGGCCGGAGACCGGGTGCCGCACGACGGCGGGCCGGTGCTGGCGCGTCCGCAGCGAACCGTCCGGCTGCCAGGACCAGTCGATCGCGTGGGCACGGCAGTAGGCCTCGACCGCGTCGCGATCGCCGGTGCCGAAGGACTGACCGAGCGTCGCGCCGATCCCCTCGTTGTACGCCCTGTCGAGCAGCCAGCCCTCCCGGGCGAAACGGTCGACGAGTTCGGCGGGCAGCGCGTGCAGCACCTCCGTGGCGTCGGCCACCGCGGTGGCACCGCCTTCGACGGGCGGCTCCAGACACGCGAACATCAACAGGCCGGGACACTCCAAGGCGTAGCTGAGTTCGTGGTGCATGCACATGGGCTGGTTGGGCGGCCACGCCGACGACGAGTAGACGCCGTCCGCGTGGCGGTCGCGGGCGGCGAACGCCTCGCGTTCCGCCACGGGACGCTCGGCCACCTGGCGCAGAACCGACTCGACGTCGGCCGGGGAGCGCAGGCCGAGGCCCCGGACGACGAGCGCCCCCCGCTCGGCGACGAGTTCACGCAGCTCGCCCCGTCGGACGGCCGCCCGGGCCGCCGCGTCCGCGGCGTCCGGGGTGTCTGCGGCATCGAGTACCGGAAGGCCGTCCGGAGCCGGTGCGGTGGTGGCCCTGTGCTTGCGGAAGAGTGCCGACAGCATGTCGATCTCCTCTCGTACTCCTCGTGTCCGTCACGGTTCTCCGCGGGTCCGGCTGTCGATCAGCTCGGCCAGGTCGGCCAGTACGGGACGGCCGGCGAGGTCGCGCGGGGAGATCACCCGGCCCAGCGAGACCGCCAGCCGTACCGCCGACAGGGAAGTGCCGCCCAGGTCGAAGAAGTTGTCGTCCCGGCGGATCCGCCCGGGCGGCAGGCCGAGTTCCGCCTCCCAGTGCGCCGCGAGCCGCTGTTCGGCCGGCGTCCGCGGGGCGCCATGGGCCTCCCGGGCCGGACCGAGGTCCTCGGCGAGCGCCGCGAGGGCCTTGCGGTCGGTCTTGCCGTTGGCTGTGAGCGGCAGACGGTCCAGCCGGTGGAAGGACGCCGGGATCATGTACGCGGGGAGCAGGTCCGCGAGCCGCTCCCGCAGGTCCTCGGCGGTCACCGCGTACGCGCTCGTGCAGAAGGCCGCGAGCTGGCGGCCGTGCCCTTCCGCGCCGGTCACCACGACCGCGCAGTCCGTGACACCGGGCACGCGCAGCAGCGCGTTCTCGACCTCGCCGATCTCGACCCGGAACCCCCGGATCTTCACCTGCGTGTCCCGGCGGCCGAGGAACTCCAGCTTCCCGTCGGGCCGCCAGCGGCCGAAGTCTCCTCCGCGGTAGAGCCGTTGGCCGGGGCGGTGAGGGTCGGCCCGGTAGGCGAGCCGGGTGCGTTCGGCGTCGTTGACGTAGCCGCGGCCGACGCACACCCCGGAGAAGACGATGGCGCCGGGCGCCCCGAGCGGAACCGGGAGCAGGTTGTCGTCGACGACGTACTGGTAGACGTTGGCGATGGGCCGGCCGAGCGGGATCCGATCGGTGGCGGGCGCCCGGTCCATCACCTCGTGGTTGGTGTCGTCGGACGTCTCGGTCAGTCCGTAGGCGTTGACCAGCCGCACGGCCGGACCGGTGGCGAACCACCGCTGGACCAGCTCCCCACGCAGCGCCTCACCGGTGACGGACACGCACCGCAGGTCCGGCAGGTCCCGGGGGCCGCGTTCCAGGACGGACAGGATGACGTCGAGATAGGACGGCACCAGTTGCAGGACGTTGACGCGGCCCTCGGTGATCGTGTCCAGGAACCGGTCCGCGTCGAGGATGGCGTCCTGTTCGACCAGCAGGGTCCGCCCGCCCGTCAGCAGCCCCGCGAGCAACTGCCAGAGCGAGATGTCGAAGCACTGCGAGGCCGTCTGCGCCACCACGGTGCCCTCGCCGATGCCCAGGTCGTCGATCTTGGCGTACAGGTGGTTGAGCAGGCCGGCGTGCTCGCACATGGCGCCCTTCGGCTCCCCGGTGGAGCCGGAGGTGAAGAAGACGTACGCGAGCCGGTCCGCCGGTATGTCCAGGCCGAGGTCCGTTCCGTCGGTGGCCCGGCCGGTGACGTCCGGGACGAGCAGCCGCCGGGTCCCGGGGAGCGTTGCGAGCGCCCGGTCCAGCTGCCCGGTGCTGCCCGGTTCGGTGAGGACGTACGAGCAGCCGGCGCGGGTGAGCATCGCGGCGATGCGGCCGGGCGGGTGACGCGGGTCGACGGGCAGGTACACGGCGCCGGCCTTGAGGACGCCGAGCACGGCGGCCGCCCAGTGGAGGTCGCGCTCGGTCACCACGGCGACCGTGTCCTCGGGTCCGAGCCCCTCGGCCAGCAGGGCCCGGGCCAGCCGGTTGGCCCGTGTGTCGAGGTCCGCGTACGTCAGGCTGCGGCCCTGGTGGATCACGGCGACGGCGTCCGGAGCCTCGCGCACGCGTTCCTCGAACAGCTCGTGGAACCGGCGGTCCGGCAGCGCACGGTGCGGCCCCGCCAGCCCGTCGAGCTGGAACCGGAGTTCGTCCGCCGACAGCAGGCTGCGCCGGTCATGGGGGGCGTCGGGATCGGCGGCGATCGCCTCCAGTGCGGCGAGGTGGTACCCCCCGATCCGCGCGGCACAGTCCGCGTCCAGCAGGTCCGTCCGGTGACGCAGGCGCAGCACGAGCCGGCCGCCCTCCTCGCCCGCCGAGACGCCGAGGAGCAGGCTGCCGTCCGCCGGGACGGTGACCTCCTGCCCGGCCGGGGCGAACACCGCTTCGGCTCCGGCCGCGTACGGTGAACCGGCCCCGGGCGACGGCACCGCCGCCTCGGCCCGCCGGGCTTCCAGGACCAGCCGGCGCCAGGTGCCGGGCGCGACCGTCAGCTCGAAGGGCAGCGGCCCGGTCCGGCCCGGGAGCAGACAGCCGCTGCGCACCTCGGGATCGCCGGAGAGCAGGGCGAGCACCTTCGTGTGTGCCGCGAGGAGGATCGCGGTGAGCGGCACCCCGAGTTCACGGGCCCGCCCGTGCAGGGCCGCCGTCACTTCGCGGGGGACGCTCCTGACGTGCTCCCCGGTGCCGGGCACCGGCTCCTTCGCCCATCGGGGCAGGGCCGTGAAGCCGCCCTGGGCCCTGCTGTCGCTTCCGGGGACGCGGGCGTCGGTCGCTGTCGCCGCCATCACCGCGCACCTCCGTTCTCGTCCAGGGGGTGTGCCGGATTCCCCGTCCAGCGGGTGCGTTCGGGGACCGTCTCGCCCTTCATGAGGAAGGAGTCCGCCGCGAGCACGGCGCCGTCGCCGACCGTCACTCCGTAGTGCACGAGCGCTCCGACGCCGAGAGTGCAGCCGGCACCGAGCGCGCTGCGGTCCGACTTGAACGTGCCGTCCTCCTGGGAGTGGCACTGCAGGACACTGCCCGAGTTGAGGGTGCAGTCGTCCCCGATGGCCACCATGGGGCGCTCCGTCATGTGGCAGCCGTCGTCGAAGACCCGTGCCCCGATCCGGACGCCCAGCAGGCGCCATACGACGGTCTTGTACGGGGTGCCGTCGAGGATGTGCAGATAGGTCTCGGACGGCACCTTCCAGTACCGCTCACGGCGCCAGAAGCGGCGGTCGTAGATCGAGCAGAACAACGGCTCGGGTGGGTGCGCGGCGATGACGGCCCGCTCGAGGAGGACGTAGTACAGGAAGGTGAACGGCAGCAGGGCGGCGTTGGCGAGCGCGAGGGCCACGGTGCCCCACGCGGGGTACCGGCTCGCGGCGAGCGCGAAGAGCAGGGCGACGCAGAAGAAGTACAGCCATCCCGTGAGCAGGTGACATGCCATGGTGACGGCGTTGTGCAGGTTCTTGGCCGCGAGGGCACGGCGCAGGCCGTCCGCGTCCTTGAGTTCGTCGAAGGTGCTGTCCCGCGCCACCGACCGCGGGATCTCGAAGCAGGGGGAGCCGAGAAGTCCCACGTCGTGCCGGAGCGGTCCGCTGACGGGGACGGCCACCTTGGTGGCGAGGAGGCAGTTGTCGCCGGTCCGGCCGCCGGCGGGGTAGGCGATGCGGTTCCCCAGGAAGTTGTGCGCCCCGATCACGGTCGGCGACAACCGGAAGGAGGTGCTGGAGTACTCGGCGTTCATCAGGGACAGTCCGTCCGCGACCATGGTCCCGGTGCCGACCCTGCTCAGGTAGGGGCTCTCGTGCTTGACCGCTGTGCCGAAGTTCGACCCGGTCTGCTCCACGGGAGTCAGGCGATAGCCGATCCAGCGCAGGTAGTGCACGATGCAGGAGCTGTCGCCGAACAGGCGCGTCAGGGATTTCCTGTTCGTCATCAGGACGATCGTCCGGTGCACGGAGTAGTGGAATCCGAAGAGCGGGTACGTCCGGCCGGGCCGGACGAGCAGGCCCAGCAGCCGAGGGACGGTGGCCAGGACCACGAGAGCGGCGATCACACCGCCGAAGAAGACCACGGCCGTGACCACCAGCAGGTCGGCGTAGAGCACCGTCGCCCCGCCCTTCGCCACCGCGGATCCCTCCAGCACCCGGGAGAGCAGCACGTCCAGGCAGCCCACCGCCAGCGGCAGGTACACCAGCAGCACCGTGAGCAGCAGCAGGGTGCCGTGGACCGCTCGCCGTACGGTGCCGCACCGGGCGGGCTCCACCTCCTGGAAGTCGCCGTCCGCGGGCTGGGCCGGCGAGCCCTGCCAGTGTTCGCCGTCGGGGACCGCCTGGCCGGTGTGCAGGGAGGACGCGTGCCCGAGCCGGGACGCGTCACCGAGCCGGGTCCCGATGTCCAGCACGGTCACCTCACCGACGACGGCGCCCCGGCCCAGGGTGACCGGCCCCGTCTCGATCACCCCGCCGACCGCGTTGTAGCAGCTCATCAGCGTGTCCTTGCGGACGAGCGTGCCGTCACCGACGGTCAGCAGATCGGTGCAGACGGGGGCGGAGCGCGAAAGGATCGTCACTCCTCTGCCGATCCGTGCGCCCAGGGCCCTCAGGAAGAGGGGGTAGAGCGGCGATCCGGCGAACAGGACCAGCGGGCTCGACCGGATCAGCGTCTTGACCAGCCAGAACCGGAAGTAGGTGAAGCTCCAGACGCGGAACCGGCGTGGTGTGAACCGGCCGAACAGCAGCCACTTGGCGATCACGGGCAGGGCGCACAGCACGAGGAGCAGTGCGGCGCCGAACACCACGCTCCGCAGGTAGGCGTCGAGCAGGTGCGCTTGCCCGGAGATCCATTCGTAGCCCTGGGCCGTGACGGCGGCGACGAGGAAGGCGTAGCCGAGGAAGGCCAGAAGCTGGAGTGCCCCGCAGAGCACGCGGTGCGGGCGGCCCGTCGGCGGCGCCGACGCCTCGGCCTGCTGCCTGGGCAGTGCCGGTCGGCCGGGCATCTCGGATCCGGGGGGTGGCGGGGTGCTGTCGAGCAGTGCGGCCGCAAGGCTGCCGGCGGTCGGATGCCGGTAGACGTCGCGCATCGACACCGGCGGCAGATCCGGCCGGTTCCTCACCCGTGCGCAGAAGTGCGCCATCACCAGGGAGTCGGCGCCGAGATCATCGAAGAAGTCGCTGTCGAGCGGCACCTCGTCCAGCTGGGCGACCTCCGCCAGCAGCGCGGCGAACCGCTCCGCCGCAGCGGATACCGCGGGATGTGGCGGCGCTTCGAAGGGCCCGGCTCCTTCCATGACGCCCCTGGCCGCCTCCTGCAGCTGCTGTCCCTTCATGAGGAGGACCCCCTCGGCTGCGACTGTCGCGTGCCCTTCCTCGCTAGGGATTCGGAGCCAGGCAGCCGAGGGATGGAAGGTCCGGCTGTTCTTCTCGCATGATGAGCGAGCCTCTCACCAAGCGGACGGACGGCACCGTCCTACCTGCCGCAGAACTCCGCCTCGATGATCGCGTCGGTGCTGCCCGACCAGTCGCCGTTGAAGTTGACCGCCAGGGAGTGCCGGCCGTCCTCCGTCGTCACGGCGTCCGAGTTCGAGCCGCTGATGCCGCCGTCGTGGCCCCAGACGTGGACGCCACAGCTGAGCTTGCGGTCGACGAGCCCCAGACCGTAGCGGCTGGTGTCCCGGCTGGAAGGGACCGTGGTCTTCATCTCCCGCAGCTGCTCGGGCGGCAGCAGCCTGCCGCGGAGCAGGGCCGAGTAGAAGCGGTTCAGATCGGCCGAGCCGGAGACCATCTGGCCCGAGCCGTAGGCCAGACGCGCGTTCAGTTCCGTGACGTCGTACGTCGGGCCCGTGTCCGTCTCGGCCAGCTTGGAGTAGGCGCGGCTGCTGGGCCGGGGCAGGGTGACCCGGGTGGTGGGGACGGACGTGGAGGTCAGGTGCAGCGGGGTGATGATGCGCCGGCCGATCTCGTCGCCGTAGTCGTTGCCCGTGACCTTCTCGATCACCCGCGCGGCCAGGAGGTAGTTCGTGTTGGAGTACTCGAACGACCTGCCCGGCGCGAAGTACGGCTCGTTCGCCAGGGCGTAGGCGAGCAGTTCCCCGGGGTCCGCCTCGTCGAACCGGTGCTTCATGAAGCCGTCCGCGGTCATGTACGTCCGCTGGAAGCCGGGGTCCGCCAGGTAGTCGAAGATGCCGCTGGTGTGGTTGAGGAGCTGCCGGACGGTGATGCGGCTGCCGTCGTGGCCGTTGCCCCGGACCACGCCCGGCAGCCACTTGTCCACCGTGTCGTCCAGCGACAGCCGCCCCTCCGCCTCCAGTTGCAGGACGACGGTGGCGACGAACGTCTTGGAGATGCTGGCGATGCGGTAGTGGTCGCGCGTCGAACGCGGCTTGCCCGTCTCGAGGTTGCCGACACCGGCCGTGGCCGCCCAGGTGCCGTGCCCCTGCCGCACTCTCACCGTCACGCCCGGGACGCCGTCGGCGACCGCGGCCCGTACCGCCTGCCGGGTCGCGTCGTGGCCGCCGGTGGGCGGGGCCGCGGCCGCGGGGCCCGCCAGGGCCGCCGACAGTGCCACGGCCGTCGCCGCCGTCAGGATCGTGCGTGCGCGTCTGTTCATGTCCCCTGCCCCCGTCACGTCGAGCGGTGTCAGGGGGTGGGACCCGGGCCGCCGGGCCGGGGTTGACCGGCCCGGGCGGGGTTGAGCTGGAATCAGCCCTTCTTCAGCACCAGTTCGGTGTTGCGGTCCTCCGGGTCGCCGCCGAGGGTCGTGCTCGCGCCGGGGGCGTTGAGGGACAGCTCGCGGTAGAGGGCCGCGAGGCCGGTCTGGGAGAGGTCGGAGAAGTCCGTGCGGTGCGGGGCCGAGGACTCCACCAGCGTGGTGAACAGGGAGACCGTGCCGTCCTTATTGTCGGTCAGCTCGATGATGCGGGCGAGCTGGGGGTAGTCGACGTGGGAGGCCGTGGAGATCTCCCAGAAGGAACCGCCGCCGGACATCGAGTGCGGGGTGATGACGTTCTTGTGGATGTGGCCGTTCACCCAGGCGAGCACGTTGCGGTGGCCGCCGAGGAGGGCGAGGACCTCCTGGCCGTTGTGCCGGCGCTCATCAGGGCGGGCCGGGTCGATGCGGGTGTTCGTCATCGTCTTGCTGGTGTGATGGCTGAAGATCACCGCGTGGGAGTCCTTGTTCTCCCGCAGGGTCCGGTCGAGCCACTTCAGCTGGGCCGTGCCGAGCGAGCCCTCGTAGTGGCCGCCCGCGTCGGTGGTGTCCAGGCTGATGCCGATGACGTCGTCGGAGATGCGGAAGACGTAGTACTGGGTGCCCGTGTCGAGGTTGGCGGAGGAGTAGCCGTGGCCGGCCGGGCCGACGCCGCGGTAGGCCGGGTCCAGGTGCGCCCGGAGGTACTCGGCGGGGGTGAAGGGGGCGCGGCTCTCGTCCGGGGTGACCGAACGCATGGCCCGGGCGTGGGACTTCAGGAAGTCCTCGTAGCGGACACCCTTGGGGTCCCGGGCCTTCTTGATGAGGGTCTGGAGCCGCTGTGCCTCGGCCGCGGACACCTCCATCAGCTTCTTTCCGCCGACGGCGAGTTCGGTGAGGTAGGAGTCGCCGTGCGAGGCGTAGCAGCCCATCGGCAGGGAGTCGTGGTTGCCGACGGTGGAGTACCAGGGCAGGTTGAGGCCCGGGCTGCGGACCTCGCGGATGGCGGCCTTCAGGAAGCCGTCGAGGTGCGGGAAACCGGCCTGCTTGTCGCTGTCGCGGACCGCGGCGTCCGGCTGCCAGTACTGCTTGAGGCCGCTGTTCTGCACGCCCTCGTACCGGCGCGGGTCCCCGGAGTTGGGCGTGATGCGTCCGCCGCTCATGATCTTCAGGAACCACTCCAGCTCGGACTTGGCGTTGTTGTCCGTGTTGTCGCCGGTGGTCATGGCGAAGTGCAGAGGGGCGCCGGTGACGGGGGCGCCGCGGAGCGCGTTGATCCGCTCCACGAGCGCGATCGCGCCCTGCACGGTCAGCGCCTCGTGCGGCCGCCAGGCGTGCACGTCGGCGGAGCGCAGGTACTCCAGGCGCAGCGGGTGCTGGGCGTCGATGATGTGCAGGTCGGTGAGCTGCACGAATGCCGCGAGCGCGGTACGGCGCCCGGCGCGGCCGGACTTGGGCGCGGCCAGGTCGGAGCGCACGACCCGCTGCCAGCCGGGTCCGTCGCCCAGGCGCCGGTAGCCGGAGCCACGCGGGGTGGCCACGGACGCCAGGGTCGTGCCCTTGGTGTAGGGGGCCAGCGGTGCGGCCGGGGCCCGGCGGGAGGAGGCGGCGACGGCCTCGGTGGTCTCCGTGGCGGTGGCGGCCTGGCTGTCGCTGGGCCGCAGGGCGTAGCCGGCACCCGCGGACAGGGCGACCGCTCCGGTGGCGGCGAGGACGGAACGACGGTGGATGCCCTGGCCGGAGCCGGCGACTGAGCGTGTGCGCGACATGCGCTTCTCTCCCCGAGTGCGAACGCGTCGGCAGTGGTCGCGGGAAGCTCGGCACGCGAACTTCCCGCTCGTACTGGATCGTTGGCACCCGGAATGACCTGCGCGTAAACAGGGCGGCAACGCGCAGCGCCGATCACCGTACGTGGATCTTGGACTACCCAGCGCGTCGTCGGCCGCTCCGGGAACGGCCGGGAGTCGGTCACGCGGTGTTCATCTTCCGGGGTACTGCATCTAAGGCCTGGCGTCCGGGCAGGCTCTATTCGGCGTCCTCCAGGACGTCGGCGAGCCGTCCGGTGGGCGGCCGTTCCCGCCACAGGCGCAGTGCGATGTCGACCATCCCCACCCGGACCAGTCCGGGCACCGCGTCCAGGTCCTGCCAGGCGGCGAGGTCGGTGGAGCCGCCCACCTCGTTGCGCAGTTCGCCGCCGATGATCCGGCCCTCGTAGACGAAGCGGACGGCGTGATGGTCGACGGCGCGTCCCAGGCCTTCGCGGAAGACGCGGTGGGAGGAGTCCACGCCGAGCAGTCCGGTGACCTCGATGCGGTACCCGGTCTCCTCCTCGACTTCCCGCCGCACGGTGTCGTAGGGGTCCTCGCCGTGCTCCATGCCGCCGCCGGGCACGACCCACTCCGGGGTGCCGTCGGGCGCCGGGGAACGGGCGAGCAGGATCTGTCCGTCACGGACGCATATGGCGTAGGCCGCCACCCTCAACTTCTGTCGCACTCCGGGACGTTAACCGATTTCGCCGCCTTAGGGACTCATGCCCGCAAAACGCATCGCGGGTTTTCCCCATACATCCATTTCGATTCGGTCAACCCTCCCCAAAGAACCTCACCTTGCGTAAAGCTGTGCGATCGTCCGGGCCTGCGATCCGGACGGTCGCGACCAGGGCCGATCGGTTCCGGTCGCTCCCGCTCGTTCCTTTACCTACAAGGGATGCCGATGACCAACACCCCCCAGCGTGACCCGATATCGGCCAGGAGACGCGTGGCGCGCGTCGCCGTGGCCGCCGGTCTCGTCGCCGCCCTCTCCGCGGCCGGGCCGGTCCCCCTGGCCTTCGCCGCCGACGAGCCGGGGGCGACCGCCCCGGCCGACACCGACGTCAAGTCGGCGCACGGCAAGCTCGGTTCGGGCGACGCGGACCTGCTCGCCGAGGCCAAGGCCGATGGCGACAAGACCGTCACGATGATGATCGCCACCGCGCCCGGACAGACCGAGCAGGTCGCCGGGCAGCTGGACGCGGTCAAGGGCGGCTCGGTGGGCCGGGCCGACGACAAGCTGGGCTACGTCCGCGCCACCGTCCCGACCTCCCGGGCGGACTCGGCCATCGCCGCCGCCGCCAAGCTCTCCTCCGTGCACGGCATCGACCTGCGCGAGGAGATCCCGCTGGACGACCCGACGCCGGCCGCGGACACCGCCAAGGGGGCCGAGGCCGCCGCGGCGACGTACCCGGCGCCGGGGAAGAAGACCCCCGCGGAGAACCCGTACAACCCGTCCTTCGAGACAGGCGCGGTCGACTTCGTCGAGGACCACCCGAAGGCGGACGGCCGCGGCATCACCATCGGCATCCTGGACTCCGGCGTCGACCTGGGCCACCCGGCGCTGCAGAAGACCACCACCGGCGAGCGGAAGATCGTCGACTGGGTGACGGCGACGGACCCGGTCGTCGACAACGACAACACGTGGCGCCGGATGGACACCTCGGTCGCGGGCCCCGCGTTCACGCACGACGGCAGGAGCTGGAAGGCGCCGTCGGGCTCGTACCGGGTGAGCACCTTCAAGGAGTCGTACACCACCGGCGGTGACGCCGCGGGTGACGCCAACCGCGACGGCGACACCACGGACTCCTGGGGCGTGCTGTACGACCCGGCCGCCGGTACGGTCCGCGTCGACCTGAACAACAACTTCGACTTCGCCGACGACACCGCGATGAAGCCGTACAAGGACGGCTTCCAGATCGGGTACTTCGGCACCGACGACCCGAAGACCGACATCGCCGAGCGGCAGCCGTTCGTGGTCGAGATCCGCAAGGACGTCGTCTACAACGGCGCCGGCGCGAAGGCCGACTTCGTCAACATCGGCGTCATCGAGTCCGAGCACGGCACGCACGTCGCCGGCATCACCGCCGCGAACGGCCTGTTCGGCGGCAAGATGGACGGCGCCGCCCCGGGCGCCAAGCTGGTCTCCTCGCGTGCCTGCACCTGGTCCGGCGGCTGCACCAACGTCGCGCTCACCGAGGGCATGATCGACCTCGTCACCAAGCGCGGCGTCGACATCGTCAACATGTCCATCGGCGGCCTGCCGGCGCTGAACGACGGCAACAACGCGCGCGCCGAGCTGTACACGCGCCTCATCGACACCTACGGCGTGCAGCTGGTGATCTCCGCGGGCAACTCCGGCCCCGGCACCAACACCATCGGCGACCCGGCCCTGGCCGACAAGGTGATCTCGGTCGGCGCGTCCGTCTCCAAGGAGACCTGGGCCGCCAACTACGGCTCGGTCGTGGAGAAGAAGTACGCGCTGATGCCGTTCTCCTCGCGCGGTCCGCGTGAGGACGGCGGTTTCACCCCGACCCTGGTCGCCCCGGGTGCCGCGATCAACACGATCCAGACGTGGATGCCGGGTGCCCCGGTCGCCGAGGCGGGCTACTCCCTGCCGGCCGGCTACGGCATGCTCCAGGGCACCTCGATGGCCTCCCCGCAGGCCGCCGGCGCCGCCGCGCTGCTGCTGTCGGCCGCCGAGCAGAAGAAGATCGAGCTCACGCCTGCGACCCTGCGCACGGCCCTCACCTCGACCGCCGACCACATCAAGGGTGTGCAGGCGTACGAGGAGGGCGCGGGCCTGATGAACATCGAGGACGCCTGGGACGCGATCCGCGACGGCGCGGCCTCCCACGCGTACACGGTGAAGGCGCCGGTCGACACCGCGATGGACGACAAGCTCAGGACGCCCGGCTACGGCACGGGTCTGTACGACCGTGAGGGCGGCCTGAAGGCCGGTCAGAAGAAGACGTACGAGATCACCGTCACCCGTACGTCCGGCGCCGACAAGGCGGTCCGGCACGAGCTGCACTTCGAGAACAACGCGGGCGGCACGTTCCGGATCGTCGGCTCCGACGAGGTGAAGCTGCCGCTGAACAAGCCGGTCACCGTCAAGGTCCAGGCCGCGCCGGAGTCCGCGGGCATCAAGAGCGCGATCCTGGAGGTCGACGACCCGAAGACCGAGGGCATCGACAAGCAGGTCCTGAGCACGGTCGTGGTCGCGGCGCCGCTGAAGTACACGTTCTCCGCGTCCGGTTCGGTGCAGCGCAACAGCTCGCGGCACTACTACGTCACCGTGCCCGAGGGCGCGAAGACGCTGGAGGTCGCGCTGGGCGGGCTGAAGGACAAGAGCCAGACCCGGTTCATCTCCATCCACCCGTACGGCGTCCCGTCCGACCCGACGTCGACGGTCAACTGCTACCCGAACTACGCGAACCCGGCCAACACCTGCCGCCCCGACGTGCGTTCCTACGCGAACCCGCAGCCCGGCGTGTGGGAGATCGAGGTCGAGTCGCGCCGTACGTCGCCGCTGCTGGACAACCCGTACAAGCTGGACGTCGCCGTGCTCGGCGCGGCCTTCGAGCCGGAGACCGTGACCGTGCCGGAGGCGAAGGTCGGCACCCCGGCCACCGCCTCCTGGAAGGTGACGAACGGCTTCGCCGCGATCGACGGCAAGCTGGTGGGTGGTTCCCTCGGCTCGTCGAAGACGACCCGTCCGTCGATCAGCCAGCGCGAGACGCAGACCACCACGGTCGAGGTGCCCGCGGGCGCGAAGTCGCTGGACGTGGCCATCGGCCGCGTCTCGGACGCCGCCGCGGACCTGGACCTGGTGGTCTACGACGCCGCCGGCAAGCAGGTCGGCAGGTCCGCCGACGGCGACTCGGAGGAGTCGGTCTCCGTGCCCTCGCCGGCCGCCGGCAAGTACACCGTCGAGGTCGTCGGCTACTCGGTGCCGGCCGGCACGACCGAGTACGACTACCGGGACGTGTTCTTCGCTCCCTCCCTCGGCAGCGTCACGGTCGACGGGTCGGCGCCGGTGAAGCTCGGCACGGGCGGCTCGGCGACGGTCTCGGGCAGCGTCACCGCCGCGGCGCCCGCGCCCGAGGGTCGTGAGTTCTTCGGCCAGGTCCAGCTGGTCAACGCGCGCGGGACGGCCGCGGGCGTGGGCAGCGTGAAGATCGAGAAGGTCGTGCCGTAGCGGTTGGACGGCATCGGAGGGCGGGCGTCCCGGCTGGGCGCCCGCCCTCGCTGTTTCCGTCCACTGCTCACTCGCAGGGCAGGGTCGCCGACTCCGGCAGGGCGGCGGTGATCCAGGCGCGTTCAGGGGCGATCTCCTTCTCGCCGACGCTCCACAGGTCCGGCTGGGCCTGCCCGCGCGTGAACCCGACGAGGACGTGGTCGCCCGGCCGCGGCCGGGGGGCGGCGTCCTCGTCCATGGGGAAGACGATCCGGTCCTGGCCCTCGGCGGGCTTGTAGGAGCGGTCCACGTCGAGGGTGACGCGGTCCTGCCGGGCGCCGGGTACCGGTTCGACCTCGACGACGGTGCCCTCGGCCACGACCCGGGCGCAGGCCAGATAACCGGCGTGACCGAGCTTGGCACCCTCCTGGCCACGCGCCGGACCGGCCGCGGCATCGGCGGCCGAGCCGGAGCCCGCGTCGTCCCCCGCCCCGTGATCGCCCTGCACGACGAGCCATCCCATACCGACCACGACGGTGGCGGCCACGGCAGCGACGAGCCCGCGCACGACGACGCCGAGGGCCCGGGGCCGACTACGCCGCCCGGACCGCCCCCCATGCGCCCGGGCCCCCCCGGGCAACACCGTCACCGAAACGCCGCCGCCCGCCCCCGCGAGCGGCCCTGCGGCCGGGGCCCGTCCCCCCGGATCCCCCTCTCCGTCCCCCACCGGAGCACCAGCGCGCACGGCCCGCGGCCCGCCCCCCGGTGCTTCACCCGCCGGATCCACCGCTTCCGGCAACGGGTCCACGAACGCCCCCGGCCCGGCGGCCCCCACGACCGGCACGCCGCCCGCAGGCCCCGCCACCGGGGCTCGCCCCGCCGGATCTCCTGGTCGCGGCGACAAGCCGCCGTCCGTCGGGAGTCCCTCCGGCGGATCCGCTGCTTCCGTTCGAGTTCGCGCCCCGGTGTCGGTCCCGGCGCGGGGCTCCGTCTCGGGGTCGGCCGCGTCCGCGCCTGGGTCGTGCGCCAGGGTGTCTCCCATCAGCAGCAGCTGTTCCCGTAGGAGTGCCACGTCCGCCGCGGCAGCGCGGTGGGCCGTCATGAAGGCCGGGTCCCGCCGGGCCCCCTCCGGCAGCGGGTCGCCGGCGAGCACGGCCATCAGCGCGTCCATGCCGTCGTACTCGGCGTCGCGCCGGTCGTCGTCGTTCCGGGCGGTCACGTCACACCACCTCGTCCTCGTGCAGGCGGGCGCGCAGAGCCCGTACCGCCGTGTGCAGCCTGCTCTTGACCGTGCCCTCCGGGACGCCGAGCTGCTCGGCGATGGACCGGACCGGCAGGTCGGCGTAGAAACGCAGCACGACGACCTGCCGCTGGGCGTCGGGCAGCTCGTCCAGGCCCTGGGCGACGGCGACGGACAGCACGCTGGTGTCCTCGCCGGAGGGATGCGCCGGCTGCCGCAGGGCGGCCAGCCGCTCCCCGAGGCGCTCCTGGCGGCGTTTGGCCCGATGCCAGTCCATCGCCAGGTTGGACGCGACCACCGCCGCCCACGCCGACACGTCCCGCGGCGCCTCCCGGCCGCTCGCGGCCCGCTCCAGCAGCCGCAGGCGGACCTGCTGCACCCCGTCCGGCAGGTCCGCCTGCGGCACCCCGCCCAGCGCGAGCACCGCCCGCACCCGGCGCTCCTGTGCCGCGTCCAGCGGATCGTCGCCGGCACCGGCGTGCGCCTCCCGGCCGCGACGGGCCCTTCCGCGCAGCAGCACAAGCCACCCCCCTCACCGTGTTTCTCCTACGACGCCGGCACGGCCCGGAACGTTCGGTCCTTTTTTCCGGCACGGCGACGGCAGGCCGGCAGAGGCGTACGTCACACTCCCGTGTGGCCGAGAGCAACAGGGGCAGGCGACCTTGCGGCGTATGCCCCCCGGTAGACGATTTTCTCCAGCTCAGCGGGGGTGGGCGCCGGACGTCCGCAACCATGGAACGGGACACGTCGTCCCACTCCCCGGGCAGACCGGGGAAAGAAGTGGACAGGCGGGCCGTGGTCGGCCGCATGATGGAAAAGCCTCGGCCAAGCAACGAGTACGTGAAGAGACGCAGGAGAGGGAGTCACCGTGAGGGTCGGAATCGTCGGAGCCACCGGACAGGTGGGCACGGTCATGCGCAGGATCCTCACGGAGCGGAACTTCCCGGTCACGGAACTGCGCCTGTTCGCCTCGGCCCGTTCCGCGGGCACGCAGCTGGACGGCGTGACGGTGGAGGACGCGGCGACCGCCGACTACACCGGCCTGGACATCGTGCTGTTCTCCGCGGGCGGTGCCACGTCCAAGGCACTGGCCGAGAAGGTCGCCTCCCAGGGCGCCGTCGTGATCGACAACTCCTCCGCCTGGCGCAGGCACCCGGAGGTCCCCCTGGTCGTCTCCGAGGTGAACCCGCACGCGATCGCGAACCGCCCCAAGGGCATCATCGCCAACCCGAACTGCACGACGATGGCCGCGATGCCGGTGCTCCGTCCGCTGCACGCGGAGGCGGGCCTGGAAGCCCTGGTCGTCGCCACGTACCAGGCGGTCTCCGGCTCCGGCCTCGCGGGCGTCGCCGAGCTGCACGGCCAGACGCAGAAGGTCGTCGCCGAAGCGGACAAGCTGACGCACGACGGCGAGGCGGTCGACTTCCCCGAGCCGGGCGTCTACAAGCGGCCCATCGCCTTCAACGTGCTGCCCCTGGCCGGCAACCTCGTCGACGACGGTCTGAACGAGACCGACGAGGAGCAGAAGCTCCGCAACGAGTCCCGCAAGATCCTGGAGATCCCCGAGCTGAAGGTCTCCGGCACCTGCGTGCGCGTCCCGGTCTTCACCGGCCACTCCCTCCAGGTGCACGCCCGCTTCTCCCGCCCGATCACCCCCGAGCGCGCGACGGAGCTGCTGTCCGACGCCCCGGGCGTCGTCCTCACCGACATCCCGACCCCGCTCCAGGCCGCCGGCAAGGACGCGTCCTACGTCGGCCGCATCCGCCGTGACGAGACGGTGGACAACGGCCTGGCCCTGTTCGTCTCGGGCGACAACCTCCGCAAGGGCGCCGCGCTGAACGCGGTCCAGATCGCGGAGCTGGTGGCGGCCGAGCTGAAGGGCTAGTCCCCGCGCACCTCTAATCCCTGCGCACCTCGTAGAGGAAGCACCCGTACTCGACGGCCCGGACGTGGACGAGCGCCACGGCCGGGTCGTCGAACGCTTCCCCGAAGGCCTGCTCGAAGGCATCCGGCTCCTCGACCAGCCGCCCGCCCAGGATGTGCCCCTCGGCGGAGTAGCGGCGGACCGTGCGGTGGGCGTTGGTGAAGGGCAGGGCGGCGCCGGCGTCCGGGCCCGGGCAGTCGTCGGCGTGGATGAAGACCGGGCCCACCTCGTCGTACGGACCGGGGTCGACGCCCCTTTCCGCCGCCCAGCGGCGCAGCGGGGCGTAGGAGACCAGGGCGATGCGGTCGCCCGGCTCGCTGCGGGACAGGCAGCAGCGCAGGGGCGCGCCGCCCTCGGTGTCGGTGAAGGGGGCCGTGGGGCGGCCCGCGTCGTCCGTCGTGCGGAGTTCCTTCAGGACGCGCGGGGCGATGGGCTGTGTGGTGTACGTCCTCGTCATGCTCCTCAGACTTGCTCGTCCGGGTCCTTCGGACCGGCGGAATCCGGACGTCGTGTTGCCCCCGGGCCCGACCCGGGCCGTCCGGCCCGTACGACCGCGGGCAGGGCCAGCAGCGCCAGGCCGCCGCCCACGCAGAGCACCGCCGTAGGGCCCAGGGCGTCGGCCGCGCGGCCCCCGGTGAACGCGCCCAGCGCGATCCCCGCGTTGAAGACGCCCGCGAAGAGCGCCGACCCGGCCTCGCGGGCCCTCGGCGCGGCGGCCGACAGCCAGTTCTGGGCGGACACCGAGACGCCCCCGTAGACCAGGCCCCAGACGACGAGCAGCAGCGTCGAGGCGGCGAGTGAGACCGCCGCCGGGATCAGCAGCAGGACGACCGTGCCCAGCCCGGCCGCGATGACCAGCAGGGCCCGGCGTGGGTCGCGGGCCGCCGGCCATCCGCCGGCGAAGGTGCCGGCGACTCCGGCCAGGCCGTAGCCGAGGAGGAGGGTGCTGACCGTTCCCGCGCCCAGGCCGGGGACGCGTTCCAGGACCGGGCGGACGTAGGTGTACGCCGTGAAGTGGCCGGTGACCAGCAGCGCTGTCACGAGCAGGCCGCGGGAGACCGGCGGCGTGCGCAGCAGGGCCGGGAACGTGCCGAGCCTGACGGGGCGTTCGGGGGGCAGCGGCGGCAGGGCGAGGGCCAGGGCTCCGGCGACGGCCGCCGCGAGGACGGCCAGGGCGGCGAACGCCCAGCGCCAGCCCGCGAGCGAGCCGAGGAAGGTGCCGGCCGGGACGCCCAGCACCGAGGCCACCGCGATCCCGCTGAAGATCAGCGCGGTCGCCCGGCCCGCCCGGTCCGGCGGCATCAGCCGTGCCCCCAGCCCGGCCGCGATCGCCCACACCCCGCCGATGCACACCCCGACCAGGGCGCGCGCGAGCAGCAGGACGGCGATGTGCGGGGCCAGGGCGGAGAGCACGTTCGCGGCCGCGAGCAGGAGCAGCAGCGCGCACAGCACCGTGCGCCGGTCGGCGCGGCGGGCCGCGACCGGCAGCAGGGGCGCGCTCGCCGCGGCGACCAGGCCGGGCAGGGTGACGGCGAGCCCGGCGGTGCCGGCGGAGACGTGCAGGCCAGTCCCGAGCGAGGTGAGCAGGCCGACCGGGAGCATCTCGGTGGTGACGACGGAGAAGGTGGCGCCGGCCAGGGCCAGGACGGCGGGCCAGGGGCGCGCCGGCCCGCCGGTGCGGGTCTCCTGGGCGGTGGTCATGGAGGTCGTTGAGCTGGTGGAGGGCATGCCTCCACCTTTTTGTGCGGCCCGGCCGGGAACAACGGCGAAGTCCTCACCCTTGCATGAGCGGGACTGATCGATCGGAACCGAGGGGAAACGGCCGTGGCGGGGCTGGAGTTGCGGGAGCTGGAGTGCTTCCTGGTGCTGTCCGAGGAGCTGCACTTCGGCCGGACCGGAGAGCGGCTGTACGTCTCGCAGAGCAGGGTGAGCCAGTTGCTGAGCGCGCTGGAGCGCCGGGTGGGGGGCCGTCTGGTGCACCGCACCAGCCGCCGGGTCGCCCTGACGCCGCTCGGCGAGCGGTTCGTGCAGCGGCTGCGTCCGGCGTACGGCGGGCTGCGGGACGCCGTGGACGACGCACGGGCCGCCGCCCGGGGTGTCGAGGGCGCCCTGCGGATCGGTTTCCAGGGGACGGCGGACACCGGGCTGACGGCGGCGGTGCGGGCCTTCCGGTCCGCGCACCCGGAGTGCGCGACGGACGTCGTGGAGATCCCGCTCGCCGACCCCTTCGGCGCCGTGCGCGAGGGCACGGTGGACGCGGCGGTCGTCCTGCTTCCCGTCGAGGAGCCCGACCTGGTGCTGGGCCCGGTCTTCTCCGAGCGGCCCCAGACGGTCGCGGTCGGCCGGGACCACCCGTTCGCGTCCCTCGCGCAGGTGACGGCGGCGGAGGTGGCGGCGGCCCCGCTGGTCACGGCCGCTCCCCCGGCCCCCGCGTACTGGCGGGCCGCCCACGCCCCGTCCGCCGTGCCGGGCCCGGCGGTGACCACCCTCCAGGAGGGCCTGACCCAGGTCGCGGCCGGCCGCGCGGCCATGCTGCTGTGCCGGCCCACGGCCGCGTACCACCGGCGCGAGGACGTGGTGTTCGTACCGGTGGAGGGCGTGCCCGAGTCGGCCCTCGGCCTGGTGTGGCACCGGGACGGGGAGACGGCGGCGGTGCGCGAGTTCGCCCGGGCCCTCGCCGGGCGAGGGGTATCCCTAGGAGACGCCCGGGTCGTCGCCTGATGCGAGGCTGCCGTGGAAAGATGGCGCAACCCACCCATACCGAGGAGATGACCGCGTGCCTGGCACAAACCTGACCCGCGAAGAGGCGCAGCAGCGGGCGAAGCTGCTCGCCGTTGACTCGTACGAGATCGAACTCGACCTCTCCGGCGCGCAGGAGGGCGGCACCTACCGGTCCGTGACCACGGTGCGCTTCGACGTCACGGAGAACGGGGCGGAGTCGTTCATCGACCTGGTGGCCCCGGCCGTGCACGAGGTGACCCTCAACGGGGACTCCCTCGATCCCGCCGAGGTCTTCGCGGACTCCCGGATCGCCCTGCGCGGCCTGCTTGAGGGCCGCAACATCCTCCGGGTGGTCGCCGACTGCGCGTACACCAACACCGGCGAGGGCCTGCACCGTTTCGTCGACCCGGTCGACGACCAGGCCTACCTCTACACCCAGTTCGAGGTGCCGGACGCCCGCCGCGTGTTCGCGAGCTTCGAGCAGCCGGACCTGAAGGCGACCTTCCAGTTCACCGTGAGGGCACCGGAGGGCTGGACCGTCATCTCCAACTCGCCGACGCCCGAACCGCAGGACAGCGTCTGGGTGTTCGAGCCGACGCCGCGCATCTCGACGTACATCACGGCGCTCATCGTCGGCCCGTACCACTCGGTGCACAGCGTGTACGAGAAGGACGGCCAGTCCGTCCCGCTCGGCATCTACTGCCGCCCCTCGCTCGCCGAGTACCTCGACTCGGACGCCATCTTCGAGGTCACCCGGCAGGGCTTCGAGTGGTTCCAGGAGAAGTTCGACTACACGTACCCGTTCAAGAAGTACGACCAGCTGTTCGTGCCGGAGTTCAACGCGGGCGCGATGGAGAACGCGGGCGCGGTGACCATCCGCGACCAGTACGTGTTCCGGTCGAAGGTGACGGACGCGGCGTACGAGGTGCGCGCCGAGACCATCCTGCACGAGCTGGCCCACATGTGGTTCGGCGACCTCGTGACCATGGAGTGGTGGAACGACCTGTGGCTTAACGAGTCGTTCGCCACGTACACCTCCATCGCCTGCCAGGCGGCGCACCCGGAGTCGCGCTGGCCGCACTCCTGGACCACGTTCGCCAACTCCATGAAGACGTGGGCGTACCGGCAGGACCAGCTGCCGTCGACGCACCCGATCATGGCCGAGATCAACGACCTGGACGACGTGCTCGTCAACTTCGACGGCATCACGTACGCGAAGGGGGCTTCCGTACTGAAGCAGCTCGTCGCGTACGTCGGCGAGGACGAGTTCTTCCGCGGCGTGCAGGCGTACTTCAAGGCGCACGCGTACGGAAATACGCGCCTGTCCGACCTGCTGGGCGCCCTGGAGACGACGTCCGGCCGTGATCTGAAGTCCTGGTCGAAGGCGTGGCTGGAGACGGCGGGCATCAACGTCCTGCGTCCCGAGATCGAGACGGACGGGAACGGCGTCGTCACCTCCTTCTCGATCCGCCAGGAGGCCCCGGCCCTGCCCGCCGGCGCGAAGGGCGAGCCGACGCTGCGCCCGCACCGGATCGCCGTCGGCCTGTACGAACTCGACGACGCCAGCGGCAAGCTGGTCCGTGAGGAGCGTATCGAGCTGGACGTGGACGGCGAGCTGACCGCCGTACCGCAGCTGGTCGGCAAGCGCCGCCCGGCCGTGATCCTGCTCAACGACGACGACCTGTCCTACGCGAAGGTCCGCCTGGACGAGCAGTCCCTGGCCTTCGTGACGGAACACCTCGGCGACTTCGAGTCCTCCCTGCCGCGCGCCCTGTGCTGGGCGTCGGCCTGGGACATGACCCGCGACGCCGAGCTGGCGGCCCGCGACTACCTGTCGCTGGTGCTGTCCGGCATCGGCAAGGAGTCCGACATCGGCGTCGTGCAGTCGCTGCACCGCCAGGTGAAGCTGGCGGTCGACCTGTACGCCGACCCGGCCGCCCGCGAGGCGCTGCTGGCCCGCTGGACCGACGCGACGCTGGCCCACCTGCGGGCGGCGGCGCCGGGCAGCGACCACCAGCTGGCGTGGGCGCGCGCGTTCGCCGCGACGGCCCGCACGCCCGAGCAGCTGGACCTGCTGGACGCGCTGCTGGAGGGCTCGCAGACGATCGAGGGCCTGGCCGTCGACACGGAGCTGCGCTGGTCGTTCGTACAGCGGCTCGCGGCCGTGGGCCGGTTCGACGAGACGGAGATCGCGGGCGAGTACGACCGTGACCGTACGGCCGCCGGTGAGCGCCACGCCGCCACGGCCCGCGCGGCCCGCCCGACCCCGGAGGCCAAGGCGGAGGCGTGGGCGTCGGTCGTCGACTCCGACAAGCTGCCGAACGCCGTGCAGGAGGCGGTCATCGCCGGCTTCGTCCAGACCGACCAGCGCGAGCTGCTCGCCCCGTACGCGGACCGCTACTTCGAGGTGGTCAAGGACATCTGGGACTCCCGCTCCCACGAGATGGCCCAGCAGATCGCCGTCGGCCTCTACCCGACGGTCCAGGTCTCCCAGGAGACCCTGGACAAGACGGACGCCTGGCTGGCCTCCGCCGAGCCGACCGCGGCCCTGCGGCGGCTGGTCTCGGAGTCCCGGGCGGGCGTCGAGCGCGCGCTGCGGGCGCAGCGGGCGGACGCGGCGGCGGAGTAGCCGTTCCCGTCGTCACGACTGCGGGGGCGCCCGGCACTGTGCCGGGCGCCCCCCTTCCGTGAGGACTGCGGGCGGGCCCTTCTCGGGGCCACAGGCCTGGCCGCACCCGGCCTGATCCGGGCCGTCATCGCCGCGGACCGCGACCCGCGCTGACGGATGCCGCGGGCCTGCCGCCGCGCCGGGAGTCGGAAGGCCGGACCGCCCGGTCGACAGCGAGGGTGCGCGGGGCCGCCGCCTGCCGCCGCGGTCCGATCTGCCCCGCCACCGTCGCCCCGAACGCCAGCGCCATGCCCGCCAGTTGTACCGGCGTCAGCTCCTGGCCGAGCGCCGCCCAGCCGACGACGGCCGCGGTCAGCGGGGAGAGCGGGCCGAGGAACGTCACCTGGGTGGCGGTGAGGCGGCCGATGCCGCGGAACCACAGCCAGTACGCGACCGCCGTGTTCGCGACGGCGAGGTAGAGGTAGCCGCCGACCGCCCGGCCGTCCAGCGCGGGCGGCGCGCCCTCGACGAGAAGGGCGAGGGGCGCGATGAGCAGGCCGCCCGCGGTCAGCTGCCAGCCGGTGAGGGCCAGCGGGCCGACGCCTTCGGGGCGGCCCCACCGCTTGGTGAGCACGGTGCCGGTGGACATGGACGCGGTGGAGGCGAGGGCCGCCAGCACGCCCGGCAGATCCAGCGCCCCGGCCGCCTCGAGCACGACCAGGCTGACGCCGAACGCGGCCGCGATCCCCGTGAGCAGCGTGCGCGGCGTCGGCCGCTGCCCCAGCAGCAACGCCGCGAGGCCGACCACGAACAGCGGGCCGACGGAGCCGACGACCGCCGCCATGCCGCCGGGCAGCCGGTACGCGGAGAGGAACAGCAGCGGGAAGAAGGCGCCGATGTTCAGCGCGCCCAGTACCACCGACTTCCACCACCAGGCACCGCGCGGCAGCACCCGGGCGAGGGCGAGCAGCAGCAGACCGGCCGGCAGGGCGCGCATGAGGCCGGTGAACAGAGGGCGGTCTGCCGGGAGGAACTCGGTGGTGACGGCGTAGGTCGTGCCCCAGGAGACGGGGGCGAGCGCGGTGAGGGCGATGACAGCCGGGCGGGAGGTGGCCATGAGAGGCACCCTTCAAGTAGGTCGATAGAAAGTAGCTTAGCTCTAAGCTACTTTCCGTCAAGCTACTTTCTTGCGGGCGACCCAGAAGGGTCGGATACTCGTGCCATGAGCGAACCCCCCGAGCAGCGCAAGGACCCCGTCGACGCGATCATCGACCAGTGGGCGACGGTGCGGCCCGACCTCGACACCGCCGCCATGGAGGTCTTCGGCCGCATCCACCGGCTCTCACGCGCGATGGGCGACCGGACGGAGAAGGCGTACGCGCGGTTCGGGATCGGCCGCGGGGAGTTCGACGTCCTCGCGACACTGCGCCGCGCCGGTGAGCCCTACACGCTCTCGCCCCGCCGGCTCTCGGCCACCCTGATGCTCACGACGGGCGGGATGACGGGCCGTCTCGACAAGCTGGAGCGCGCCGGCCTGCTGCGCCGCTCCCCCGACCCGCACGACCGCCGGGGCCTGCAGGTCACACTCACCGACAAGGGCCTGGAGCTGATCGACGAGGCGGTCGGCGCCGGAGTCGCCGTCCAGAAGGAGGCGCTGTCCGGCCTCGACACCGAGCAGGCCGGACAGCTCGCGGAGCTGCTCAGGGGGTTGCTCCGGACGACGGAGGGCCGGCAGGACTGAGCCGGAGTCCGCGGATTCGCCGGCCTGCCCCGGGCCGGCGGATGCCCGCCGAGGTGCTACCCCACGTGGGCGGCGAGGGCCGCCTCGATCGCCCGGGCGTCCGCCGCGTCGGCCGCCCACGCCGCGTACCCGTCGGGCCGCACCAGCACGGTCGTACGGCGGTCACCCGCCCAGCACTCCACGGCCAGCCGGTCCTCACGGTCGGCCCTGGCCTTGTACGGCTCCGGGGTGATCAGAACGAACCGGCCGCCCCGCATCGCTTCGTGGAGGCGACCACCCCCGGCCAGGGCGACGTCCGGGACTCGGTGGCCGGTGAAACGGTGGGAGCCGCGGGGAGCGGGGTAGCGGTAGCCGATGCCGGTGACCTGGCCGAGCGCCTTGCGGCGGGCCGGGCCGACGGTGCCGAGGAAGGTGGCGAAGGCGGTACGCAGCGCGATCGTCCAGGGCCGCCTGGCCATGGCGGCGCGCACGATACCCCCGCTGCTGCGCAGCACCGACCTGCCCACGGGGTGGCGTTCGGCCTGGTAGGTGTCGAGGAGCGGGTCGGCCGCGTGCCCCTTGAGGACGGCGGCCAGCTTCCAGCTCAGGTTGGCCGCGTCCTGGAGGCCGGTGTTCATGCCCTGGGCGCCGGCCGGGGTGTGGACGTGCGCGGCGTCCCCGGCGAGGAAGACACGGTCGACCCGGTACGCGGGTGCCTGCCGCTCGTCGCTGTGGAAGCGGGACATCCAGCGCGGGTCGTGCATGCCGAAGTCACGGCCCAGGGCGCGCCGGGTGGTCTCCCTGATCTCGTCGAGTCCGACCGGCGCGTCGTCCGGGAGCTCGCGGCCTCGGTCCCAGCAGACGACGCGGTGGTAGCCGTCGCCGAAGGGGACGAGGAAGGCGAAGGCGTCGCCGACGGCATTGAAGGTGAGCAGTTCCCCGGGCTCCTCGGTCACCCGTACGTCCGCGAGCATGACCGAGCGGATCACCGAACGGCCGGGGAACGGCAGCCCGATCGCGTTCCGCACCGTGCTGCGCATCCCGTCGGCGCCGACGACGTACGCCGCGCGCAGCGCCTCCGAGCCGCCGCCCGGCCCGCGGACCTCCACCGTCACGCCTTCCGCGTCCTGCGTCAGCCCGCTCACCTCGGTCTCGTACCGGAACTCCACCCCGGCCTGAAGCGCCCGCCGCTCCAGGACCTTCTCCACCTCGTACTGCGGCAGGACGAGGAGGTGGTTGAAGCGGGAGGGGAGCGTCGAGAGGTCGAGGCTGAGACGGCCGTAGAGCTGGAACCGGCCGAGCCGCCGGCCCACCGCTTCCAGCTCCTCGGCCAGCCCTCGGGCGTCCAGTTGCTCCAGGGTGCGGGCGTGCAGGACGAACGCGCGGGAGAGGTTGCCGATCTTGTGCGGGCGCTTCTCGACGACGGTGACGGGGACGCCGGCGGTGGCCAGGTCACCGGCCAGGAGAAGGCCGGTGGGGCCGGAACCGACCACGATCACAGTGCGGGTGATGTCGCTCATCAGAGCCTCCCTGGGGCCAACACGTGTTGGTCGACGGTCGTTGGTCAACGTGTGTTTGCCAACAAACGTTGACCAACGGTTATCGACCAACGTAGAAGCGCATCACCATTGCGTCAACACTTGTTGGCCTACGAATGTTGGCCTACGCTCGTTGGCATGCCCGACAGCAAGCCCACCGCCCCCTCCAGGCGCTCCGACGCCACCCGCGCCGCCATCCTCGACGCGGCCCGCGAGCGTTTCGCCGCCGACGGCTACGAGCGCGCCACCATCCGCACCATCGCGCGGGACGCGGGCATCGACCCGTCCATGGTGATGCGGTACTACGGCAGCAAGGAGGGCCTGTTCGCGGCCGCCGTCGCGGTCGATCTGAAACTGCCCGACCTGGGCCCGCTGCCCCGGGAGGAGGTCGGGTCCGCCCTCGTGACCCACTTCCTCGCCATGTGGGAGGAGAACGAAGTGCTCACGGCCCTGCTGCGGGTCGGTGCCACCAACCAGGCCGGGGCCGAGCGCATGCAGGGCATCTTCCAGGACCAGTTGCTCCCGGTCGCCCACCAGGTGTGCCCCGACCCCGAACAGGTCCCGGCGCGGGCCGCACTCACCGCCACGCAGCTGCTCGGGATGGCGCTCGCCCGGTACGTCCTGCGCCTCCCACCGGCCGTGGCGCTCAGCCGCCAGGAGATCGTGGCCTGGCTGGCACCGACGGTGCAGCGCTATCTGACGGCACCGAATCCCTGACGCCCGGCCGACTCACGGCCACCGGACAAGCCGAGGGCGCCGCCCCGGTCGTCGTACGGCGGCATGCGCGTACGTACGACGGGGACGGCGCCCTCGGAAAAGGTGCGCGGCGGACTCGAAGCGAGCCCTGGTCAGGCCTTCGCGTCGGCCTTGGTGTCGGCCTTGCTGTCAGCCTTGGTCGTGATGTTGGAGCTGGTCGGGTCCTTCCGCTTGTGCGACTTGTCCCCGACCATCACCAGACCGGCGATGACCAGGTACAGCACGATCGGGGCCACGACGAAGAGGCCCAGCGTCTCGATGACGCTCAGGCCCGGACCGGGGTCGTCACCGTCGTCGCGGGTGAGCGCGGAGGCGGGCGACGACATGAGCAGCATCATCAGCGTCGTACCGGCTGCCAGGGCGCCGGCTCGCAGGGCGTTCTTCTTGTCCACGGTGCCAAAAGTATCCAACGCCGGTCGGGGCCGCGCGCCCGGGGTGCCGTAAGAGACGTCTTCACTCGTCGGACGCGCCGGCCGGCTGTCGCAGAACCTCGATGAGGGCGTGCAGCCGGGGCGACGCCGCCAGTTGCTCCAGCGTGACGGGACGTCCCTCGGCGTCCGCGATCGGCAGGCGCCAGTTCGGGTACTGGTCCCACGTCCCCGGGAGGTTCTGCGGGCGGCGGTCGCCCACCCCGTCCGGGAGCCAGACGCCGACCATGCGGGCGGGAGTGCGCAGCAGGAAGCGGTGGACGGCCTGGATCTCGGCCTCCTCCGAGGAGGTGTCGGTGCCGCCGGTGCCGTCCAGCAGGCCGAGCTCGGTGAGCAGGGCCAGCCACTCGGCGGTGTCGGCGGCGGCCTCGGCGCGCTCCTCCTGAAGCGGACGGGTCAGCAGGCCCAGGCTGTCGCGGAGCTCGACGTGCTCGCCGGTGAGGCGGGCGGCGGTGGAGGGCAGGTCGTGGGTGGTGGCGGTGGCCAGGCAGTCGGCGCGCCAGCGGTCGGGGGGCAGCGGGCGGCCGTCTCCCTCCCAGTCGCGTTCGAACCACAGCACGGACGTGCCGAGCACCCCGCGCTCGCGCAGCGCCTCGCGCACGCCCGGTTCGACGGTGCCCAGGTCCTCGCCGATCACCAGCGCCCCGGCCCGGGAGGCCTCCAGGACGAGGACGGCGAGCATGGCCTCGGCGTCGTAGCGGACGTAGGTGCCCTCGGTCGGTGGCCGGCCCTGCGGCACCCACCACAGGCGGAACAGGCCCATGACGTGGTCGATGCGCAGGGCTCCGGCGTAGCGGAACAGGGCGCGCAGCAGTTCGCGGAAGGGGGTGTAGCCGGACTCGGCGAGGCGGTCGGGGCGCCAGGGCGGCAGGCCCCAGTCCTGGCCGCGGGCGTTGAAGGCGTCCGGCGGGGCGCCCACCGACATGCCGGCGGCGAAGTACTCCTGCTGGGCCCAGGCGTCGGCGCCGCCGGGGTGGACGCCGACCGCGAGGTCGTGCACGATGCCGACCGGCATCCCGGCCTCGCGCCCGGCGCGCTGCGCGGCGGTCAGCTGGGTGTCGGTGAGCCAGGCGAGCCGGGACCAGAAGTCCACCCGGTCCATGAGCCCGTTGCGGGCGCGGGCGGTCTCGGCCGAGCGCGGGTCGCGCAGGCCGGTCGGCCAGCGGTGCCAGTCCGAGCCGTGCACCTCGGCCAGCGCGCACCAGGTGGCGTGGTCCTCCAGGGCCCGGCCCTGCTCGGCGAGGAAGTCGCAGTAGGCGGCGCGTCTGCCGGGGCCGAGCGGCACCTCGCACAGCAGCTCGAGCGCCTCCCGCTTGAGCTCCCACACGGCGTCCCGGTCGATCAGCGCGCCCTTCTCCAGCACCGCTTCGCGCAGCCGTCCGGATCTCTCCAGCAGCGCGCGCAGCCGATCGCGGTCCTCGACGTACGCGCATTCGGGGACGTCCTCGACGCGCAGGTGCACCGGGTCGGGGAAGCGGCGCGAGGAGGGGCGGTACGGGGAGGGGTCGGTGGGGGCGCCGGGCACGGCCGCGTGCAGCGGGTTGACCTGGACGAATCCGGCGCCGAGCGCCCGCCCGGCCCAGCCGGCCAGCTCGGCGAGGTCGCCCAGGTCGCCCATGCCCCAGGAACGGCGGGACAGCAGGGAGTAGAGCTGGACGAGGAGTCCGTGGGAGCGTCCGGTGGGGGTGGGCAGGCGGGCCGGGGCGACGACCAGGTGGGCGGTGGCCGTGCGGCCGTCGGGGACGGTGGCGGTCAGCCGGTGGACCCCGGGCGGGAGGTGTTCGGCCGAGGCGCGTGTCTCGCCCTGCTCGGTCTCGATCAGCAGCCGGCTTCCTTCGGGGAGCGCGGCCAGGGCGGCCGGGGGGCCTGCGCCCCAGCAGACCACCGTGGGCGGCAGCAGCCTGGTGCCCCGGTCCCGCTCCCGGGCGGCGAGCGCGGCGCGGACGGCGCCGGGCGTGCTCGCGTCCACGCCGAGAGCGGCCAGGGTGAGGGTCACCGCGGCGGCCGAGGCCGCGACCGTACGGTCCGGGGACGGGCTGTACGAAGTGGCGACGCCGTGCAGTTCGGCGAGGCGGGACAGGTCCTCGGAAGGCGGTTCGGCCGGCCGGGGTGCGGTCATCTAGGACCTCGTGAAGTCCGGGACGAAGGCGGAGGGTTCGCTGGTCAGGGGGGCGGATTCGGCGAGCGGCGGCTCGCTGGTGAGCGGCTCGGCGTCGGGCAGCGGAGTCTCGCTGGTCAGCGGGGGCTCGGCGCAGGTGCTCTCGGAGCTGAAAACGCAGTAGTGGGGGTCTTCGTAGCGGGGATCGTCATAGTGGGGGTCGAGGTCGGCGGACGTGTCCGCCACGGGTTTGGACGGGGCCGGGAGCGGGAGGAAAGTCATCGCAGCCACGGGGGCCTCCTTGTCGGGTACGGCATTCAACGGTTATCGCAGCCCTACCCAGTCGACGCGAAGGCAGACACCCCAGGCCGGACATCGTGCTTCTGCTCACATTCCACTGCCCTCCACTCCTTCCAGATTCCGGCAATCCAGTGATAACGGCCACTCTCGTTGACACCTTCACCGGGCGGGTGGTGGGCTCGTTCTCCCGGTCGAACACACCTGGAGGGGGCCTGTGGGACTGCGGCGTGGGAAGCGGGCAGCGGCTCTCGCCGTCGCCGTCGTCGCCGGAACCCTCGGCGCCCCTTCCGTCGCGGTGGCGGCCCCGCCCGCCCCGGGCACGACCGCCTCACCCACCGCCGACACCGCCGGGCCGGGCCTCGCGGTCTGGCCGCGCCCCCAGTCCCTGCGCGCGAACGGCGCACCGGTCGCGGTCACCGACGAGGTCGCGCTGGTCACGGACCCGTCGGCCGACAGGTACGCCGTCGAAACCCTGCGCGAGCTGCTGCGGCAGGCCGGGGCCCGGCGCATCACGGACTCGGCCGGGCCCGGGGCGCTGGTCGTGCGGGTGCGGACGGAGCCCGTCCGCCGGGACGACCGCCACGCCCTCCCGGCCGGGGGATACGAGCTGTCCGTGGGCGGGGACGGCGTCTCCCTCACCGGCACCGGCGAGGACGGGCTGTTCCACGCGGTGCAGACCCTGCGGCAGCTCCTGCGTCCGGACGGCACGATCACAGCGGCCGTCGTACGCGACTGGCCCGGCACCGCCGTACGCGGTATCACCGAGGGCTTCTACGGCACCGCGTGGACGCGGCGGCAACGGCTGGCGCAGATCGACTTCATGGGGCGCACCAAGCAGAACCGCTATCTGTACGCCCCCGGGGACGACCTGTACCGGCAGGCGCGCTGGCGTGAGCCGTACCCGGCGGGGCAGCGCGCCGAGTTCCGGGAGCTGGCCGAGCGGGCGCGCCGCAACCACGTCACGCTCGGCTGGGCGGTGGCCCCGGGCCAGGCGATGTGTTTCGCGTCGGACGCCGACGTACGCGCACTGACACGCAAGCTCGACGCGATGTGGGCGCTCGGCTTCCGGGCCTTCCAGCTCCAGTTCCAGGACGTCAGCTACAGCGAGTGGCACTGTGACGCGGACGCCGACCGGTTCGGCTCCGGCCCGCGGGCGGCCGCGCGGGCGCAGGCCCGGGTGGCGAACGCGGTGGCCCGGCACCTGGCGGAACGGCACCCCGGCGCGGCCGGTCTGTCGCTGATGCCGACCGAGTACTACGAGGACGGCACCACCGAGTACCGGCGGGCCCTGGCGGGCACGCTGGACACGGGTGTCGAGGTGGCGTGGACGGGCGTCGGGGTGGTGCCCCGCACCATCACGGGCGGTGAACTGGCCGAGGTCCGGGAGGCGTTCCGGCATCCGCTGGTCACGATGGACAACTACCCGGTCAACGACTACGAGCCCGGCCGCCTCTTCCTCGGCCCCTACCGGGGCCGCGAGCCGGCCGTCGCCACCGGCTCGGCCGCCCTGCTCGCCAACGCGATGCAGCAGCCTGAGGCGTCCCGCATCCCGCTGTTCACCGCCGCCGACTACGCCTGGAACCCGCGCGCCTACCGCCCCGGGGAGTCCTGGCGCGCCGCGATCACCGACCTGGCGGGCGGCGACCGGCGCCGCGAGGAGGCCCTGACCGCACTCGCCGGGAACGACGCGTCGTCGGTCCTGGGCGAGGAGGAGTCGGCGTACCTGCGCCCGCTGACTAAGGCGTACTGGCGGGCCCGCACGGCGGGTGGCACCGGCGCCGACGGCGACGCCGCACGGCGGCTGCGCGAGGCGTTCACCGTGCTGCGCGAGCTGCCCCGGCGGCTGTCCGGAAACGGCCTCGGCTCCGAGGTCGCCCCCTGGTCGGAGCAGCTGGCGCACTACGGCGAGGCGGGCACGGCCGCGCTCGACATGCTGGACGCGCAGCGCGCCGGGGACGCGGCCGCGGCCTGGACGGCGTACCGCCGGCTCGGCGCGCTGCGGGACCGGCTGGAGCCGGCGCCGGTCGAGGTCGGCACGGACGTCCTGGACCCCTTCCTGCAGCGAGCGCAGAAGGCGTACGCGGCCTGGTCGGGCATCCACCACGAGCCGCCCCGCAACCCCGGCGACGGCCGCACGCTGCGCTTCCCGCAGCCCCGGGCGCTGACCGCCGTGACGGCCCTGACGGAGCCGGGCGCCGAGGGCGGCGTCGAGGTTCATGTGCCGGGGCAGGGCTGGCGGGAGGCGGGCCGGCTGGACCGGTCCGGGGCGACCGAGGTGCGGTTCTCGGCGCGGGCCGACGCCCTGCGGATCACCGGCCCCGCACCCTCCCGCGTCCACCACCTCATCCCCTGGTTCACCGACTCCCCGGCCACCTCCCTCGGCCTGCCCCGCGACCGCGCCGACGTGGAGACCGGCCGCACCCAGCGGCTGACGGCCCGGCTGGGCTCGCTGCGCCCGGCCGACGCCCGCGGCCGGCTCACCGCCGAGGCGCCCGAGGGCGTCCGGGTCCGGGTGCCGAAGGGCGTGCTGACGGTGCGGCGCGGCACGACGGTGGAGGTCCCCGTCGAGGTGACCGTGGAGCGCGGTGCGCCGATGCGGTCCCACGACATCCGGCTGGGGTTCGCTGGGGCGACGCGCACGCTCACCGTCCGGGCCTTCCCGCCCGTCGGCGGACCCGACCTGGCGCGCACCGGCACGGCGCGCTCCTCGGGCGACGAGACGCCCGACTTCCCCGCGTCGGCGGCGAACGACGGCGCCCCGGACACCCGCTGGTCGTCCCCGGTCGACGACGGGGCCTGGTGGCAGGTCGAACTGCCGCGTCCGGCGCGGCTCGGGCAGGTCGTGCTGCGCTGGCAGGACGCCCACCCTTCGGTGTACCGCGTCCAGGTCTCGCCGGACGGCCGCCGCTGGCGCACGGCGGCCTCGGTGCGGGACGGCCGGGGCGGCCGGGAGAGCGTCCGCATGGACGAGCGCGACGTGCGCTTCGTACGCGTGCAGGGCGAGAAGCGGGCCACGCCGTACGGGTACTCGCTGTGGTCGGTGGAGGCGTACGCCGTCACGGACTGAACCCGCCCCCGGGCACCGGTCGGGAAAATGGAATCGGCGCGACTATTCACTCAGTACATGTACTGAGTACATAATGATCGGCATGAGCACCCGCCACATCCTGCTGGGCCTGCTCGCCACGGGTCCGAGCCACGGCTACGACCTCAAGCGACGCCACGACGAACGCTTCCCGCAGGCCCGCCCGCTGGCCTACGGGCAGGTCTACACGACCCTCCAGCGCCTCGTCCGCGACGGCCTCGCCGAGGTCGAGGGCACCGGCTCGGACGGCGGCCCGGAGCGGACCATGTACCGCGCCACGGAGGAGGGGACGCGCGAACTGTCCCGCTGGGCCGGGGAGATCGCGCCGCCCGCGCCCTTCGTGGCGAACGAGCTCTTCGCCAAGGTCGTCGTGGCGATCCTCTCGGGCGGCGACCCGGCCGCGTATCTCAGCGCCCAGCGCGCCGCCCACATGGAACGGATGCGGGAGCTCACGGCGCTCAAGGCCGCGAAGGGCGCGGACCTCGCGACCGTGCTCTCGGCGGACTACGCCCTCAACCACCTCGACGCCGACCTCCGCTGGATGAGCACCACGGCGGCCCGGCTCACCACCCTGACCGCGGAGGTCGACGCAGCATGAGCAGACCCGTACCTCTTCTCTCGGCGAGCGGCCTCACCAAGGCGCACGGCAGGACGCCCGCCCTGCGCGGCGCCTCGGTCGAGCTGCACGCCGGGGAGATCCTCGCCGTGACCGGCGCGAGCGGCAGCGGGAAGTCGACGCTGCTGCACTGCCTGGCCGGGATCGTCCGGCCCGACGAGGGCTCGGTGACGTACGACGGCCGGCGGCTGGCGGACCTGCCGGAGAAGCGGCTGAGCGAGCTGCGGCGGACCGAGTTCGGCGTGGTGTTCCAGTTCGGGCAGCTCATCCCCGAGCTGACGGCCCTGGACAACGTCGCCCTGCCGCTGCTGCTGGCCGGCACCGACCGCACCCGGGCCCGGACTCTGGCCGGTGAGTGGCTGGAGCGGTTCGGCGTGCGCGGGCAGCAGGACCTGCGGCCGGGCGAGATGAGCGGCGGCCAGGCCCAGCGGACCGCGCTGGCCCGTGCCCTGGTCACCGGCCCGAGGGTGGTCTTCGCCGACGAGCCGACGGGGGCCCTGGACTCGCTCTCCGGCGAGCAGGTCATGACGGCCCTGGTCCACACGGCCCGCGAGTCGGGCACCGCGGTCCTGCTGATCACCCATGACGCCCAGGTGGCGGCGTACGCGGACCGAGAGGTCCAGCTGCGGGACGGTGCCGTGGCGCCGCTGGGGGTGACGGCATGAAGGCCCTGCGTGCCGATCTGCGCCTCGCCTGGGAACTCACGCGGGGTTCGGACCGCGGGGAGTGGTGGCGGGTGGCGCTGACGGCGACGGGCGCCGCGCTCGCGACGGGGTTCGCGCTGGCCGCCGTCGCCCTGGCCTCCCTGCGCGGCAGTTACCGGGTGTCCGTCGGCGCGGGCCTGCTGGACGAGCCGGGCACGCGGTCCGGTGTGATCGTCGGACTGTTGCTTCTGCTCGTGCCGGTGCTGGGCTTCCTCGGCCAGTGCGCCCGGATCGGCGCCGTGCACCGCGACCGGCGGCTGGCCGGACTGCGGCTGGCCGGGGCGACGCCCTGGCAGGTGCGGCGGATCGCCGCGCTGGAGACCGGGCTGGCCTGTCTGCTGGGCTCGGCGGCCGCCACCGTCTGCACGGTGCTGCTCCTGCTGCGCCAGTGGGACCGGCCCACCGCCCTGGCCTGGGTGGGGATCGCCCTGGTCGCCGTGGCCGTACCGGTGCTGGGCGCGGCGGCGGGCGCACTGGCCCTGCGCCGGGTCGTGGCCTCCCCGCTCGGCTGGGTGCGCCGGGTCGGCCCGCGGGGCGGACGGGGGCCCGGGCTGCTGTTCCTGGCCGGGGTGCTGCTCGTCGCGGTGCTGGCGCTGCTGACCGTGGGTACGACGTCCCCGGCCGCCTCCAACCGGCCTGACGGCGGGCTGCCGCTGACGATGGCGGGCGCGGTCCTCGCGGTCGGCGCGGGCGCGGTGTGGCTCTCCGGGGCCACCGCGAAGGCGACCGGCCGGATCCTCGCGGCCCGGGCCAGGTCGGCGGCGACGCTGATCGCGGCGGAACGGCTGCGCGACGACCCCTGGTCGGCCGCCCGGACGCACGCGGCGGTACTGCTGGTGACGGTCGTGGGCACCGGCTTCATGGGCATCCGGCAGGTGCTGAGCGACGTGCTGCGCACCGGACGCTTCGCCGCGCCCGCGTCCTACTACACCACCGGCCTCGACCTCACCGGCGCCGCGATCGCCATCGCCCTCGCGATCACCCTGACCGGCCTCGCCGTCGGCACCGCCGAGTCCCTGGCCACCCGCCGCCGGGGCCTGGCCGCGCAGGCCGCCGCCGGGGTGCCGCGCACGGTGCTCGGCCGGGCCCTGCTGCTGGAGACCGCGCTGCCGCTCGCCCCCGCCGTGCTGCTCTCGGGCCTGGGCGGGACGGCCATCGGCACCTGGTACGCCCTGCTCGCCGGCCGGCCGGTGCCCTGGGCGATCACCCTGGTCCCGGTCGCCGTCTACGCCGCCTGCCTGCTGGCCGCGGCCACCTCGCTGCCCCTGCTGCGCCGCTCGGTACGCCCGGGGGAGCTGCGGTACGCCTGAGCGTCCCTCCTCACGACGGACCGGCCCGGGGGAACGGGGGTTCCCCGGGCCGGTCGGCCGGCCGCACGCGGCAATACGAAGGCCCGGATCCTCGTCAGGCGGAAATGCCGTCGATCCGGGCCAAGGCGTCGTCCGCGCCGTACGGCTGCAAGTACGGCAGCCAGCGCGGGTCCCTATGGCCGGTCCCGATGATGCGCCAGGCCAGGCCGGAGGGCGGAGCGGGTTTGTGGCGCAGCCGCCAGCCGATCTCGAAGAGGTGACGGTCGGCCTTCACGTGGTTGCAGCGGCGGCAGGACGCCACCACGTTGTCCCAGACGTGCTTGCCCCCGCGGCTGCGCGGGATGACGTGGTCGACGCTGGTTGCGACGCCACCGCAGTACATGCACCGGCCCCCGTCGCGGGCGAACAGCGCCCGGCGGGTCAGAGGAACGGGCCCCCGATAGGGAACCCGGACGAATCGCTTGAGCCGGACCACGCTGGGTGCGGGGACTGTGACGGTCGCGCTGTGCAGATAGGCGCCGGACTCCTCGAGGCATACGGCCTTGTTCTCGAGGACGAGGACGAGCGCGCGGCGGAGCGGTACGACACCTAGCGGCTCGTACGACGCGTTGAGGACCAGGACGTGCGGCACGGATGCCTCCTTGGACGCCGGCGGCGCGTGGCTCGCGCCGGGACGATTCGTAGCCAGTCTCCCCTCATGCCTGGTGAAAGCGCCACCATGTCCCCGTAACGGGCTGGGAGTGTTTTCGACCACATCTGATTCATCCCCCGGATCATGGCCTGTTCAAGCCCAGGTGAGCACGGTCTCTCCTTCACACATCCGGCAAGGGCACACACAATGCCCCGTTAGTGTGGTGGTTCTGCCCCTTCGGTGACCCAGTCGTGACCTTGACCCCCCGAACCACCGCGCCGGGGCAGACCGCTGCACCTGGAGGTACCTGCCGTGTCCTTGTCCGCCGCCCTGCTCGCCGCCGGTCCGTCGCCGTCGCCGACTCCCTCGGACACAGAGACTCCGAGAGTGCCCTCGCTCCAGGACGCCCAGGAGAAGGCGACGAACGCCGCGGGCTGGGTCGAACAGAACTGGTCGACGTGGCTCGCGATCGGCCTGCGGGTCCTGCTGATCGTGGTGATAGCGGCCGTGCTGAGGGTCGTCGTCCGGCGCGCGATCACCAAGCTGATAGACCGCATGAACCGGACCGGCCAGTCCGTGGACGGCTCCGGGATCGGCGGGCTGCTGGTCAACGTCGAGCGCCGTCGCCAGCGCTCGCAGGCGATCGGCTCGGTGCTGCGCTCGGTGGCGTCGTTCCTGATCATGGGCACGGCCGCGCTGATGGTCCTGGGCACCTTCCAGATCAACCTGGCCCCGCTGCTGGCCTCGGCCGGTGTCGCCGGTGTCGCGATCGGCTTCGGCGCCCGCAACCTGGTCACCGACTTCCTCTCCGGCGTCTTCATGATCCTTGAGGACCAGTACGGCGTCGGCGACACCATCGACGCGGGCGTCGCCTCCGGCGAGGTGATCGAGGTGGGCCTGCGCGTGACCAAGCTGCGCGGTGACGGCGGCGAGATCTGGTACGTCCGCAACGGCGAGGTCAAGCGCATCGGCAACCTGTCGCAGGGCTGGGCGACGGCCAACGTCGACGTCACGGTCCACGCCGGTGAGGACCTGGACAAGGTCAAGGCGACGCTGGACGAGGTCGCCGAGAAGATGAGCGCCGAGGAGCCCTGGAACGAGCTGCTGTGGGGCCCGATCGAGGTCCTCGGCCTGGACAGCGTCCTGCTGGACTCCATGGTCGTGCGCATCTCCGCCAAGACCATGCCCGGCAAGTCCCTGACCGTGGAGCGCGAGCTGCGCTGGCGCATCAAGCGGGCCTTCGACGCGGCGGGCATCCGGATCGTCGGGGGCGCCACGGCCCCCGTGGAGGAAACGCCCGCCGACCCGACGGCGGGGATGGCGGCCCCGTCGGTGTACGCGAACTCGTCGTCCCCGCAGTCGGCGGCGGCGTCCCCGCTCACGCCCGTCGCACCGCCGACGAGCACCACGAAGTAGCCGACCGGCAGTACGAAGGGGGCGGCACCCGGGCTTCCGGGTGCCGCCCTTTCGCATGCCCGGGTCCGCACGCCCGGGTCCGCACGCCCGGGCCCGCCTGCCCGGCTTCGCACGCCCGGGTAACGACTGCGTTGCCTGAACCGTCCCCTATTGACGCCCGTGCGGCGCCGGATTACCTTCCTCCCACCGATAGGAAACTTTCCTAACAGTGGTCGGGCGCAGGTCGGCCGATGGACTTCCCCGCCGGATCACTGAGAAGCTGAGCAGCCGAAGGGCAGGTGTGGACACGCATGGCAGGAACCGCCGGCACGCCGGGCACCCCGCGCGTCCTGCGCGCCATGAACGACCGGGCCGCCCTGGACCTGCTGCTGGAGCACGGACAGCTGTCCCGCACCCGGATCGGCAAGCTCACCGGCCTGTCCAAGCCGACCGCCTCCCAGCTCCTGGCCCGCCTGGAGGCCGCGGGCCTCGTCCTGGCCACCGGCACCACCGAAGGCCGACCGGGCCCGAACGCCCAGCTGTACGAGGTCAACCCGGCGGCCGGTTACGCCGCCGGGCTCGACGTCACTCCCCAGCGGATCCTCGCCGCCGTCGCCGACATCACCGGCCGTACGGTCGGCCGCCACGAGCTGCCCACCCCCGGCAGGCGCACCGGCACCCCGGTCGTCCAGCAGGTCACCGACGCTCTGGACGGCGCCGTGAAGGCGGCGGGCCTCGCCCGGGACGACGTCCACCGGCTCGTGATCGGCACCCCGGGCGCCTTCGACCCCACCACGGGCCGTCTGCGCTACGCCTCCCACCTCCCCGGCTGGCACTCCCCCACCCTGCTGGACGAGCTCGCCGCCGCCCTGCCGATGCCGTTCGAGTACGAGAACGACGTCAACCTGGTCGCACTCGCCGAACAGCGCCTCGGCGCGGCCCGGGACCACACGGACTTCGTGCTGCTGTGGAACCAGGAGGGCCTGGGCGCCGCCCTGGTCCTGGGCGGCCGGCTGCACCGCGGCTGGACCGGCGGCGCCGGCGAGGTCGGCTTCCTGCCCGTGCCGGGCACACCCCTGGTCCGCCAGGTCACCAAGGCCAACAGCGGCGGCTACCAGGAGCTGGCCGGTTCCCAGGCCGTCCCGGAGCTGGCCCGCGAACTCGGCATCGAGGACATCCCCTCGGGCCCGTACGCCGAGGCCGCCGCACACCTGGTGGCCCGGGCCGCGGAGACCGACGACGAACCGCATCGCCGCCTCCTGCGGACCTACGCGACCCGGCTGGCCACCGGTCTGGCCTCCCTCGTCTCGGTCCTCGACCCCGAGCTCGTCGTGCTGAGCGGCGCGTCCCTCACCTCGGGCGGCGAGCCGCTGCGCGCCCTCGTCCAGGCCGAGCTGGAGGAACTGGCCGCGTCGCGCCCACGCCTGGTCGTGGGCGACGTCCGTGAACACCCCGTGCTGCGCGGCGCGCTGGAGAGCGCGCTCGCGACCACGCGCGACGAGGTCTTCGACACCTCCCGCTGACCCCACCCCCCTCCCCGGTATTTCCCTCCTTCCCCCGTACCTCAGGGAGCTCTGCCATGCCCGGAATATCCAGAAAAGCAGCCATCGCCCTCGCCGCCTCCGCCTCCCTCGCCCTCCTCGCCACGGCCTGTACGGGCCAGGCGGACTCCGGCGCCTCCGACGACGCCTCCAAGGAGACGACCCTGAACTTCTGGCACGCCTGGAGCGCGCCCTCCGAGGTGAAGGCCGTCAAGGACCTGGTCGCCGGCTTCGAGAAGACGCACCCCAACATCCATGTGAACGTCGTCGGCAACATGACCGACGACAAGATCAACCAGGCCCTGCGCGCCGGCGGCGGCAAGGCCCCGGACGTGATCTCGTCCTTCACCACGAACAGTGTCGGGAGGTTCTGCTCCTCCGGTGCCCTGGTGGACCTCAACCCGTTCTTCGAGAAGTCGGGCATAGACCCCGAGAAGACCTTCCCGAAGGCGATGAACGAGTACACCCAGTTCGAAGGAGACCGCTGCGCTGTCCCCCTCCTCGGCGACGCGTACGGCCTCTACTACAACAAGACGGCGTTCGAGAAGGCGGGCATCACAAGCCCGCCGAAGACCTGGTCCGAGTTCGAGAAGGTCGCCGAGAAGCTGACGATCCCCCAGGGCAACACGTACAAGCAGCTCGGCTTCATGCCGAACTACCACGGCTGGGAGACCACCACCGAGCACTACCTCGGCCAGTTCTCCCCCACGTACTTCGACAAGGACGGCAAGTCGAACGTGGCCAAGGACCCCGCCTTCGAAAAGGCCTTCACGGTCCAGAAGAAGCTGGTCGACACACTCGGCGGCTACCGAAAGCTGGAGACCTACCGCTCCGGGCTCGGTGACGAGTGGGGCCCCAAGCACCCCTTCCACACCGGCCAGGTCGCCATGCAGCTCGACGGCGAGTGGCGCCTGGGCATGGCCCTGGACACCAAGCCGAAGTTCGAGATCGGCGTGGCCCCGCTGCCCGTCCCCGACGACCAGGCCGACCAGTACGGCAAGGGCTACATCACCGGCACCATCGCCGGTATCGCGGCGACCAGCACGAAGCAGAACGCGGCCTGGGAGCTGGTGAAGTACATGACCACCGACACGGACGCGGTGGTGAACTTCTCCAACGCCATCCACAACGTGCCGTCCACGCTCGCGGCCCTGAAGTCCCCGAACCTGAAGTACGACCCGCGCTTCAAGACGTTCCTGGAGATCGCCGCCAACCCGGACTCCACCACCGCCCCCGCCTCCGTCAACGGCGGCGTCTACCTCACCACGATCCAGGAGTTCGGCTACGACTACGAGAGCGGCAAGGCCACCGACCTCAAGGCCGGCCTGAAGAAGACGGCCCGGCAGATCGACACGGACATCGCGCAGGCGAAGTAGGCCATGAGCACCGTGGGCACCTACACACTGCGCGCGAAGCACCGCCGTTCGACGCTGCGCACCCTCGCCTTCCTCGCCCCCTGGCTGATCGGCTTCTCGGTCTTCTTCGCCTACCCCCTGCTCTCCACCGTCTACTTCTCCTTCATGCACTACGACGGCTTCAAGCCGCCGACGTGGTCGGGCACGAAGAACTGGACGTACGTCTTCGAGCACTACCCCTTGTTCTGGCCCGCCCTGCGCAACACCCTGTGGCTGGTCCTCGTCATGGTCACGCTCCGGGTCGCCTTCGGCCTGGGCGTGGGCCTGCTGATCACCAAGATCAAGACGGGCACGGGTGTCTTCCGCACCCTCTTCTACCTGCCGTACCTGGCCCCGCCCGTGGCGGCCACCATGGCCTTCGCCTTCCTCCTCAACCCCGGCACGGGCCCGGTCAACTCCCTCCTGGAGAAGACCGGGCTCCCCGCCCCCGGCTGGTTCAACGACCCCGCCTGGTCGAAGCCGGCCCTCACCCTCCTGGCCCTCTGGGGCATCGGCGACCTGATGGTCATCTTCATGGCCGCGCTGCTGGACGTGCCGAAGGAGCAGTACGAGGCTGCCGAACTGGACGGCGCGACGCCTTGGCAGCGCTTCCGCTACGTCACGCTCCCGAACATCTCCCCGATCGTCATGTTCGCGGTCGTCACCGGCGTGATCCAGACCATGCAGTACTACACACAGCCGCTGATCGCCGGAAAGGTCGCCTCGGGCGTGATCCAGGGCGCGGGCACCCAGTTCGAGCCCGGCTATCCGGACAAGTCGACCCTCACCCTCCCCCAACTCGTCTACAACCTGGGCTTCCAGCGCTTCGACTACGGCTCCGCCTGCGTGGTCGCCCTGGTCCTCTTCGCCCTCTCCATGGCCTTCACCGCACTGCTCATGCGCCGCAAGGGCGGTCTGATCCAGGCAGGTGAACGATGACACAACTACTGGACAAGCCACTGGAGTCGAAGGCGCCGCCCTCTCCCGCGGAACGCACGGCCCACCGCAGGGCGTTCCTGGAGTGGATCGCGATCCACTCCGTGGGCGTCGCGGCGGCCCTCTTCTTCACCCTCCCCTTCCTCTTCGTCTTCCTCACCTCACTCATGAGCGACAGCCAGGCGCTCAGCCGCGACCTGATCCCGCACACCTGGGAATGGGACAACTACCGCAGGGTCTTCGACACCCCGGGCTTCCTCACCTGGTGGCGGAACACCCTGTTCTACGCGGTCCTGGGCACGGCGCTCACGGTGATCTCCTCGATCCCGGTGGCCTACGCGCTGGCGAAGTTCCGCTTCCGTGGCCGCAACCTCGCCCTGATGCTGGTCATCTCGATGATGATGCTGCCGCCGCAGGTGATCATCATCCCGATGTACCTGTTCTGGGCGAAGCAGCTCGACCTGTCCGGCACGCTCTGGCCGCTGATCATCCCCATGGCGTTCGGCGACGCGTTCTCGATCTTCCTGCTGCGCCAGTTCCTCACCACGATCCCCGACGAGTACCTGGACGCGGCCAAGGTGGACGGCTGCGGCGACCTGCGCACCCTCCTGAAGGTCGTCCTCCCGATGGCGAAACCGGGTATAGCCGCAGTGGCCCTCTTCCAGTTCTTCTACGCGTGGAACGACTACTTCGGACCCCAGATCTACGCCTCGGAGAACCCGGGCGCCTGGACCCTCTCCTACGGCCTGGAGTCGTTCAAGGGCGCCCACCACACCGACTGGAACCTCACCATGGCCGCCACCGTGCTGGTGATGGCCCCCGTGATCCTCGTGTTCTTCTTCGCCCAGAAGGCGTTTGTAGAGGGTGTCACGCTCACAGGAGTAAAGGGTTAGACACATGAAACTCACCGTGGTCGGCGGAGGCTCGACCTACACCCCCGAACTCGTGGACGGCTTCGCCCGCCTGAGGGACACCCTGCCCGTCGAGGAACTGGTCCTGATGGACCCGGCGCGGGACCGCCTTGACCTGGTGGGCGGCCTCGCCCGCCGCATCTTCGCCCGCCAGGACCACACCGGCCGCATCACCACGACGACCAGCCTCGACGAGGCGGTGGACGGCGCGGACGCGGTCCTCCTGCAACTCCGGGTCGGCGGCCAGGCGGCCCGCGAGCAGGACGAGACGTGGCCCCTGGAATGCGGCTGCGTGGGCCAGGAGACCACCGGCGCCGGCGGCCTCGCGAAGGCCCTGCGCACGGTCCCGGTCGTCCTGGACATCGCGGACCGGGTACGCCGTACGAACCCGCACGCCTGGATCATCGACTTCACCAACCCGGTCGGCATCGTGACCCGCGCCCTGCTCCAGGCCGGCCACAAGGCGGTGGGCCTGTGCAACGTGGCGATCGGCCTCCAGCGCAAGTTCGCGGGCCTGCTGGGCGTCGAGCCCCCGGAAGTCCACCTGGACCACGTGGGCCTCAACCACCTCACCTGGGAGACGGGAGTACGCCTCGGCGGCCCGGAAGGCGAGGACGTCCTGCCCAAACTGCTCGCCGACCACGGCGACACGATCGCGGCGGACCTGCGCCTCCCCCGCCCCCTCTTCGACCGCCTGGGCGCGGTCCCCTCCTACTACCTGCGCTACTACTACGCGCACGACGAAGTCGTACGAGAACTCGGAACGAAGCCCTCCCGCGCGGCCGAAGTGGCCGCCATGGAACGCGAACTGCTCGCCCTGTACGCCGACCCGTCCCTGGACGAGAAGCCGGCCCTGCTCGCCAAGCGGGGCGGCGCGTACTACTCGGAGGCGGCGGTGGACCTGGCGGCGGCCCTGCTGGGCGGCGGCACCCCGTACCAGGTGGTGAACACGTACAACCGGGGCACGCTCCCCTTCCTCCCCGACGACGCGGTGATCGAGGTACAGGCGGCGGTGGGCCCCCAGGGAGCCTCGCCCCTCCCGGTCCCCTCCACGGACCCCCTCTACGCGGGCCTGATGGCGAACGTGACGACGTACGAGGACCTGGCCCTTCAGGCGGCTCTGCACGGCGGCAGGACCCGCGTCTTCCGGGCCCTCCTCTCGCACCCCCTCATCGGCCAGTACGAGTACGCCGAGGCGCTCACCGACCGACTCATCGCACACAACCGGGAGCACCTCGCGTGGGCCTGACCGCACGTGTCCTCGCCATCGACGCCGGCAACAGCAAGACGGACGTCGCGATCGTGACGGCGGACGGAGAGGTCCTGGCCACGGCACGCGGGGGTGGCTTCCGCCCGCCCGCGGTCGGCCTGGACACGGCGATGGCCACTCTCACCCACACGGTCGCCCAGGCCCTGTCCGCTGCCGGACTCACCACGGTCGACCACCTCTCGGCGTGCCTCGCCAACGCCGACTTCCCGGTCGAGGAGGACCGGTTGGCGGCCGCGCTGCGCGCTCGCGGCTGGGGCGCGACGGTGACGGTCCGGAACGACACCTTCGCGATCCTCCGGGCCGGTGTGACGGAACCCCGGGGTGTCGCGGTCGTCTGCGGCGCGGGCATCAACTGCGTCGGCATGCGCCCCGACGGCCGCACGGCCCGCTTCCCGGCACTGGGCAGGGTCTCGGGCGACTGGGGCGGCGGCTGGGGCCTGTCGGAGGAGGCCCTGTGGCACGCGGCCCGCGCGGAGGACGGCCGCGGACGCCCCACCGCCCTGGCCCGCACCCTCCCCGCCCACTTCGGCCTGCCGTCCATGTACGCCCTCATCGAGGCGCTGCACCTGGGCGACATAGAACAATCCCGTCGCCACGAGCTGACGCCGGTCCTCTTCGCGACGGCGGCGGACGGCGACCCGGTCGCCCGCACCATCGTCGAGCGGCAGGCGGACGAGGTGGTCGCGATGGCCGTGGTGGCCCTGACCCGCCTGGACCTGCTGGACGAGCCGACGCCCGTCCTCCTGGGCGGCGGGGTCCTGGCCGCCCAGCACGCGCAGCTGAACGGCAGGATCGCCGACCTGCTGTCCGACCGAGCGCCCAAGGCGATCCCGCAGGTGGTCTCGGCCGGCCCTGTCCTGGGGGCGGCGCTGCTGGGGCTGGACACGGTGGGAGCCGGGGAGGGGGCGCAGGAGCGCTTGCGGGCGCACTTCGGGGCGTGAGAGAGGCCGGCCCGCGAGACCGCCCGCGAGATCGCCCGCGAGACCGGCCGGGGCCCTGCGGGACATCGGAGATGGACAGACGAAGACGCCCGAACACGCGAGGGCGCATACTAGGGGCAATGACAAAGCCTGCTGCACCGAAGCGCCATCTGCCCACCAGCCCCTTCAGGGCCCCGGTCATTCCAGCTCCCAAGCACTTCGCTGTGGGCGACCAGGTCACACATGACATGTACGGCCTCGGCCGGGTCATCGGCATCGAGGACGGAATCGCGGTCCTCGTCGATTTCGGCTCCGCCCAGCACCGGATCCTGAGCCCGTACGCCAAGATGACCAAGCTCTGACACCGCTGTGCCCGGTCACGGCACACCAGGTCCCTCCCGGGGCTTGGCACCAGAAGGAGACCTCCCATCGATCTGACCTCGCTCTTCTCCGCCCCGGAAGGGGCACCCCACGGCACGGCCACGGCCTCGCCTCCTCCCACCACGAACCCCTTCCAGGCCCCGGACTTCGGAGAGGACGACGGCGCGACAGCACCGGAGCCCCTCAACGGCGACCGGCACTGACACCAAACTCGCCACGCGAGGGCATGAATACGCCCCTCACCAGCGGTTTTCTTGCCGATGAGGGGCAGTGCCAGGCGACGGCTCGCACCGTCCCTGGGCCGTCGTGGGCATGACCGGCGGCCCGGTACGAAGTGCGTGCAGAGCGTGACCCCACGGTCACTGTTCCGGAGGGTCAGAGGTTCGCCGTAATGGCGCGGAAGACGGCAGGGGTGACCCGTTCCTTGACGATCTCGTCGAAGGCGGCACTGTCCTCTTCGGCGCCCTCGAAGTCGATGTAGTTGAAGCTCACGCCCTTGCTCTGGAACGCGAGCGGGCCTTTGCGGCAGACGACGGTCGGTATCTCGTTCTTGGACCTCGTATGGGAGTAACACTCATCGGCTCCGAACGTCCTGGCGTCCGTTTCGAGGACGACCGCCCGTTTCCCGTGCGCGGCCTTGGACTCGGCGACGTACCGGGTGAGCAGTTTCGGGTCGGCCACTGCGAGGATCTCGACGTCGAAGGCGCCCCAGCCTTCGATGTGCCCCTTGTACCCGCCGTTCTGCGGCAGCTCGAACGAGTAGTCGCACTTGCCGTCGGAGGCGAGCCCGGCGCCCGCCTTCCCGCCGAGGGCGCCCTCCTCGGAGAGCTTGACCCAGTCCGACTCCCGGCTGAACTCCTTCGCCTGCGGCAGTATCGCCATGATCTCGGCGTCGGTGACGAACGAGCAGGCGTCCGGCCAGCGCGCCGGATTGAGCACCGTGCCGGCGGGCACGTCGATGACGGTCTTCTCCTGCCCGGGTGCCGCGTTCCGGACATCGATCTCGGCTCCGCAAGCCGTCAGCGCGAGGCACGCCAGCACCGTCACGACGCCCACCCCGGTCCGCCGTGCACGCATCGCACTCCTTCTCTGAGCCATCAGTCCCCCCTCGATCACCAAGCTGCCTACCCCGGACACGGGAGGCCAGGCGGTAGGGAGGTCATGTTTGCACGACGGGTGCACCTTGATGCGCGTCAACTCCGGGACATCAGACGCGCCGGCGCTGCGAGGAATCCGTACGGCTTCCGCCAACCGAAGATCGCTGCGTCAGGCCTCCGCCCCCCAGTCCCTCAAGGCCTGGAGGACAGGTCCGAGGCGGTGTCCACTCCGGGTGAGCGCGTAGCGCACGCGCGGCAGCCAGCCCGGTCGACGGTCGCGCTCCACGACTCCGGCGTCGCCCAGCTGTGCCAACCGGTCGGACAGCACCTTGTCCGACGCCATGGGCAAGGCCGCGCGCAGCTCGCTGTAGGAGCGCGGTCACCACGCAGCAGCTCGCGAACCAGAAGGTCGTCGCCAGGTCAGCCGGGTCACATTCAGCAGTGGCCTGGCGAACCACGGAGAAGCGCAGTGGAGTTGAGACGGCCCACCGACGAAACAGCCTGCCTCAAGATCAACGCCGAATCGCCGCGGGTGCCATGGGTTGCTCTGGTCGACGACGTCAGCAGCATGGCCGCAGCGTGGAGGAGTGCAGCGAAGGCACACACGTCGGAGCAGTCGGCTGACCCGTCGTCGTGGCGGGCTGTCGTCGGCTGGGGTGGCCACGCATACCGATCTACCACTTTGCGCATTATGTGAGTGTGGAGACTGCCAAGATCGTGCTTGCATACGTGGAGGCGCTCGCATGGCCCGTCATGATTGTGATCCTGGTCTATCTATTGCGCACCCATCTAGTGGGTTTAATAGGAAGACTTAGCGTGATCAGTACACCCGCTGGCGATCTTGAGTTTGCCGCCGATGTAAATCAGGTTCACAACGCGGCAGTCGAGGCCGTGAGCGAGTCAGACAGCACAAGCCCGATTCCGGATCATTCACGTTCAGATGTCCGGCACGGTGGACAAGAGCTCGACGCTTTTGACGCTCTGCGTGATGTCGCGGCGTCAGCACCAGACGCGGCAATCATGGCAGCATGGAGGCGCGTAGAGCTAAGGCTCTCTGAAGCTCACCGTCTCGTGCGAGGGACTTCGTGGAACAACGAGCACACCCATCGCGTCTTCCCCATCACTCCCCGCCGGTGGGCGGAAGATCTCGTCGCCGCCGATCTGGACACTGATGTCGCGGAAATCATCGCGGAGCTTGTCGCCCTTCGGAACCGAGCGGCTCACTCACCTGACGTGTCCGGCATCTCAGCTTTGGAGTACGTGGAGAGCTGCGCCGCGGTTTGGGCATTGCTTGGACGCTTCATTGCTGCCCAGGAGCACAGCGGTGAGTCGCTGATCCCCCAGCCGGTAGCTCCTCCAAGCTAGCACCAGGCCCCGGACTTCGGAGAGGACGACGGCGCGACAGCACCGGAGCCCCTCAACGGCGACCGGCACTGACACCAAACTCGCCACGCGAGGGCATGAATACGCCCCTCACCAGCGGTTTTCTTGCCGATGAGGGGCCGTGGACATGCATGCCGTGTTTCCGGGCTACAGCACGCGCAGAGCCTGGTCGACATCGCGATCTCGCCTGGCCAGCGCATGCAGCACGGCCTGATCCCCGTGCCGGTCGCGGGCGGCTGCGACGAGGACGTCCACCGCTACGGCGACTGCGCCGTCGGGCGCCCGGCGATCACTGCCCACGCATGAGCGCGAGGTCCTCGATGTGCACCGCCAGCTCGACACAGCGGGTCCGCAGGCAGCCGTCGAGCAGCATTTCTTCCCCCCGGCCGGTGGAGGACCTCCACCCGTCGGCCGGCCGGCTCCGTGCTCAGCCGCCGCACCAGCCGCTCCCACGCCACCCGTGCCTGCTCGGCCGCCACAGGATCGGGTCCGGCTGCGGCTGTCTCCTCACTGCGGGCACGAACCGCGACATTCAGTGCTGATTCCGGCTCCGACGTGCCGACGAGTCGCGCGTAGTACCGCACCGGCGACACCGGTTCGGCGCCGACCACCTTGCCCAGCAGTTCCCCGGCCCGCTCGGCCGCCTGCAGTTCGCGTGGGCAACCAGCGCTCCGGGGTGGTCAGCGCTCCCAGTTCTCCTCGCCCCCAGGCCCGACCGTGATCGGCTCGATTCCGTACCCGATGAGACGCCAGGACACGAACTGCGGGTCCGGGCCCACCCACAGCCCTGCGCCGTCCTGAAAGTCGATGACCAACACACCTCGGTCGCGGACATCGACCGTAGCCACTGTCTGCCCGAAGAGCGCCAGAACGGGGGCGAGACTCACACCTGTGCCGGGGTCCAGCTCGTGCCACTCGTCGGCAGCGTCCCGGAACAGAAACGGCGTATCCAATATCAACTCGGCACCCAGCCGGTACCCCTCGTCCGGGTCCAGGGCAGAGAAACTCAGCCGAACATGCAGATCAAACGCTGTGCTGTCCACCTGAGCACCGATCAACGCCGTAGGAACCTTCACCCTGCCCCCCACGTCCTCAGCACGCCGCCAACATATGACTCGACGTCCGCTGGAAGGGGCGGTCCGCTGCGCTGGCCACGGCGGCACGATAGCCCGGCGCGGTGGAGTCGCGGCACCCCAGCGACAGACGGGTCTCAGCCACCAGCCCTGAAGCCCCAGGTCAGGGCCCCTCGGACATACGCGTTTCCACCCAGGGGTGGCGGTACGGCAAGATGGGGTGTATCTGCCCACTGCCGTATTCAAGCTGCCGGACGGTTTCTCTTGGCTGAGTTCATTTACACCATGCGCAAGGCGCGTAAGGCGCACGGCGACAAGGTGATCCTCGACGACGTGACGACCAGCTTCTACCCGGGAGCGAAGATCGGCGTCGTCGGCCCGAACGGCGCCGGCAAGTCGACCATCCTCAAGATCATGGCCGGGATCGAGCAGCCGTCCAACGGCGACGCCTTCCTCTCCCCCGGCTACACCGTCGGCATCCTGCTCCAGGAGCCCCCTCTGAACGAGGAGAAGACCGTCCTGGAGAACGTCCAGGAGGGTGTCGCCGAGATCAAGGGCAAGCTCGACCGGTTCAACGAGATCGCCGAGCAGATGGCGACCGAGTACACCGACGAGCTCATGGACGAGATGGGCAAGCTCCAGGAGCAGCTCGACCACGCCAACGCCTGGGACCTCGACGCCCAGCTGGAGCAGGCCATGGACGCCCTGGGCTGCCCGGCCGGCGACTGGCCCGTCACCAACCTGTCCGGCGGTGAGCGCCGCCGCGTCGCGCTGTGCAAGCTGCTGCTCGAGCAGCCCGACCTGCTGCTGCTCGACGAGCCCACCAACCACCTCGACGCCGAGTCCGTGAACTGGCTGGAGCAGCACCTGGCCAAGTACCCGGGCACCGTCGTGGCGGTCACCCACGACCGGTACTTCCTCGACAACGTCGCCCAGTGGATCTGCGAGGTCGACCGCGGCCGCCTCTACCCCTACGAGGGCAACTACTCGAAGTACCTGGAGACCAAGGCGGCCCGCCTCAAGGTCGAGGGCCAGAAGGACGCCAAGCGGCAGAAGCGCCTCAAGGAAGAGCTCGACTGGGTGCGGTCGAACGCCAAGGGGCGGCAGGCCAAGTCCAAGGCGCGTCTGGCCCGCTACGAGGAGATGGCCGCCGAGGCCGACAAGATGCGGAAGCTGGACTTCGAGGAGATCCAGATCCCGCCGGGCCCGCGCCTGGGCAACGTCGTCGTCGAGGTCAACAACCTCACCAAGGGCTTCGGCGAGAAGCTGCTCATCGACGACCTCAGCTTCACGCTGCCGCGGAACGGCATCGTCGGCATCATCGGCCCGAACGGCGCCGGCAAGACGACCCTGTTCAAGATGATCCAGGGCATCGAGGAGCCGGACTCCGGTGCCATCAAGGTCGGCGACACCGTCAAGATCTCCTACGTCGACCAGAGCCGCGAGAACATCGACCCGAAGAAGACGCTCTGGGCGGTCGTCTCCGACGAGCTGGACTACATCAACGTGGGCCAGGTCGAGATGCCGTCGCGTGCGTACGTCTCCGCCTTCGGGTTCAAGGGTCCGGACCAGCAGAAGCCGGCCGGGGTGCTCTCCGGCGGTGAGCGCAACCGGCTGAACCTCGCGCTCACCCTCAAGCAGGGCGGCAACCTGCTGCTCCTCGACGAGCCGACCAACGACCTGGACGTCGAGACCCTCTCCAGCCTGGAGAACGCGCTGCTGGAGTTCCCCGGCTGCGCCGTCGTCGTCTCCCACGACCGGTGGTTCCTGGACCGCATCGCCACGCACATCCTCGCCTACGAGGGCGAGTCCAAGTGGTTCTGGTTCGAGGGCAACTTCGAGTCGTACGAGAAGAACAAGATCGAGCGGCTCGGCCCGGACGCCGCGCGTCCGCACCGCGCCACCTACAAGAAGCTGACCCGGGGCTGATCTTGCGGCACATCTACCGCTGCCCGCTGCGCTGGGCGGACATGGACGCGTACGGCCACGTCAACAACGTGGTGTTCCTCCGCTACCTGGAGGAGGCCCGTATCGACTTCCTGTTCCGCCCGGAGAAGGACTTCAAGCAGGGGTCCGTGGTGGCACGCCATGAGATCGACTACAAGCGGCAGCTGGTCCACCGGCACCACCCGGTGGACATCGAGCTGTGGGTCACGGAGATCAGGGCGGCGTCCTTCACCCTCACCTACGAGGTGAAGGACGACGACGTGGTCTACGTCCGGGCCTCGACGGTGATAGTGCCGTTCGACTTCGAGGCACAGCGCCCGCGCCGCCTCACCTCGGAGGAACGCGAGTTCCTCCGGGAGTACACGGACGACGACGAGGAGGAGGCCGTCGCCGCATGACGGTGCTCCACCTCGCCGACGAGGGGGAGGCGGCGGATCTCGCGGCCTTCCTCTCCCGGCTGCTCCATTACGACCGCGGGGCCGCGGTGCGCCTCCAGGCGGCCGGCACCGCGCTCGCCGTGTTCGGCCGGCCGCCGTCCTTCGAGGTGCTGGCCGTGCGCGCGGTGCGGCTGGCGAAGCCGTACGAGGACGGGCTCGACGTCACGCTGGACGTGACCGTGTCCGCCGGTGAGCTGCTGGAGTCGGTGGACGAGAAGGGCGCCACGGCCGTCGTGCCGGGCGCGGTGACCGGGCCGCCCTGGGCGGGCGTGCTGCCGCCGCGCGGCGGCTGGCGGCCCGAGCCGGGGCTGCCGGCGCCCGACACGTTGCGGTCCCTCGTGGCCGCCGCCGTCGCCGAGTTCCGGTCCCGTACGCAGGAGTTGCCGCCGGAGCGGCGCACGAGGGCCGAGCTGGACGGGATCGGACGGGACATCTGGTCCCGTACGGTCGGCGACACCCGGCTCCCGGTCCGCGCCGTCCACGCCGCGCAGTCGCTCGGCTTCCTGCGGCCCGAGGTGCAGCCGGCGCTGTTCGCGTCGGGCGCGTGGCTCAGGCTGCGCACGCCCTACGGATCGGTCGCCGTACGGCAGGCCGGGCTCGGGGCGCTGGACGTCAGCGTCCGCTGACCGTCACAGGCCCCTGCCTGGCATCCTGCGCTGACCGTCACCAGGCCCCCGCCTGGCACCCCGGGGCGTCAGCCCGGGGCGTTCACCATCGACGCCGCCGCGTACGTCAGGTAGTTCCACAGCGTCTGCTCGTGCTCCTCGGAGAGCCCGAGTTCCTCGACGGCGACCCGCATGTGCTTCAGCCAGGCGTCGTGCGCCGCACGGTCGACCGTGAAGGGCGCGTGCCGCATCCGCAGGCGCGGGTGGCCGCGGTTGTCGCTGTACGTCGTGGGGCCGCCCCAGTACTGGATGAGGAAGAGCGTCAAGCGCTCCTCGGCCGGGCCCAGGTCCTCCTCGGGATACATGGGCCGCAGCAGTGGGTCCTCGGCGACTCCCTCGTAGAAACGGTGGACGAGCCGACGGAAGGTCTCCTCCCCGCCGACCTGCTCGTAGAAGGTCTGCTCCTGAAGCGTGCCGCGCCGAATCTCTCTCACGCCCTCCATGCTCTCAGACACGGGGGCATAGGACTCAAGGCCTAGGACCAGCCCCCGTGCCCTTACTGTGGGGGTATGGGCGGGCATGCACCCGACAGGGAACAGGACGATCTCGCCGCCTCCGCGCGGGCGGCACTGGTGCGCCGGATCGACGCGAGCGGGGCCTGGGCCGCCGACCCGGTGTGGCGGGAGGCGTTCGCGGCGGTCCCGCGCCACCTCTTCGTGCCGTACTACTACGTCGGCGTCGCCGGCGGCTACGAACGCCGGTGGGGCGAGAGCCCCGACCCGCGGGCGCGTGAGCGGTGGATACGGGGCGCCTACGAGGACACCCCACTGGCGACCCGGCTGCGCGACGGCGAACTGCTCTCCTCCAGCAGCCAGCCGTCCCTGATGGCGGACATGCTGGCCGCGCTGCGCGTCGAGGACGGGAACACGGTCCTGGAGATCGGCGCCGGCACCGGCTACAACGCCGCGCTGCTCGCCCACCGGCTGGGCGACGACCGCGTCACCACCGTCGATCTCGACCCGGAGATCACCGAGTCGGCCCGCCGACATCTGGCCGCGGCCGGGTACCAGCCGGTCGTCGTCACCGGCGACGGCGCCCGGGGCGTGCCCGAACGCGCGCCGTTCGACCGGATCATCGCCACCTGCTCGCTGAGCACTGTGCCGCGCGCCTGGCTCGCCCAGAGCCGCCCCGGTGGCCGGATCCTGATGCCGCTCGCCACGGGCCTGGTGGTGCTCACGGTCACCGACGCCGACCATGCCGAGGGGCGCTTCCTGCACACGCCCGCCTACTTCGTGCCGTTGCGCGGCGTGAGCCGGCCCGGGGGCGAGCCGCTCCAGCTGGGCGGCGTACCGCGCCGGGCCAGGGAGGACGACCTGTTCCGCTTCCTGCTGGCCCTGACCCGCGGCAGCCTCGACCCGCAGGAGGCGCACTCACTGTGGCAGCAGGAGGGCAGGCCGCAGCGCGAGCGTTACGGCATCACGGTCAGCGGGGACCGGGAGTGGGCCTGGCTGGACGACCCGGAGGGGCCGTACGCCTGGCCCCTCCCGACGTGACGAGGCCGGGCTCTCAGCCGCGGCGGATCGTGATCGTCGTCCAGGCGCCCACGTGCACCCGGTCGCCGTCCTGGAGCGGCACGGGGACGAACGGCTGGATCGGGTCCTCCGAGCCGTTGACCGTCGTGCCGTTCGTCGAGTTCTGGTCGACGACCGCCCAACTTCCGTCGGGCTGCTGGACCAGTACCGCGTGCTGGTGCGAGACGCCCGGGTCCTCCGGCGGCACCGAGAGATCGATGTCGGGGGTGTCGCCGGTGGAGTGCCGGCGGCGGCCGATCGTGATCTGGTTGCCGGTCAGCGTGCGCTGCTGCTCGGGCGAGTACGCGGGCAGGTTCAGGCCCGCGGCCTCGGGGCCGGAGCGCTGCATCATCGCCATGAAGTAGTCACGGTCCGGACCGATGGTCGCGGTCCAGGTCGCGGGTCCCTGGGGCGCCTGGGGCTGCTGCGGGAAGCCGCCGGGGCCGGGCGGGGCCTGGGTCGCGCCGGGCTGCGGGTAGCCGTAGCCACCGCCCTGACCGCCAGGAGGGCCGGGCGGGGCCTGGGTCGCACCGGGCTGCGGATAGCCGTAGCCACCCCCCTGACCGCCACCGGGGCCGCCAGGGCCGCCGCCCGGGCCGGTGGACGACGGCGGGGAGATCACCCAGTCGTCACCGCCGCCGCCGAAGGACTGGCCGCCCTGCTGCGGGCGCTGGGGCTCCTGCGGGAACCCGGGCGGAGCCGGCGGGCCGGACTGCTGGAAACCCTGCGGTGCGCCGCCGGGACCGCCGGGGCCACCGGGGCCACCCGGGCCGGGCGGAGGCGGGACCGGACGCGAGGGGTCGGGGCCGAATCCGGGCGGACCGGGAGGACCGCCAGGGCCACCATGCCCGCCGGGGCCACCCGGGCCGGGACGACCGCCGGGGCCGCCGGGGCCGCCGGGCCCTCCCGGGCCGGGGTGGCCCGAGGGGTCGCTGCCGAAGGGTGGGATCGGCTCGGCCGGGCGGTTCACCTGCGACGGGCGGGAGCCCTGGTACTCGTACGAGTCACCGCCGCCGTACGACGGACCGGGCGGGCCGGGAGGGCCAGGAGGACCGGACTGACCGGGCTGGCCCGGCGGCTGGAAGCGCACGCCCGGGCCGGGCGCCGGCGGGGGCGGGGCCGCGGGGGTGTACGAAGTCGCCGTGTTCGTCAGGAAGTTCCACCGGCACTCCTCGCAGAACGGTGCGCCGCCCTCACGCGGCGTACGGCACTGCGGGCAGAGCTCCGGCTCGGCGTTCGGTACGGCGGACAGGTGCGGAGGACGCCCACCGGGAGGGCCACCGGGGCCGCCGGGAGGGCCGCCAGGGCCGCCCGGGGGCGGGAAGCCGTAGCCGCCGGGCGGTGGCGGCGGGGGAGGAGGCGGAGGCACGGCACCCGCCATGCGGTGACCGCAGACCTCGCACCAGTCGTCGGAACCCGACTGGTGTCCGTTCGGGCAGGTCGGCATGTCGGCGCGTCCCTCCTTCGATTCCTTCTAGGTCACTTCTTCACGCGAACGGTCTTGGTGGACCGGGTCTCGAGCGTCATCTCGTCGGCCTCTTCGACCTTCGCCTTCAGTCGCACAGTACCGGTCGCGGCATCGACCACGTCCACCACCTTCGCAAGCAGTTTCGCAGTATCGGCGTTCCCGGAGGCACTCGCGAGCTGAACGGCCCGGCCCAGTTTGGCCGTTGCTCCGTCCATATCTCCCGACTTACGGAGATCCAGCCCTTGCTGGATGACTTGTGCCAGTTCTGCCTGCCCGGTGTAGTGGGCGACCTGAGGGTTGATCGACGTCGAGGCGACCATGTCGTCCGTCCACACGGCACGGACCAGGCCCTGCGCGCCGAGGTTCTGGACGGTGCCGTCGGGCTGCGGAATGACCAGCGAGATCCGGGCCGCCAGCATCTCCTGGCCGATGTGCGCGGCCGGGACCTCGACGCAGACGTGGTAGTCACGGGACTCGTCTCCCCAGGAACCAAGGGGGTAGTCGCCCGCCCGGGGGCCCGCCTCGGTGCGCCGACCGGTCAGTTCCTCGACCGTGGGCGCGACCTGCTTGACGAACTTCACAGTGGTGTCGACCGGGGTCCACAGCCGCAGGGAGACGTCCGCGACCTCCTTGCCCATCGCCGTCTCCATCATCTGCGTGAAGTCGGCGGCGAGCCCGGCCGGGTCGGCGACGATGTCGGCGGTGCCGAGCAGGGCGGAGGCGATCCCTGTGACTTCTTTCACTTCCCAGTCGGTGCCCACGCCGCGCGCGTCACAGGTGAAGCGCCCCGCGCACGCGTCGAGCGCGGCCTTCAGGTCCTGGGGCGACTCGTGTTCGTTGCGGCCGTCGGTGAGCAGGATGCCGTGCCGGATGGCGACGTCCGCGGAGGACAGCAGGCGGTCGGCCAGTTTCAGCCAGGTGCCGATGGCCGTGCCGCCGCCCGCGCTGAGCGAGCGCAGCGCGCGTTTGGCCTGCTCGCGAGTGGTGGCGTCGGCGACCGCGAGGTTCCCGCCGCCCGGGTAGACCTCCTTGGCCACGTGTGTCCCGCCGATCACGGCGAAGTGCACGCCGTCGCGCAGGGTGTCGATCGCGGCGGCCGTGGCGTCGCGGGCGTTGCGCATCTTGGTCGCCGGGTAGTCCATCGACCCGGAGCAGTCGACCATGATCGCCACGGCCGCGGACGGGCCCTGGCCGGGCGAGAAGAGGTGGGGCGCCGAGACCGCGCTGCCGATCGTGCCGCCGCCGGTCGCCGTCACCGTGACGATGGCGTTGACCTCGCCGGCACCCTCCGGCAGGTACTCGTTCTGATACACGTCCACCGAGAACTGGGGCACGTTCGACTTCGAGAAATTGGCCATGCCTGCTTCGATCCCCCTCGAAAGCCCCCACCGGAGCGGGGTGATGACGGTAGGCGGACCGGTCCCCTCCGGTCCGCTGAGCCGCCCCCGTAACGCGGCCTCAGGCCGATCCTGCCCCCTGGGGGACGGCCGGGAACGGCACGAGGGCCACTGTTACGTTGTCGTGGCCCCCGCCGTCCAGGGCGTGGCCGACGAGCACCCGGGCGCTGTGCAGCGGATGCGTGGCTGCGTCGAGGGGGACGACCCTGGCCATCTCGTCGGCGGCCTCCGCGTAGTTCCACAGGCCGTCCGTGCAGACCACGACCACGCCGGGCCGGTCGGGCTTGAACGCGGCGGTGTGCGGTTCCAGTTCGTAGGCGTCCGCGCCGAGCCAGCCGGTGATCGCGTGGGCGCGCTCGTCGGCGTATGCCTCGGCCTCGTTCATCAGGCCCGCGGCGACCATCTGCGCCGCCCAGGAGTCGTCCTCGGTGAGCCGGGCGGGGGGCGCGCTCCGGTCGACCGGGACCCAGTAGGCGCGGCTGTCGCCGACCCAGCCGACGATCAGCAGGCCGGAGGTGACGACGGCGCCGACGATGGTGCACGCGGGGGCGTTCTGGTGCGGGGCGTGCTCGCGGGCCATGGCGGGTTCCGCGGCGAGGGAGTTGACCGCGCGCGAGGCGGCGATGATCGCGTCGTGCATCGCCTGCTGCGGGTGCGTGCCGCGCGGCAGGGCGGCCAGCAGTGCCTCGCTCGCCGCCTTCGAGGCAGCCATCGATGCGTCGTCGGGGCGGGTCGCCGAGGAGACGCCGTCGCAGACGATCGCCACGGAGGCGGGCGAGCCGTCCGGCAGCGCGGTGCTGCCGATGGCGAACGCGTCCTCGTTGCGGTGGTGGCGCAGGCCGCGGTCGCTGACCGCGGCCACCGGGCCGGACTCCTGCTCCATGTGGTCCCGTTCGCGCGGCTGGGCGTGGCCGCAGTTCTCGCAGTAGCCGTCGTCGTCCACGCGGCCGGCCCGGCAGGCCACGCAGACCTTGCCGCCGGCGCCAGCGGCCTGGGCCGCCGGGTCGGCGGACACCCGTGGGTCCGGTGCCTGGAGGAGGTACTCGTCGGGCTGCTGCGCCTGGTAGGTCTCGGACGGTGCCGGATATTCCTCGGGCTGTGGCGCGTAGCCGCCGGGCGGGGCCGGGTGCCCCTCGGCCTGGGGCGGATGGTCGAAGCGGACCCCCGCGGCCGGCGGGGCACCGGGGGGCGGGGGTGCGTCCGGCCCCGGGGCGAGCCAGGCCGCGCCGGCGGGTGGCACCGACGGCGGCTCGGGATACGCACCGGCCGGAGCGCCCTGCGCGGGCACCGAGCCGTTCATGGTGATGGTCGGGTTGTCCTCCGGCCGTGCCGGCACGGCGGACAGGTCGTATCCGCACGCGCCGCAGAAACGGTCACCCGATTCGAGGGGTTCCTCGCAACTCGGGCAGGCGGACAACTGGGGCATCTGCGACATCAACTACACCCACGTCCGGGGGCGGTAACGATTGGCACGTTCCACCAGGTCGATCCTCTCCTCGCCGCCCTGCGCCAGCCTGGCCAGCGTGCGGTACGAGCGCTCCAGGCCGAAACGCAGGCCCCGCTCGTCCAGGCCGCTGCCGAGCAGCGTCCGTCCTCCGGCGGCGGGAGGGGCGGAACCCTGGCCCCCGGAGAGTACCCAGTCCAGCGCGCAGCCGAGGACTTCGGCCGACAACTGCTCGCGGCGCGCCGGATCCAGACCGTACGCGTCCAGGGCCTCGACCTGCGCCGCGGCGGCCGTGAGGTCCTCCAGGAACGGTACGTCGGACGCGGTCGCCGTGCGCTGCCGAAGCCGCGCCCGGACGGCGGCCACGCGCGCGCCCGTGTAGTGGATGGAGGACTCCGGGACCGACTCCAGCGTCCGTACGGCGCTGCGCCGGTCCCCCGTGGCCAGCTGCACGCGGGCCAGCCCGAACGCGGCGCTCACATAGCTCGGGTCGGTCGACCACACCAGCCGGTAGTACTCGGCGGCGTTGTCGAGCTGGCCCAGCACCTCCGCGCACAGGCCCAGCGCCAGCTTGGGCGCGATCTCGCCGGGGAAGGCGTCGTAGATCGCGTCGAAGGCGAGCGCGGCGCCCTCGTCGTCGCCCGTCACCAGCGCGGCCACGCCCCGGTACCAGACCACGCGCCAGTCGTCGGGCCGCTCCCCCTCCAGCCTGGCCAGCGCCTCCAGCGCGGCGGCCGGATCGCCGGTCTCCAGCCAGGCCCGGATCTGCCGCAGCCGCGTCTCGATGGACGGGGCCGGAGCCGCCGCGAGGGCGCCGAGCAGTTCGGCCGGGGCGGAGGTCATCAGGCCCGCCAGGAAACCGGCGTTGGGGTCGGACGGGTCGACGCGGGGGACGGGCAGGGCCAGGGCGGCGGCGGGGTGGTCGACGGCTTTGACGAGGCTGTGAGGGGCGGGGAGGCTCTGCGCGCCGCCGGGGCCCGGCCCCGTCGCTGCTCCTCCGGGCCCGGCGGCGAGCCGGGCGGCGTGGGGTTGGGAGGGGACAGCGGGCAGCGCCGCCGCCGTCGCGGAGTTGCGCCGTTTGCGCACCACCCTCGCCCCGAGCCGGGACACCTCACCGTCCAGCTTCGGGAACAACTCCGTGTCCGTGACCCGCAGCTCGGGCCCGAACAGTGTGGAGAGGGCGGGCCGGGCGCGGCCCGTCTGGAGGGAGACCACCTCCCGCAGGACGCCCGTGAGCTGCTCGGTCATCTCCTGCGCGGACGCGAACCGGCGGGCCGGGTCGGGATCCGTGGCGCGGACCAGCAGGCGGTAGAACGACTCGTACTGCCGGAACACCTCGATGTTGTCCGGGTCGGGCAGGGAGTCGACGTAGACGTTCGTGTACCCCTGGAAGTCGAAGGTCAGGACGGCGAGGGTGCGGGCGACGGTGTAGAGGTCGCTCGCCACCGACGGTCCGGCCTCGGCGACCTCCGGCGCCTGGTACCCGACCGTGCCGTAGATGGCCGACTCCTCGTCGTCCATCCTGCGCACCGCGCCCATGTCGATCAGCTTGAGCTGGTCCTCGGTCTGGATCGCGTTGTCGACCTTGAAGTCGCAGTACAGCAGGTTGCGGCTGTGCAGATGACCGAGCGCCTCCAGGGCCTCCAGCCCGTAGGCGCAGGCCTGCTCCACCGGCAGCGGGTCGCGCCTGCCGTGCGGGATGCGGCGGGCGTTGGCGATCTCCTTCAGCGACTTGCCGCCGACGTACTCCATGACGATGTAGCCGTCGAGGGAGCCCGTGCGCTGGTCCAGGTGCTCGACGAAGTTGTAGATCCGCACGATGTTGGCGTGCTCGATCTCCGCGAGGAAGCGCCGCTCGGAGATCGCCGCGGCCATCGCGTCCTGGTCGCCGGTGTCCAGCAGACCCTTGAGGACCACCCAGCGGTCGGAGACCGCCCGGTCGACGGCCAGGTAGACCCAGCCCAGGCCGCCGTGCGCGAGGCAGCCGACCACCTCGTACTGGCCGTGCACGACGTCCCCGGCCTTCAGCTTCGGCACGAACGAGTACGGATGGCCGCACTTGGTGCAGAAGCCCTCTGTGCGTCCCGGCCGGTCACCGCGGGCGCGGCCCACCTGGGCGCCGCAGTCGGAGCGCGAGCAGAACCGCTTCCGCTCGGGCACTTCCGGGTTGTCCAGGACCATCTCGCGCGGGTCGGGCCGCGGGATCGGCGGCACCTGGACCAGCCCGGCGCCCAGCCGGCCCCGGGACGAGGAACCGGCGGCCGAGCCGGAACTGCGCACCGACACCGAGCGGCCCGTCGCCTTGCCCGACAGGGAGCGCGAGAGGCGTCCCGACACCGAGCGGCGGGACTTCGACGACTGGGACGACGTACGGGAACTGCGGCTGCTCGTGCGGGAGCTGCCGCTGCGCCCCGAGCCCCCCGAGCCTCCCGAGCCGCGTGAGCCGCCCTTGCCGCCGGCGGTGATGCCGGTGGGGGGTGACCCGACCATACCGTTCGCTGCAACGACCGGGGCGAGGCCGCAGGTGTCGCAGTACAGTTCGCCGCCGCCCACGTCCTCGTAGCTGCCGCCGCAGGCAGGGCGCTGGCAGGTGCGCTGCGCCTCGGCCCGTGTTCCGCCCGGCGCCTGGCCCGGTGACTGGCTCGGCGGTTCGTTCGGTGGTTGGTTCGGTGCCTGACTCACGGACTCCCCCTTGTCGCTCATGCGCCCGGCCCCCTCCGGTCGTCCTCCGGCACGCCCTGGTCCGGCACCCGCGGGCCGCCGAGCAGTTCCGCCGCGGCCTGCTGGTAGCGCAGCACGGCCTGTTCGGCGGCGCGCAGGTCGCAGGGGGCGCTCCACAGCATGCGGCGGGCCTTCTCGTACCGCTCCACCAGCAGCGTGTCCTCGGCGAAGCCGTGCCGGGCGACCTTCGCCTTGTACGCGTCGAGACGGCCGCGCAGCTCGGCGCGGACCGCCAGGGGCGCCGTGACCGCGGTCAACGACTCGCGGGCGCGCAGCAGTTCGTCCTCCGCCTTCTGCTCCAGCGACTCCAGGAGCGGGGACAGGCGGTGCCACTGGGCCTGTCTGCGGTACTCCGCGGCCGCCGCCAGCTGCTCCTGCAACGCGGTCGGCGGTCCGCTGACGACCGGCACCTCCGTCGCCGCGATCTTCGCCAGGACCTCGCCACGGGCGGTGCGTGCCTCGGCGAGCGTACGGTCCGCGCGGCTGAGGACGTCCCGCAGCCTGACGATCCGCTTCTCGGCGTCCTGCCGCACCGTCAGAACCGCGTCGATCTCCCGGCGCACGTCCTCCAGGGCGCGCGCCTCCCGGTCGTACACCGTCGTGTCCGGCCTGCCGCCGCCCGGAGCCGAACTGCCCTCCGCGGACAGCCAGAACGCCAGCGGGTCCGACACCACCTGCTCGCGCAGCTTCGTGAGCGTGCGGGTGATGCGCTCCAGGTCGTCGCCCGCCGGGTGCTCGCCGGGGCGCACCCCGACCGAGTGCGCCAGCCGGCGGGTGCGCTGGAGCTCGGCCGCCAGCAGGTCGATCCGGGCCGGCAGCGCCGACCACACCGCGTCGGCCGCCACGACCATGTCCAGGCTCGTCGCGTACAGCTCGTTCATCCGGTCGACGAGGGTGGCGAGCGAGTAGCGTTCGCTGAGTTTGCTCCCCGTGCCGTGCAGCGTCGGGGCGTTGGCCGTCGCCGTGACACTGCCCGCGACCGTGACCGACTCGCCGTTCAGCAGCTCGGTGAGCTCCACCAGGTCCTCGCGGCTGGACCAGCGGCGGCGGGAACGGATCTCCCGGGCGGTGCGCAAGGCGCCCGTGTACGCGTCGAAGTACGTCCACAGCAGCGTGATCGACGCCTCCGTGGACGTCCAGCGCTCCTGGGTGACGCCGGTGAGCTCGGCGCCCTCCAGGAGTCTGCGGCCCGCGTGGTCCTGGAGGGCGAGGAGCGAGGTCTCGATCGCCTCGTGCTCCGCGCCGAGCCGCGCCAGCGCACGGTCCACCTCGTCCCGGTCCATCACCGGCCCGGTGGATCCCGTGACGCCCATCGATCACCTCTCGCTGCGGTTGTGCCGGTTGGGGGGTCGGTGCGGTTGTCAGGTCGTGCGCAGGTACTGCGGTGCCGGTGGTTCCGACTTCTCCGAAACCTTGCCCAGTGTCGCCGACAGCCACTTGTCGTACGACGCCTGCCAGCCGGTCGCGGTGTCCTTGCGGTAGTCCACCAGGATCTGGTTGACCCGGCGTACCAGATCGTCGGCCTCCTCCTTCATCGCCACGCCGTAGTACTCGGCAGTGAAGGCATCGCCCTTGAGCTCGACCGTCGGGTCCTGTGCCGCCTGGCTCGCGGCGAGCGCCCCGTCGGTGACCACCGCGTCTGCCTCGCCGAGCTGGAGCCTGACCAGGCAGTCGAGTTGGTTCGGGACGGTCTTGGAGATGTCGGTGGTGGCGGGGAGTTTGCCGCTCTTCTTGTCCGCCTCCAGCTTGGAGTACGCCGTGGAGCCCGCGGCCGTGCAGATCCGCTTGCCGGCGAGCGTGTCGTCATAGCCCTTGATGGGCGAGGACTTGGGGGCCAGGACCTGCTGTCCCGTCTTGAAGTACGGCGCGGAGAAGGCGACGTCCTGGATGCGCTCACAGTTGATCGTCATCGTGCGGACGACCATGTCCACGCGGCCGTCGCGGATCGCCGGGATGCGCTCGTTGGTGGGGATCGCCTTGAACTGGACCGCGTTCCGGTCACCGAGTATGTCCTCGGCGATGCGGTGGACCAGGTCGATGTCGAAGCCCTCCAGCTCCCCGCGCTTGCCGCTGTTGGGGTCGCGGTAGCCCCAGCGGTAGCTGTTCTGGTCGACACCGACGATCAGCTTGCGCTTCCCGCCCTGGCGGTTCTTGATCGCCTGGATGGTGTCGCCGTCGGCGGAGGAGGGCGACAGGGTCTGCTTCTCGGGGGCCTCGCAGTCCTCTGCTGCCTTCTCGGCCTTGACCCGGGCCGACTGGGCGACGGCCTGGCCGTCCACGGTCCGCGGCCCGGACAGCGGGACGCACAGTGCGAAGACGGCCACCATGGCACAGACGACCGCCATCGCGGCCACCCCGCCCCAGCCCTTCAGACTGGCCCGCAGACGTCGTGCTCGCATGGTCGCGCCCCCTTTCACCCGTGTCCCGTTCATCGGTACTCCGACAGCCTGCGGCCGATGCCGAGCACCGCGCCCGCTGCGCCCAGCACCGCGAGGACGGCCGCGCCCGCCGACAGGCCCGTCAGGGCGTCCCGGCCGTCGTCGGCCGCGCGCTCGAACTCGGTTTCCTCGTGCGCGAGTGCCGTGCGCAGGTTCGCGTCGACGCTGTCGAAGCACTCGCCGGTCGTCTTCCCCGTGCCGATGACCTTGTCCAGCGCCTGCTGGTAGTTGCCGTTCTCGTCCTGCTCGCGGGCCGCGGTGTGGCGCTTCTTCCACTCCGTCATGTTGCCCACGGCAGCGGTGACGGGGTTCTCGCCCGATGCGTCGTCGGCGAGCTTCTCCGCGGCCGCCAGGTGTTTGCCCAGGGCGCTCATGTCCGTGCGGAAGTCGTAGTCGTAGGCGTCATGGGTCTCCTGGCCGACCTTCTTCGTCTCGGCGCCGCGGGCCACCAGGGTCAGGTTCTCGTTGCCCCGCGCCTTGAGGGAGGCGATACGGGCGTCGTGCAACACGTTCAGGGAGCGGACGCCGTGGTCGTAGGAGTCGTTCAGCCCCGCGCGGGCGACGCTGTGGCCGACGACGAGCCACAGGAGGACCACGGTCGCGGTGGCCGTGGCGGCGACCAGGCCGTGGTTCAGAACGCGGTTCGTGCGCTGGTAGTTGCGGTGCTGTGCCCAGGCGAGGGCGGTCAGGGCGAGGACGCCCAGGGCGATGGCGGCCCAGGGGTAGGGCGTGGCGTCCGCGTAGTCCGCGCGCAGGCGCTGGTTCTCCTTCTTGTACAGCTCCTCCGCTGCCGGGAGCATCTGCTCCTGCATCTTCTCGTTGGCGTAGCGGAGGTAGGCGCCGCCGACCGGGAAGCCCTGGCGGTTGTACGTGCGGGCGCGCTCGACCAGGCCCTTGTACTCCGGGAGGAGTCTGTTGAGCTTGGCGATGGTCGCCGCGGACGGGGAGTCCGGATCCGAGTTGGCGGCGGCGTTGACGAGTTTCTCCGCGGCCGTGCGGATGTCCTTCTCGTAGCGGTCGCGCGAGGCGGCCGACTCCTGGCCGCCGGCGAGGAAGCCGCTGGAGGCGGCGGTGTTGGCGTCCGCGAGTGAGCGGTAGATGTCGGCCGCGTCCGAGCTGAGGGGCTGACTGCTGGTGAGGACGTCGTCAGCCGCTGCCGCGCGGTCGGTCATCTGCCAGGCGGTGACGGCACCGAAGGCGATGACGAGGAGTGCGAGGAGGGCGCCGATGATACGGAGGCGGCCGGGCTCTGTGGTGGCGGCGGCGCGGAGTTGGTCCAGTCCCTCGGCGAAGGCGGTACGGCGGGGCTGGGGTTCCGTGGGGCCGTGAGGCGCTTGGGCCGGTGGCCTCGGTGGCGCCTGTGCCGGTTGGGCCGGTACCGCCGGGAGGGTGGGCAGGCCCGGGCCTGTTGGTGGTGTGCTGCTCGTCGGCAGGTGTGTCACTGTGACCTCCCCCATGGTCATCCGTCGCCGCAAGTATCCCTTCCGGCACTGACATCCGCACCGCCCTTGCCACGATCTTGATCTGATCGCAGCGCGAGGCACCACCCCTTGCCCAGATACACGTCGGGGAAAGTGGTTCGGTTCCCGTCGGGAACGCGCGCGGCTACTCAACGTAGCGGCGAAACCCTTGCGCCAACGCCTTGAAGCCGCACACTTCGTAGAAACTGTGGACGTACTCGTCGTCCGCCGCCAGCAACTGCACCTTGTAGCAGCCGGCCGACTCCCCCAGCCGCACGGCCGCCTCCATCAGCCGACGCCCGACACCCCGCCGCTGAAAGCGGCCGGCCACCACGACGTTCTCCACGAACAGGATGGCCCGGCCACCACGGGTGAGGTTCGGCATCACGACGCAGTCCGCCGTCCCGGCCACGACACCGTCGGCCTCGGCGACCAGAACGGTCCGCCCCCGCTGCCCGGATATCTCCGCCCAGACGGCTTCCGCGGACGTCCGGGGCAACGGCGCATCGTCCGGGTTCAGTTCGCCGTAGAGGCCGAGCAGCACCGCCAGATCCGCCCGGGCCGCCGCCCGTACCGTGATCTTCATGGGGTGAGCGTAGATCGAGGGCATCGGCGCACGTCAGAGTGGGCACCGACCAAGACGAGGATTGCGGCTTGATGCCCCATGGCTGATCACGGCATATACGGCACTCGGACGCACACCCCCGAGGACCTGGTACGGCTTGTCAGTGCCTGCCTGGGAGTGACCTTCGCGGAGCGAGAGAGCGACTACCGGGGCGTCTACCACCTCGCCGACCACCACGGCGTACGGGTCGAGGTCCAGCCCAATGAGATCCCAGGGTTCGACGAAGACGAACCGTACGACCTCGCGCACCCGGAATGCCAGGTCCTCGTGCTGACGACCACGCCGCTCCCCGACCCCACCTTGCGGACACGGTTGGAATCCAGTGCTCACCTGGGTTGTCATGACCCGGGGACCGTCAGTCCCCCGTCGGTGTCTCCCTGCCGCGGAGCACGATCAGGGTCGTTCCGCCGATCAGGACCAAGGTGATGGCGATGCCGGCGATGAGGGGGGTGACGCCCGAGCTGCCGGTTTCGGCGAGGTTGGTGTCCGTCGCCGTGCCGCCCACCGAGGCCGGGCTCGGTTCGCTCAGGGTCTGCGTGGCCGTGCCCGTCTCGCTGCCCTGGGTCTGGCAGTCCAGCATGCCGCTGAATCGCTGGGTGAAGCCGCCCGGGCCGTGGATCGTGAAGTCGTACGCCTGGTCCTCCTGGAGCGGCACCGTCACCGTCCTGGACTCGCCCGCGGCGATGGTGTGCTCAAGGCCCTCCAGTTCGAAGGTGAACGGCTCGTCGCCCTTGTTGGACGCGATGATGTCAACTCCGCCCTCGGCGCAGTTCTTCGCCGCCGACAGTGCCGGGATCGCGCCCTTCTTCGCCCAGGTCGCCCCCGCCGTCGCCGACACCGTCGACTCGCTGGAACCGGCCAGGATCTGCGTCTGGCTCCGGCTCTCGGAGGCGAAGGCACGGCCGACCGGCACGGTCGTCGAGGCCTGCACGGTCAGCTCCGCCATGCCGGCCGCCGCGTCCTCGGGCACCTCGAAGAACACCTGCCCGCCGTCCGACGTGGACGTCACGGCCTTGCCCTGCTTGTCGACGATCCGGACCCCGCTCGTGGCGGCGTCCGCGGGCGGACTCACCGTCACACTGCCGGCGTTCGTGTGCACCGTCACCGGGCCCAGCCGCTCCCCCGGCCGGCCGGAGACCGCCGGCGGATCGAGGGTGAGGGAGGCCCGGGGCTCGGGCAGGCTCCGCGCGTTCTTCTCCAGGTAGTCCGCGAGCTGCTCGGCCTGCGGGTCGAGGGCGTCGACGGCCACGTCGTCCGAGTAACGCCAGATCGCCACCTGCGTGCCGGCCGCTGCGTCCTGCTCGGTCAGCGCGCCGCGGACGCGCGCCTTGCGTGCCAGCGCCGCGAGGTCGTTCACCTGCGGGTAGGAGTTCTGAAGGATCCAGCGGATCCGGCCGGCGTCCTTGTTGGCACCCAGGGACGTGCCGCTCCAGGGCGTCTCGTGGTACTTGGCGTCCCGCTGCGTCGGGTTGTGCAGGTCGACGCAGTACGTCTGGAGCATGCCGCCGCCCTCGACGGACATCTCGAACAGGCCCGCCGACACCTGCTGCTCCCCGGTGGCGCCGTGTATCACCGCGGTGCCGTACGTCTTGAGCCCGGCTGTCGTCGCGGTCGCTCCGCCCTGACTCCGCGGCGTCTCCTCGGCGGTCGCCTGGCCGGCGCCGGTGAGCACGCCCGCGGCGACGAGCCCGGACACGAGCGTCGCGGCACCGAGGCGGGCAGCCCCTCGCCTGCGTACGAACACCGCAGAGAACGAAGCAAACACCAAATTCCCCTTCGAGCAGGACCCGTCGACGTGGGGGGTACGGTCCCACCTGCAGAATCACAAGCCTCACAGGCCGCAAGAGCCCCGAGAACCATGCCCGGCATCCTAGGTACGCGGCGGACGCCGCTCGCCGGTGAGACGGTCGGACGAGTGATCCGACTCGGAATCGTTATCGCCGAGACCCCTTGTGAGCAGGGCTTATCGACAAGTCCACCCCCGATTTTTCGGTGCGCACTCGCCGATAAGCCGCAGTTCGGTCCAGGTGGGCGGGTGATTGACGTCACGTCAATGCGACTGGTTCCGGAGGCTGTTGAGCGGGAGCGCCCGCCGGGACCGACGAACCCTCCGGCGGTGTCTCCCAGTTGGGTTCCGGCTGCGCCGGTGGCGACGCCGCTTCCGGTTTTCCTCCGCGGCGGAACGCCGAGGTGCCCCAGGCCAGGTCGTGCCCGATCGCTGCCGCGTCGATGTCCGCCGACGTCCAGCTCTGCCCCTCGCGCACGTCGGTCCGTACCTTCAGCCTGCCCTGCACGATCACGGGCTCGCCGACCGTCAGCGACGCCGCCGTGTTGGTGGCGAGCTGGCGGTTGGCCCACACCGTGAAGAAGTTGGTGTGCCCGTCCGTCCACATGTTCTTCTCGCGGTCCCAGTACCGCGCGGTCACCGCCAGCCGGAACCTCGCCGACGGGCCGGACGCCATCTCCCGGTACACCGGCTGCGTCGCCACCCTGCCGACCGCGCAGACCATCGTCTCGTTCATCGCGAACCCCTCCCTCGCCCGGACTGCGACTCCGGGCCGACATGCGTACGGGCCCGTCCCGTACGGCTGTGTCTGCCAGACTGCCGCCGCCGGGCCGGGCCCGTTGAGCGCTGTGGATCACCGTCCGCCTGTGGACAACGCCGCCACCCGGACGGGTGACGCCGAGGGGCGTCCGCGGCCCGTCACAACCGCCACGCCCCCGGAGCCACCGTCCCGGCCCCGGAGCCACCGTCCCGGCCCCGGAGTCACCGTGCCGCCCCCGGAGCCACCGTCCCGGCCCGAGCGTCACCTCCCGGCCCCCACCACCCTCCCGTATTGCTCCCGAACCTCCCGGTACCGCAGCAGCTCCGCTGCCACCGGATCCAGCACGCGGGCCCTCCCGCACCCGGCTGCCGCCTCTCGCAACCGGCGTTCCGCCTCCAGCCCGTAGCGCCGGGCCGGTCCCCGCGCCGCCATCCGGCAGCTCCACTCGATGAGCGGGCCGCCGACGATGCCGATCACCATCAGCAGCACCGGCACGCCCAGGTTCGGCGACATGACGCCGACGATCTGGCCCAGCAACCACAGGCCGCCCAGGAACTGAAGGATCGTCATGGACGCCTGGCACAGCACGGCCACCGGCCACCACCCCGGCCGCGGCGGCCGCCCCGTCGGCACTCCCGCGCGCACGCTCAGCTCGTCCAGCGCCTCGGGCAGCCCCCTGGAGCCGCGGACGGCGGCCTCACGCACGGCCTGCGCCCAGGGCGCGGGCAGGCCTGCCGAGGCCCGGTCGGCCACCGTCCGCACGGCCTGCTCGACCCGCTGCCGGGCGGTGGCCTCCTCATCGGCCTGCGTGCGCGAGGGGAGCCGCCCCGTGGTGGGTTCGCCGCGGTCCTGGTACCAGCGCCACAACCGCAGCCAGGGCGTGCCGCAGGCACGGTTGGCGTTGCGCAGCCACGCGCGCTCGGCGGCCTCGCCTGCCGCCGTGGCGCCCACGGCGTCCGCGAGCCGGTCCGCGAACTCCTCCCGGGCCTGTTCGCTGAGTCCGGTCCGCCGCTGCGTGGCGTAGACGGGCCACAGCCGCGCCGCCGCGATGTCCACGTCGGCCGAGATACGGCGGGCCGGCGCCGCGCGCTCCGCGACGAACTGGCCGAGCACCTCGCGCAGCTCGCCGACGCCGTCCCCGGTGAGCGCGGACAGCGCGAGCACGGTCGTACCCGGTTCGCCGTACTCGCCGAGGGCGATGCCGTCCTCGTCGAGGAGCCGTCGCAGATCGTCGAGGACCTGCTCGGCGGCCTCCCCGGGCAGCCGGTCGATCTGGTTGAGGACGACGAACATGACCTCCGCGTGGGCCGCCAGCGGCCGCAGATAGCGCTCGTGGAGGACGGCGTCGGCGTACTTCTCCGGGTCGACGACCCAGATGACCGCGTCGACGAGCGCCAGGATGCGGTCCACGTGCTCGCGGTGCTGTACGGCCGCGGAGTCGTGGTCGGGCAGGTCGACGAGGACGAGTCCGTGCAGCGGGGAGTCCCCGTCCCCGGTCGGCAGCGGACGCCGGCGCAACCGGGGCGGGATGCCGAGCCGTTCGATGAGGCTGGCGGCCCCGTCGCTCCAACTGCACGCGATGGGAGCGGCGGTGGTGGGGCGGCGTACCCCCGTCTCCGAGATGGCCACCCCGGCGAGCGCGTTGAACAGCTGTGACTTGCCGCTGCCCGTGGCGCCCGCGATGGCGACGACGGTGTGCTGCCCGGAGAGCCTGCGCCGCGCGGACGCCTCGTCGAGCACTCGGCCCGCCTCCGCCAGCGTCCGGCTGTCCAGCCGGGTGCGGGAGAGCCCCACCAGTTCGCGCAGGGCCTCCAGCCGGGAGCGCAGTGGCCCGTCGTACACCAGCGGGGACACCGTCGGCGGGGCGGCGGGACGGCTGTCCGGCACGGCGTACTGGTTTCCTCCGGTGGTCTCGTCGACCCGCCGTGCGATGAGCCCGTCGTCCCAGGTGCCCTGGGAGAGTGCGGAGCCCTGGGAGAGTGCGGAGCCCTGGGCGCTCGTGGAGCCCTGGGCGCTCGTGGAGCCCGGGGAGTCCGCAGGGGCGGAGGAGCCTGCGTCCGGCACGCGCGCGTGGGTGCCGTCCGTGCTCTCGGCCTCGGAGGCGTTCCGGGGGGTCTTCGCCGACGGGTTCGCGGCGGCTGCCGCCTTGTCCGCGTCGCCCGGCTGGTCGGCGCGCTCGGTGTGGTCCTGGCCAGTGACGGCGGTCACCGGTCACCTCTCCTTCTGAAGTACGGACAGGGCGGCGATGAGTTCGGCCTGGGGTTCCGGGTGAACGTCGAGGGCGTCGAGCGGGGCGAGCCGGCGCTCGCGTTCGACGTGCAGCACCCGGTCGACGTGCTCGGCGAGCAGCCGTCCGGCCCGGTCGCGCAGCCGCAGCGCCCCGTGGGCGCCGATCCGCTCGGCGAGCCCCTCCCCCGCCATCCGGCCCCGGCGGCCGCCCAGCAGGGAGGTGGCGACCAGGGCGGCGACCAGTTCGGGGTCGGGCGAGAGGTTCCGGTCGAGCTCGCGCACCTCGTCCTCGGCGTACTCCTCGAGCTCCCGCCGCCACCGCCGTACGGCGAGGCCGATCCGGTGCTCGGCGCTCTCCGCGGCGGGTTCGCGGTCGGCGAGCCCGGGTGCGGCCGCCGCGGGTTCGCGCCGCCAGGCGTCGTCGATACGCTCGTCGGCGGCGGTGACGGCGCACAGCAGCAGCGCGCTCAGGCTCTCCACGAGCGCGTCGAGGAGTTCACCGGCGGTGCAGTCCAGGGGGAAGGCGCGCCACCGCTTGAGTGCGTCTCCCGCGAGCACCGCCCCGGCCTGCAACCGGCCCCGCACGCGCGTGTGCTCGCTGTCGTACGCCCCCTCGACGGTGGCGGTGAGCCGCAGTGCGGCGGCGTACTGTGCGGCGGCGGCGCCGGCCAGCTCGGGCATCCGGGACTTGAGGGAGTCGAGGACCCCGCGCGCGGTGCGGGCCATGACCTGCTGCCTGGCCGCCGGGTCCTGGGCATGGTGGACCAGCCAGGTGCGCAGCTGGGCCACGGCGCTGGCCGGCAGGAGACCGCCGCCCCAGGCCGACTCGGGCAGTTCGGGCACGGTGAAGCGGGGTACCTGCCCGAGTCCGGCCTTGGTGAGCAGGGCCCCGTACTGCCGCGAGACCTCGGCGACCACCTGGTGGGGCACCCTGTCCAGGACGGTGACGAGGGTGACGTCGTACTCCTTGGCGGTGCGCAGCATGTGCCAGGGCACGGCGTCGGCGTAGCGGGCGGCCGTGGTGACCATGATCCAGATGTCGGCCGCGCAGATGAGCTCGGCGGCCAGGACGCGGTTGTCGGAGACCAGGGAGTCGATGTCGGGGGCGTCGAGGAGGGCGAGGCCGGGCGACAGCGTTTCGGCGGTCTCGACCCGGAGCACGCGCGCGGGGTTCTCACCCGGGAGCAGCAGATCCTCCGTGGCGTCCTGCTGGGGCACCCACACGCGTGTGAGATCGGGCAGCACCCGCATGCCGCTGAACCAGTGATGGTCCTCCGGATGGCAGACCAGCACGGGGGTCCGGGTCGTCGGCCGCAGTACCCCGGCCTCGCTGACCCGCCGCCCCACGAGGGAGTTCACCAGCGTGGACTTCCCGGCTCCGGTGGAGCCCCCCACGACGGCCAGAAGTGGCGCTTCGGGGTCTCTCAGCCGGGGCACCAAGTAGTCGTCGAGCTGGGCGAGCAGTTCGTCGCGGCTGGCACGCGCGCGTGGGGCCCCCGCCAGGGGCAGCGGGAAGCGTGCGGCGGCGACACGGTCGCGCAGGGCGGAGAGTGCGTCGAGCAGCTGAGGCCGTACGTCCAAGGTCACCACATGTGAAGAATGCCCAATTTTAGGGGAATTCTGAAGCATATGAGCATGTCTGCGCGCCGACGGGACACAAGGGATGGAAGGGACTACTGGGACACGGGCCAACTCCAGGCATAACGAGTGCACAACACCCGATGCCTCTGACGCCAAAAGCGGTGCACGATTCGTACCTGCCTGCGATTATCAGGACCGCTTCACCGAACCTCCACATCGAGCCACGGAGGCGAAGCAACAGGGACAAGGACGCGGGAGCCCTATCCTTGTCCCCGGCAACGTCACGGATCGGCCCACACCAGGGCACCACGACAGAGGCCACCACACCGGCCCCCGTAGCTCAGTGGATAGAGCAGGCGCCTTCTAAGCGCTTGGCCGCAGGTTCGAGTCCTGCCGGGGGCGCAAGTCTCCGCCCTCCCTTTGGGGAGGGCTTTTTGCTGGTCAGAACCCATGCCAGCCGACGTGCCGAAGCCCTGGACGCCCTCTCGATGATCAAGATCTGGCTCCGGGGCTGTCCGGCTGTCACCGGGTTTTCGCGGGTGGCCGTGTCGAATCCGTGTCGAAGTCCGGGCCTCGGCGTCAGCTGGTCGACGGCCATTCGGGAGATTCCGGCAGCTTCGAACCACCTCTTCAGGTGGGAGGTGGGACAGCCGGCCTTGGCACCGCCGCAGACTTGTACGGCGCCCCGACCGAGGCCCGGCGTGCGCTCAAGCACCTCGATGCTCAGGTCTACATCGAGGGCCCGCCATCAGTGATCTCAGCAGCAGTGGATCTCGGCACCGGTCTGACAAGGATTCATCCGGTGATGCCGAGGGCAGCCAGGGGCCTTCGCCAGTCGCGAGCGGCGTGGAGTCGTCCTCGCGGAACGTGCGGTCGCGGACGTGGTACAGGAGATTTTCGATCTTCCAGTGCCCTCTGATCCAGTCGGCGAGCTGGGCGCCGGTAGCCGTGCCGGGCGGCGGGCTGGTGTCAGGTAGACGCGCTCGATGGCGAGCTTGCCGGTGGTGAAGTCCTTACTCCAGCGCACGACTTGGAGGGCCTGCCCTCACCCGGGAGCGGTAATGCTGAGAGTGCTCACTCACCCGATGCCGAACATCTGAGCGACGAGGCTGATGGCAGTGAGCAGCGGCACTCCTACTTCGCCCGCTGCGGTTGCGACTTGGCGAAGTCTGATCAGATTGCTCGTGCCTGGCCCGCCCTGGTCAATTTCTTCCAGCGATTCATCGATCTCTTGGCGTTCCGCAGGCGACACGTGATCTCGCAGAGCTTGTGCGGTGCCGATGAGGTACTGGAGCTCCGAACCGGATTGTCCATTATTTACGACTTTGCCGGTCGCGTAGTTTCCCTTGATTTTAATAATGTCACCGATGTGTATCTTGTCGCTCATTTCATCACCCTGATCGCCGTGCCGTCCGGGCCATTTACGCTGATGTTGTCGCCGAGGTGAAACTTCTCGATGGTGATTTGAAAGTCTGCTTGTGGGTTGTTGATCGCTGATGTGATTTCCAGGGAGATATTGCGCAACTGGGCAAGGTTCTTGGATGCGATTGCGACGCCAGATTGCCCGGTGCTTACTATGACCAGGATTCTCACGGTTAACTTGACGTACAGGCACCTGGCGACCTGGTAGACCCCGATGGGCAACAGAATCACTGCGGCGATCGTGCAGATTGTTGTCGGGAGATCCACGCTGCTTGCGTGCTCTCTCACAAAGTCTGGCGGGGCACCCGACAGGGCAGACGATCGCGTATTTCTTGTCATGGTGAAGAATATCAAGCCGACTACAGCAGAGAGGCCAGCCGCCAGCACTTGGGGGAACTTGAATTCAGGCTCGACTATCTGAGTGCTTGAAATGTTGTGCATTGGGAAGGAGCTGTCGCCGACCGATAGAATTCTCCGGCTGACCGTGATGTTTACGTTGCGGCTCAACTTGCCCCACGTCCCCCATGGGCCCTAAAGCTGTTGAAAGAAATTTAGCTGAATGCTCGCACAAATCAAAGGCGTCGGCAATCGCCTCGTTGAGATTCTCTTGTGGGGGGAGGGGGCGCGTGAGCGCACGATGGGACGTCTTTGCGCGCCATGCAGCGCGCAATTCTGCTTCCGCGCCCGTGGCGGGGGCGGTTGCGTGATCACGTTCCGTCCGGAGTGCCGTGCTCCCGTCCTTGGAGGGGACGGTCTCAGTGATCATGTGAGTGTCGAAGTCCATGAACACCTGGCGAGCCGTGCCTGAGGGTTCGTCGACCGTGGCACCGCGACGGAATCCGAGCATCTGAAGCCACGCCGCATCGTGCAGTCACAGCGGGTGTCCAGGGCCCGTCCCGTATTTCAGAGGGACACCTATGGCGCTCTGCCAGCAGCAGAACACCGGCCGGACCGGGCTCGACGATCACTACTGTCCAGTCTCATGACGACGATCACGACGCGTACGGTCGAGTACCCGGCCGACGGTTTGACGATGATCGGGCACCTCGCGCTCCCGGCCGGTGTCGACCGCCGGCCCGCCGTGCTGCTCGGACCAGAGGGCATGGGGCTCAGCGACATCGAGCGCCGTCGGGCCGATGCTCTCGCCGAGCTGGGATATGTAGCGCTGGCCTTCGACCTTCACGGCGGGCGCTATTTGGGGGACCCCGAGGAGATGCTGGCCCGTTGCATGCCACTGCTCGCTGATCCCGACCGGATGCGGCGCATCGGCCACGCGGCACTCGACGAGTTGCGCACCGAGCCCCGGACCGACCCCGACCGGATCGCCGCCATCGGCTACGGCACCGGGGGCGCCATCGCGCTGGAACTCGGGCGAGGCGGCGTCAACCTGCGCGCGATCGGGACAGTCAACGCCACTACCACGGGCCGACCGGGCGAGGCAGCGCGCATCCGCTGCCCGGTGTGGGCCGGGGTCGGATCGGAAGACCCGATCATGCCGCCCGCGCGACGAAACGCGTTCACCGCTGAGATGCAGGCCGCGGGCGTCGACTGGCGCCTCGCCATCTATGGCGGCGCCTTGCACGCCTTCCACCATCCGCCGGTCGACCACCCCGTGGTCCCCGGTGTCGGCTACCACCCACAGCACGCGCAGCGAGCCTGGCGCGACGTGGTCGACCTGCTCGCCGAGTGCCTGCCCGTGACGGAGAAACTGGGGGCATGACCCAGGCAGGTTCGCGGGTCGGCACCGAGGGCGCAGGGAGCGCCTCGGAATCCGGCGCCAACCTGTTCGTCCTGCTGCTGACCATGATCAACCTGTTCACCGCCGTCTCCGTGGTCAACACCCTGAGCATGGCGACGGCCGGCCGGCGCCGGGAGTTCGCCCTGCTGCGGCTGGCCGGCGCACAGTCCGCACAGGTCCTGCGGATGCCGGCCTGGGAGGCCGTGCTGCCCGCGCGGTCGCACTGCTGATGGCCGCCCTGGTCTGCGGGTCCGTACTGGTCCCGCTCAGCATCGCGATCACCGGTTCGGCCGTCCAGGCCTTGGCCGGCGGCCCGTTGACCGCGCCGGCCGCCGGGGCACCCCTGGTCACGGTCGCGACGGTCGGGACGGTCGCCCTCGCCGGCCTGCCGGCCCTGCGGAGCTCCGCGGCCGCGCCCGGGGGGCTGGCGAGGGCCGTAGCGTGACCACCGACGCCGCGCCCCCGGGTCTCACACCCCACAGAGCGGTACCCGGTCTCGGCGCTGCACGGCCGGGGCACCGACCGACCGGTCGGGTGACCGGGACAGGCTTCCCACGGCGCCGCCCAAGCGCGATCATGACCCCTGGAACCGAACCGTGGGCGACCACGGGCCGAGGAGGGGTGTGACGTGCGGCTGCGCTGTGCTGTGCTGGACGACTTTCAGAGGGTGGCGACCGAGGTCGCCGACTGGTCCCCGGTGGCCGACGAAGTGGAGGTCGTCTCCTTCGACACCCACCTGGACGGCGAGGACGCCCTGGCCGCGGCCCTGGCCGACTTCGACATCGTGGTGACGGTGCGGGAGCGCGTGCCCTTCCCCGGGTCGCTGATCGCCCGCCTGCCCCGGCTGAAACTGATCGTCGCCTCCGGCATGCGCAACTCGGTCATCGACTACGCGGCCGCCGAGGAGCACGGCGTCACCGTGTGCGGCACCGCCAGTTCCTCCACCCCGCCCGTGGAACTGACGTGGGCGCTGCTGCTCGGCCTCGCCCGCGGCCTCGTCGAGGAGAGCAACGCCCTGCGCTCCGGCGGCCCCTGGCAGTCCACCGTCGGCGCCGACCTGCACGGCAGCCGCCTCGGACTCCTCGGCCTGGGCAAGATCGGCAGCCGCGTCGCCCAGGTCGGTCTCGCCTTCGGCATGCACGTCAGCGCGTGGAGTCAGAACCTCACCAAGGAACGTGCCGACGAGGTCGGCGTCGAACTCGCCCCCTCCCGGGAGGACCTCCTCGCCGGCAGCGACTTCGTCTCGATCCACCTCGCGCTGAGCGACCGCACCCGCGGACTGCTCGGACCCGCCGAACTCGCCCTCCTCAAGCGGACCGCGTACCTGATCAACACCTCGCGCGCGGCCATCGTCGACCAGGACGCCCTCCTCGCCGCCCTGCACGAGGGCCGGATCGCCGGCGCCGGCATCGACGTCTTCGACATCGAGCCCCTGCCCGCCGGCCACCCGATGCGCACCGCCCCCCGCCTCCTCGCCACCCCGCACCTCGGCTACGTCTCGCACGCCAACTACACGACGTACTACGGGCAGGCGGTCGAGGACATCCGTGCGTTCCTCGCGGGCGAGCCGGTGCGACGGCTGCCTTGACGCCCGTCCGGAGCCGCCCGGTTTCCGCAACATCCGGGCAGAGACACAGAGATGGCCGGGACCCGGTGACGGGTCCCGGCCGGCCACCGCTGTGAGCGGTGGATTCACGCCACGGACGGCGACGTGAACAAGGGCGCCTCGACTGCCTCGTTGAACTTCAGGACTGCTTGCCGGGGACGACGACGTTGCTGACGCAGGTGACCTGGCTGTGCGAAGTCGGACAGGTCTGCGTCGACTCGTTGGCGAAGCGGACGGTGCCGTCCTTGGCGGTCGTGACCTTGTACGTGTCCCCTTGCACGCAGCGAATCTGTCCCCTGCCGTCGTCCACGCACTTGCCGGGGCCGCCCTGGGCGGCGGCCTGGGTGGCACCGGCCCCGATCAGAGCGAGGCTCCCCAGGACTCCGGCTGCCGCTGTAGCTGCGATCTTCTTCGAGTTGAGCATCTACTTTTCCTTTACGGTCGACCCCGTGACTGGACGGTGGGGTCGTTCCGGACGCTTGGGCCGACAAAGAAGCCAGACGACAGGCCCCGGGGCTCGGACCACCTGGTTCGAGCCCCGGGGCCTGCCTAGATCACCTGATCAGTGATCACTTGCCACCGAGGATGAAGTTCTGGGAGCAGGTCACGGACTCGCGCTCGCTGTTGTCCTGCTCGGACCAACCGAGGAGGCCGAGCGAGATGTTGACGTCATCGATGTTGATGAGGCCCTTGGTCGAGTCGTTCTGCTCACACGACTGGTTCTGCTTGTTCTCCAGCTTGACCTTCTCGTCCCCGTCCGCAGCGTGGCCGGCACCGGCCCCCAGGAAGCTGACGCTGCCGAGCATGGCCATGACGACCGCGGCCTTCTGGTAGTTGCGCATTACTGCTCCGTTCTTGAGTGGACACAACCCGTGATGAGTTGGTCACCGACAGTCGCCAACTGTAGGTGACCCTCATGTGGCTTCTAACGGGCGAAACGCCCACTCGCGCCAGTTTCTTGAAAAAAATCGCGTTTAACGCGGTCTTGCTTGTATCGGATGGCCGAGCCCGGCTGGCCACTTCCGGCAACTACCGCTAGGGGCCCCTGCGCGCGCGAGCCGATCGGGCCCGCATCGGCCGACGAAGCGTCAGGACCTACCGCCGAGGGGGGACGACGCTGTCGACACACGTGACCTGACCGTGCGTGGCCGGACAGGTCTGCGTCGACTCGTTACTGACGTGGACGGCGCCGTCCTTGCTCCTGGTCACCTCGTACTCACTCGTCTGCACACAGCGAACGTGGCCCTTGCCGTCGTCGACGCACTTGCCGGGACCACCCTCGGCGGCCTGGACCACTCCGCCACCGAGCAGAGCGAAGCCCCCCAGGACCCCGGCTGCCGCGAGCGCTGCGAACTTCTTCGAGTTGAACATCTACTTCTCCTTCAGGGTCGACCCCCGCGACTGAACGGCGGGGTCGTTCCGGACCTGTGGATCGAATGGAAGTCACGCAAGCGGGCCCCGGGGCTCGGACGCATGTCCGAACCCCGGGGCCTGCTTTAGATCATCTGATCAGCGCTAGCGGATGATCAGTGCTTGCCGAAGCTCTGGGAGCAGGCCAGAGACTCCTTCTCGCTGTTGTCCTGCTGGGACCAGCCGAGGATGGCACCGACCGAAACGTTGACGTCGTCGAGCTGGATGAGCCCGGTCTGCGCGTCGTTCTGGGCGCACGCCTGGTTCTGGTCGTTGTCGATCTTGACCTTGTGGCCCCCGTCGGAGGCGTGGCCGACGCCGGCACCCAGGAAGCTGACGCTGCCGAGCATGGCCATGACGACCGCGGCCTTCTGGTAGTTGCGCATTACCTCTCCGTTTCTCGAGTCGACACAATCCGTGATGGACTGGTCACTGGCAGTCATAAGCGTAGGGGATGTTGGGGGCTTTTGATAGGCAAAACGCCCAATCGCGTAACTTTCCTGAAAAAACACATTGTGGCGTTGTTGTGCAGGTCTCAGGCCACCGGTGACAGAACAAGGGCAGGCCCTGGGGTTCGGACACGTGGTCGAACCCCAGGGCCTGCCCTGGATCACTTGATCAGTGCTTGCCGAATGATCAGTGCTTGCCGAAGCTCTGGGAGCAGGCCAGCGACTCCTTCTCGCTGTTGTCCTGCTGGGACCAACCGAGGAGGCCGACCGAGACGTTGACGTCGTCGAGCTGGATGAGCCCGGTCTGCGTGTCGTTCTGGGTGCAGCCCTGCTTCTGGTCGTTGTCGATCTTGACCTTGTGGCCCCCGTCCGAGGCGTGGCCCACGCCGGCACCCAGGAAGCTGACGCTGCCGAGCATGGCCATGACGACCGCGGCCTTCTGGAAGTTGCGCATTACCTCTCCGTTTCTCGAGTCGACACAATCCGTACTGGATCGGTCACTGTCAGTCGCAGACTAGGCGAAGATTGATGGGTTTTATACGCAAAACGCCCAATCGCTTAACTTTCCAAAAAATCCCACTGCGGCGCCGCTGCACCGACACCGAGCGACTCCCCTGGCCCATCGCGCGCCGGCACCAGGGAGGGAGGTCGCCCGCGCCGCGACTCGGCTGGGCACGGGTCGGGCGGAAACAACGCCCGTACGGCGGAGCACCCGTTCAAAACGGGTGATCCGGAGAAAAACCTCGTTACCGGTCAGGAGTCCTCGCGTTGGAACGGGCAGTGCGGTCGCGCGTACTGCTGCCGCACTCATCGAGTCACTAAGGAGAACGTGATGTCTCGCATCGCGAAGGTTGGCGTTGTCGCTCTCGGCACGAGCGCTGTGGTGCTCAGTGGCGCCGGTCTCGCCGCGGCGGACGGCGGCGCCAAGGGCGCTGCCATCGGCTCGCCCGGCGTCCTGTCCGGCAACGTTGTTCAGGTGCCGGTCCACGTGCCGATCAACGTGTGCGGCAACACCGTCCAGTTCGTCGGCCTGCTCAACCCGGCTGTCGGCAACACCTGCAAGAACGAGGGCCACAAGAAGGACGACCACAAGAAGAGCAGCAAGAAGAGCGGCCACCGCCACTGACGTCTGCTGTCTGCCCCGAGAGCCCCGGCCTCCCCGAACGCCGGGGCTCTCCCCATGCCGGGCGAGGATCCGCGGCGTGAGGGTCCTCGTCACCTCACGCGTACCGGTAGATCCGGCCGATGTCCTCCAGTTGGTCCGGCGTCACGTCCCACGGAGGCAGGCTCTGGTGCCGTGCCACGATCCGGCCGTGCTGTCCGTCGCCGGTGCCCGGCGGTGACGCGGGAAGGTAACGGGCCCCGCGGTGCCGGCGCTGCCAGCGGTACCACTGCAGGTCGATGAAGGCGTGGTGCAGCCAGAACACGGGGTCGTTGACGGACGCGCCGCCGAGCATGTCACCGCCGACCCAGCCGTGCACCCGGTTGTGGTTGCGCCAGGACGTGCCGCCCGCGCCGGTGCCCCAGCCCTCCAGTTTGTTGCGGAACCCCCGCGTGACCGTCGAGTCCCAGGGCGCCACGTCGTAGACGGGGTCCTTCAGCGCCCACTGCAGCTCGCTCTTCGTGGGCAGGTCGATGGGGGAGCGGCGGCGGCCGAGGTCCCGGGTGAGGAACACCGCGTCGGTCACGGCCACCTTGATGGGCCAGTTGCCCTCCCGGTAGGCGAACGGACCCGTCATCACCTGGTGGTCGGAACGGCGTCCGTTGCCGCCGAGGAGGTCCGGCGTCCAGGGTGCGGAGGTGGTCGTGCGATAGCGCGTCCAGTCCCAGTACGGCACGGTCACCGAGGAGTCCACCCGGCGCAGCGCGCGCTCGAGGTCGAGCAGGAACCGGCGGTGCCAGGGCAGGAACGAGGGCGCCATGTGCGCGGCGCGCAGCCCGTGTTCGCCGTCGGAGGAGAAGTACTCGACGTGCATCCGCACGAACTCGTCGTACTCGCCCCGTCGTTTGACCTCCAGCAGCGCCTTGACGAACCGCCGCTTCTCGGCCTTGGTGAGCGTGCCGGCATCCCTACGCACGTACGCCATGCCGGTCCCCCGTGTGCACGTGCCCCGCGCCTCCCGGCTCCGCAGCCAGGTCGCGCAGCCGCCGGCCGGGGCCGAGTTCGTCGACGGCGGCGCGGGCGGCCTCGAGCGGTGACCGGTACGAGCAGTAGTGGTCGACCATGCTCAGCCAGGTGCCGTCGGCCCGGCGCATCAGATGCAGAGGGCGGCCGTCCACGGTGACGTGCCACCGGCCCTGCCCGGCCGAACCGCCCGACGGGATCCAGGTCACCCGGATGCGGCGGTTGCGGTAGGTCTGGTCGACGGCGGTGTCGCCCGGGGCATTCCCGGGTCCGGGACGCTGGAGCCGGAAGGCGGCGGCCACCGGGGCCGCCAGGGCCGCGGCGAGGGCGCAGGCACGCAGACGGCGCGTCACCTCCCGCCGCGTGCTGCCCGCCGGTCCGGGTTGCGCCGGGGTCGGCGCCCCGTCCCCCGCCGGTCCTCCGCCCATGCTGACGACCATGTCCACTCCTCGTCCGGTTCCGGTGTCGTAGCCGTAACCGCCGGACGTCCCGCGCGGTCACCGCCGCGCGGCCAGACAAGTGATCGCCGGTATCCGTCCCGGCGGGGATCGCCGGTGTCCGTCCCGGCGGGGAGCGGGTCGCGTCACCGGCCGGACACACGCGGAGGGCCGGCCCTCGAACTGTCCGAGGACCGACCCTCCGTACGACGTGGTCCCAGCTCTAGAACCACAGGTTGCCGTGCACCGGCTTGGCGTCGTTGACCGCGGAGGCGGCGTTCTTCGCCGTGTGGACCAGCGACTCCTTGCCCTGAGCGCTCACATCGAGGGGGACCCTGGTGCTCACGCCGCCGGTGAGGTCGGTGGATGCCAGGTCGCGGGTGTTCTCGGCGGCCGGAGCAGGCTGCGGAGCGGGGGCAGGCTGAGCAACCGGAGCAGGCTGCGGGGCGGGGGCCGGCTGAGCGACCGGAGCCGGCTGAGGAGCCGGGGCGGGCTGAGCGACCGGAGCCGGCTGCGGGGCGGGGGCCGGCTGAGCGACCGGAGCCGGCTGCGGGGCGGGAGCAGGCTGAGCGACCGGGGCGCTCTGAACAGCCGGAGCGCTCTGGGCGACCGGCGCGCTCTGAACCGGAGCAGCCTGAGCAACCGGAGCACTCTGGGCGACCGGGGCAGCCTGCACGTCCGGAACGCTCTGAGCGGCCGGCGCGCTCGGGGCGACCATGGCGTCCTGGGCGAACGCGGGTGTGGCGGAACCAGCGGCGATCAAGGACCCGGCAAAGACGGCGGCAGCCTTCAGAGACTTCATCGTGTTCCTTTCTTCGGCAACGCGCGTCGCCGGAGGGGATTCTGTCGCCGTGCCTAACGAGCCCTGGCCTGGGCGGAAACCGGAGACGCCCAAGATTGCCGATACCTCATACGAGATCTATTAACAGACCGGGTCGCGGAACGGAAAGGAACCGGAGGAATACGCGAAGCCGCGCGGAAAGTGCAGCGGAAGGAACAACAGTCGTGGCGCCGCTCCCTGAGGGCGGCACCACGACTGGACGTGGCTTCAGGAGGGCGGCGACAGCAGCGGCGTCAGCACCGTGGCCTTGGGGTACGTGACGGCCGCGGGTGCCGATGTCGACGACGTGCTGGGCGACGTGCTGGACGACGTCGACGAAGCGGACTCGTCCTGAAGCAGCAGGTCGCCTCCGAGCAGTGCGTCGAGGAGGTCGTCCACCCCGTTCAGCAGGTCGTCGACGGAGGGAAGGATGCCGCCGACACCGGAGGTGATCGCCTGCAGGAGACCGTCGACAGCACCCAGTACGAGGTCCAGCAGGTCGGTCACGGGGTCGGCGGCGCGCCGCTCGGGCGCCCCGGGCACCAGGGCGGGCAGGGCCGGCAGGGCAGGGGCCGGCCACAGCACGACCGTCGACGTCGCCGGGGGTCGCACGTCCTTCCCGGCCGCCCGTGCCAGGGCGGCCTTCGCTTCTGCTCCCAGCTTCCTGGCCTCGGCCGCGGGCAGTCGGCCGTTGCTCCGGAGCACGGCGGTCAGCAGGTCGGCGACGGGGGTGAGCTCACCCCAGTTGAGTTTCTCGATCTGCGCGAGACGCCTGTCCGCGCCGGGAAGCCGGGCGTCGGGCGCCACATGAGCGTGCCCGCGGGCCGAGTCGGCCGCCATGGCGACGGGGCCGGTGATCCCGACCAGAAGGGCGGCGCACAGGGCGCTGGACGCGATGCGCCGTGCGGGCAGAGCACACATGGAGATTCCTTTCGACGGCGTTGGATCTTGAGCCCACCGTGAAAGCGCCCGCCACTTCCCGCAACCGCTCATACGCTTTTCGGGATTTAACAATTCCCCCATTCGCCGCGCCCACCCTGATCAGACGGTATGTCAGGGCGCCCCTTCATCGGCCCTTCCCGGAGTAAGGCACCGGGCTCCCCCGAGTGGAGGCGCGGGCCGACACCAAAGGCCGCGGCCGGGACCGGCAAGGACTTGCGGTTTCACGATTCCGACACACTTGTCAGACTTCACCGAATTTCTTCGACTATGTCCGATTGTTGACTAGAGTTGCGAACCGCCCGACGCACTCCTCAGCGCGGACACATCGCACTCGTGGCGCTGCCGCCACGGCCACCTGTTCCGAAAGGGCAACGACCGGTCATGCGCCATTCTCTGGGCCCCGTGTTCCGCCGCGCGACCGTGGGCGTCCTGGCCCTTGCGGCCATGTGGGCAGCCGGCAGTTCCCCGGCCGCCGCGCCGGCCGCCGCGCCCGCACCGGAGGCCGAGAGCCTCGCCTTCGCCGAGCGGCACCGCGTGCTGCAGCACGGCGGCATCGTGCGCGCGGCCAACGCGTCGATCACCTGCCGCGCGGCCCAGAAGCCTTCGTGCCCGGACGCCCAGGCAGGCGGGTCCGGCGTGAACGGCGACTTCGACATGTTCTACGTCGATGTCGACCGCGACCCCAACACCTACAACTCCTCCCGCGCGGAGGTCCGCCTCCCGAGCGGCTCCCGGGTGACGTACGCGCGCCTCTACTGGGGCGGCAACCTGCGCGTGGGCGAACAGAAGCCGCCGCAGGACAACGGGCGCGTGCTGGTCGCCGAACCCGGCGGGGAGTACAAGGAGTTGGTCGCGGACACCACGGTCGGACACCGCGTGGCCGACGGCATGGACGCCTTCCAGGCCTCGGCCGACGTGACACGGCTGGTGCGGGAGGGCGGGCCGGGCCTGTACACCGTGGCGCAGATCAACATCGCCATGGGCAGATCGACGGCCGGGGCGTGGGGCGGCTGGACGCTCGTGGTGGTCTACGAGAACCCGTCGGAGCCACTGCGCCACCTCGCGCTCTGGGACGGCTTCACCCCGCTGAGGTCCGGTGCGCCGGAGATCCGGATGACGGATCTGGGCTTCTCCGCGGGCGCTTGGGGCCGTGCGGGCCTGGTGACGTACAACGGCGACCGCGGCACCACCGGCGACTCGCTCACCGTGACGACCGGCCAGTCCGAGTCCGCCCTCGCCAACGCCGCCAACCCCCAAAGCGACGTCCTCAATTCCACCATCACTGAGCCCGGGTCGGATGCGGCACGCGCGCCCGCGTACGCCAACAACCTCGGCTACGACTCCGACGTGTTCGATCTCGGAGGCCTGCAGCACGCCGGTGACCAGGCGACCTTCCGGCTCCACTCCCAGCAGGACGCGGCGTGGGCCGGCGTGCTCTTCGTCGCCGTCGACGCACGGCGGTGACTCCGTCACCGCCCGCCCCGAACACCTTCGCGAGCGAGGAATCCGCCCACATGCACCTGCCATCCACCGCCCCTCTCCCAAGAGTCCTGCACCTCACCCAACCGGTGGACGGCGGCGTCGCACGCGTCGTGACGGACCTGGTCCGGGCACAACTGTCGGACGGCCTGGACGTCACCGTGGCCTGCCCCGACAGCGCGCTCACCTCGAAGCTGCGGACGCTCGGCGCGCGCGTACGGCACTGGCACGCGACGCGGTCGCCCGGGACGTCGCTCGTCCGGGAGGTACGGCATCTGGCTCGGGTGATCGACGAGGTGCGTCCCGATCTGGTGCACGCGCACAGCGCGAAGGCCGGGCTCGCCGGACGGCTCGCGGTACGCGGGCGGATTCCGACGGTCTTCCAGCCGCACGCCTGGTCGTTCGAGGCGGTCAGCGGGGGCACCGCGGCCCTGGCGCTCATGTGGGAACGCTGGGGGGCACGTTGGGCCTCACGCGTGCTGTGTGTGAGCGAGGCGGAACGCGCCACCGGCATGGACGCCAGGATCACCGGCCGGTGGACCGTCGTCCCCAACGGCATCGACCCCGAGCGCTTCCACCCTGCCGCCGCGGGCGCCGTGCGGGCCGGGCTCGCACCTCTCGCCGGCATCCACCCGGCCGCACCGCTCGCCGTGTGCGTGGGGCGGCTGTGCCGGCAGAAGGGCCAGGACGTCCTGCTGCGGGCCTGGGAAGCCGTCGTGCGGCAGGTCCCCGACGCCCGCCTCGTCCTGGTCGGCGACGGGCCGGACCACGACCGGCTTCGCGAAGGCGCCCCGCCGTCCGTGGTGTTCGCGGGAGCCGTCGCCGACGCCTCCCCCTGGTACCAGGCCGCCGATCTCGTCGTCCTGCCGTCCCGCTGGGAGGGCATGGCCCTGGCGCCACTGGAGGCGATGGCCTGCGGGCGGCCCGTGGTGGTCACGGACGTCGACGGTGCCCGCGAGAGCCTGCCGCCCTCCTTCGCCGCCCGGTGCCTGGTCCCGCCGGAGGACCCGGCGGCGCTGGCCCGGGCCGTCACCGAGTTGCTGGCCGACCCGCTGCTGCGCGAGTCGCTCGGCAGCCAGGGCCGCCGGCACGTGCTGTCCACCCACGACGTGCGGTACACCGCCGAGGCCGTCTCGGACGTCTATCGCGACCTGCTCGGCCCATGGACCGCCACCACCCCCAGCGCTGAGCGCGGTCAGCCGCTCGGCACCGGACGTGGCGCCGAGGCGAACCGGACAACACAGCGCGTCGAGCCCACCGAGTACAGGGAGTCCATCCACTCGTGACCGCCGAACGTACCGTGCCCTCCCCCGGCGTACCGCCACGGGACCACGGATCCTCACCAGTCTCGGTCATGCCGCCGCGCGGCACCGCCACCGGTTTCCGGCCGTCCGCCCCGGGGCGCCCGGCCCGCCCCGCCTCCCCCGTCCCGCTGCTCGTCGCGGACGGCGTCGCCGCCCTGGCGGGGGCGCCGGCGCTCACCGAAGCCCAGCGCCATCCCGTGTTCGTCACCCTGCTGATCGTCATGTCGCTGCTGCTGCGCCGGCGCGACGGGCGGCCGCCGGTACCGGGGCTGCTGGAGGAACTGCCCGCCGTGTGCGGACGCATCGCGGTGGCCTGGCTGGCACTCGCGGCGCTCCTGGCGGCGTACCGGCCGGAGCACGCGTTGACCCTCGGTACCGTGCTGACGGGCCTCGCCCTGCACGCGGCGGCCGGCTGTGTGCTGCGCGGAGCGGTGCACGCGCGGCGGCGCGGCGCGCTGCTGCGCCACCCGCACACCGCACTCGTCCTCGGCCCGGCGGCGACCGCGCAGCGCGTGGCCGGCGCCGTACTGCGTCACCCGCGGTGCGGCGTGCGGCCGGTGGGGATCGTCGCCGAGCAGCCCGACGGCACCGAGAGCCTGCCGGTGCTGACGACCCCTGAGGAGGTCGAGCGTGCGGTCATCCAGAACGGGGTGCGGGCGGTGCTGGCCGTTCACCCCTCCGTACGCGCCGAACAGGAGCCGCTGCTGCGGGCGCTGGCCGAGTCGGGCTGCGTGGTCTGGGAGGTCGACGCCGATTCCCCGTCGTACGCGACGCAGGAGCGGCTGGCCGGGTTCTCCTGCCGGCGCCTGGACATGTCCCCGGCCCGGCGCGGCAGCGCGGCCAAACGGGCGCTCGACATTCTCGTGTCCGGGACGCTGCTGGTGCTGGTCAGCCCGCTGCTGCTGGCCTTCGCCGTGGCGCTGCGGATCAGCGACGGGCCGGGCGTGGTGTTCCGGCAGGAGCGCATCGGCAGGGGCGGCAAGCCGTTCACGCTGCTGAAGTTCCGTACCCACCGCCCGGTCGACGAGCACGAGTCGGCGACCCGGTGGAGCGTGGCGAACGAGGACGAGATGCGCTGGTTCTGCCGGATGCTGCGGCGCACCTCGCTCGACGAACTGCTCCAGCTGTGGAACGTGCTCCGGGGCGACATGAGCCTGGTCGGACCGCGCCCCGAACGCCCCTACTTCGTCGCGCAGTTCGGCCAGACCTACCCCGGTTACACGGTCCGCCACCGCATGCGGACCGGCATCACCGGCCTCGCCCAGATCCACGGTCTGCGCGGCGACACCTCGATCGAGGACCGCTGCCGGTTCGACAACGCCTACATCGACGACTGGTCCCTCTGGCAGGACGTCTGCATCCTGCTGCGCACCGCGGCCACGGTGGTACGTCCCACGGGGAGCTGAGAGAGGTGAGCCTCGCACTGACACCGCTCCCCCGCCGCGTCACCGTGCTGGCACCGGCCCTGCCCGTGGTGGCCGTACCCGCCGTGCTGGCACTGCCGCTGACGCCGGACGGCGCGGGGCCCGCCGACGTGCTCTCCGGGCTGATGGTGGTGTACTGCGTGATCCGTCTGATGCTCGAACGGCGGCGCCCGCTGTCGCCCGCCGCTGCCGTGGTGCTGGGCCTGCCGGTCGTGGGGCTCGCCCTCGCCGCCATGGGGGCGTTCTCCTCCCAGGCCGGGCTCACCGGCCTGGGACGCTATCTGCAGACCTTCGTACTCGTTCCCGCAGCCGTGCTGCTGCTGCTCCGCGGCCGGACCGGCTTCCGGCTGGTGGCCTGGGCGTTCGTGGGGCTCGGTCTGTGTCAGGGGGCCGTCGGCGTCCACCAGTTCGTCACCCGGACCGGCGCCTCCTACCAGGGCGAGAACATCCGGGCGGTCGGCACCTTCGGGGCGCACGACGTGATGGGCATGGCGACGGCGGTCTCCCTCGGCCTGGTGTGCGCGGTCGGGATCGCGCTGGGCCGGCTGTCCGTTCGGCAGCGGGTGGCCGCCGCCGCGTGCGCAGTGGTGCTGCTGCTGCCGCTCGCGCTCTCCTTCAGCCGCGGAGCCTGGATCGCGACCGTCCTGACGTGCACCCTGCAGCTGGTGCTGACCGGGTTGCGGCGCGCGCTCAAGGTGGTGGCGGCCGCGTTCGCCACGGGCGTGATCCTGGTGGGCGGGTTCGGTGTGGGCTCGGCGGTTCTGCAGCAGCGGATCGACAGCATCGCCCAGGTCACCGACGCCCCCGACCAGTCCGTCGTCGACCGGTACACCCTGTGGGCGTCCGCCACGGAGATCTGGCGGCAGCATCCGCTGACGGGTGTCGGGCTGAAGGGATTTCCCGAGTACCGGGACGGGCACGCCACGCTCGCGCTGTCGTCGGGCAGCGAGAACGACGGCCCGGGTATGAAGTACCAGAGGCAGCCGCTGCTGTCTCCGCACAACATGTACCTGCTGGTGCTCAGCGAGCAGGGCCTGATCGGGCTGCTCGCGCTCGCCGGGAGCTGGCTGGCCCTGCTGGTGTGCGGGATGCGGCGGCTGGTGCGCGTCCGCGCCCGCGGGCCGGGACTCGACTGCGGGCTCGTCGCCTGCGGGCTGCTGGTCTGGATGCTGACCGACTTCATGTACGGAGACATCGGCGGGCCCTCGACCGTGCTGATGGCGGTGGCCATGGGGCTCGGGGCGTGGTGGGCGCTGACCGGCGAGACGCGTGTGGACGCGCCCCGCAGCGGGGTGCGGGAACCCGCCGAGGAGGCCCTGGCGCGATGACGGTGGTGCCCTCGCAGTCCCCCGGGCCCGAAACGGACGACATGGCGACCGTCCCCCCGGCGCGTGCCGCCACCAAGGCCGGGGACGGCGCCGACCCGGCCTCTTCGGCGTCGGTCTCCGGAAGCTTCCTGGCCAGGGCCGCGCTCGTCACGGCGTCGCTGTCCATCGTCGGCTCACTGCTCGGCCTGGTGCGCGACCAGTCGCTGGCCCGGCTGTTCGGCGCGGGGAGCGACACGGACGCCTTCCTGGTCGCGTGGACCGTTCCGGAGTTCGCCTCCACACTGCTCATCGAGGACGGGCTGGCGATCGCGCTGATCCCGGCGTTCAGCATGGCGCTGGCCCGCCGCGCCCGGGGCGCCCCGGGCGATCCGGTCCGCGCCCTGGTCGGCGCCACCCTGCCCCGGCTGTGCCTCGCCCTCGCCGCGGTGGCCGCGCTGGTCGCCGGCACCGCTCCCTACCTGGTCCGGGCCCTCGCCCCCGGCCTGCCCGACCCCCGGCTCGCCGCCGACTGCACCCGGATCACGGCGACCTGCGTGCTGGCCTTCGGGCTCGCCGGGTACTGCAGTGCCGCCCTGCGGGCACACCGCTGTTTCCTCGCGCCCGCGGCGATCTACGTCGCCTACAACACCGGCATCATCGCGGCGATGTTCCTCCTCGGCGACGGCTGGGGCGTGCGCTCCGCCGCGGTCGGGGTCGCGGCGGGCGGCTTTCTGATGGTGGCGGTGCAACTGCCGTCGCTGTGGCGGCGACTGGCGTCGCGCACCCCGCCCCTCGCCAGGGCCGGGGCACAGGTCGAGGAGCGGCCGATGCAACTCGCCCTGGTCGCCGCCGTGCTCCTCTTCGCCCTGTGCCGCCAGTCGCAGGTTCTCGCCGAACGCTTCCTCGCCTCCGGCCTGCCCGCCGGCGCCATCTCGCACCTGAACTACGCGCAGAAGGTCGCCCAGATCCCGATGACGCTGTCGCTGATGGTGTGCACCGTCACCTTCCCGGTGGTGGCGCGGGCCCTCGCGGACGGCGACACCGCGCGGGCCCGCAGCCGCGTGGAGCGGGATCTGGCGCTCGCCTCGTGTCTGGTGCTGCTCGGCATGTGCGCGGTGATCGCCTGCGCCCCTCAGATGATCGAACTGCTCTTCCAGCGGGGCGCGTTCACCGCGGGCGACACCGCGGCGACGGCGGACGTCATGCGCGTGTACGCCCTCGGACTGCTGGGTCAGACCCTGGTGGGCGCCCTCGTGCGCTCCTACTTCTCGGCGGGCCGGGCCAGCTGGTACCCCCTCGGTGCGATGGCGGCGGGCATCGCCGTGACGTCCTGGATCGGCGCCGCCACCGTGCACTCCTGGGGCGTGGCGGGGATCGCCGCCGCCAACGCCCTGGGCATCACCGTCACGGCCGCCCTGCTGCTCGCCGGGCTGCGAACGGGCCGGATGGACAGTCCCCACAGCGTCTCGGTCCGTGTCCGGCGGGTCCTGGCCGAACTGGGCAGGCTCGTGTGCGCCGCGGTCGTCGCCACGGCCGCGGGGGCGTTCGCCGCGAGCCGGCTGCCGTCCCCGGCCTCGGGCCTCGCGGCCGGCTGCCTGACCGTGACCTTCGTCTTCGTCCCGCTCACCTGGGCCCTCGGTGCCCAGAGTCCCGCGTCCGCCCTGCGCTTCCTACGCGCCGTCACACGAAGGCTCACACATGGCCGCTTCCGTTGATTCCCTCGACACCGGCAGACCCCCGGCCCCGCACCGGAGTCCGGTCCCCTGGGTGGCGATGTACCACTCGGTGGGCGACTGCTCGGACGACCCGTACCGCATCACGGTCACGCCCGAGCGGCTCGGCAGCCAGCTGGCCTGGCTGCGCCGGCGCGGTCTGCAGGGCGTGTCCGTGACCGAGCTGCTCGCCGCCCGCGCCCGCGGCGAGGGGCGGAACCTGGTCGGGCTGACCTTCGACGACGGGTACGCCGACTTCGTCACCGACGCCCTGCCGCTGCTGCACCGCTTCGACTGCGGCGCCACCCTCTTCGTGCTGCCCGGACGGCTCGGCGGCGACAACGCCTGGGATCCGCTCGGCCCGCGCAAGCCGCTCCTGACCGCGGACGGCATCCGGCAGGCGGCCGCCGAAGGAGTGGAGATCGGCTCGCACGGGCTGACGCACGTCGACCTCACCAGGGCGGACGACCTCACCCTCAAGGCCGAGGTCGCCGAAAGCCGCGCCCGGCTCGAGGAGCTGACCGGCGCCCCGGTCGAGGGCTTCTGCTACCCGTACGGCACGATCGACGCCCGCGCCGTCCAGGCCGTGCGGGAAGCGGGGTACACCTACGGCTGCGCCATCGACCCGGGCCCGCTGACCGGTCCGCACGCCCTGCCGCGCGTGTACGTCGGCCAGGACGACACGGCATGGCGTCTGCACCTCAAGTACTGGCTGCACCGGCTGCGCCGGCGCCCGGTGGAGGGCCTGTGAGATGAGGGCTCTGCACATCATCACCGGCCTCGGCGTCGGCGGGGCCGAGCAGCAGTTGCGCCTGCTGCTGCGTCACCTGCCCGTCGACTGCGACGTCCTGACGCTCACCAACCCCGGTGCGGTCGCCGAGGGCCTCGCGGCCGACGGCGTCCGCGTCATGCATCTCGGCATGGGCGGCAACCGTGACCTGGCCGCGCTGCCGCGCCTGGTCCGGCTGATCCGCGCCGGCGGCTACGACCTGGTGCACACCCACCTGTACCGCGCCTGCGTCTACGGCCGGTTCGCCGCGCGACTGGCCGGGGTCCGGGCGGTCGTCGCCACGGAACACTCCCTGGGCGACTCGCAGATGGAGGGCCGCAGGCTGACGGCGGGGGTGCGCGGGCTGTACCTCGCCAGCGAGCGGCTCGGTTCGGCGACGGTCGCCGTCTCCCCGACGGTGGCCGAGCGCCTCAAGCGCTGGGGCGTGCCCGCGCCCCGCATCGAGGTCGTCCCGAACGGCATCGACCTGGACCGCTTCCGCTTCGACCAGGAGCGGCGGGAGCAGACCCGCCGGCACCTCGGCCTGCCGGAGGACGCCTGGGTGGTGGGCGGTGTCGGCCGGCTCACCGCGGGGAAGCGGTTCGACGTCCTCGTCCGCGCGCTCACCCTGCTCCCGGACGACCATTGGCTGCTGCTGGTGGGCGGCGGCCCCGAGGAGCACGCCCTGCGTCGCACGGCCCACGAGGCCGGCGTGGCCGGCCGCGTCGTGTTCACCGGCGAACGTCCCTACGTGCCCGACGGCTCGCCCGGCCCGGACCTGCCCTCGCTCACCTCGGCGATGGACCTGCTCGCGTCCCCGTCCACGGACGAGGCCTTCGGCCTGGCGGCCGTGGAGGCGCTGGCGTCCGGCCTGCCCGTGCTCTACGCCTCCTGTCCGGCCATCGAGGACGTGCGGCCGGGCGCCGCCGGCACCCGGCGTGTGCGCGGCGGCCCCGAGGCGTACGCCCGCGCGATCGCCGAGGTCCGCGAGGCCGGCGCCCGGCCGCGCACCGCCTCGGAGGTCGCCCACCACTACAGCATCACCCACTGCGCGGCCCGTCTGACGGACGTGTACGCGGCAGCGGTCTCCAGTTCGCCGTCCCTCTCACCCCTGGGAGCCACCTCCTCATGACCGACACTCCGACCCGCCAGCGCCGCCTGTCCCTGGCTCGTCTCAAGGGGCTTCCCCTGTGGTCCGTGCTCGCGGCCGGCACCCTCGCCGGGGGTCTGCTCGGCGGTGCGTACGGCTTGCTCACCCCTTCCACGTACACGGCCACGAGCTACGTCATCGCCGTACCGACCGAGAAGTCCACGCCGGACGCCGCCCTCGGATTCGCTCAGGCGTACGGCCGCGTCGCCACCCAGCTCGCCGTGCTCGGGGACGCGCAGGTGTACGCGGGTGTGCCCGTGCACACCCTGCAGCGCAGTGTGCGCACGGCGACGTCGCCGGACGCGCCGATGGTCGCCGTCTCGGCCACCTCCTCGCGCCCCGGCCTCGCCGTCGACATGGCGAACGCGGTCACCCGTTCGCTGACCCGCCACGCGGACGACACCAGGGGCAACACCAACGTGCGGCTCGTGCAGTTCTCGCGGGCGGTGGAGCCGAGCGAGCCGACGTCGGCTTCACCGGCGGTGACCGGTCTGGTGGGAGCGAGCGCGGGCGGTCTGCTGGGCGGCCTGGCCCTGCTGGCGCGGCCGCGGAAGACCGGCCAGGACGACGAACCCGCCCCGGCCCCCTCGGTGCCCGGCCCGGCCGCCGCCGCCGATGTGCGCGGACAACGGTGACGACGGCGGGCCTGGCCAGACATGGCGCCGGGGAGCGCCGTTTCGCCGTGCTCTACCACCAGTCGAAGCGGAGGCAGAGCTTCCCGCCGAGCCACTCCTCCACCCAACTGCCCAGGTCGAGCGGCGTGCAGTCCGCCGGGGGCGGCGGCGTGCTGGGCGGGGTCGGCTTCGGCGTGGGCGTCAGGGGCGGGGTCGCCTGGTCGGTTCGGCCGAACAGGGCGGACCGGTAGAGGTGGGACGACCTCGGGTTGGCCCCGCACTGCCACACGCCGTGCGGGCAGTAGTCGGTCAGCGTGTTGTAGAGCGGTTTGTGTTCCTCCATCCAGGCGAGCATGCGCCGCATGTACTCGGCATTGTCACCGTTGCGGAAGAGACCCCATTCCGGATAGGAAATGGGCTTGCCGTGAGCCTTCGCGAAATCCACGTGGTGCTGCAGCCCGTAGGGCTCTTTCACCTGTTGGTCGAACGACATCCCGGCCGGCTGGTCATAGGAGTCCATGCCAATGATGTCGACCGTGTCGTCTCCCGGATAGCATTTCGTCCAGGGAACGGCGTCCACGCCACGACTCGGCGTGAAATCGAACCGAAACTTCTGGCCCGGCACGGAACGCATGGTGGTGACGATCCGATTCCAGTACTTCTTCCAGGCCTCCGGGTCCGGCCCGCACCGATGGGTGTACGTGGTGCCGTTCATTTCCCAGCCGAGCACGACGATCGTGTCCGGCACCTTCAACTCCACCAGCCGCTCGGCCAGGACACGGAAGTGGTGATCGAACTCCCCGGCGGCGCCCTGCCGCAGCAGCCGCCGGACCTCGCTGTCGGAGACGCCCTCCTCGTTGCGCTCCTGCATGGGGACGTTGAGGACGAGCATCCGGTCGGGCTTCTTGTTGCGCCAGTGCGCCCACACCTTCAGGAAGTCGGCGGAACCCTCGATGTCGCGCCAGCGGTGGCCCGGCAGGTAGGTGTGGCCGGCGCGGAGCTCCGTGCCGCCCAGCCAGTGGCTGAACAGCGGCATTCGGGCCACGCCGCGGCTGTCGGACTTGAGGAAGACACCGAAGGCCGGGACTTCCTCGCCCACCGCCGGGGTGGTGGCCGGGGCCGACGGCGCCGAGGGCGCGGGGACGGCCGGAGGAGTGAGGGCCGAGGGCGTGGCCACGGGCGTCGGGCTCGGTGCCGGAGCCCGCGGATCGGCGGCTCGCGCCACCCCCACCCCCGCCGCGAGGCCGGACGCCAGGGCGGCCGACGCGGCGACCGCTGCCGCGCCCAAGGCCAGCCGGCGGACCCCGGCCCGCTTGTGCTGTGGGGCCATGCCTGTTCCTTTCTTCGCTCTCGTCCGGACTACTGCCACCGTTTGTGTTATTGACGGGCAGTCATATGAAGTCAGTCACAGAAAAGCCAATAGCGCCACAACCGTTACGACTTTCGAGTGCCGGGCTCGCCCGTGCGGGTGAGCCGATCGAAGAGAAAGAGAGAATTCGTGTCGCTGCTCGACACCCGCGTCCCCGCTGTGCTGCTGCGGATCGACCGGAATCCCTTTCACCACGGAACCCTGGGGGCCGCGCGTTCGCTCGGCAGGTCGGGAGTGGAGGTGCACGTCGTCGCGGATTCCGCGGGAAGTCCCGTGGGCGCGTCACGTTACGTACGTCAGATGCATCCCCCGCCGCTTCCGGGAGCGTCCCCGGACGACGTTCTCGCCGTGCTGCGCCGCGTGGCCGACGCGATCGCGCGCCCCGCCGTGCTGGTCCCGTTGGACGACGCGAGCGCGATCGCCGTGGGACGGATGCGGGACGAACTCGCCCCTTCCTACCTGCTGCCCTCGATGCCGGGCACTCTGGCCGAACGCGTCGCCGACAAGGCGGAACTGGCCGCCGTGTGCGCGTCCACCGACGTCCCGCACCCGACGACGCTGATCCCGGACAGTCCCGCGGAGGTCGCCGACGCCATGCGGCGGCTCGGGCTGCCGGTGGTGGCGAAGTGGAGCCGGCCCTGGCTGCTGCCCGCCGGCAGCGGACTGCGCAGCACGGTACTGGTCCGCTCCGTGCAGCAGGCGCGGGAGCTGTTCCTGCGCACGGGGGAAGCGGGCAGCCGGCTGCTGCTCCAGGCGTACCTGGCACCGGGGCCGGACCGGGACTGGTTCTTCCACGGCTACGCCGACCACTCGGGCACCGTGCGCGCGGGCGGACCGGGCCGCAAGCAGCTGTCCTGGCCGCGCGGGGCGGGGCTGACCGCGGTGGGCTGCTGGACGCCCAACACGCAGGTGCAGGCGCTGGCCGAGCGGCTCGCCGACGAGCTGGGCTACCGGGGCATCTTCGACCTGGACTTCCGCCGCTGCGGCGCGACGGGCCGCTACCACCTGCTCGACTTCAACCCGCGCGCCGGCGCCCAGTTCCGGCTCTTCGCGGACAGCGCGGGCCTGGACGTCGTACGGGCCCTGCACCTGGATCTGACGGGCCGTCCACTGCCGGCCGGGGCGCCGCTGGCCGGGCGGGCGTTCGTGGTGGAGAACTACGCGCCGCTGGCGGCGCTGCGTGCGGCGCCGGGCGGGCGTGAACTGGCCTGGTACGCCGCGGACGACCGCGCGCCCGGACGGGTCATGTGGGCCCAGTGGTGCCGGCACGTGTCCCGCCGGCTGCGTGAGCGGCTGGGCACGACGACGACCGCCCCGGCGCCCCCGCTGATCCCCCGGGCGGCCTCGCCCTCCCTGACCGACAACGAGAAAGCGAGCAGTTGATGGTGTACGACCTTCTGGTGGTGGGCGCAGGCCCGTACGGCCTGTCTATCGCGTCCCACGCCGCGGCCGCCGGGCTGAACCTGCGCGTGTTCGGCCGGCCCATGGCCTCCTGGCGGGACAACATGCCCCGCGGCATGTTCCTGAAGTCGGAACCGTGGGCGTCCAACCTCTCCGACCCGGCCGGGCGGTGGCGGCTGGACGTCTACTGCGCGGAGCACGGCCTGACGGCACGTCACGCGAAGCCGATTCCCGTCGAGGCGTTCGCGGAGTACGGCCTGTGGTTCGCCCGCCACGCCGTGCCGGAGGTGGACGAGCGCATGGTGACCCGTGTGTCGGCCGGGCCCGGCGGCTTCACGGCGGTCACCGAGGACGGGGAGGAGGTGCACGCGCGGACGGTCGCCCTGGCGGTCGGTGTGATGCCCTTCGTCGAGGTACCGCAGGCACTGCGCGGACTGCACCCCGCGCTGGTGACGCACAGCAGCCACCACAGTGACCTCGACCGCTTCCGCGGCAAGGACGTCACGGTGATCGGCGGCGGTCAGGCGGCCCTGGAGACGGCGGCGCTGCTCGCCGAACAGGGCACGCGGGTGCGGGTGCTGGCGCGGGCGGAACAGCTGGCGTGGAACGATGTGCCGCCGCCCTGGGAGCGCCCCTGGTGGCAGTCGGCCCGCTCCCCCCACAGCGGGCTCGGCCCCGGATGGCGGAACTGGTTCTACGCGGAGCGTCCGGGCCTCTTCCGGCGGCTGCCGGAGCCGACCCGGGCTCGCATCGCGACCACGGCGCTGGGGCCGGCGGGCGCGTGGTGGGTGCGGGACCGGGTGGAGGGCGTGGTGGAGCTGCTGCCGGGCCATGAGGTCACCGCGGCCTGTGCGGTGCCGGGCGGGGTACGGCTGGACACGGTGAGCCGCGCGGGTGCCCTGCGCAGCCTGGAGACCGAACACGTCATCGCCGCGACCGGGTTCCGGGCGCGTTGCGACCGGCTCGGACTGCTCTCCCCCGAGTTGCGCGGAACGCTCGCGGCGCTGCCGGACGGCTCCCCGGAGGTCGGGCGCAGCTTCGAGTCCTCCTACCGCGGCCTGTTCCTCGCGGGCCTGGTGACGGCCTCGGGCTTCGGCCCGGCCATGCGCTTCGTGCAGGGCGCGTCCTTCACGGCGTCGACCCTCGTCCGAGGTGTGCGCCGCCGGCTCGGGGCGACACCGGTGGGCGGCACCGTCCCCGCACCGGTGGACGGCAGCCGGAGCGAGTCGCCGTCGCCGGTACGGCGCTGACGGGGAACCGCGCGGGTGACACGGGGGCCGCTGACGGCGACGGAGCCGTCAGCGGCCCGCCCTTGTGCCGGGGGCGGCGGCAGCGGCTGCGGCTGCGGTGTGACGCGACGGCCGACACCCCCCGGATCATGTCGACGGGGGGTGCGGGTGATGCGTGTCCCGGGAGGCCAGGGGCCTCGCACCGGGACCGGGAAAGTGACGGGGCGGCCACGGCACCGGCTCGCCCCGGGGAGTGGCGGGCGGTCGTGGCGGAGATGCGTTGCCAGTCCGGTCCGTGCGGCGTGTGGTCCCCGGACCGGCTGTGGCCTGCCTCTGGTGGTGGCGGGCGCCGGTCCGGGGTGGGTGCGGGTGCCGGGCGGATCGCGTCCGGCACCCGGTGCCGGCTAGCGGGACCAGGTGGTGCGACCGCGGCGGTACAGCATCACCCCGCCGGCCATCAGGGCGGCACTGGCGACCGAGGCGGCCACCAGGGCCTCACTTCCGGTCTCGGCCAGCTGGGGCAGCGGGCCGCTCTCCTTTTCCGGAGTGGACGGCGTCTCGCTGTCCTTCTCGGGCGCCGGCGGGGAGTCCGGCGTCTCCTCGTCGTGCGGGGTGGGACGGTCCTTGGCCGGCGGGACCGTGCGGTCCTCGTCACTCGGCTTCGAGGTGTCGTCCTCGCCGCCGTAGCCGCCGTGGCCGCCGGACGAGTCGTTGTGGCAGGAGTTCTCGGACGCCTCGTTGAACAGCCCGAGTCCGGCGACGTTGTTGCCGCACGCGTTCACCGGCACGTCGACCGGCACCTGCACGACGTTGCCGGATCCCACGCCGGGGGAGCCCTTCGCGACCCCCTTGGCGTCCGCGCCGGAGCCCTTCCCCTTGTGCGAGCCGTTGCGGCAGACGTTGCCGAACGACTCGTTGAGCGCCGCGAGCACCTCGACGGTGTTGCCGCACAGGTTGATCGGCACGTCGACCGGTACCTGGACGTTGTTCCCGGACAACACACCGGGAGAGTCCTTCGCCACTCCCGACGCGTCGGAGTCAGCGAGGGCGGGGCTGCCATACAGGGACAGAATCCCCGTGGCGGCGGCCGCCGCGAACGCTCCCTTGCTCAGGGTCTGTCGCATTGCAGTTGTCCTCCTGCTTGAAGAATTGGGGCAGCCGGCCGCGGAACGGAGATCCACATCCAAGGTCGGCGGTGTGGCGGCGCGGAAAGTCGCAGCGCTGAACAGGAATGAGGCGTAGGGGGTGCTCGCTCGCGCCGAAGGGGCCGCGGAGTCGGTTCAGCGTTCCTCGCCCTGGCCCATCGCGACGGCCGGTCCGCCGGCAAACGCCGGGGTGGCGGCCGTCGTCGGCATGTCGATGGCGGAAGCGGCGGCGGCCGCGACGTTCATAGCCTCCTTGAGCACTGCGCGTTCCTTTCTCGTAGCGCCGCATGCTCTACTGCCTCATCAACCCGGTGCAGGAGAATTGGTTCCGCAGGTTCACCCGGTTGGCCCGCGTCGCATTTCGGAAGACCGCACCCGTGTTCAATCCCGGCGGCGGTCGGCCTGTCCGATGGCCTCGGCGAGTTCGCGCACCGCCCCGTCCTCCGTGGCTCGGGCCAGCGCGCGAGCACGGTCGGCGAGTTCGGCGAAGGGGACCGGGGCTCCGGGGACGCGGCGGTAGCGGTCGTCGCCGGAGCGGAGGGCGTCGGCGAAGTAGGCCGCCACCGCGGTGACCTGGAAGCGGCTGGGAGCGGCACGCAGGGAGTCGTGGAGGGCATCGGTCTCGAGGTCGCCGGACTCCTCGTGGGGGTCGCGGGTGTCCGGGTCGAGCCAGCGGACGGTGGCGGTGGCCAGGTGGCCTTCGGCGCCCGGCGCGGTGCGGACGGCGTAGAGGGCGGTGACGGTGTGGCCGGGTCCGACCTCGCCGCCGTCGACGCGGTCGTCGCGGAAGTCCTCGTCGGCGACCCGGCGGTTGTCGTAGCCGACCAGGCGGAACTCCTCGACGGTCTCGGGGTCGAAGGCGACCTGGGCCTTGGCGTCGCGGGCGGTGAGGTCGATGTTGCGCGGGAGTTGCTCGCAGAAGACCTTGCGGGCCTCCTCGGTGCCGGACACGTACACGGTGTGGCCGTCGCCCTTGTCGGCGAGGCGTTCCATCAGGGCGTCGCCGTAGTCACTGCCGACGCCGACGCCGAAGAGGGTGATGCCGTGCTCGCGGCGTTCGCCGGAGATGCGCTCCAGGATCGTGTCGGCGTCGGTGTCGCCGGTGTTGGCGAGGGCGTCGGAGACCAGGACGACCCGGTTGGTCGCCCCCTCGCGCAGGCCCTCGACGGCCGTCTCGTAACCGGTCTCGACGCCCGCGCCGAGGTTGGTGGAGTCCCGGGTGTCCAGCTCGGAGACGACGTCGTGGATCTCGTCGCGGTTGCCGTCGAGGCGGGTCATGGGCAGGACGGTCTCGGCCTCGTCGCTGAAGGTGACGATCGCGACGGAGTCGTCGTCGCGCAGCCGGTCCGTCATGACCGAGAGGGACTCCTGGGCGAGGTCCAGGCGGCCGGGTTCGGCCATGGAGCCCGAGACGTCGATGACGAAGGTGAGGGCGGCGGGCGGGCGTTCGCCGGTGCGTTCCGTGGTGCGGGTGGCCAGGCCCACGCGGACCAGGGACCAGTCCTCGTCGTCGGTGCGGGCGCCGTCGACGGTGACCGAAAAGCCGTCGCCGCCGGGGCGTTCGTAGTCCTGGCGGAAGCTGTTGACGAACTCCTCGGGGCGGACCGTCGACGGGTCGGGGAGCCGGCCGTCGGCCAGGGTGCGGCGGGCGTAGTCGTAGGAGGCGGTGTCGACGTCGAGGGCGAAGGTGGAGAGGTGGTCGGGGGCGGCCTCGCGGTCCTCCTGCTCGCTCGTGCTGTCCTCGTCCCCGTGGGCGGGCGCGGGCAGACCCGAGGTGTCGCGGTCGGCGGCACTGCTGCCCTCGCTGCTGCCGGCTCCCCCACTGCACGCGGTGAGCAGCAGCCCGCCCGCCGCTGTGAGCGCCAGCAGCAGCCTGCGTGTCCGGTACCGCTCGTACGGCTTCATCGTCCGTGCCCCCTTGGTCCGTTGGCGTCGCCTTCTTGCGACTGTGACGGCGCAGGGGGCCGGAACGTGCGGTACGGAGGGTTGCGGAAGCGTCTCGAAGCGGCCACGGGGACCGGCCTTCGAGACCGGTGGGTGATCCTCCGTTGACCTAGGAGACGACGTCCTTGCGGGCGAAACCGCGGAAGGCCAGGGCGAACAGCACGAGCGCGTACGTTACGGAAATCGACGTGCCCTGGATCATGTCCGTCCACTGCAACTGCGGCTGGACGGCGTCGAGCCAGGCGTACTGCCAGTGCGCGGGCAGGAAGTGCCGCCAGTCGCCGAGGGCCGTCACCTCGTCGAGGACGCTGCCGATGATGGTCAGGAACACCGCGCCGCCGACCGCGCCGAGCGGTGCGTCCGTCCGGGTCGACAGCCAGAACGCGAGGGCGGCGGTGACCAGTTGGGACACCATGATGTACACGACGACGATCAGCAGGCGCTGGGCCGCGGTGCCGGTGGGCAGGGTGCCGCCGGTGGGCAGCTGGAGCGGGCCCCAGCCGTAGGCGGCCGTGCCGACGACGAGGGCGACGATCGGGAGCAGGACCAGCGCGGCCAGGCTCAGGCTGAGTCCGACGGCGATCTTGGACCACAGCAGCCGGGCCCGGGGCACGGGCGCCGCGAGCAGATAGCGCAGGGACGACCAGCTCGCCTCCGAGGCGACCGTGTCGCCGCAGAACAGGGCGACGGGGATGACGAGGAGGAAGCCTGCGCCGGAGAAGAGGTTGACGGCGGCGAAGTTGGCCCCGGACGCCGTCGCCGTGTCCATGAGGTTCACGCGGGTGTTGTTGCCGCCCGGGTCGCCGCCGACCTGGAAGGCGATGAGCAGGACGATCGGCAGGGCGAACAGGACACCGCCCATGACCATCGTGCGGCGCCGCTTCAGCTGCCGGACCAGCTCGACGCGGAAGGGCAGGGTGCGGCCCGCGCGGTAGCCGTCGGCGACCTCGACGGGCGCGGCCCGGTCGGCGAGCTTGCTCATGCTTCGGCTCCGATCAGGGTGAGGAAGGCGTCCTCCAGGCGGCGGTGCGGGCCGACCGACCGCACGGGCACGTCCAGCCGTACGAGTTCGGCGACCAGGCGCTGCGGGGTGCCGTCGGCGTCGAGCTGGACCAGGAGGCCCTCGTCGACGGGCACGGCCGAGGCGACGCCGGGCAGGGCGGCGACCTTCTCGACGACGGGCTCGTCCACGGGCGTGGCCGTGCCCACCAGGAGGGTGTCGCCCGAGCCGACGATGTCCTCGACCGGTCCCGCCTGGACGAGCTGCCCGTGGTCCATCACGACCAGGTGCGTGCAGGTCTGCTCCACCTCCGCGAGGAGATGGCTGGAGACGATGACCGTGCGCCCTGCCGCGGCGTAGCGGATCATCACCTCGCGCATCTCGCGGATCTGGGGCGGGTCGAGGCCGTTGGTCGGTTCGTCGAGGATGAGCAGGTCCGGCATGCCGAGCATGGCCTGGGCGATGGCGAGGCGCTGGCGCATGCCCTGGGAGTAGGTGCGCACCGCGCGGGCGAGCGCGTCGCCCAGGCCCGCGATCTCCAGGGCCTCCTCCAGGTGCGCGTCCTCGGCCGGGCGGCCGGTCGCGCGCCAGTACAGCTCCAGGTTCTCGCGGCCGGACAGGTGCGGCAGGAAGCCCGCGCCCTCGACGAACGCGCCGACCCGGGACAGGACCGGGGCGCCCGCACTGATGGCGTGGCCGAAGACGCGGATCTCGCCGCCGTCCGGCTTGATGAGGCCCATCAGCATGCGCAGGGTCGTGGTCTTACCGGCGCCGTTGGGGCCGAGCAGGCCGAGGACCTGGCCCTTCTCCACGCGGAACGACAGGTCCTTGACGGCGTACCGGTCGGCGGACTTGGCGTACCGCTTGGTCAGGTCCGTGATCTGGAGGGGCACTTCGGCGAGCTCGGGGTCCGGCGGGGCGGGTGCGGCCGTGCGGCGGCGTCCCGTGATGACCAGCGCCAGGGCGATCGCGGCGCCGGCGGCCGGCATCCACCACACCCAGGCGGGCAGCGGGCCCTGTGCGCTGCTCTCGCCGAGCGCCGAGGGGACCTTGAGGTCGCCCTTGAGGGAGACGGTGTACGTGGCCGGGGTCGCCGGGGAGGCGTAGCCGAGGTCCGTCGAGGCGAGGACCAGGCGCAGCCGGTGGCCGTCGTCGACCTCGTGGTCGATCGCCGGGAGGGTGATGGTGACGTCCTTGCCCGCCTTGGCACCCTCGACCCTGATGGGCGTGACCAGCTGGGAGGGCAGCACCGGCTGGGTGCGGCCGGGGCCGACGTCGTAGACCTTGGCGAAGAGCACGGCGTCGTCGCTGGTGGACTTCACGTGGACCGTGGCCGTCGGGGAGCCGGTGATCTGGACGTCGTCGCGGAAGGGGGCCGACTCGAACGCGGCGAACTGGCCGGGGAAGTCGAGGGAGATGCCCACGCCGAGCGAGGACAGCTGGCTGAGGCCGCCCGCGCCGCCGAGGCCGGGCAGGGCGGAGACGCCGGGCGGGCTGGCGCCGGGCGGGTTGGCGAAGCTCTGCTCGCGGCCGGCCAGGGCGATGGAGCGCTGCTTGCTCTCCAGGCCGGGGTAGCGGTCGGAGGTCACGCCGGTCAGACGGGGTTCGCCGTCGCCGGAGCCGAGGCCGAGGGTGCGGGTGACGCGGAAGGCGGGGCCGGTGTCGACGCCCTTGTCGTCCTTCAGGTAGCGGTCGAACCAGCTCTGCACGCGCCCCTGGACGCGGCTCGTCTCCATGTCGCCGCCGTCGTGGCCGCCGGCGATCCAGTCGACGTCGACGGGGGCGCCGCCCGCGCGGATCGCCTTCGCGGCCTGGTCGGCCTGGCCGAGCGGGAAGAGGGAGTCCGACTGTCCCTGTATCAGCAGCGTCGGCACCTTGATGCGGTTCCCGACCGCGGAGGGCGAACGCTCGTCGAGCATCTTGCGGGCCTCGGCATCCGGTTTGCCCGATTCTGCGACTCGCTCGTACATCCGGCACAGCGCGGGCTCGAACCGCTCGCAGCCACCGCCGGAGTTGACGAAGATGCCGGCCCACAGCTTCTTGAACACGCCGTTCGGGAAGAGCGCGTCGGCGAGGTTCCAGTACGTGATGGCCGGGGCGATGGCGTCCACCCGGTCGTCGTGTCCCGCCGTGAGCAGGGCGATCGCACCGCCGTAGGAGCCGCCGGCCATGCCCACGCGGGGGTCGCCGGGCTTGTCGAGTTCGACCTGGGGCTGCTTCGCGAGCCAGTCGATGAGCTTCGAGACGTCGGCTACCTCGCCCTTGGGGTCGTTCAGCCCGATTTTTCCGTTGGACTTGCCGAAACCGCGCGCCGACCAGGTCAGGACCGCGTAACCGTCCCTGGCGAGATCCTCGGCCTGCTGCCGTACGTCGTTCTTGCTGCCGCCGAAGCCGTGCCCGAGCAGGACGGCGGGGCGGCGGCGGTCTCCTCCGGAGGTGAAGAACGAGGTGTCGACGCGCACGCCGTCCTGGGTGTTCAGGAGCCGGTCGGTGCGGTGGACCGGGGGCGCCTCGTCGCCGGCGACGGCCGTCCACGTTCCCGCGCCCGCGAGCACGACGACGGCGGCCCCGGCGGCGAGGAGCCTCCGGGGCCTCCGAAGCAGCCCGTTCAGTCCGGGCAGTCGAAGATCCATGCGTCAACGGTACGGGGTCAACCTGTCGATGGGTTGTCGACCAGAGACCGAAGTGCAAGGCCTTCCAGGGGTGTACACGCAGTTCTCGGCGTACTGCGGGTGGTGTAGAAGCCTCAGTGGTTGCGGGGGAAGCCCAGGTCCACGCCCGCCGGGGCGTCGGCCGGGTCGGGCCAGCGGGTGGTGACGACCTTGCCCCGGGTGTAGAAGTGCGTGCCGTCGTTGCCGTAGATGTGGTGGTCGCCGAAGAGGGAGTCCTTCCAGCCGCCGAAGGAGTGGTAGCCCACGGGGACCGGGATCGGGACGTTCACGCCGACCATGCCGGCCTCGACCTCCAGCTGGAAGCGGCGCGCCGCGCCGCCGTCCCGGGTGAAGATCGCGGTGCCGTTGCCGAACGGCGAGGCGTTGATCAGGTCCAGGGCCTCCTCGTAGGTCTCCGTGCGCAGCACGCACAGGACCGGACCGAAGATCTCGTCCTGGTAGGCCTTCGCGCTCGTCGGCACCTTGTCGAGGAGCGAGATGCCGATCCAGTGGCCGTTCTCGAAGCCCTCCACGGTGTAGCCGGTGCCGTCGAGGACCACCTCGGCACCCTCGGCCGCCGCGCCCTCGACGTAGGAGGCCACCTTGTCGCGGTGGACCTTGGTGATCAGCGGGCCCATCTCGGAGGCGGGGTCGTTGCCGGGGCCGATCTTGATCTTCTCGGCGCGCTCGCGGATCTTCTGCACCAGTTCGTCGCCGGTCGAGCCGACCGCGACGACCGCGGAGATGGCCATGCAGCGCTCGCCCGCCGAGCCGTAGGCGGCGGACACGGCGGCGTCGGCCGCCGCGTCGAGGTCGGCGTCCGGGAGGACCAGCATGTGGTTCTTCGCGCCGCCGAGCGCCTGGACGCGCTTGCCGTTGGCGGACGCGGTGGTGTGGATGTAACGGGCGATCGGGGTCGAGCCGACGAAGGAGACGGCCTTGACGTCCGGGTGCTCCAGCAGGCGGTCCACGGCCACCTTGTCACCGTGGACGACGTTGAAGACGCCGTCGGGCAGGCCCGCCTCGGCGAGCAGCTCGGCGATCCTGATCGACGCCGACGGGTCCTTCTCGGACGGCTTCAGCACGAAGGTGTTGCCGCACGCGATGGCGAGGGGGAACATCCACATCGGCACCATCGCCGGGAAGTTGAACGGCGTGATGCCCGCGACCACGCCGAGCGGCTGGCGGATGGACGACACGTCCACGCGGCTCGCCACCTGCGTGGACAGCTCGCCCTTCAGCTGCACGCTGATGCCGCAGGCCAGGTCGACGATCTCCAGGCCGCGCGCCACCTCGCCGAGGGCGTCGGAGTGCACCTTGCCGTGCTCGGCGGTGATCAGCTCGGCGATCTCGTCGCGGTGCGCGTCGAGCAGCGCCCGGAACTTGAAGAGGATCGAGGTGCGCTGGGCCAGGGAGGACAGGCCCCAGGTCGCGAAGGCCTCCTTGGCGGCGGCGACCGCCGCGTCCACCTCGTCGACCGAGGCGAACGCGACCTTCGTCGTCACCTCGCCGGTCGCCGGATCGGTCACCGGCCCGTGCGTGCCCGAGGCGCCTTCGACGGTCTTGCCGCCGATCCAGTGGTTGACGATCTTCGTCATGGCCGGGAACTCCTTCACAGATGGCGGCGTCGGGTGGAGACGTGCCGTTCGTACAGCTCACGTGCCTTGACCGCGGACGGCCGTGTCGCGGTCTCGGCCACGGGTACATCCCACCAGGCCTGCGCGGGAGGCGCGCCCGACACTGTGTCTGCCGTTTGGGTCTCCACGTAGACACATGTGGGAGTGTCGGCGGCCCGGGCCTCGGCGAGCGCCGCCTCGAGGTCCCGCACGGTCTTCGCGCGCAGCACGCGCATGCCCAGGCTGGCCGCGTTGGCGGCGAGGTCCACCGGCAGCGGCGGCCCCGTGTACGTGCCGTCCTCGGACGGGAAGCGGTAGGCGGTGCCGAACCGCTCGCCGCCCACCGACTCGGACAGTCCGCCGATGGACGCGTAGCCGTGGTTCTGGATGATCAGGACCTTGATCGCGATGCCCTCCTGCACGGCCGTCACGATCTCCGTCGGCATCATCAGATACGTGCCGTCGCCGACCAGTGCCCACACGGGACGGTCGGGGGCGGCCATCTTCACGCCGATGGCGGCCGGGATCTCGTAGCCCATGCAGGAGTAGCCGTACTCCAGGTGGTACTGGTCGTACGAGCGGGTCCGCCACAGTTTGTGCAGGTCGCCGGGGAGGGAACCGGCGGCGTTGATGAGGATGTCCGACTCGTCGACGAGGGCGTCCAGGACGCCGAGGACCTGCGGCTGGGTCGGACGGGTGTCCGGCTCGTCCACCTCGTAGCAGGCGTCGACGCGCTGCTCCCAGCGCTCCTTGTCCTCGGTGTACTCGGTGGCGTACAGCGGCGCGACCCGGTGGCCGTGCATCTCCAGCCGCTCGGTCAGCTCCTCCAGGCCGGTGCGGGCGTCCGCGATCAGGGGCAGCCCGGCGAGCTTGTGGCCGTCGAAGGAGGCGATGTTGAGGTTGAGGAACCGGACGTTCTCGCCGGTGAAGAGGGTGCCGGAGGCGGTGGTGAAGTCGGTGTAGCGGGTGCCGACGCCGATCACCAGGTCGGCGGTGCGGGCGAGTTCGTCCGCGGTGGCCGTGCCGGTGTGGCCGATGCCGCCGACGTCCTGGGGGTGGTCGTGGCGCAGGGAGCCCTTGCCGGCCTGGGTGGAGGCGACCGGGATGCCGGTGGTCTCGGCGAACTCGGCGAGGGCCTCCTCGGCGCGGCTGTGGTGGACGCCGCCGCCCGCGACGACCAGGGGCCTCTTCGCCGCGCGGATGACCCGTACCGCCTCGGCGAGCTCCGCCGGGTCGGCGCCGGGCCGCCGTACGGTCCAGACGCGCTCCGCGAAGAACTCGTCGGGCCAGTCGTACGCCTCGGCCTGCACGTCCTGGGGCAGCGCGAGGGTGACGGCGCCGGTCTCGACGGGGTCGGTGAGCACGCGCATCGCGTTCAGCGCCGACGGGATCAGGGTCTCCGGGCGCGTGATCCGGTCGAAGTACCTCGACACCGGGCGCAGGCAGTCGTTGACCGACACGTCGCCCGCGTACGGCACCTCGAGCTGCTGGAGGACCGGGTCGGCGGGGCGGGTCGCGAACACGTCGCCGGGCAGGAGCAGCACCGGCAGGTGGTTGATGGTCGCCAGGGCGGCGCCGGTGACGAGGTTGGTGGCGCCCGGGCCGATGGAGGTCGTGACCGCGTGCGTGGACAGGCGGCCCGACTGGCGCGCGTAACCGACCGCGGCGTGCACCATGGCCTGTTCGTTGCGGCCCTGGTGGTACGGCATCGCGTCGGTGTGCTCCAGGAGCGCCTGGCCGATGCCGGCGACGTTGCCGTGGCCGAAGATGCCCCAGGTGGCGCCGATGAGCCGCTGCCGTACGCCGTCGCGTTCGGTGTACTGGGCGGACAGGAAGCGTACGAGCGCCTGAGCGACCGTCAGCCTCGTCGTCGAGGTCATCGGTTTTCCCCTCCCTATGGATGGTCACGGGTACGCAGTGGCCGCCGCGGGTGTTCACCACCGGGCATGAACACGCAGGCCTCCGGCACGGCACGACGAGGCCGCGTGCGCCTCGTGTGGGGGACCTCCGGCGCGGGGCCGTAGCGGGCGGGGAGTTGTCGCTCGCACTTCGCTCCTGCCAAAGCAAAGCGGCCTCCCGCGCCGGAGGCGATCTGGGCCCGGGCGTCGGGGACGCCCGGGAGGGGCGGCACGATCCGCACGCGGGTCGTGGTGCCCTGGGGGATGTACGGCTCACTGCTCATGAAGCGGCCCTCACAGCAGTCCTACGGCGGTGTCCACGGCGGCGGCCACGTCGCCGTCCGCCGGGTACAGCAGCGAACGGCCGACCACCAGCCCGCGCACGGTGGGCAGTTGGAGAGCGCCGCGCCACTTCTCGTACGCCCCGGCTTGCTCCTCGGCGGAGCCCCCCACCTCACCGCCCAGCAGTACGGCGGGCAGCGTGGAGGCGGCCATGACCTCGGCCATGTCGTCGGGGTTGTCGGTGACCGGCACCTTCAGCCAGGTGTAGGCGGAGCTGCCGCCCAGTCCCGAGGCGATGGCGATCGACCGGGTGACGGCCTCGGCGGACAGGTCGTTGCGCAGCCGGCCCGTCTCGTCGCGGCGGGAGATGAACGGCTCGACGAAGACGGGGAGCCGGCGGGCCGCCATGTCGTCGATGGCGCGGGCGGTGGACTCCAGGGTGGTGAGGGAGCCCGGGTCGTCGTAGTCGATGCGCAGGAGCAGCTTGCCCGCGTCGAAGCCGAGGCGCTCGATGTCCTCGGGGCGGTGGCCGGTGAAGCGGTCGTCGAGTTCGAAGCGCGCGCCCTGGAGGCCGCCGCGGTTCATCGAGCCCAGGACGACCTTGCCGTCGAGGGCGCCGAGCAGGAGCAGGTCGTCGAGGATGTCGGCGGTGGCGAGGACGCCGTCCACGCCCGGGCGGGACAGGGCGAGGCAGAGGCGTTCGAGGAGGTCGGCGCGGTCGGCCATGGCCATGCTGCGGCCGCCGACGCCGAGGGCGCCGCGGGCCGGGTGGTCGGCGGCGACGATCATCAGCCGGCCGTTGTCGTTCAGCAGGGGCCGGCGGGGGCGGCGGGCGGCGGCCTCGGCGATCGCCTCCGGGCGGTGGCTGCGGAGGCGGACGAGTTCGGAGACGTCGACGGTCACTTGACGGCCCCCGCGGTGACGGCCGCCTCGATCTCGTCCGCAGTGGGCATCGCGGAGGAGCACTCCAGGCGGGAGGCGACGATGGCGCCGGCGGCGTTGGCGTGCCGCATGGTCTTCTCCAGGTCCCAGCCGGCCAGGAGGCCGTGGACGAGACAGCCGCCGAAGGCGTCGCCGGCTCCGAGGCCGTTGAGGACGTTCACGGGCAGCGGCGGGACCTCGGCGGTGACGCCGTCGCGGTGGACGGCGAGGACGCCCTTCGGGCCCTGTTTGACGACGGCCAGTTCGACACCGGCGTCCAGGAGGGCCCGGGCGGCGGCGTGGGGCTCGCGCACGCCGGTGGCGACCTCCACCTCGTCGAGGTTGCCGACGGCGACGGTGGTGTGGCGCAGGGCCTCCTCGTAGAAGGGGCGGGCCGCGTCGGGGTCGGTCCAGAACATCGGGCGCCAGTCGAGGTCGAAGACCGTCGTGCCGGACTTGGCGCGGTGGGCGAGCGCCGCGAGGGTCGCCGTACGGCTCGGTTCCTCGCTCAGGCCCGTGCCCGTGACCCAGAAGACGCGGGCGTCCCGGATGGCGTCCAGGTCGAGCTCGTGGGCGTCGATCTCCAGGTCGGGGGCCTTGGGCTGCCGGTAGAAGTACAGCGGGAAGTCGTCCGGCGGGAAGACCTCGCAGAAGGTGACCGGGGTGGGCAGGCCGGTGACCGGGGTGACCCAGCGGTCGTCCACGCCGAAGCCCCGCAGGGCTTCGTGCAGGTAGGTGCCGAAGGGGTCGTCGCCGGTGCGGGTGATCACCGCGGTGTGCCGTCCCAGGCGGGCCGCGGCGACCGCGACGTTCGTGGCCGAGCCGCCGAGGAACTTGCCGAAGGACGTGACCTGCGGCAGCGGAACACCCGTCTGGAGCGGATACAGATCCACTCCGATGCGCCCCATGGTGATCAGGTCGTACGCCATCGGCTTCCCCTTGGTGTCGGCTCTCCCCGGCTTTGTAGTCCCCTTCCCGAAGCCCTGTCAATGTTTTGTCCGGACATTCGGACCAGATCATGACAGCGCTTTCCGGTCCGTGTGCAGGTGTCCGCTGTGTGTGCCCCGTCGTTCTTCAGTCTTCGCCTGATGCCGCGTCAAGGCACCCCGCCGGAGCTTGGACGGCGCGTTTGCCCCGGCTGTGTCACAAACGCACCCTTCCTGTCACGGGTGTCCCGTGTACGCGGACCTTCCGTCACACCCGTGCACAGGCCCTGCCCTGTGTCACCGAGCGTCGTTGACCGGACACAGGCTCGTTGATCGCCAGCGCAGCGCCCGGCTCCCCCGGACGGCCGTCCCCGGCCGCCGCCGTGGTGCGCGCGGGGAGGTGCACGTCATGACCGACCGAAGGCTCTGGTCCTACAAGGAGATCGCGGCACACATCCGGGTGCAGCCGGACACCGTGCGGTCCTACCGCAAGCACGGTCTGCTGCCCCCGCCCGACCATGTCGAGAACGGCAAGCCCTACTGGTACGCCGACACGGTCCGGGCCTGGGTGGCATCCCGGCCCGCCAACCGCGGCCGAAGAGCCGACTGACCTCCCGGCCCCGTGCCCCACCGTCGCGTGGGGCACAGGTGTCTCCGGGGGAGTGTCAACGCCACGGCTCGATGACCGTCGCGCCCGCCGGTGGCGCCGTCCCCATCGCCGCCAGGGCGGGCGGGGCCTCGTCGAGGGGGATCGTGGAGGTCACCAGCAGGTCGGGGCGCAGGACTCCGCTGCGGACCAGCTCCAGCATCGGCGGGTAGCCGTGCGCGGCCATGCCGTGGCTGCCGAGGAGTTCCAGCTCCAGGGCTATCGCGCGGGCCATCGGCACGGGTGTCGTACCGGCCGGCGAGGGCAGCAGGCCGACCTGGATGTGCCGGCCGCGACGGCGCAGGCCGTTCACTGAGGCGGCGCAGGTGGCGGGGGAACCGAGGGCGTCGAGGGAGAGATGGGCACCGCCGCCGGTGAGGTCACGGACCGCCGCCGCCGCATCCGGCACGGCCGACGCGTCCAGGCAGTGCGCCGCCCCGAACTTCCGGGCCAGGTCCAGCGCCCGGGGCGACACGTCGACGGCCACGACCCGGGCGCCCGACGCCGCCGCGATCATCACCGCGGAGAGGCCGACCCCGCCGCACCCGTGCACCGCGACCCACTCCCCCGCCGCGACCCGGCCCTGCCGCACCACCGCCCGGTACGCCGTGGCGAACCGGCAGCCGAGGGAGGCCGCCGTCGCGAAGGACAGCTCCCCGGGAAGGGCCACGAGGTTGACGTCGGCGTGGTCCAGGGCCACGTACTGGGCGAAGGAGCCCCAGTGTGAGAAGCCGGGCTGGGTCTGCCGCTCGCACACCTGGTGGTCGCCGGCCGCACAGGACGGGCAGGTGCCGCAGGCGCAGATGAAGGGCACGGTGACCCGGTCTCCGGGCCTCCAGCGGGTGACCCGGTCGCCCACCGCCTCGACGACCCCGGCGAGTTCATGCCCGGGCACGTGCGGCAGCGCGATGTCCGGGTCGTGGCCCTGCCAGCCGTGCCAGTCGCTGCGGCACAGCCCCGTGGCCTCGACCCGCACGACGACCCCGTGCTCCGCGGGCTCCGGATCGGCGACGTCCCGCACCTCGGCCGGCTCCCCGTACCGCTCGAACACCACGGCCCGCATGGTCTACCCGCCTTCCTTTCGCGTCCGGGGTCGCCGGGTGTCCCGTCGCCCCCGGGCAGTCAGTGCCTCGGCGAACGCTAGCCCGTGCGGCCGGTGCTTCAGCGCGGGTTCCGACCGCCAGGACGATGCCCAGGCCGAGCATCTTGTGTGTGTTGAGCACGACCGCCTGGACCGGTATGCACAGGTGATACCCCCTAGGGGTACAGTGGAAGATATGCGGACCTCAGAGGTCCCCATCGCCCCACATGCCTCGACGAGGAGTAACGACATGACCGCCCAGACCGACACCACGGGCCCCGTCACCGCCGTCTACAAGGTGAGCGGCATGAGCTGCGGACACTGCGAGGGCGCCGTCTCCGGCGAGATCTCCCAGATCTCCGGCGTCAGTTCGGTGACGGCCGTCGCCTCGACCGGCGAGGTCACCGTCGTCTCCGCCACCCCGCTCGACGACGAGGCCGTACGCGCGGCCGTCGACGAGGCCGGTTTCGAGCTCGCCGGGAAGGCCTGAGCCAGGTCGGTCGGCAAGGCCTGGAGCCGGTCCGGCCGGGAAGGTCTGGAGCCGGTTCGGCCGCGAAGGCCTAAAGCCGGTTCGGCCCTAACGGCCAGAGCCGTCGGCCGGAAAGGCCGGAGCCGGTCGGCCGGAAGGGCCGGAGCCGGTTCAGCCGAAGGCCTAAAGCCGGTTCGGCCGGAAGGGCCGGAGCCGGTTCGGCCCCGAAGGCCTAAAGCCGGTCGGCCGGAAGGACCAGAGCCGGTTCGGCCGCGAAGGCCTAAAGCCCGTCGGCCGGAAGAACCCGAGCCGGTTCAACCGCGAAGACCCGGAGCCGACCGGCCAGAAGGGCCCGAGCCGGTTTCCAGAGACCGAGACGCACAGGCCTGGGACACCCCGGGCCTGGCACTCGTACCGACGTACGGGCCGTACGCCGCCGCCCCCGGCCCGTACGGCCCGTCCCGCTTCCCGGGCGCCCCGCATCTCCTGGAGTACGGACATGACCAGCACCACCGCCAAGGCACCGGCCGACCGCGAACCGGCGCTCGCCGAGGTCGAGCTGCTCATCGGCGGGATGACCTGCGCCTCCTGCGCGGCCCGCGTCGAGAAGAAGCTCAGCCGCATGGACGGCGTCACCGCCACGGTGAACTACGCGACGGAGAAGGCCCGCGTCACCTACCCCGCGGGCACCGAGGTCGCCGACCTGATCGCGACCGTGGTGAAGACCGGGTACACCGCCGAGGAGCCCGCGCCCGCGCGCGAGGAGGAGCCCGGGCCGGAGGGCACGCACGCCGCCGGGGAGGACCCCGAGCTGTCGGCCCTCCGTCGGCGCCTCGTCGTCTCCGCCGCCCTCGCCGTGCCCGTCGTGCTGCCGGCGATGGTCCCGGCGCTCCAGTTCGACAACTGGCAGTGGCTCTCGCTCACCCTCGCCGCACCGGTCGTCGTCTGGTGCGGGCTGCCGTTCCACCGGGCGGCCTGGACGAACGCCCGGCACGGCGCCGCCACCATGGACACGCTGGTCTCCCTCGGCACGCTGGCCGCGTTCGGCTGGTCCCTGTGGGCCCTGTTCCTCGGCGACGCGGGCATGCCCGGCATGCGGCACCCCTTCGAACTCACGGTCTCGCGCGGTGCCGGCGCCTCCTCGATCTACCTGGAGGTCGCCTCCGGCGTCACGGCCTTCATCCTGCTGGGCCGCTACCTGGAGGCCCGGTCCAAGCGCCGTGCGGGCGCGGCCCTGAAGGCGCTGATGGAACTGGGCGCCAAGGAAGTGGCCGTACTGCGGGACGGGCGCGAGGTGCGGATCCCGGCGCAGCGGCTGGCCGTCGGCGACCGGTTCGTCGTACGGCCCGGCGAGAAGATCGCCACCGACGGCACGGTCGTCGAGGGCGCCTCGGCGGTGGACGCCTCGATGCTGACCGGCGAGTCGGTGCCGGTGGACGTGACGGCCGGGGACGCGGTCACCGGCGCGACGGTCAACGTGGGCGGTCGGCTCGTCGTCGAGGCCACCCGGATCGGCGCCGACACCCGGCTCGCGCGGATGGCGAAGCTGGTGGAGGACGCGCAGAACGGCAAGGCAGAGGTACAGCGGCTCGCCGACCGGATCGCCGGGGTCTTCGTGCCGGTGGTCCTGCTGATCGCCGCCGCCACGGCCGGGGCGTGGCTCGGGCTGACCGGCGACGGCGTCGCCGCGTTCACCGCAGCCGTCGCCGTCCTGATCATCGCCTGTCCATGCGCGCTGGGCCTGGCCACGCCGACCGCGCTGATGGTCGGCACGGGCCGTGGCGCCCAGCTCGGCATCCTCATCAAGGGCCCGGAGGTCCTGGAGTCCACGCGCCGGATCGACACGGTCGTCCTGGACAAGACCGGCACGGTCACCACGGGCCGCATGACCCTCCAGGAGGTCCATGTCGCCGAGGGCGCCGACGAGAAGGAGGTGCTGCGGCTCACGGGCGCCGTGGAGCACGCATCCGAGCACCCCGTGGCCCGGGCGATCGCGCTGGGCGCCGCGGAGAGGGCCGGACAGCTCCCGGACGCCGAGAGCTTCGAGAACGTCCCCGGGCGGGGCGTGCGGGGGCGTGTGGAGGGCCGTGAGGTCGCCGTGGGGCGGCTCTTCGACGACGTACCGCCGGAGCTGGCCCGCGCGCGGGACGAGGCCGAGCGGGCCGGCCGTACGGCCGTCCTGGCCGGCTGGGACGGGACGGCGCGGGCCGTGCTGGCCGTGGCGGACGCGGTCAAGGAGACCAGCGCGGAGGCGGTGCGCGAGCTGCGCGCGCTGGGCCTCACGCCGGTGCTGCTGACCGGGGACAACCGGGCGGTGGCCGAAGCGGTGGCCGAGGCCGTCGGGATCGACCGGGTGATCGCGGAGGTCCTGCCCGAGGAGAAGGTCGACGCCGTACGGCGGCTGCAGGCCGAGGGGCGGGTCGTCGCCATGGTGGGCGACGGCGTCAACGACGCGGCCGCGCTCGCCACCGCCGATCTGGGCCTGGCCATGGGCACCGGCACGGACGCGGCGATCGAGGCGGGCGATCTGACGCTGGTGCGGGGCGATCTGCGGGTGGCCGCGGACGCGATCCGGCTGTCCCGCCGGACGCTGGCCACGATCAAGGGGAACCTCGTCTGGGCCTTCGGCTACAACGTGGCCGCGCTGCCGCTGGCCGCCGCGGGACTGCTGAACCCGATGATCGCCGGGGCCGCGATGGCCTTCTCGTCGGTCTTCGTCGTCACGAACAGCCTTCGGCTCCGGACATTCCGGTGAAGTCACCCGAATTCGCCCTAAGTTCGCGGCGAACGTGATATGAGCCCCTCTGGAGTCCCAGGCCCGGCTCACATAAGCTCTTCACAAGGCTCGCGCATCATCCTTACGCTTGAGCCCCGGGCGGCATATCCGGGCTCTTGCGTATCTACCGGACATATGCAAGAGACGCAGATCACAGTGATGTGAACGTAACCATCGAAGGGGTTCGAAGGTCTAAGTTGACGATGTCAGGGAGCGTCTTGGGGGGCGTCACCTGGCATCTGGAGATGTCTTGGGGGACTTCTCCAGAGATGCGTTGCCGGGGCACGTACACCGGGAAGCTTTGAGCGGCCCTCCCGGTCGTGCGTTGTCCCGGCAGACCGCACACAGCAGTACGGCGAGTTTTGCTCGTTCTGCTCAACAGCGATTCAGGCGCTGTCCTCACAGACGCCCGGCCGGATCCCGTGGGGGGAATCCGTACCGGGACTGGGAAGGCGCCCTGGTCGTCGGCCCGTGGGGGGACCGGCGACAGGGCGCCTTCTTTTCTGCTTCTCGGACCCTTTTTCTGCTTCTCGGACCCTTTTCTGCTTCCCGGCCCCTTTTTTCTGCTTCTCTGCCCCTGGGGCCTGCTCACCCCGCACCTACGCAAGAGCCCCCGCAGCCGCACGAGTGCGGATACGGGGGCCGAGCGGTGGTACTGCGCCTCAGCGCTCCTCGACGGGCACGAAGTCGCGCTCGACGACGCCCGTGTAGATCTGGCGCGGGCGGCCGATGCGGGAGCCCGGCTCCTTGATCATCTCGTGCCACTGGGCGATCCAGCCCGGCAGCCGGCCGAGGGCGAACAGAACCGTGAACATCTCGGTCGGGAAGCCCATGGCCCGGTAGATCAGGCCGGTGTAGAAGTCCACGTTCGGGTAGAGGCTGCGCGAGACGAAGTAGTCGTCGGAGAGCGCGTGCTCCTCCAGCTTCAGCGCGATGTCCAGCAGCTCGTCGGACTTGCCGAGGGCGGACAGCACGTCGTGCGCGGCGGCCTTGATGATCTTGGCGCGGGGGTCGAAGTTCTTGTAGACCCGGTGGCCGAAGCCCATCAGGCGGACGCCGTCCTCCTTGTTCTTCACCTTGCGGATGAAGGAGTCGACGTCGCCGCCGGAGTCGCGGATGCCCTCCAGCATCTCCAGCACGGACTGGTTGGCGCCACCGTGCAGCGGGCCCCACAGGGCGTTGATGCCGGCGGAGATCGAGGCGAACATGTTCGCCTGCGAGGAACCGACCAGCCGGACCGTGGAGGTCGAACAGTTCTGCTCGTGGTCCGCGTGCAGGATCAGCAGCTTGTCGAGCGCGGAGACCACGGTCGGGTCCAGCTCGTACTCCTGCGCCGGGACCGAGAAGGTCATGCGGAGGAAGTTCTCGACGTAGCCCAGGTCGTTGCGCGGGTAGACGAACGGGTGGCCGATCGACTTCTTGTACGCGTACGCCGCGATCGTCGGGAGCTTGGCGAGCAGGCGGATCGTGGAGAGGTTGCGCTGACGCTCGTCGAACGGGTTGTGGCTGTCCTGGTAGAACGTGGACAGCGCCGAGACGACCGAGGACAGCATGGCCATCGGATGGGCATCGCGCGGGAAGCCCTTGTAGAAGTTCTTGACGTCCTCGTGCAGCAGGGTGTGCTGCGTGATGTCGTTCTTGAACGTCGAGAGCTCGTCGACGGTCGGCAGCTCGCCGTTGATCAGCAGGTAGGCGACCTCCAGGAAGGTGGAGCGCTCGGCCAGCTGCTCGATCGGGTAGCCGCGGTACCGCAGGATGCCCGCTTCGCCGTCCAGGTAGGTAATGGCGGATTTGTAGGCGGCGGTATTGCCGTAACCGCTGTCCAGCGTCACCAGACCGGTCTGGGCGCGGAGCTTGCCGATGTCGAAGCCCTTGTCACCGACGGTGCTGTCGATCACCGGGTAGGTGTACTCGCCGTCGCCGTACCGCAATACTACAGAGTTGTCGCTCACGTCATCCCTCACCGACGTTGTGCCTCTTCTTCGAGGTGCCCTGACTGTCTCTACCATCCCCCACTCGGCTCAGGAGAGTGCACTCGGGGTCGACCATCGGGCCTATAGGCGGCACTGAGTGCCGCCAACTTCCTCATCCTGCCCCCTGTGTTCCCCTTCTGGAAGTGCTCTGTGACCTTCACGACTCATTTGATCGATCATTTTTCTGCGAACCGAGCCGGAAGTCGAGTGCCGTGCACCGGCGGCCCGCGGAAACGGAGCGCACCGCCTGGCCGATCGCCCTGCGCGAACCGACGAGGACGACCAGCTGTTTGGCCCGGGTGACCGCCGTGTACAGCAGGTTCCGCTGGAGCATCATCCAGGCGCCCATGGTGACCGGGATGACGACCGCCGGGTACTCGCTGCCCTGGGAGCGGTGGATGGTCACGGCATAGGCGTGAGCCAGCTCGTCGAGCTCGTCGAACTCGTACGGAACCTCCTCGTCCTCGTCCGTCAGCACCGTCAGGCGCTGGTCGACCGGGTCGAGCGAGGTGACCACACCGACGGTGCCGTTGAAGACGCCGTTCTTGCCCTTCTCGTAATTGTTGCGAATCTGGGTGACCTTGTCGCCGACACGGAACACCCGTCCGCCGAATCTCTTCTCGGACAGGTCGGGACGGCCGGGGGTGATGGCCTGCTGGAGCAGGCCGTTGAGGGTGCCCGCGCCGGCCGGGCCCCGGTGCATGGGGGCGAGGACCTGCACGTCCCGGCGGGGGTCCAGCCCGAACTTGGCCGGGATCCGCCGCGCCGCCACGTCCACCGTGAGCCGCCCCGCCTCCTCCGTGTCGTCCTCGACGAAGAGGAAGAAGTCCTTCATGCCGTCGGTGAGCGGGTGTTGGCCGGCGTTGATCCGGTGCGCGTTCGTCACCACGCCCGACTGCTGGGCCTGCCGGAACACCCGGGTGAGGCGGACGGCGGGGATCGGGCTCCCGTCGGCCAGGAGGTCGCGCAGCACCTCGCCCGCGCCGACGCTGGGCAGCTGGTCCACGTCCCCGACGAACAGCAGATGGGCTCCCGGCGGGACCGCCTTCACCAGCTTGTTGGCGAGAAGCAGGTCCAGCATGGACGCCTCGTCGACCACCACCAGGTCGGCGTCCAGCGGGCGGTCCCGGTCGTAGGCCGCGTCGCCGCCGGGCTTCAGCTCCAGCAGGCGGTGGACCGTGGAGGCCTCGGCGCCGGTGAGCTCGGACAGGCGCTTGGCGGCCCGGCCGGTCGGGGCGGCGAGCACGACCTTCGCCTTCTTGGCGCGGGCCAGCTCCACGATGGAGCGGACCGTGAAGGACTTGCCGCAGCCGGGGCCGCCGGTGAGGACGGCGACCTTCTCGGTCAGCGCGAGTTTGACGGCGGCCTCCTGCTCGGGGGCGAGGTCGGCGCCGGTGCGCGTTCTCAGCCAGCCGAGGGCCTTGTCCCAGGTCACCGCCCGGAAGCCCGGCATCCGGTCCTGCTCGGTGCGCAGGAGGCGCAGCAGCTGGGCGGAGAGGGAGAGTTCGGCGCGGTGGAACGGGACGAGGTAGACGGCGGTGACCGGCTCCGAGCCGCCGTCGGGACCGGGAACCTTCTCCCGTACGACCCCGGGGTCGCCGCCGTCCTCGGGGACCTCGGCCAGCTCCGCGAGGCACTCGATGACGAGCCCGGTGTCGACCTGGAGCAGCTTCACCGCGTCCGCGATCAGCCGCTCCTCCGGGAGGTAGCAGTTGCCCTGGTCGGTGGCCTGCGACAGCGCGTACTGCAGGCCCGCCTTGACGCGCTCCGGACTGTCGTGCGGGATGCCGACGGACTGGGCGATCTTGTCGGCGGTGAGGAAGCCGATGCCCCAGACGTCGGCGGCGAGGCGGTAGGGCTGGTTCTTCACGACGGAGATGGAGGCGTCGCCGTACTTCTTGTAGATCCGCACGGCGATGGACGTGGACACCTCGACGGTCTGGAGGAAGAGCATGACCTCCTTGATGGCTTTCTGTTCCTCCCAGGCGTCGGCGATCTTCTTCGTCCGCTTGGGCCCGAGGCCCGGGACCTCGATGAGCCGCTTGGGCTCCTCCTCGATGATCTGGAGGGTGTCCAGGCCGAAGTGCTGCGTGATGCGGTCGGCGAAGACCGGGCCGATGCCCTTGACCAGGCCGGAGCCGAGGTAGCGGCGGATGCCCTGGACGGTGGCCGGCAGGACGGTCGTGTAGTTCTCCACGTGGAACTGCTTGCCGTACTGGGGATGCGAGCCCCAGCGGCCCTCCATGCGCAGGGACTCCCCGACCTGGGCACCGAGCAGCGCGCCCACGACCGTGAGCAGGTCGCCGCCGCCTCTGCCGGTGTCGACCCGGGCGACCGTGTAGCCGTTCTCCTCGTTGGCGTACGTGATCCGCTCGAGAACGCCTTCGAGCACGGCGAGCCGCCGTTCTCCGGCGGGGGTTCCCGTCTGGTTGGGCATGATCCGACCGTACCGCCGGGGGGTGACAGCCGGAGTGGGCGGTGGGGGCGTGGGTCCAGTCGTATCGGCCGATAGTGAGTTCGGCAGTACTTCGGTCCGGAACGGTCGTTGGGCCAGGCGTGATCAAGAACAACAGCCCCGTGACGGCGCGGGCCGGGCGCACGAGCCGCCTGCGGTTCGCCCTGGCCCTGGCACCCCTGCTCTTGGGTGCCTCCGCCCTGCTGGCCGGAAGCGCCGCGGGGGCGGTCTCCGTGGCGTTCGCGGGGGAGGTGCCGGTCACGGTCCATGCCGCGCGGGTGGCCGGGTCGGGTGTCTCGGCCTCTCCGGGCGCCTCCGGGCGTGGCGGTCTGCTGCCGGCGCTGGCCACGCGAGTGGAGCGGGCCACCGTGCACGACGCCTGCGTGACCTCCACTGCCCGCTTGCCGGTCGTCGGCGCGGTGACGGCCGTCGTGCGGATCGAGCGTGCGTCGGCCACCGGCTTGACCGTGGAGACGGGCAAGACCACTGCCGGGTCGGTGAAGCTGTCCGGCGCGAGGTTCGGCACACCGCAGACCTCCCCGGACCGGCCCACGGGCCTGTTCACCGTCGGCGCGGAGCAGGTCAGCGGCAGCAGGGTGACCACGCGGCCGCACGCCTTCACGGCCGGGACGATCACCTCCCGGGGTGTGGCCATCGAGGTGCGCCGGGCCGAGGGCGGCTGCGAGCCGGGAGCGGCCCGATGAGCGCGGCGATCCGGTCCTCCGGGTGGTCCGCGTGGCCTGCCGGGTGGTCCGCGTGGCGTCAGGGCCGCCCGTTCGCGGCGGGGTTGCTGCTCGCCCTCGGCGGGCTGGAGTTGATCGGCGTCTCCTGGGTGGGGCTGGGATTCCTGCGGTTCACCGGCACCGCGGGCGCGGCCTCGTGGACCCTGGGCGCCCTGTTCGTCGTCGCCGGTGTGACGACGTGGCGCAATCCGGCCCTGCGCTGCTTCTCCGGCGTCCTGGCCGGCGTACTGTCCCTGGTCAGCCTGGTGGCCGCCAACCTCGGCGGTCTGCTCCTCGGCTTCCTGCTCACCGCCGTCGGCAGCGCCCTGGCCCTGGCCTGGGTCCCCCAGCAGGCGCCTTCGGCCCGAGAGGAGGCGTGAGGTGAGGCCTTTGCCCGTGCACCTCTCCCGGGTCTACCGGAGCAGCGGCATCCACGACCCGGTCCTGCGCCGCGGCTACGAGGCATGCCGCCGCGCCACCCGCGCCCGGGGCGAGATCGAGTACGCCGTCTCGCTGCTGCTCCCGCCGCCCCTGCGGATCGCGACCTGGGCGTTGTACGGCGCCGGGTCGGCGGTGGACTGCCTGGTCGACACGGCGCAGCCGTCGGACACGAAGGACGCCGGGCGCGCCGAACGGCTGGAGGCGTGGATCTCGGCGTTCGACGCCGACCTGCGCGACGGCCGCAGCACCGACCCGGTACGGCAGGCGCTGATCCACACCATGCTCACCTGGAACCTGCCGCCGGGATTCATGCACACCCTGTTCGAGCAGCTGCGCCTGGACGTCCACGGGCGCCGGTTCGCCACGTGGGAGGAGTGGCGACGCTACAACGGCCTCGTCACCACCCCGTTCGTGCTGCGCGCGGCCTCCCTGATGATGCGGGTAGGGGGCCTGTCCGCCGAACCCGAGTCGATCGCCTCGGTGGTACCGGAGGCGGCGGTGGCGTGGCAGACGGCAGCGGACGCCATCATCCTCACCGACGCCCTCGTCGACCTCTCCGAAGACCTGGCCGACGGCCATGTGCCGCTGCCGCAAGAGGCCCTGGACGGGGCCGGCGTACGCCGCGCCGACCTCCTGGACCGGCGCAGCACCCCCGCCTTCGAAGAACTGGTGCGCAGCCTGGCCGACCGTGCCCGTGGCTGGCTGGACCGGACACCGGTGCCGCCCGTGCTGCACCCGGCGGTCGGCATCGCGCTCGGCGCGTACACAGACCTGTACCGGCTGCGCCTGAGGGCCGCCGCCGACACTCCGGCCGCGCTGCTGCTCCGCCGCCCGGCCTTGCCGGGAGGTGCCCGGCTGCGCGTGCTGCTGCCCGCCCGGACGCGGGTCGCGCTGGCCTGGTCCCTGTTCCCGTTCCCCGTACGGCCCTGCCCGCCGCCGGAACCGGCCGGCCCGCCCGCAGGACTGGCCGGTGCCGGCGCGGCGCGCTCGCTCACGACCGAAGCACGCCCTGTCGCCACCGAGCGGCGACCGGTCGTCCCTCCGGCGCCGCACCCGTCCGGTGCCCGCCCGCCGCGGCTGCCCGCCGGGGCCGTGCCGCGCCACGTCGCGATCGTGATGGACGGCAACGGCCGCTGGGCCACCGCCCGGGGCCTGCCGCGCACCGAGGGCCATCGAGCGGGCGCCGACGCACTGGTCGACGTCGTCCACGGCGCCCTGGAGATCGGACTGAAGTACCTGACCGTGTACGCGTTCTCCACCGAGAACTGGAAACGCCCGGCTGACGAACTGCACGCGCTGATGGACGAGATCCCCCGGCAGCTGCGGCGGATCACGGACGACGCCAAGCCGCTGGACGTCCGCGTGCGCTGGGCCGGGCTGCGCTCCCGCCTGCCGGCCGACGTCATCGAAACACTCGTCGACGCGGAGCAGGGCACCCGCGACCGCACCGGGCTCACCCTGACCGTGTGCCTCAACTACGGCGGCCGGGCCGAGATCACGGCAGCCGCGGCGCACCTCGCGCAAGAGGCGGTCGCCGGGCGGATCGATCCCGCCTCGGTCTCCGAGCACGCCTTCGCCCGCCACCTGCACGTACCCGAACTGCCGGACGTCGACCTGCTGCTGCGCACCGGCGGCGACCAGCGCACCTCCAACTTCCTGCCCTGGCAGGCCACTTACGCCGAGCTGCTGTTCCTCGGCACCCCGTGGCCGGAGGTGGACCGCCGCGACCTCTGGGACGCGATCGAGCAGTACGCCCGCCGCGCCCGCCGCTACGGCTCCGTCCCCCGCATTCCCGCCCAGGCCCGGCCTGGGCACGGGGCGTGAGCCGCCGGTACCGGCCGGGGTCCGGCGGTCAGGCCCTTGTGTGACCTTCCTTGACGGCCGTCACTCTCCGGACTGCCGCTCGTGCCGGTGGGTGCCGCGGGCCAGTTCCTGGAGCAGCTCGTGCTCGGTCTTCCCGACATCCCGGGCCATCTTGCGCAGCAGCAGGGCGCAGAGGGCTGCCGCCCCGTCCATGAGGGCCTCGGTCGCCATGGGGTCCTCGCGCCGTCGCTCTGTCACGTAGGCCGTCAGCAGGTCGTTGCCCGAGACGTAGGCGGTCATGAACTCGATGCCGTTACGGAGACGGTCGTAGTCGCTGGTCATGGTCGAACCGTCCCACACGGGTGAAGAAGTGACCGGGTCATCGCGTGTTGCTGCGGCGGGCATAGGCGCGAGCCGCGCGGGCGCGGTCGCCGCAGCGGGTGGAGCACCACTGGCGGCGGCCGTGGCGGAGCAGGTAGCGGGTGCAGGGCGGGGAGCCGCAGGCGGTGAGGCGTTCGGCGTCGGGGGACGTGAGCAGGTCGGCGGCGTCGGCGGCGAGCGTGGCCAGGGCCAGGTCGACGATCGCGGTGGTGGGGTGGGGGGCCGTGCGGTAGGGGCCGGTCTTGTCGTCCCACCGCAGCAGCGGGGCCGTGGGGACCCGGGTCATCGCGTCGTTGACGGCCGCCACGGCCGCGGGGAGGGCGGGCAGGCCTTCGGCACGGGCGGCGAACAGCGACCTGATCTGTTCGCGCAGTGAGCGCAGTTGGGTCGCGCACATCTCCCGCATGCCGGCGTCGACCGGGGCGAGGCCGCGCTGGGTCAGCCAGTGGTTCGTCTGCGCCGGGGTGCCCAGGAGGTCGACCGTGTGCCCGCCGGGCAGCGCGATCGCGCTGTTGGCGAGGGCGAGGGAGGGGTGTTCCTCCTCGCCCTGCGCGGGTGGCGGGGCGGGCTGGTCGATCACGGGCTCCTGCATATCTCTCATGGTACGGCTTGCATGTATCCGTGAGAAGCCACTACGGTCGTCTCACGGTTCGAACGCATCTATCCGTGAGGATTCCTTCATGTCCGCGCTTACCACGACGACCGCCCCCTTCCCCGTCCGCGTGTTCGGCGGCCCGACCGCCCTCTTCGAGTACGGCGGCCTGCGCTTCCTGACCGACCCGACCTTCGACGGCCCCGGCGACTTCCCGGCGCCCGCCGTGGTCCTGACGAAGACCGCCCCGTCCGCCGGCACACCCGCCGAACTCGGCCCCGTCGACGTGGTGCTCCTCTCGCACGACGAGCACGCCGACAACCTCGACACCTCCGGCCGGGCCCTGCTCGCCGACGTCCCGCTCACCCTCACCACCCCCGGGGGCGGACAGCGCCTCGGCGCGAAGGCCACGGGCCTGGCCGACTGGCAGTCCGTCGAGCTCGACCGCCCCGACGGCGGCACGGTCACCGTCACGGGCGTGCCCGCGATCCACGGCCCCGGCCCCCGTGAGGAGGTCGAGCCGATCACCGGCCAGGTCGTCGGGTTCGTCCTGACCGGCGAGGGCCTGCCCACCGTCTACGTCAGCGGCGACAACGCCTCGCTCGACGCGGTGAAGGAGACCGCCGAGCGCTTCGCCCCCGTGGACACCGCCATCCTGTTCGCCGGCGCGCCGCGCTTCGCCGACGTCTTCGACGGAAAGGTCCTCGTCCTGGACAGCGCCATGGCCGCCGAGGCCACGCGGATCCTCGGCGCCCGCCGGGTCGTCCCCGTCCACTACGACAGCTGGGCCCACTTCACCGAGGGCCGTGACGAGTTGGAGGCCGCTTTCACCGCCGCCGGGCTCGCCGACCGGCTGGACTGGGGCAAGGACGCCTGACCTGCCGTCACTTCCTCCAGAACAGGTGATGGACCACCCCGCTGGGGCTCGGCACCACATCGCAGTGGAAGCGGTCGAACAGCTCCTCGGGGGACTCCCAGAGCCGTGAGCCGGACCCGATGACCACGCCGGGCGAGACCGCCACGTGCAGCGCGTCCACCAGGTCGGCGTCGAGGAACTCCCGGATGGTGGCCGCCCCGCCGCCGAGCCGGACATCCTTGCCGCCGGCCGCCTCGCGCGCCTGCTCCAGGACGTCGGCCGGGTCGCCGCCGACGAAGTGGAACGTGGTGTCGGACAGCGTGAACGAGGGACGCTCATGGTGGGTCATGACGAACACCGGCGTGTGGAACGGCGGCTCGTCACCCCACCAGCCCTTCCACTCGTGGTCCTGCCAGGGCCCGCGCTGGGGGCTGAACTTGTTGCGGCCCATGATCTCGGCGCCGATGTTGTTGGTGAAGTCCCGCGTGAGGTAGTCGTCGAGACCGCGGCTCCCGCCAGGGTCTGTGCGGTTGGGCCAGCTCGCCGTGGCGCCCGCCCAAGCGAACATCTCCCCCGGGTCGGCGTGGCCGAACGGCCGCTCCAGGCTCTGGTTCTCACCGGCACCGAAGCCGTCACTCGAGACGTTGAAGTTCTGTACGCGCAGTAGCTGGGGCACGGCACTCCTTCTGTGGTCGTTGGGGGTTGGACCGCCCGGGCCGGCGAAACTCATCGGCGGCCCGGCGATTCCCCCCGGTTCACCCGGCCTGCGCGACCACGTGGTCGATCACCTGCTGGAAGTCCTCGCTCGGGGAGAACTCCACGAACTCGCTGTCCTCCAGGGCGACCGGGACATGGCCGGGGCCCCAGTAGTACGCCTGACCCGCCTCGTACTCCTCCTCGCCGGACGCCGTGCGCATCCTGATCCGGCCCTTCAGCAGATAGCCCCAGTGGGGGCACTGGCACGCGTCGTCGGGCATGCCCTTGAGGGCCGGGCCCATGTCCGTGCCCTGGGGCAGGCTGATGTAGCCCACCGACATGCCGCCCCCGATCGGCATGAGGCGCAGTTCCACGCCGTCGCCCTCCAGGGCGACGGGTACGTCGTTCCGGGCCGCCGCCGTCATGACTCCTCCGCTCCGGCCCCGCCGGGCCTCGCGACAACGGATCTCCTCCCTCCACCCTGAACCGCCGGGGAGCGGCCCGCGACATCACGATCCGGTCAAGAGGTGCCTTCGGGGTCTTGATTTACCGGCGTGTAATCGATTCCATCCCTCCGTCGATGTAATCGATTCCACGAGCACTCAGCACGTGCTCCCACGACTGATCCACAAGGAGGTGGAGCGGCGGTGGCCAGCATCAAGGACGTCGCTGCCGAGGCAGGCGTATCGGTCGCCACGGTCTCGCGCGTCCTGAACGACCACCCGTCGGTCAGCGCCGACGCACGCACGCGCGTGCTGGCCGCCGTCGAGTCCCTGGGCTACCGCCCGAACGCCGTCGCCCGCTCCCTGCGCACCGACCAGACCCACACCCTCGGTCTGGTCATCAGCGACGTACTGAACCCGTACTTCACCGAACTGGCCCGCTCCGTCGAGGAGGAGGCCCGCGCGCTCGGCTACAGCGTCATCATCGGCAACGCCGACGAGCGGCCCGACCTCCAGGACCACCACGTTCGCAACCTGCTGGACCGGCGGATCGACGGGCTGCTCGTCTCCCCCACGGACGGCGGCTCGCCGCTGATGCTGGACGCCGCGCGGGCGGGGACGCCCATGGTGTTCGTGGACCGGTGGATCCCGGGCGTGGACGTGCCGGTGGTCCGTGCGGACGGCCGGGCCGCCGTGCGGGATCTCGTGGCGCATCTGTACGGGCTCGGGCACCGGCGGGTCGCGATCATCGCGGGTCCGGCGGCGACCACGACCGGACGCGAGCGCGTGGAGGTCTTCAGGGAGGCTCTCCAGGAGCACGGGCTCGACCTCCCCGAGGCCTACACGGGCCAGGGCGACTTCCAGGCCGAGAGCGGGCGGCGGGTCACCGAGGGCTTCCTCGACCTGGCCGAACCGCCCGAGGCCGTGTTCGCCGCGGACAACCTGATGGCGCTCGGCGCGCTGGACGCCGTACGCGCGCGTGGACTGCGGGTTCCCGACGACATCGCGCTGGCCGCGTTCGACGACATCCGCTGGTTCGTGCACACCGACCCGCCGGTCACCGCGATCGCCCAGCCCACGGGCGAGCTGGGCCGGGCCGCCGTACGGGCCCTGGTCGACCGCATCGAGGGACGGCCCGGCGAGTCCGTCACCCTCGCCGCCCGTCTCGTCGTACGCCGCTCGTGCGGCGAGTCCCCCTCCCCAGTGCAAAGGAGCACGACGTGAGCAACCCGGACGAGTTGCTGCGCATCGAGGGCATACGCAAGACCTTCCCGGGTGTGGTCGCGCTGGACGGCGTGGACTTCGACCTGCGCCGGGGCGAGGTGCATGTGCTGCTCGGTGAGAACGGCGCGGGCAAGAGCACCCTCATCAAGATGCTCTCCGGCGCCTACACGCCCGACGCCGGGCGGATCCTGGTCGGCGGCGAGGAGGTGCGCATCCAGGGTGCGCAGGACTCCGAGCGGCTCGGGATCGCGACCATCTACCAGGAGTTCAACCTGGTTCCGGATCTGACGGTCGCCGAGAACATCTTCCTGGGGCGGCAGCCGCGCCGGTTCGGGGTGATCGACCGGAAGCGGATGGAGGCCGACGCCGAGGTCCTCCTCGCGCGCGTGGGTGTGAATGTGTCGCCCCGCGCGCGGGTGCGCGAACTCGGTATCGCGCGCCTGCAGATGGTCGAGATCGCCAAGGCGCTCAGCCTCGACGCGCGCGTGCTCATCATGGACGAGCCGACCGCCGTGCTCACCTCCGAGGAGGTCGAGAAGCTCTTCGCGATCGCGCGCACGCTGCGCGAGGACGGCGTCGGGATCGTGTTCATCACACATCACCTGGAGGAGATCGCCGCCCTGGGCGACCGGGTGACGGTCATCCGGGACGGCAGGAGCGTCGGGCAGGTCCCGGCCTCCACCCCGGAGGACGAGCTCGTACGGCTCATGGTGGGGCGGTCGATCGAGCAGCAGTATCCGCGCGAGCGGGCCGACCGCGGTGCCGCCCTGCTGTCCGTCGAGGGACTCACCCGGGACGGTGTCTTCCACGACGTCAGCTTCGAGGTGCACGCCGGTGAGGTGGTCGGCATCGCGGGGCTGGTCGGCGCCGGCCGTACGGAGGTCGTACGGGCCGTGTTCGGGGCGGACCCGTACGACAAGGGGGCCGTGAAGGTCGCCGGTTCCACCGTCCCCAAGTACGACGTCAACGCGGCGATGACCGCGGGCATCGGGCTCATCCCCGAGGACCGCAAGGGTCAGGGCCTGGTGCTGGACGCGTCGGTCGAGGAGAACCTCGGCCTTGTGACCCTGCGGTCGGCCACGCGCGCGGGGCTCGTCGACCTCAAGGCCCAGCGCGAGGCCGCCGAGCGGATCGCGGGGCAGCTCGGTGTGCGGATGGCGGGCCTCGGCCAGCACGTGCGCACGCTCTCCGGCGGCAACCAGCAGAAGGTCGTCATCGGCAAGTGGCTGCTCGCCGACACGAAGGTGCTGATCCTCGACGAGCCGACACGCGGTATCGACGTCGGCGCCAAGGTCGAGATCTACCAGCTCGTCAACGAACTCACCGCCGCCGGCGCGGCCGTCCTGATGATCTCCAGCGATCTGCCCGAGGTGCTCGGCATGAGCGACCGGGTCCTGGTGATGGCGCAGGGCCGGATCGCCGGCGAACTCTCCGCCGACGAGGCGACCCAGGACGCCGTGATGGCACTCGCCGTCAGCACTCCGACGACCACGACCGGAACGGAGGCCTCCCGTGGCCACTGACACGCTCAAGAGCACGGCGGGCGCGGGTGGCGCCTCGGGCGGCCTGCGCCGTCTCCTGCTCGACAACGGCGCGCTCACCGCGCTCATCGTCCTCGTCGTCGCGATGTCGGCGCTGTCCGGCGACTTCCTGACGACCGACAACCTCCTGAACGTCGGCGTCCAGGCGGCCGTCACCGCCATCCTCGCCTTCGGCGTCACCTTCGTGATCGTCTCGGCGGGCATCGACCTGTCGGTCGGCTCGGTCGCCGCGCTGTCGGCCACGGTCCTCGCGTGGAGCGCCACCTCGGCGGGCGTCCCCGTGTTCCTCGCGGTCCTGCTCGCCATCGCGACCGGCATCGCGTGCGGCCTGGTCAACGGCATCCTGATCTCCTACGGCAAGCTGCCGCCGTTCATCGCGACGCTGGCCATGCTGTCGGTGGCCCGCGGTCTGCTGCTGGTCATCTCCGAGGGCTCGCCGATCGCCTTCCCCGACTCGGTCTCCCGCCTGGGCGACACGCTCGGCGGCTGGCTGCCGGTGCCGGTGCTCGTCATGGTCGTGATGGGCCTGATCGCCGCGTTCGTGCTCGGCCGGACGTACATCGGCCGCTCCATGTACGCGATCGGCGGCAACGAGGAGGCCGCGCGGCTGTCCGGCCTGCGCGTGAAGAGGCAGAAGCTCGCGATCTACGCCTTCTCGGGCGTCTTCGCCGCCGTCGCCGGTGTCGTCCTCGCCGCCCGGCTGTCCTCCGCACAGCCCCAGGCCGCCGACGGCTACGAACTGGACGCGATCGCCGCGGTCGTCATCGGCGGCGCCTCCCTCGCGGGCGGTACGGGCAAGGCCTCCGGCACGCTCATCGGCGCGTTGATCCTCGCCGTGCTGCGCAACGGGCTGAACCTGCTGAACGTGTCGGCGTTCTGGCAGCAGGTCGTCATCGGCGTCGTCATCGCGCTGGCGGTGCTGCTCGACACGGCCCGCCGCAAGGCCGGGGTGACCCCGGTCGCGGGCGGCGCGGGCGGCGGCAAGGGCAAGCAGGCGACGACCTACGCGCTCGCGGCCGTGGTCACCGTCGCGATCGTCGGCGCCACGTCCTTCCTGCACAACGGCTCCTCCTCGGCGAGCACCCCGAAGATGGGCCTGTCGCTGTCCACCCTCAACAACCCCTTCTTCGTGCAGATCCGGGCGGGCGCCCAGGCCGAGGCCAAGAAGCTGGGCGTGGACCTGACCGTCACGGACGCCCAGAACGACGCCTCCCAGCAGGCCAACCAGCTCCAGAACTTCACCAGTTCCGGGCTCGGCGCGATCATCGTCAACCCGGTCGACTCGGACGCGGCGGGCAACTCCGTGAAGGCCGCCGACCAGGCGAAGATCCCGGTCATCGCCGTCGACCGCGGCGTCAACAACGCCAGGACCGACACCCTGGTCGCCTCCGACAACGTCACGGGCGGCGAACTCGCCGCGAAGACCATCGCCGACAAGCTGGGCGGCAAGGGCAAGATCGTGATTCTCCAGGGGCAGGCCGGCACCTCCGCCGCCCGCGAACGCGCCCAGGGCTTCGCGAACGGCCTCAAGGCCTACCCGGGCATCCAGGTCGTCGCCCAGCAACCGGCCGACTTCGACCGCACCAAGGGCCTCGACGTGATGTCGAACCTGCTGCAGGCCCACCCGGACGTCCAGGGCGTCATCGCCGCCAACGACGAGATGGCGCTCGGCGCGATCAAGGCCCTGGGCTCCAAGGCCGGCAAGTCGGTCTCCGTGGTCGGCTTCGACGGCACGCCTGACGGGCTGAAGGCGGTCGAGGGCGGCACGCTGTACGCGTCCGTGGCACAGCAGCCGTCCCAGCTCGGGAAGATCGCCGTGGACAACGCCCTGAAGGCACTCCAGGGCAAGAAGGTCGAGGAGACGGTGAAGGTGCCGGTGAAGGTGGTCACGAAGGAGAACGTGGCCGGGTTCAGCGGCTGACATCGGGGAACGGCGGGCGGTCATCCACTCCTGGTGGGGCCGCCCGCCCATGTCACTCATGTGGGGAGAAACTCATGTACGACTACGACCTCCTGGTCGTGGGGTCGGCCAACGCCGACCTGGTGATCGGTGTCGAGCGCCGGCCCGGTGCCGGCGAGACCGTGCTCGGCTCCGACCTGGCCGTCCACCCGGGCGGCAAGGGGGCGAACCAGGCGGTCGCGGCCGCCCGGCTCGGAGCCCGTACGGCTCTGCTGGCCCGGGTCGGCGACGACGCGTACGGACGGCTGCTGCTGGACTCGCAGCGCTCGGCCGGCGTGGACACGGTGGGTGTCCTGGTGGGCGGCGCGCCGACCGGGGTCGCGCTGATCACGGTCGACCCGTCCGGGGACAACAGCATCGTGGTCTCGCCGGGCGCGAACGGCCGGCTGGCCCCGGACGACGTCAGGGCCGCCGGGAGCCTCTTCCACGCCTCCCGGGTGGTCTCGGCGCAGCTGGAAATCCCGCTGGAGACGGTGGTGGAGGTCGTACGGAACCTGGCGCCTGAGAGCCGTTTCGTGCTGAACCCCTCGCCGCCGCGCCCCCTTCCGCAGGAGGTGCTGGCGGCGTGCGATCCGCTGATCGTCAACGAGCACGAGGCGAAGGTGATCCTGGGCTCGGCCGCCGTGGGCGACAGCCCGGAGGACTGGGCGCGGATCCTGCTCGCGAAGGGACCGCGGTCGGTGGTGGTGACGCTGGGCGCGGAGGGCGCGCTGGTCGCCTCCGCGCAGGGCGTCACCCGGGTGCCGTCCGTGAAGGTGGGCGCCGTGGACACGACCGGCGCGGGTGACGCGTTCACCGCCGCGCTGGCCTTCCGGCTGGGGGCCGGTGAGTCCCTCGCGGAGGCGGCCGCGTACGCGGCGCGGGTCGGGGCGGTGACCGTGACGAGGGAGGGCGCGCAGGCGTCGTTCCCCACGGCGGCGGAGGTCGCTGCGCAGTGAAGAAAGCCGGAATACTGAACCGTCACCTCGCCGGTGCGCTGGCCGAGCTGGGCCACGGCGACGGGGTGCTGGTGTGCGACGCGGGCATGCCCATCCCCGACGGCCCGCGGGTGGTGGACCTGGCCTTCCGGGCCGGGGTGCCGGCCTTCGCGGAGGTGCTGGAAGGGCTGCTGGCGGAGCTGGTCGTCGAGGGGGCGACGGCGGCGACGGAGGTACGGGGAGCGAACCGGGAGGCTTCGGAGCTCCTGGACGGGCACTTCCCGTCGCTGGAGCTGGTGTCGCACGAGCGGCTCAAGGAACTGTCGGCCCGGGCCCGGCTGATCGTCCGCACGGGCGAGGCACGGCCGTACGCGAACGTACTGCTGCGCTGCGGCGTCTTCTTCTGAGACCCCGGATGAGACCCGGCAAGGCCGGAAAGGCCCGAAGAGGTTTCGAGGGGGCCCGGTCCGTCGACCGGGCCCCCTCGGCTTTTCCCCTCCCGTCAGGAACCCCCGCGATCCCCCCAGATCCCCCTCCAGAAGTCCTGACACCAAGTACGACCCGCAAGGGGCGGGAAGGGTTGCACGGCAAAGTAAGAAATTCTTGCCGGATTCTCGGAAAGATCACCGCGCTGGCCGGGTCAGCACGCGGGTGAGGCCGCCGTCGTCCTCCTCGACGTCCCTGACGTGCGCGAATCCGATCCGGCCGAGCAGGCGCAGGGAGGCCTCGTTCTGCGCGGCGACGGTGGCGTGCACCTCGGTCAGCCCGAGCGTGTCGAAGCCGTACCCGACGAGCGCCTCCGCCAGCTCCGTCCCGAGCCCGCTGCCCCAGGCCTCCGGGGCCAGGGCGTAGACGATCTCGTGACCGCCGACCGCGTCCGTCCGCTTGATCTCCGCATGCCCGACCAGTCGCCCATCGCGCCGGACCGCCCACACGTCGAACAGGTCCCGGGCGTAGACCTTGCTGAAGATCCGCCCGAACAGGGCCCGGTCGTCCGCCTCGGCGGCGGGCCCGTCACCCATCCACCGGGAGACCCTGGTGTCCTGGAAGAGGGCGACGAAGTCCTCTTCGTCCTCCGGGGTGTAGGCGTCGAGGAGCAGGCGGGCGGTGCGCAGGGTCGGGGGCATGGGGAGTGACGCTAGCCATGCGGACAGCGGGGGTGCAACGCACTTTCCGCGGGGGCGTCACGGGGTGCGGAAGCCGCGGAACGTCACGTGCTTCCGGCTGGTGAAGCCGAGTCGTTCGTAGAGGGCGATCGCTTCGGTGTTCGTGTCGGCCACGTGCAGGAAGGGGCGTTGTCCCTGGTCCAGGATGCGGGTGACGAGGGCGGTGACCAGGCGGGCGGCGTGGCCTCGCCCGCGTGCCTCGGGGTCCGTGCAGACGGCGCTGATCTCGGTCCATCCCGGAGGCCGGAGCCGCTCGCCCGCCATGGCCACCAGCCTGCCGCCGTCGCGGACGCCGAGGTAGGTGCCGAGGTCGCGGGTGCGCGGCCAGAACGGCCCGGGTTTGGTTCGTGCGGCCAGGTCGAGCATCTCGGGCACATCGGCTCGGCCCAGTTCGACCAGGTCGGTGTCGCCGGTCGCGGGGTGGGCCTGAGCGGGCCGGCTGCCGGCGGGCCAGATCATCTGGCGGCCTTCGAGGACGAAGACCGGCTCCCAGTCCGGCGGTGGGGTCGCCGGGCAGCTGAACATGTCGGCGAACGCGTCCCGGCCGAGGAGCCGTGCGAGATCGGCCCAGTCCGCCGCGTCGGCTTCGGCGGGCACCGCCGAGAAGGTCGCGACCCCCGGCAGGTAGGTGGCGGCCCGGCCGGCCCGGCGGCCGAGCTCCGCGTGGCGGCCTCGCAGCGACTCGCCCACCGGGTCGTCGAGTGCCGTGCTGTCACCGCTGTCGCCGTTCGTCATCGTGGACCAGGCTACCTTTCATCTCATCGTAGGTTCGGGTCACAGGCCCGTCTCGTCGGACCAACACGGCTTCGCAGGCAAGGAGTTGAACGTGGACGCGCAGGACACCGCCAGGCGGCTGCGGAGGATCGGCGACGAGATGTCGGAGCGGTTCTACGAGCGGGCCGATGTCGTGCGGACGCTGGTGGTGACGCTGCTGGCAGGGCAGCACTCGCTGGTGCTCGGTCCGCCCGGGACCGCGAAGTCCGAGATGGCGCGGGAGCTGACGGGCCGGATCGAGGGCGCGGCCTACTGGGAGATCCTGCTGTCGAAGTTCACCGCGCCGACGCGGATGTTCGGCCCCATCGACGTCGCCGCGCTGGCCCGGGGCGAGTACCGCCAGGTCTACGACGGCCGCGCCACCACCGCGCACGTCGCGTTCATCGACGAGATCTTCAAGTGCTCCACCGCTGCGCTGAACGAGACGCTGGGCTATCTCAACGAGCGGCTCTACCACCCGGAGAACGGCGGCGTGCCGATCCGCTGCCCCCTCATCGGGGCCATCACGGCGAGCAACGAACTGCCGAGTGAGGGCGACGCGGCGGCGATCTACGACCGGCTGCTGGTGCGGATCGAGGTGGGATACCTGGAGAACCCCTCCAACTTCGCCGCGCTCGTACGGTCCGCCGTCCGGCAGCCGGCGGCACCGGCCAGGACCACCGTCGAACTGGCGGCGTTGCAGCACGCCGTGCGCGAAGCCGTCCCGGCCGTGGACGTCCCGGACGCGATCGTGGACGCGGTGTGCACACTGCGCGCCGCCCTGCGCCGCAGGGAACTCGTCGCCTCCGACCGCCGCTGGCGGCAGGCGGTGGGGCTGCTCCAGGCCTCCGCGTACCTCGACGGCCGTCCGGCGGTCGACGAGACCGACCTGTCGATGCTGACGCACGTGCTGTGGGACTCCCCCGCCGACCGGCCCACCGTCGAGCGCGAGGTGCTGCACCTGGTCAACCCCGACGCCAAGGAGGCGCTCGACCTGGCCGACGCCATCGACGAACTGGAGGCGCAGCTCGACGCCATGGCCGGGCAGTCCCGCGAGGCACTGAGCGACTGGGTCATCAAGAAGGCCCACAACAAGATCGCCACGGCGGGCAAGCGGCTGGAGAAGCTGCGCGAGGAGGCCGTGGCGGCCGGTCGCTCCACCGCCGCCATCGACCGGGTCACCGGCCGCCAGCGCGCCGTCCGCGCCCGGGTTCTCACCGAGGCCCTCGGCATGGACGCGAGCATGGTGCAGGCGCAGCTCTGAATCCGGGGGGTGACCGTGGAGGGGGCTTCGAGCGGGCTGGACGAGCTGGCGAGCCTGGCCGGGAAGTGGCTGAGGTTGTCCTCCGCCGTGCCCGGGCGGCACACCGCGGCCGTGGTCGCTGACCGGTTCGACCGGATGACCTGGCTCGACACCTACGAGCAGTCGGCGGCACTGCGCGAGCTGGCCCGGGAGCTGGACGCGCGCCACGACCACGCCACGGACCTCCTGACCGACGTGTTCCTGGCGGCCTACAAGGCTGGCCCGCGGTTGCGCGAGCCTTCCGAGATGGATCCCTCCCGGCTGGTCGACCACCAGGTCGTCACCGCACTCGTGGAGTCACGGGGGTTCACCGAGCTGCGCCGGGAGACGGCGGGCGACCCCTACGCCGCCGCCATGGCCGTACTCGCCCAGGCCGCCGCACTGCGGGGGCTGCTGGAGCGCACCCGCGAGGCCCGGGAACAGGCCGGGCGGGCGGGGCAGGGGCAGCAGGACGCCGAAGAGGCGGCGTCCGCCGTGGCCGAGGCGCTGCGGCAGGCCGCCGAGGAGGCCGGCGAGGCCGGCACCGTGCCGGCTCCGGCCGCCGCCGTACGACAGGCGGTCGAGACCGCCGAAGCCGCCGAGGCCACCGCGCGGCAGGCCGCCCAGGACGCCGCGCAGGCCCTCGGGGCGACGGCCTCCGCTGTCCGGGCCGGTGCGCGGAACGCGACGGCGGAGGCGGCTCAGGCCGTGCGGCAGGAGTCCGCGCTGCTACGGGCGTGGGGCGTCGGTCCCGGGGAGCTGGAACGGATGCCGTTCGACCAGCGCGCCCGGCTCGCCGAGCGGCTGCGCACCGGCCGGCTCGCGCAGTGGGCCGAGCTGATCGGCCGCTTCCGGCAGATGGCCAGCGGCGAGCGCGCCCGCAAGGTGGAGAACGCCACCGGGGAACTGGTCGGTGTCACGCTCGGCGACGACCTCTCCCGGGTCATCCCCTCCGAGCTGGCGGGCCTCGGTGTGCCGGAACTGCGCGCGGTGTTCGCCGTCCGCTACGCAGCCGGTGAGCTGATGCTCTACGACAGCCAGGGGGAGCAGGCCACCGGCCGGGGCGCGATCATCGCGTGCGTGGACACCTCGCACTCGATGTACGAGGCCGGTCCCGGCGGGATCACCCGGGAGGCGTGGGCCAAGGGGTGCGCCCTGGCGCTGCTGGACCAGGCCCGCGAGGCGGGGCGTGACTTCGTCGGCATCCTGTTCTCCGCCCCCGGCAGGATCAAGGTCTTCCGATTCCCGGCCGGCCGGTCCGCCGGGACGGACCGGGTCCTCGACTTCGCGGAGACGTTCCTCGGCGGCGGCACCAGCTACCAGACGCCGCTGTCGGCGGCCGGAGAGCTGCTGGAGGAGGAGTTCGACGACACCGCCCGCAGGCGCGGCGACATCGTGATGATCACCGACGACGACTGCGGCGTCACCGAGGAGTGGATGCGCGACTGGAACGACGCCAAGCGCCGGCTCGGCTTCCGGGTGTTCGGCCTGGTCGTCGGCGCCCCGCGCGTCGGCGAGGCCGGCTCGGTGCTGGAGGCGCTGTGCGACAACCTCCGCTCCGTGGAGGACCTCACCGACGTCCACGCCGCCGCCGACCTGTTCCGCGTGATCTGACCGCACCGGGAGGGGGACGGCAGAGGGCCGAGCCGGGTCGCCGCCGGTTCCTCGGGGCCCGGGAGGCGGCGGAGCCGCGGGGCCCGACCCCGGTCACGGCTGCCGCGATACGGCCAAGCCGCGGGGGCCGGAGCCCGGCCGGGGCCGGCACGACATGCCCGAGCCCGGTAGGCGCTCCCGGCCGCGGGTGTCTGAACTGATCAGGGCTGCCGCCATGCGGCCGAGCCGCCGGTGCCCGAGGTGGCCAGCGCCACCGCGACGTCGCCGAGCCTCCGTGGTCCAACCCGGTCAGGCGCTCCCGGGCGTCGACGCCCGAACCCGAACGAGACTGCCGCCGCACAGCCCAGCCGCCCATGCCCCAGCCCCGGTCAACTGCTCCTGGCCGCAGGCGCACCAGCCCCCTCAGGGCCAAGCCGCGACACCGTCAAGCTCCGGCCCGTCAGGGCCAAGCCGCGACGTCGCCGAGCCTCCGTGGTCCAGCCCGGTCAGGCGCTCCCGGGCGTCTGCGTGCCGCGCGCCGTCACGCCGAGTCGTTCAGGAGTCGGCTCAGGTGCTCGCGGCCCGGGCCCAGCAGGTCGGGCAGTTCGGCGGCCGATTCGTACCAGCGCTTCTCGTACTCCCAGCAGAGCCAGCCGTCCCAGCCGTGCCGGGAGAGGACCTCCACGCACTCGGCCAGCGGCAGGACGCCGGCGCCGAGCGGGAGCGGGGTCGTGTCCTCGGCGGAGGCGATGTCCTTGACCTGGACGTAGCCGAGGTGCGGGGAGAGGGCCGCGTAGGTCTCCGAGGGCTGTTCACCGCCCAGCCAGGTGTGCATCACGTCCCACAGCGCGCCCACCTGGCGGTGGCCGACCAGCCCGAGGACGCGCATGGCGTCGGCGGCGGTGCGGTGCGAGTCGTGGGTCTCCAGGAGGATGCGGACGCCCAGGTCGTTCGCGTACTCGGCGGCCGTGCCCAGCCGCCGGGCGGCCGTCGCGTCGGCCTCCTCGGGGGTCTGGACGTCCAGGTCGCCGCCGGGGAAGACCCGGATGTACGGGGCGCCGAGGTCACGGGCCAGGTCGAGGAGGGAGCGGATCTCGGCCAGGACGGGCTCGTCGTCGCCCGGGGCGGCGACCCGCGCGTAGCCCGCCAGGCCCAGGATCTCTACGCCCGACCCCTTGAACTCGGCCGCGACGTCGGCCCGTTCGGCGGGGCCGAGGCCGGGGTGGACCGGTTCCTCGGAGTGGGCGCGCAGCTCCACGCCGTGGTAGCCGTGCGCGGTCGCGAGCCGCAGGACGTCGGGCAGGGGCAGGCCGGGGACACCGAGGGTGGAGAACGCCAGCTTCATGTGGACGGACCCTACCCGGCGGCCCCGCCTACGACTCCCCTTGGTCACTCGGGTGTTGCGAGAAGATCCAGTCGCCAGTCCTGGCCGACCAGGTCCTGGCCGAAGGAGCGGTGCGCCTTCTCCGCGACCAGCACGAAGCCGTGGCGCTGGTAGATGCGGCGGGCGGCGGCGAGGATGTCGTTGGTCCACAGGACGACCTCGCGGTAGCCGGCCTCACGCGCGAACGCGACGACGGCCCCGACCAGCCGGTCCCCGATGCCCAGGCCGCGCGCGTCCGGCTCGACGAGCAGCAGCCGGAGCCGGGCGGCCCCCGGCGCGTCGTCCCGTACGACCATGACGCACCCCACCGGCCGGCCGTCCAGCTCGGCGATCCACGTCCGCTCCAGATGCGGGTCGTGGTCCTCGGCGTACTCGGCGACGATCCGGGCGACCAGGCCCTCGTAGTCGAGGTTGAAGCCGTACTCGGCGGCGTACAGGGCGGCGTTGCGCTGCACGATCCAGCCGAGGTCGCCGGGGGCGGGGTCGCGCAGGACGACGTCCTCGGGGCGTGGCGTCCGGCCCTCGCCCAGAATCGTCCGGACGGTACGCAACGCCTCGGCCAGTCGCGGCCGGTCCTCGGCGCGCACGGTGTCCAGCATCGCCCCGACCGTCTCGCGCGCCCGCTCGTCGAGGAGCGCGGCGGCCTCCCGGCCGCGCTCGGTGAGGGTGATACGGCGGCGGCGCGGATCCGTCTCGGACGGCCCGCGCTCGACCAGGCCGTCCTCCTCGAACCTGTTCAGGATGCGGCTCAGGTACCCGGCGTCCAGGTGCAGCTGGGTCCGCAGATCGGCGGCGTCCGTGCGCGGCGCGTGCGCGAGTTCATAGAGCACGCGGGACTCGGTGAGGGTGTAGGGCGCGTAGAGGTGACGGCCGTAGTCGAGCGCGCCGATGACGTTCGTGTAGAAGCGGTTGAAGGAGCGGATGTCCTGGACGGTCATGGCCACGACCCCCGATGTTTGACTCAGTCAGAGATTCCGGTGGGATCGAGCCTAGACGTCCAGGACAGCCGGCGCCAGGCTGGGTGACGGCCGATGAGTTTCCCGGTGATCCGCAGTCAGAGATCCTGGTTGGTGTGCCGCAGCCGCGAGTGCGGCGGAAGCGCACCGGCTGACTCTGTCGCGAACCGGACACGAGAACCGAGGAACCTGAGATGCGTACCCTGATCAGCACCGCTTTCGTCTCGCTCGACGGCGTCGTGGAGGCCCCGGGCGGCGAGCCCGGTTACCGGAACTCCGGGTGGACCTTCAAGGACGTCGAGTTCCTCCCTGAGGCCTATGAGATCAAGGACCGGGAACAGAAGGAAGCCACCGCCATGCTGCTGGGCCGGACCAGCTACGAGGCGTTCAGCCCGGTGTGGCCCGGCATGGAGGAATTCGCCGACTACAACCAGATGCCGAAGTACGTCGTCTCCACCACCCTCACCGAGGGCGACCTGGTGTCGGACTGGGGCGAGACGACGATCCTGCGCTCGCTCGACGACGTCGCCGCGCTGAAGGAGACCGAGGGCGGCCCGATCATCATCCACGGCAGCGCCTCCCTGAACCAGGGCCTTTCGGACGCCGGCCTGATCGACCGTTACCACCTGCTGGTCTTCCCGCTCCTGCTCGGCGCGGGCAAGCGGCTCTTCAGCACCACCGACAAGGACACCCAGAAGCTCAAGCTCGTCGAGCACGAGGTCTACGCCAACGGCCTGCAGAAGAACGTCTTCGACGTCGTCCGCTGACGAGGCTCCCGCAACCGGCCTGTCCGGCGGTGAGAAAGATTCAGGGGGCGGCAGCGGGCATCGGCTGCGAGGTGGATCATGGCGGTCGGCCCACCGCGGGACCGGCCGATGGCATGATCGGCCCCTTCGCCGGCCGAGCCCCGGCCGCGTGCCGGTGAGCGCGCACGATCGTGGCGTCCACCGACACGACCCAGGCCGGTTTCGACTCCTGGAACGCCACCGGCGTCCGCGCCCGCCCAGCCCGGGGGCGGCAGCCTCCGGCAGGCCGGGGCGGAACGCCGAGGTCAGGAAACCCGCGGCACCCCCGAAGACCCCCGCACCATCAACTCCCCCCGCACCGACGCGATCCCCCCGTGCGGCGCCTCCTCACGCCCCATCGCGATCCGCCCGGCCCGCGCCCCGGCCTCCGCCAACGGCAGCCGCACGGTCGTCAGCGCAGGCACCGCGTCGATACTGAACGGCAGATCGTCGAACCCGGCCACCGACACGTCCTCCGGAATCCGCAGCCCGGAGTCCCGCAGCGCCGCACACGCCCCGAGCGCGACGGAGTCGTTCGCGGCGACGACCGCCGTCAGCGACGGGTCGCGCCGCAGCAGTTCCAGCGTCGCCTCGTAGCCGGACCGCCGGTCGTACCGCCCGTGCACCGTCCACCGAGGGTCCTCCTCGATGCCGTGCGCGGCGAGCGCGGCCCGGTGCCCCTCCAGCCGGTGCCGGGTCGTCGTCCGTTCCTCCGGGCCCGCGATGTAGCCGAGCCGCCGGTGTCCGAGCCCGATCAGGTGCTCGGTGAGTTCCTGCCCGCCCCCGCGGTTGTCGAAGGTCAGCGCGATCGCCCCGGTCTCCGGCGCCGGCGGCCGCCCGCACAGCACCACCCGCGTCCCGGCGTCCGCGAGCTTGCGCACCTTCGCGTCCATCGCCGCCTGGTGCGCCGCGTTCTCGATCGCCCCGCCGGTCAGCACCACGGCCGCCGCCCGCTGCCGCTGCAACAGCGTGAGATACGTCAGCTCCCGCTCGGGAGAGCCCCCCGTGTTGCAGACCACCGCGAGCCGCTCCCCGCCCGCGCGACCGCCCGGCCCGCCGATCTCGGCCTGGATCGCGCTCGCCATGATCCCGAAGAACGGGTCGGCGATGTCGTTCACCAGGATCCCGACCAGGTCGGAGGTGGCGGCGGCCAGGGCGCTCGCGGGCCCGTTGAGCACATAGTCCAGCTCGTCCACGGCCTTCAGCACCCGCTCCCGGGTGGATGCGGCCACGGGGTAGTTCCCGTTCAGCACGCGCGACACCGTCGCGGGCGAGACCTGCGCGCGGGCCGCCACGTCCGCCAGGGTCACCGTCATCTCGTCGTCCTCCGGTCGCGCATCTAGTCGTCCGCCCTCGTACACATACAGAGTCGCCCTCGTACACATACAGACCTGTGGCCTTGGTTCCGATGGAACCGACGCCCTGGCTCCCATGAACCCATGGCCATGGTTCCGAGCAGACCTTAAGCCCCCGACCCCGGGTTGTTCGCCCCCTCGAACAACTCGTCCTGGTCACGGTCTTGTCCGGACCGCGGTTCAGAGGCTAGCTTCTTCATGTATAGAAAGCGCTTGCTGTACCGCTCACCAGTTCGGGCGTACGCGGCGCGACGACCGCGTACGAAGGGAACGACGTGACACGCAAGACGGTGCGGATCGCCATGAACGGCGTGACCGGGCGCATGGGCTACCGCCAGCACCTGGTCCGCTCCATCCTCGCCCTCCGTGAGCAGGGCGGCCTCGACCTCGGCGACGGCACCGTGCTGTGGCCCGAGCCGATCCTGGTCGGCCGCCGTGAGAACGCGCTGAAGGCGCTGGCCGAGCGGCACGGGCTGGAGCACGTCTCGACCGACCTGGACGCGGTCCTCGCCGACGAGACCGTGGACATCTACTTCGACTCCCAGGTCACCTCCGCCCGCGAGGAGGCCCTCAAGAAGGCCATCGCGGCCGGCAAGCACATCTACACCGAGAAGCCCACGGCCACCGGCCTCGACGGCGCTCTCGACCTCGCCCGCCTGGCGAACGAGGCCGGCATCAAGCACGGCGTCGTCCAGGACAAGCTCTTCCTCCCCGGCCTGCTCAAGCTGAAGCGCCTCATCGACGGCGGCTTCTTCGGCCGGATCCTGTCCGTGCGCGGCGAGTTCGGCTACTGGGTCTTCGAGGGCGACTGGCAGGCCGCGCAGCGCCCGTCCTGGAACTACCGGGCCGAGGACGGCGGCGGCATCGTCGTCGACATGTTCCCGCACTGGGAGTACGTCCTGCACGAGCTGTTCGGCCGCGTGAAGTCCGTCCAGGCCATCGCCACCACGCACATCCCGCAGCGCTGGGACGAGAACGGCAAGCCCTACGACGCCACCGCCGACGACGCCGCGTACGGCATCTTCGAGCTGGAGGGCGGCGCGATCGCCCAGATCAACTCCAGCTGGGCCGTGCGCGTCAACCGTGACGAGCTCGTCGAGTTCCAGGTGGACGGCACCGAGGGCTCGGCGGTGGCCGGCCTGCGCAACTGCCGCGTCCAGCACCGCTCGGCCACGCCCAAGCCGGTCTGGAACCCGGACATCCCCGCCACCGAGGTCTTCCGCGACCAGTGGCAGGAGATCCCGGACAACGCCGAGTTCGACAACGGCTTCAAGGCGCAGTGGGAGCTGTTCCTCAAGCACGTCTACGCCGACGCCCCCTACCACTGGGACCTGCTGGCCGGCGCCCGCGGTGTCCAGCTCGCCGAGCTGGGCCTGCAGTCCTCGGCCGAGGGCCGCCGTATCGACGTTCCGGAGATCCAGCCGTGACCATCCGACTCCCGGACAGCAACGGGGCGTCGCGGACGTACGAGCCGCGCACCGAACCGCTCCTGGTGACGCCCGGCACGCCCTTCACCTCCCGCACGGTCTACTCGGCGGCGCACGTCGTCGCCGACCCGTACGCGGACACCTCGCCCGACTCGCCCGCCGCCGTCGACTGGGACGCCACCCTGGCCTTCCGCCGTCACCTGTGGTCGCACGGGCTGGGCGTCGCCGAGGCGATGGACACCGCCCAGCGCGGCATGGGTCTGGACTGGGCGGGCGCGGCGGAGCTGATCCGCCGGTCGGCGGCGGAGGCGAAGTCGGTCGGCGGCCTGATCGCCTGCGGCGTGGGCACGGACCAGCTCTCGGCCACCGAGATCGGCTACCCGTACAGCCTGGCGGAGATCCGCGCCGCGTACGAGGAGCAGCTCGCGGTCGTCGAGGAGTCGGGCGCGCGGGCGATCCTGATGGCCTCCCGGGCCCTGGCGGCGGTCGCCAAGGGGCCGGAGGACTATCTGGAGGTCTACGGCCACCTGCTGCGCCAGGCGTCCGAGCCGGTGATCCTGCACTGGCTCGGCCCGATGTTCGACCCGGCGCTGGAGGGCTACTGGGGCGCGACGGACCTGGACGCCGCCACCCGCACCTTCCTGGACGTCATCGCCGACCACCCGGACAAGGTCGACGGCATCAAGGTCTCGCTGCTGGACGCGCAGCGCGAGATCGACATCCGCCGCCGCCTGCCGCAGGGCGTGCGCTGCTACACGGGCGACGACTTCAACTACCCCGAGCTGATCGCCGGCGACGGCCAGGGCTTCAGCCACGCCCTGCTGGGCATCTTCGACCCGCTGGGCCCGTTGGCGGCGGAGGCGGTCCGGGTCCTCGACACGGGGAACACGCAGGGCTTCCGCGACCTGCTGGACCCCACGGTCGAACTCTCCCGGCACCTCTTCCAGACCCCGACCCGCTTCTACAAGACGGGTGTGGTGTTCCTGGCCTGGCTGGCCGGCCACCAGTCCCACTTCACGATGGTCGGCGGCCTCCAGTCGGCCCGTTCGCTGCCGCACTTCGCGAAGGCGTACGAACTCGCCGACGGTCTGGGCCTGTTCCCCGACCCCAAGCTGGCGGAGGAGCGGATGAAGAACCTGCTGAGCGTGTACGGGGTGGACCAGTGAGCACCGCCGACCTGGAGCGCTTCTCCATCAACCAGATGACGGTGAAGCAGTTGTCGATGCCGGAACTGGTCGAGTCCTGCGGCCGGTTGGGCATCACGAACGTGGGCCTGTGGCGCGAGCCGGTCCAGACGTACGGGCTGGAGGCCACGGCCAAGCTGGTCCGGGACGCGGGCCTGACGGTGACAACGTTGTGCCGGGGCGGCTTCTTCACGGCGATCGACCCCCAGGAGCGCGCTGAGGCCCTGGCCGACAACCGCCGGGCGATCGACGAGGCGGCGACGCTGGGCACCGACACGCTGGTCCTGGTCTCGGGCGGACTCCCGGCGGGCTCGAAGGACCTGCACGGGGCCCGCGAACGCATCGCGGACGCCCTGTCGGAACTGGGCCCCTACGCGGAGCGGCACGGCGTCCGCCTGGCCATCGAGCCGCTGCACCCGATGTACGCCTCCGACCGCTGTGTGGTGTCGACGCTGGCCCAGGCCCTGGACCTGGCCGAACGCTTCCCGGCGCACCAGGTGGGGGTCACGGTCGACACGTACCACATCTGGTGGGACGACACGGCTCCCGCGCAGATCGCCCGGGCGGGTGCGGGCGGCCGGATCCACACCTTCCAGCTCGCCGACTGGACGACTCCGCTCCCCCAGGGCGTGCTGACCGGCCGGGGCCAGATCGGCGACGGCTCGATCGACATGCGGGAGTGGCAGCGGTACGTGGAGGCCGCCGGTTACACGGGTGCCATCGAGGTCGAGCTGTTCAACGACGGGCTGTGGGCGCGGGACGGACGGGAGGTGCTGGCCGAGACGGCGGCGAGGTTCGTCGAGCACACCTTGTGAGCCGAGCACACCTGTGATCCGTCACGGTCGTAGGCCACGGCCCCGCCGGCCTACGACCGTGCGAGGAACCCGTTCACCCGCTCCTCCAGCCGCGCCCGGCACCGCGGCCATTCCGGCGCCGTCACCGAGAAGATCGCGGAGTCGCGCAGTCGCCCTTCCTCGCCGGGGGCCCACGACCGGGACCAGTTCCGCAGCACGCCCTCGAAGCGGGCGCCCACGCTCTCGATGGCCGCGCGGGAACGGCTGTTGCGGGCGTCGGTCTTCAGGTCCACGCGGGAGACGCCCCACTCCTCGAAGGCGTGCCGGAAGAGGAGGAGCTTCGCCTCGGCGTTCACACCCGTGCCCTGGGCGGAACGGGCGAGCCAGGTGAAGCCGACCTCGACCGCGTCGAGTCGGTCGTCCGATAGCCAGAAGCGTGGTTCCCAGTACGCCGTGGCGCCGACCGCCCGTCCCGTGGCCGTGGAGATCTGCGCGTAGGGCGCGAGCCGTCCCGTCGCCGCGCGGGCGAGCTGCGCGTCGATGTAGGCGCCCACCTCGTCGGCACCCGGTACCCAGGTGAAGGCGTAGGTCTCCCGGTCCTCCGTCGCCGCCGTCGCCAGCTCGGCGGCGTGCCGGTGGTCCAAGGGCTCCAGGCGGACCATGGCACCCTCCAGGACGGGGCCTTCCAGTGCGAAGCTCACGCGGGAGAGTCTTCCCCGGGCAGCCCGGGTCGTCGAATGAAATACCCGGTACCGCGAGCAGCGGATGGCCGGAAGTGGCGGCTCAACCGCCCCGTTGGACCCTTGGCCCACCCCGCGTACCGACTTCCGGAAATCCGGCCCGCACCGGGAACCCGGCCCGGACTCCCGTCGTCCAATCGCAGGCCGCCGGAGAGTCACCACGGTGCGGTGTCGGCCCTCGCTGCTGGCTGCGATCGCTGACCACCCTCTCCGCCGTACCGCGGCCGGCGGCACCCGCCGCCATCGGCGCGTCCCCCTCCAACCGCGCCGGTGGCGGCCCCTGGGCGGTTACTGTGCACTCCCTTGACTGGCAGAAACTTCCCGGTTATTGGTGACCCTTTGGAAGTTTCCTTCAGCGGATCCCAGCGGATCACCTCCGGAAGGAGCGCACGTGCACGACACCGGCACGGGAAGCACGGGAAACACCGCACAGCCCTCCAGACGCACCGTCCTCGCCGCCACGGCCGGCGCCGCCGGCGCCCTCGCGGCCGCCGGGCCTTCGCACGCGGCCGACGCCCCCGACGACAAGCAACTCCGCGCCCGCGTCTCGCGCATGACGCTGGAGGAGAAGGTCGGCCAGCTCTTCGTGATGCGGGTGTACGGCCACTCCGCCACCGCCCCCGACCAGGCCGACGTCGACGCCAACCTGAAGGAGATCGGGGTCCGTACGGCCGCCGAACTCGTCGCGAAGTACCGGGTCGGCGGCATCATCTACTTCGCCTGGGCGCACAACACCCGCGAGCCGCACCAGATCGCGGATCTGTCCAACGGCATCCAGCGGGCCTCCCTGGACCTGCCGCGCGGACTGCCCGTGCTCATCTCCACCGACCAGGAGCACGGGATCGTCGCCCGGGTGGGCAGGCCCGCGACGCTCTTCCCGGGGGCCATGGCCGTCGGCGCGGGCGGGTCGCGGCCCGATGCCCGGACGCTGGGCCGGATCGCGGGGCGTGAGCTGCGGGCGATGGGCATCCGGCAGGACTACTCCCCCGTGGCCGACGTGAACGTCAACCCGGCCAACCCCGTCATCGGCGTACGGTCCTTCGGTGCCGACCCGCGGGCGGTGGCCGCGCTGGTGGCCGCCGAGGTCGCGGGATACCAGGGGTCCGGGGTGGCAGCGACCGCCAAGCACTTCCCCGGGCACGGGGACACCAACGTCGACAGCCACACCGGCTTCCCGACCATCACGCACAGCCGGGAGCTGTGGGAGAAGCTGGACGCACCGCCGTTCCGGGCGGCGATCGCCGCGGGCATCGACTCCATCATGACCGCGCACCTGATGGTCCCGGCCCTCGACGACTCCGGCGACCCGGCCACCCTCTCCCGCCCGATCCTCACCGGCATCCTGCGCGAACGGCTCGGCTACGACGGGGTCGTGGTGACGGACTCCCTCGGCATGGAGGGCGTGCGGACCAAGTACGGCGACGACCGGGTGCCGGTGCTCGCGCTGAAGGCGGGCGTGGACCAGCTCCTCAACCCGCCGGATCTGGACCTCGCCTGGCACGCGGTCCTGGAGGCCGTGCGCAGCGGCGAGCTGACCGAGGCGCGGCTCGACGAGTCGGTCCTGCGGATCCTGCGGCTGAAGGCGAAGCTGGGCCTGTTCCGTGCGCCGTACGTCAGTCAGGGCGGTGTCGACCGCGCCGTCGGCACCCGGGCGCACCTGGCGGCGGCCGACCGGATCGCCGAGCGGACCACCACCCTGCTCGTCAACGAGGGACGGCTGCTGCCGCTGTCCCGGCGGCGGCACCCCAAGGTGCTGGTGGTCGGAGCCGATCCGGCCTCGCCGTCGGGGACGACCGGACCGCCGACCGGGGTGCTGGCCGCCGCGCTGACCGGGCTCGGGTTCACCGCCACCGCCCTGTCGACCGGGACGGCCCCGTCCGCGGCGACCATCGCCCGGGCGGTCGCGGCGGCGCGGGACGCGGACGCGGTGGTGGCGGCGACGTACAACGTCACGGCGGGCAGCGGCCAGAGGGCGCTGGTCGAGCAGCTCGTGGCGACGGGGAGGCCGGTCGTGGCGGTGGCGATCCGCAATCCGTACGACGTGGCCCAGCTGCCCTTTGTCCCGGCGTGCCTCGCGGCGTACTCCTGGACCGACGTCGAACTGCGGGCCGCCGCACGGGTGATCGCGGGGCGGGTGGAGCCACGCGGCACGCTCCCGGTGCCGGTGCAGCGGGCGGATGATCCGGAGCAGGTGCTGTACCCGATCGGGTACGGGCTGACGTACTAGACGTACGCCATGGACCGGGCGCACCACCCCCAACGTGCGCAAACCGCCCCATGTGCCTGGCGTGCGCCCCTGCGCCGGGCCACGCTGGGCCAAGGCACTCGGGGGGACGGCAATGCGCGCAACAAGTTCGGCGGGGGTGGTGTGGGGGCTGCTGGTGCTGGTCGGTGCGCTGCTGACCGGGTGCCAGAGTCCCCCGTCGGGTGTCGCGGAGGACGGCCGGCTGGGCGGGCCCGCCTCGGGGACGGCCGCCGGCGGATCGCCGCCGGTGACCCGGCCGTCCGGGTACGGGGCGGTTTTCCTCGCGGTCGACGAGTGCAGTTCGTTCGGCACGACGAGCTTCACCGAGGTGCCGTGCGCCGGTGAGCGGGCGGCGGCCCGGGTCGTGGCGCGGCACGACGGCACGGTCCGGGACGGGCCGCGCTGCCCGGCGACCACGGACTTCGTGCTGCACATCAGCGAGCAGCGGCCCTCGTCCGACGAGGACGGCGACGGGGCGGTGCCGCAGGGGTACGCCTGCATGCGCAACCTCCAGCCGCCGCACCCGGGCGATCCGGGTGGCGGTGGCGGGCCGCGCACCATCGTCGGGGACTGCGTCTACAGCTCCGGCGACGGGCAGGTCCGCGAGACCGCGTGTGACGGGAAGGGCAGGCAGGAGCCGGAGTACAAGGTGACCGAGGCCGTCGCCAGGCGCGCCGACTGCCCCGTCTCGACCGCCCTGTACGTCCGGCTGGGCGGCGACCGGCCCGTGGGGTGCGCCCGGCCGCTGTGAACGGCGGCCGGGCGCGGCGGCTACGGGATCACGGACGCAGCGTCATCTCGCGCTGCACGTCCCGCTTGTCCAGCTTGGCGTCGAACTTCGCCAGCGGCTTGGCCGTCTGCGGGTCGGCCTGCACCGCGCTGGGGGCGACACCGGCCCAGTCGAGGATGCGGGCGGTGGCGAGCGCCTTCTGCTCGGGCACGAGGCTCGCGACGTTGGCGCCGTGGTTCATGCCGGGGGCGGTGAAGACGTAGGAGTCCTTCGCGCCCTTGCCGAGGCGGAACGGCTCCGCGCTCCACGGGTCGTTCTGGCCGTTCACGAAGAGCATGTGGCGGGCGTTGTGCCGGACCCAGGTGTCCACGTCCCGCATCGCCCACGGCTGGAACTTCATCGGGATGTCACGCGGGACGAAGTTCCGCGGCGGCTGGTAGCCGTAGCGGATGTACTGCTTCTCGATGTGCGGGAAGCCGATGGTCGGCGCGCCGAGCTGCGTGCCGGCCTGGTAGTAGTACGGCGTGTAGGTCGTCAGGCCCTGGTCGGCGTAGGCGGAGAAACCGGCGATCGTGTCGACGGAGTCCCAGATCTCGTCGTCGGTGGCGTTCTTCGCGTCGGCCGGGATCTGGTCGCAGTCCTTCAGCAGGCTGTACTGCCAGAAGCCCCACACGTAGTCGAGGACGGTCGCCTCGAAGGCCTTGTCCAGGCTGCCGATGGTGGTGAAGGTGAGGCCGTTGTCCTGCGCGTAGGCCGCGTACTTCTTCTCCAGCGGCTCGCGGCGCACCAGCGCCTCGCGCTGCACGCCGTTCAGCCGGTCGCGGCACTCCTTGGTCCCGACGCCCGCGAAGAAGCGGTCGTAGGCCGAGTCCTCCTTGTTGACGACGTCGTTGGGGGCGACGTAGGCGACGACGCCGTCCATGTCGCGCGGGTAGAAGCGCTCGTAGTAGGTGGCGGTCATGCCGCCCTTCGAGCCGCCCGTGGAGATCCACTTCTTGCCGTAGACGCCCTTCAGCGCCTTGAAGACCCGGTGCTGGTCGCTGGCGGCCTGCCAGATGTCCAGCTTGGACCAGTCGGCCGGGTCGGGGCGGGACGGGGTGAAGAAGCGGTACTCCAGGGAGACCTGGTTGCCGTCGACGATCTGGGTCGGCTCGCTGCGGCGGGGCGTCGTGGAGACGTTGTAGCCGCTGGTGAAGAAGACCGTCGGGCGGGAGACGTCCTTGTGCAGCACGGTGATGCGCTGCTGGAACGTGCCCTTCGACGGCCTGCGGTGGTCGACCGGCTGCGTGTAGTTCAGGACGAAGAAGCGGTAGCCGGTGTACGGCTTCTCCTCGACCAGGCTCATGCCCGGTATGGAGAGCAGCCTTTCCTTGATGTCAGTGGTGCTGTCGGTGCCGGTGGCCTCCGGCTCGGCGGCGGTGGCCGCTCCGGCCGTGCTCAACGTGCCTATGAGCACCGTGAGCGCCAGCAGCCATCTGAGCGCCTTGCGCATGCGCACTCCCCTGTGAGACAGATGTGCGCCGGAAGCTATAGGAACAACTCCCCCCAGCACCAGGGGACATGGGGATAACCCTCTATGCGCCGGGCGTCAGCACAGGATCCAGCCGGAGCTGACCGAGCCCTGCCCCACCCTGCCCTTCAGCCATACGCAGCGGCGTCCGGCGTGCACCATCACCGGGCCGGCGTGGTAGGCGAACCGGCCCTCGTCGACGACCGGGCGGCTGCCGCGCGCCTGCACGCTCACCGACATCTTCCGTTTCACGCCTGGCTTCTTGGTGACGGTCACGGCGCAGACGTAGCCGCCGCGCTTGTAGACGAGCACGGTTCCGGTGGAGAAGGGCAGGGTGCGGACCTTGCGGCCGGGACAGGAGGCGGAAGCGGCGGCCTGCGCCTCGCCCGGCGCCGCGACGGCCAGCAGGCCGGATGCGGTCAGCACGGCCAGGCCCAGCGCGAACCGCCGGCGTATCGCTCCACTGCCCACTGTCGTCCTCCCGTACCGCGTCGTCCGCGACCATCGGCGTACAGGTGTACGGACGCATGACGTATGTCGGACGGTTGCGCGAGCGTCACGAAAGCGCCGGTCGGCGGGGCTCACCGGGACGCGCCGACCGGCTCCTCCGGCTCCGCCGCGCCGATGAACGTCCGCCACAGCTCGGCGTACCGCCCGCCGCGCGCGAGCAGCTCCTCGTGCGTGCCGTCCTCGGCGACCCGGCCGTGGTCCATGACGACGACCCGGTCGGCGCGGGCGGCGGTGGTGAGGCGGTGGGCCACGACGAGGGTGGTGCGGCGGCCCGCCAGGCGGTCGGTGGCCTGGTTGACCTGCGCTTCCGTGGCGAGGTCCAGGGCGGCGGTCGCCTCGTCGAGGAGCAGGACGTCCGGGTCGACCAGTTCGGCACGGGCCAGCGCGATCAGCTGGCGTTGTCCGGCGGAGAGGTTGCGGCCGCGCTCGGCGACCTCGTGGAGGTAGCCGCCCTCCAGCGTGGCGATCATCTCGTGCGCCCCGACCGCGCGGGCCGCCGCCTCGACCTCGGCGTCGGTGGCGTCGGGGCGGCCGTAGGCGATGGCGTCGCGGACGGTGCCCTGGAAGAGGTACGCCTCCTGCGGGACGACCCCGAGACGGTGCCGGTACGAGGTGAGGTCCAGGGCGCGCAGGTCGGTGCCGTCGACGGTGACCCGGCCGCCGGTGGGGTCGTAGAAGCGGGCCACGAGCTTGACGAGGGTCGACTTGCCCGCGCCGGTCTCGCCGACGAACGCGACGGTCTGCCCGGCGGGGATGCGCAGGTCGACCCCGCCGAGGGCCTCTTCGTCGTCACCGTAGGCGAAGTGCACGTCCTCGAAGGCGATCTCACCGCGCAGGGACAGCACTTCGCGGGGTTCGTCGGCGGACTTCGTCGACGTCGGCTCCCGGAGCAGCTCCTGGATGCGGCCCAGCGAGACGGACGCCTGCTGGTAGCCGTCGAAGACCTGGGACAGCTGCTGCACGGGCGCGAAGAACAGGTCGATGTAGAGCAGGTACGCCACCAGCGAGCCGATCGCCAGTGTCCCGTCGTCGACCCGGGCCCCGCCGACGATCAGCACGGCCGCCGCCGCCACCGACGACAGGAACTGCACGAAGGGGAAGTACACGGAGATCAGCCACTGGCCCCGGATACGCGCCTGGCGGTAGCTGTCGCTGTGCCCGGCGAAGCGCCGCCCGCCGTCCCGCTCGCGACGGAAGGCCTGCACGATCCGCAGCCCGGACACCGACTCCTGGAGGTCGGCGTTGACCACCGACACGCGCTCGCGGGCCAGTTCGTACGCCTTCACGCTCGCCCGGCGGAAGAAGACCGTGGCGATGATCAGCGGCGGCAGTGTCGCGAAGACGACCAGCGCCAGCTCCACGTCGAGCACCAGCAGGGCGACCATGATGCCGAAGAAGGTGACGACCGAGACGAAGGCGGTGACCAGGCCCGTCTGGAGGAACGTCGACAGCGCGTCGACGTCGGTCGTCATCCGGGTCATGATCCGGCCGGTCAGCTCCCGCTCGTAGTAGTCGAGCCCGAGGCGCTGGAGCTGGGAGAAGATCTTCAGCCGCAGCGAGTACAGCACCCGCTCGCCGGTACGTCCCGTCATGCGGGTCTCGCCGACCTGGGCCGCCCACTGCACGGCCACCGTCAGCAGGGCGAGCAGCGACGCCGCCCACACGGCGCCGATCGCGACCTGGGTGACGCCCGAGTCGATGCCGTGCCGGATCATGATCGGCAGCAGCAGGCCCATGCCCGCGTCGACGGCGACCAGACCGAGGCTGACCAGCAGCGGCAGTCCGAAGCCGCGCAGCAGCCGGCGCAGGCCGTAGGACTCCTCCGGCCGCACGGCCCGGGACTCGTCGACGTCGGGGACGTCGGTGGCCGGCGGCAGCGCCTCCACCTGGGCGAGCAGCTCGGGCGTGGCCGGGCTCTCGGCGAGCGCGAGGTCCTTGCGCTCGCGGTCGCCGCTCCACAGTCGTGGGGTGACCCCGCGCTCGGCGTCGAACTCGGCGTCCAGCTCGTCCCGGACGGAGGTGTCCTCCTCGGGGCAGGCCGGCTGGGTGTGGCCCGGGGAGACCGCGCCCAGCTCGTCGGGGTCGGTGAGCAGGCGGCGGTAGAGGGCGGAGCGCTCCTGGAGTTCGTCGTGGGTGCCGATGTCGGCGAGGCGGCCGCCGTCCAGGACGGCGATGCGGTCGGCGAGGTTCAGGGTGGAGCGGCGGTGGGCGATCAGCAGGGTGGTGCGGCCCCGCATGACCTCCTTCAGGGCCTCGTGGATCTCGTGCTCGACCCGGGCGTCCACGGCGGAGGTGGCGTCGTCCAGGACCAGCAGGCGCGGGTCGGAGAGGATGGCGCGGGCGAGGGCGACGCGCTGGCGCTGGCCGCCGGAGAGGGTGAGGCCGTGCTCGCCGACGGTGGTGTCGTAGCCGTCGGGCAGCTCGCTGATGAACCGGTCGGCCTGGGCGGCGCGGGCGGCCTGTTCGATCTCCTCCTGGGTGGCGTCCGGGCGGCCGTAGGCGATGTTGTTGCGGACCGTGTCGGAGAAGAGGAAGGAGTCCTCCGGGACCAGTCCGATCGCGGCCCGCAGGGACTCCAGGGTCAGTTCGCGCACGTCGTGGCCGCCGACGAGGACGGCGCCGCGGGTGACGTCGTAGAAGCGCGGCAGCAGCAGGGAGACCGTGGACTTGCCGGAGCCGGAGGAGCCGACGACGGCGAGGGTCTCGCCGGGGCGGATCTCGAAGGAGAGCCCGTCGAGCACGGAGCGGTCGTCGCCGTAGCCGAAGGAGACGTCGTCGAACTCGACGGTCGCGGGGGCGTCGGCGGGCAGGTTCTTCGTGCCGTCGCTCAGGGACGGCTCGGTGTCGATCAGCTCCAGGACGCGTTCGGTGCCCGCGCGGGCCTGCTGGCCGACGGTGAGCACCATGGCGAGCATGCGGACCGGGCCGACGAGCTGGGCGAGGTAGGTGGAGAAGGCGACGAACGTGCCGAGGGTGATGTGCCCGCCCACCGCGAGCCAGCCGCCGAGCGCCAGCATCGCGACCTGGCCGAGGGCGGGGACGGCCTGGAGGGCCGGGGTGTAGACGGAGTTCAGGCGGATGGTGCGCAGCCGCCCGGCGAAGAGCCTGCGGCTGACGTCCCTGAGCTTGCCGGTCTCCTGCTCCTCCTGCCCGAAGCCCTTCACCACGCGGACACCGCTGACGGCGCCGTCGACCACGCCGGCGACGGCGGCGGCCTGGGCCTGGGCGTACCAGGTGGAGGGGTGCAGCCGGGTGCGGCTGCGCTTGGCGATCCACCACAGGGCGGGGGCGACGGCCAGGGCGACGAGGGTGAGCGGCAGCGACAGCGACGCCATGATCCCCAGGGAGATCAGGAACAGCAGGACGTTCCCGATGGTCATCGGGAGCATGAACAGCAGGCCCTGGATCAGCTGGAGGTCGCTGGTGGCCCGGCCGACGACCTGGCCGGTGGACAGCTCGTCCTGGCGGCGGCCGTCGAGCCGGGTGATCGTGCCGTACATCTCCGTCCGCAGGTCGTGCTGGACGTCGAGGGCGAGGCGGCCGCCGTAGTAGCGGCGGATGTAGGTGAGGACGTAGACGACCAGGGCGGCGGCTATCAGGAGGCCGGCCCAGGTGGTCATGGAGCGGGTGTGGTCGCTGATGACGTCGTCGATGATCACCTTGGTGATCAGCGGGACGAGGGCCATGACCGCCATGCCGGCCAGCGAGGAGCCGAGGGCGAGTACGACGTCCTTCGGGTGGCGCCATGCATAGGCCCACAGTCGTCGTGCCCATCCCCGTTGCGGTGTCACGCGGGTGCCCTCCGATCGTCCTGGTCTGCCGGAAGGCACCAACGCCGTGGGAGGCTGTTTTCATCCCGCGGCGTGACGAGCGTTACCCCGCCCCCACCCTGGACGATGGTTGATACTCGCCGGTATCTTAGTCTGAGCAAGCGCTTAGACAGCTGAGGTCCCTGGAGGTGGCGGCGTGCGCCGTACGGTGTTCAACGAGGATCACGAGGCGTTCCGGGAGACCCTGCGCGCCTTCATCGAGGCCGAGGTCGTACCGGTGTACGACGAGTGGTTCGCGGCGGGCCAGGCGCCCCGCGACTTCTACTACAAGCTCGGTGAGCTGGGCATCTTCGGGATCAACGTCCCCGAGGAGTTCGGCGGCGCCGGCCTTGAGAGCCACAAGTTCGAAGCCGTGCTCTACGAGGAGACCGCCCGCGCGGGCGTCCAGTTCGGCGGCTCCGGCGTGCACGTGCTGCTCGCCCTGCCCTACATCAAGATGCTCGCCACCGACGAGCAGAAGAAGCGCTACCTGCCGAAGTTCGTCACCGGCGAGGAGATGTGGGCCATCGCGATGACGGAGCCGGGCACCGGTTCCGACCTCGCGGGCATGAAGAGCACCGCCAAGCTGAGCGAGGACGGCACGCACTACGTCCTCAACGGCGCCAAGACCTTCATCACCGGCGGTGTGCACGCCGACCGCGTGATCGTCTGCGCCCGGACCGCCGCCCCGACCGCCGAGGACCGCCGTCACGGCATCTCCCTCTTCGCCGTCGACACCAAGTCCGAGGGCTACTCGGTCGGCCGCAAGCTCGACAAGCTCGGCCTGAAGACGTCCGACACCGCCGAGCTGGCGTTCGTCGACGTCAAGGTGCCCGTCGAGGACCTCCTCGGCGAGGAGAACAAGGGCTTCTACTACCTCGGCCACAACCTGGCCTCCGAGCGCTGGGGCATCGCCTTCGGCGCCTACGCGCAGGCCAAGGCCGCCGTGCGGTTCGCCAAGCAGTACGTGCAGGAGCGCACGGTCTTCGGCAAGCCGGTCGCCCACTTCCAGAACACCAAGTTCGAGCTGGCCGCCTGCCAGGCCGAGGTGGACGCGGCCGAGGCCGTCGCCGACCGCGCGACCGAAGCCCTGGACGCCGGTGAGCTCACGCCCGCCGAGGCCGCCTCCGCGAAGCTGTTCTGCACCGAGGTCGCCCACCGCGTCATCGACCGCTGCCTCCAGCTGCACGGCGGCTACGGCTACATGAACGAGTACCCGATCGCCCGCCTGTACGCGGACAACCGCGTCAACCGCATCTACGGCGGCACCAGCGAGATCATGAAGTCGATCATCGCGAAGGACATGGGGCTGTAAGGCCCCCGACACCGGCACGCGATCACTGGCCGGTACAACTACCACATGAGTCAGGCACTACAGGACCTCCTCGATCTGCTCGACCTGGAGCAGATCGAGGAGGACATCTTCCGTGGCCGGTCCCGGTCCGCCGTCGTCCCGCGGGTCTTCGGCGGGCAGGTCGCGGCCCAGGCGCTCGTCGCCGCCGGGCGCACGGTCCCCGAGGACCGTCCCGCGCACTCCCTCCACGCGTACTTCCTGCGCCCCGGCGACCCCGGCGCGCCCATCGTCTACACCGTGGACCGGATCCGCGACGGCCGTTCCTTCACCACCCGCCGGGTGGTCGCCGTCCAGCACGGCAAGCCGATCTTCCACCTCTCGGCGTCGTTCCAGCTGTACGAGGACGGGCTGGACCACCAGGAGCGCATGCCGGACGCGCCCGATCCCGCCACGCTGCCCACCGGTGAGGAGCGGCTGCGCGGATACGGCCATCTCGACCCGACGGTCGTGGAGAGGTTCCTCGAGGCCCGGGCCGCCGTCGATCTGCGCTACGTCGACGAGCCGCCGTACGGGAAGTTCGGCGAGCCGCGCGAGCCGCACTCCCAGGTGTGGTTCCGCACCAACGGCAAGCTAGCCGACGACCCGCTGCTGCACGTCGTCCTCGCCACCTACGTCTCCGACATGACGCTCCTCGACTCCGTGCTGCTCGCCCACGGGCGGGGCGGCTGGGCCGTCGGGGACGTCGTCGGGGCCTCCCTCGACCACGCGATGTGGTTCCACCGGCCGTTCCGCGCCGACGAGTGGCTGCTCTACGACCAGGAGTCCCCGTCCGCGTACGGCGGCCGGGGACTGGGGCAGGCTCGTATCTACACGCAGGACGGGCGGCTGGCCATCACGGTGATCCAGGAGGGCGTGGTCCGCGTCCCGCGCGAGCAGGGCACTAGCTGAGGCCGGCCTCCGCCAGCAGGTACGCCGTCATCGGGTCGTAGTGGCGCGGGCTGACCACGTGGTCGTCCAGGGGCACCGTCACCTGTACGGTGCCCTCGGCCTCGGCGAGGAAGAGGGCCGGGTCGTTGGAGTCGGCGTAGCCGACGGAGTCCACGCCGTGCTGTCCCGCGTAGCCCGCCCAGCCGTGGTCGGCGACGACCAGGTCGGGCAGCGGGCGGCCCTCGCGCTCCATGGCGGTCAGGATGGCCTTCATCGGCTCGCCCGAGTGGGTGTGCCACAGGGTGGCGCCGTGCTCCAGCACCGCGACGTCCGCGAACTGCATGACGTAGCCCTCCTCCGTCGTCAGCCCGTCCGGGATGACGACGATCTCGCAGCCCGCCGCGCGCAGGGCGGACGCGGTCGCGCGGTGCACGTCGAGCAGGCCGCCGGGGTGGCCGGTGGCGAAGAGGACCCGCTGCTGCCCGTCCGCGGCCTTGCGCAGCCGCCCGGCGAGCCGGTCCAGGGCCGCGACGGTCAGCTCCGGGTCAATGGTGTCCTGGCCGTACCGGTGCTCGGGGTCGTCGTTCACGCCGACCCGTTCCGCCATCACCGCGAGGACGTCCTGCTCGTCGCTCCAGCGGTCGCCGAGTTCCAGGCCGAGCCAGTAGTGGCGGTCGGCGTTCGCCAGCTTGCGGTAGTGGGAGAGGTTGTTCTCGCGGGGGGTGGCGACGTCGCCCGCGATGCGCGTCCTGACGAGGTGGTCGACGAGTTCGGCGCGGCTGGGTGTCCCGGGTATCGGCATGGCTCCCATTGTGAGGCAGCCGACTGTGGGCGGCCCTGGCGTATCGCACGCTGGGATGTGCGTCACGTACTCAGCGGGACCCCGGTCACCTACTCAGATCTGCCGCAGCGCGAACCAGAGTTCCATGCGGACGTCCGGGTCGTCGAGGTCGGTCTCCAGCAGGGCCGCGCACCGGGCGATGCGCTGCCGCACGGTGTTGCGGTGCACGGACAGGGCGACGGCCGTGCGGTCCCAGCTGCCGTGCAGGGACAGCCAGGTGCGCAGGGTCTCGGGGAGCGCGGGACGGTCCGTGACGGGCGCGAGCAGGGTGCGGGCGTGGGCCGCCGCCTCGCCGGGCGGGACCAGGTCGGCGAGGGCGGGGCGCGGGCCGTGCCGCAGCAGCGGGGCGCGGGTGGCGCGGGCCCGGGCCAGGGCACGGGCCGCCTGGGTGTCGGCGGCGGGCCAGTCCTCCGGGGCGACGGCGGCACTGACCCCCAGCGTCCAGCCGGGCAGCGGGTCCGGTGCCCGGTCGGCCGGGACCAGGACCCGTACGACGTCGCCCACCGGGTCGACCAGGGCGGACCCGAGCGCGGCACCCAGCGCGGCGGCCGCGACGGCGTCGGGCACACCCTCCCCGTCCGGACGGGCGTGCACCACGACCCACCGCCGCCCGTCGCCGAGCAGCGGCGCGACATCCTCGGGCGCGGCCCCCAGCAGCAGCCGCACCAGCGCCGAGGAGCGGGCGGCACCGGTGCCGCTCTGCTGCTCCCCGGTGAGGAGGGACAGCAGCACGGCGGCGACGGACACGATGGTGTGATCCCCCGGCGCACGCCCCGGGGCAGCCACCCCGAGCACGAAGCCGCGCCCGGCACCGAGGGCGTAGGCGGCGAGGTGTGTGCCGGAGACGGTGTCGGTGGCGGAGGTGGGGTGGGGGCGGTTGGAGGGAGAGGGCGGCGGGGACGCGGCCTCCCCGTGCGCCGGCCGCACCACCCCCGCCAGCTCCGCCAGCGCGGAGGCGACCTCCTGCCCGGGCTCCCGGCCCGCCCTCGCGATCTCCGCCCCCTCCGGGCCGTACAGCACCGCCCGTCCCCCCAGCCGCTGTGCGAGCTGCCGGAGGACCGACGCGACCGGGTCGGGGCGGGAGGCTGCCGAGGCCAGGCTCTGCTGGGCCTCCGTCACGCGGCGGAGTTCGGCCAGGCGGGCCTGGGCCATCAGCTGCCAGACCGCGCGGGCCACGCCGGAGAAGGTGGTCTGCTCCGGCACCTCCAGCAGCGGCAGGCCGTACCTCTCGCACGCCTCGACCAGCGCCCTCGGCACCGTGTCGTGCACCGGCGCCACCCCGAAGCCGAGGGCCGCGCCGCCCGCCGCGACGATCCGGGCCACGTAGTCGTCGAAGTAGGTGCCGGATCCCGCCGCCTCGGGGATGTGCACACCGGCCGTGAGCAGCAGTTCCCCGCCCAGCAGATACGGATAGGGGTCCGCCATCTCCGAGGTGTGCACCCAGTGGACGACGGTGCCGGGGTCGTCCGGGCCGGCGATCCGGCGCAGGGCCAGGTCCTCGCGGGCCAGGAGAGCGGACAGCGGAACGGGGGGCGTAGGGGGAACCGTCGCATTCGGCATGTGTGCGTTCCCTCCGGCCAGCGCCGCTCCAGTGGATGAAACGTACACTTCGCAGTCGCTTTCCGGCCACCTAGGGTCAGTCCTCGTCAACCTCGTCCCCACCGAGCGAGTGTGCGAAGGAGGCCCCATGGCCGTCGACTACCTCGTGATCGTCGTCTACCTGGCCGGCATGCTCGCCATGGGCTGGTGGGGCATGCGCCGCGCCCGCTCCAAGAGCGAGTTCCTGGTGGCCGGCCGCCGCCTCGGCCCGGCCATGTACTCCGGCACCATGGCGGCGATCGTCCTCGGCGGCGCCTCCACCATCGGCGGTGTGGGGCTCGGCTACCAGTACGGCCTGTCCGGCGCCTGGATGGTCTTCACCATCGGCCTCGGCCTGCTCGCCCTCTCCGTCTTCTTCTCCGCCCGCATCGCCCGGCTGAAGGTCTACACCGTCTCCGAGATGCTCGACCTGCGCTACGGAGGCGGCCGGGCCGGCATCATCTCCGGCGTCGTCATGTGGGCCTACACCCTCATGCTCGCGGTGACCTCGACCATCGCCTACGCCACGATCTTCGACGTCCTGTTCGACATCAACCGCACCCTCGCGATCGTCCTCGGCGGCTCGATCGTCGTGGCGTACTCGACCCTCGGCGGGATGTGGTCGATCACCCTGACGGACATGGTGCAGTTCGTCGTGAAGACCATCGGCGTGCTCCTCCTGCTGCTGCCGATCGCCGTCGTGAAGGCGGGCGGATTCGGCGAGATGAAGGCCCAGCTGCCCACCGGATACTTCGACCCGCTCGGCATCGGCGGCGAGACGATCTTCACCTACGTGCTGATCTACACCTTCGGCATGCTCATCGGGCAGGACATCTGGCAGCGCGTGTTCACCGCCCGCAGCGACCGGACCGCCAAGTGGGGCGGGACCGTCGCCGGCACCTACTGCCTCGCGTACGCCCTCGCCGGTGCCGTCATCGGCACGGCGGCCAAGGTGCTGTACCCGAAGCTCGGCAGCGCGGACGACGCCTTCGCGACCATCGTGAAGGAGGAACTGCCCGTCGGAGTCCGGGGGCTGGTGCTGGCCGCCGCCCTGGCCGCCGTGATGTCGACCTCGTCCGGCGCGCTGATCGCCTGTGCCACCGTCGCCAACAACGACATCTGGTCCCGGCTGCGGGGCGTCGTCAAGGCGCCCTCCACCGGACAGGATGAGCACGACGAGGTGCGGGACAACCGCGCCTTCATCCTGGTCATGGGCCTCGCGGTGATCGGCACGGCCATCGCGATCGACAACGTCGTGGAGGCGCTGACCGTCGCCTACAACCTCCTCGTCGGCGGGCTGCTCGTGCCGATCCTCGGCGGGCTGGTGTGGAAGCGGGGCACGGTGTACGGCGCCCTGGCCTCCGTCGTGGTCGGCGGACTCGCGGTCATCGTGCTGATGGCGACGCACGGCATCCTCGCCAACGAGCCCGTCTACTACGGCCTGCTCGCCTCGCTCGCCGCCTATCTGGCCGTCTCCCTGGCCACCCCCGCCACCGACGCCGCCGTCCTCGCCGAGTGGCGCGAGCGGCTCGCCGGACGGTCCCCCGAACTCCCGTCCGAACCGGCCCCGGCTCCCCAGTAGAGTCGTAGGGCAGGCAGTACATAGCAGCACACAGCAGTACATACGCGATGAAGCGTAGGAGAGAAGGCATTTCCTCATGAGCAGCAACGAGACCCCCCGCGGACCCGTCGATTCCTCCCGCGTTCCGCGGTACGCGGGCCCCGCGACCTTCGCCCGGCTGCCCCGGCTCGACGAGGTCGGCGGACGGGCCGATGTCGCCGTGGTGGGCGTGCCGTTCGACTCGGGGGTCTCGTACCGGCCGGGCGCCCGCTTCGGCGGCAACGCGATCCGCGAGGCGTCCCGGCTGCTGCGCCCGTACAACCCGGCGCAGGACGCCTCCCCGTTCGCCCTCGCCCAGGTCGCGGACGGCGGCGACATCGCCGTCAACCCGTTCAACATCAACGAGGCCGTCGAGACCGTCGAGGCCGCCGCGGACGACCTGCTCGGGACGGGCGCCCGGCTGATGACCCTCGGCGGCGACCACACCATCGCGCTGCCCCTGCTGCGGTCGGTGGCGAAGAAGCACGGCCCGGTCGCCCTGCTGCACTTCGACGCCCACCTCGACACCTGGGACACGTACTTCGGCGCGGAGTACACGCACGGCACCCCGTTCCGCCGTGCGGTCGAGGAGGGCATCCTCGACACCTCCGCCCTGTCCCACGTGGGCACCCGCGGCCCGCTCTACGGCAAGCAGGACCTGACCGACGACGAGAAGATGGGCTTCGGCATCGTCACCTCGGCGGACGTCTACCGGCGCGGCGCCGACGAGGTCGCCGACCAGCTCCGCCAGCGCATCGGCGACCGGCCGCTGTACATCTCCATCGACATCGACTGCCTCGACCCGGCCCACGCGCCCGGCACGGGCACGCCGGAGGCCGGCGGCATGACCTCGCGGGAGCTGCTGGAGATCCTGCGCGGGCTGGCGTCCTGCAACCTGGTCTCCGCGGACGTCGTCGAGGTGGCCCCCGCGTACGATCACGCGGAGATCACGTCGGTGGCCGCGTCCCACACGGCGTACGAACTGACCACGATCATGTCGCGCCAGATCGCCGCGGCCCGGAAGGACTCGGAAGCGCAGTGACTCACGACCACGACCTGGTGCTCCGCCCGACGCCCGCCCAGACGGAGGCCGCCCTGAACCCTCCCCCCGGCCGCACCGGCGGAGACCTGGTCGTGGAGACCCTGGCCGGGCTGGGCGCGACGACCGTCTTCGGACTGCCCGGCCAGCACGCGCTCGGCATGTTCGACGCGCTGCGCCGCTCCGACCTCAGGTACATCGGCCTGCGGGTGGAGAACAACGCCGGGTTCGCGGCGGACGCCTACGGACGGATCACGGGTGAGGCGGCGCCCCTGCTGTTGTCGACGGGGCCGGGAGCGCTGACCTCGCTGGCGGCGCTCCAGGAGGCGGCCGCGGCCAGCGCCCCGGTCCTGGCGATCAGCAGCCAGGTCCCGACGGCGGGGCTCGGCGGCGGCCGGCACGGCTATCTGCACGAACTGCCCGACCAGGCGGCCTCGTTCCGGGGCGTGGTGAAGTCGGTCCACACCGTCCGCACCCAGTCGCAGATCCCGTCCGCCATCGAGGCGGCCTGGAAGTCCGCGCTGAGCGCCCCGCACGGGCCGGTGTGGGTGGAGATCCCGCAGGACGTGCTGCTCGCGCGCACGGCGATCCCGGTGGTGACCGGCGGCGACGCCTTCCCGGAGGAGCTGCCGCCGCGCCCCGAACTGACCGCCGTGGCCGCCGACCTGCTGTCGAAGGCGGACCGCCCGGCGATCATCGCGGGCGGCGGGGTGATCCGGGCGGACGCGTCGAAGAAGCTGCGTCAGCTGGCCGAGACGCTTCAGGCGCCGGTCGTCACGACACCGGGCGGCAAGGGCGCGTTCCCCTGGACGCACCCCCTGTCGCTCCAGTCCTGGATCGAGGACCGCCACACCACCGACTTCCTTCAGGACGCGGACGTACTCCTCGTCGTCGGCTCGGGACTGGGCGAACTCTCCTCGAACTACCACACGTTCAAGCCGCGCGGCCGGGTCATCCAGATCGAGGCCGACCTCGGCAAGCTGGAGTCCAACCACCCGGCCCTGGGCATCCACGCCGACGCCCGCCTCGCGTTGCAGGCGCTGCTGGAGACGGTCTCCGAGCGGCAGGACCCGACGGCGCCGGAGCGCGTCCGCGCGACTCTCTCGAAGGTCGCCGAACGCATCAGCGCCCAGGAACTCACCCTGGAACAGGAGGTGTTGGCGTCGGTGCGGAAGGCCCTTCCCGCCGACTCCCCGTCCTTCTGGGACATGACGATCCTCGCGTACTGGGCCTGGTCGGCCTTCGACGCCAAGGGCCCCAACCACATGCACTCCGCCCAGGGCGCGGGCGGCCTCGGCTACGCCTTCCCCGCGGCACTCGGCGCGGCGGTGGCCGACCCGACCCGGCCGGTCCTCGCCGTCTCCGGCGACGGCGGCGCCCTGTACTCGATCGCCGAGCTGGCGACGGCCCGCCAGTACGGCCTGAACGTCACCTGGCTGATCATCGACGACGGCGGCTACGGCATCCTCCGCGAGTACATGACCGACGCGTTCGGCGAGGCGAGCGCGACGGAACTGACCCGGCCGGACTACGTGGCACTGGCGGAGTCCTTCGGCGTCCCCGGGGTCCGTACGACCCCGGAGAACCTGGAGCAGGACCTCGCGAAGCAACTCGCGTCGCCGGGGCCCTCGGTGGTCCTGCTCCCGGCCGTGCTGCGGATGTTCGCGCCGACGCACCTGGACTGAGCGCCGGCCGTCCGCTGCGGGGGCCGTTTCCTACAGGCCGTCGCGGACCATCGCGGCGACGATGTGGACGTGGCGGTCGGCGGCCGTGTTCGACCACTCGTTGTCGTAGTTCAGGCCGTAGGGCCAGAAGTGGCCGCCGCCGGTGGAGATCTTCGCGCCGGAGCCGTCGTACTGCTTGACCAGCGCGGTCGCCTGCCCGCCGGTCCAGGTGCCGCTGCCGCCGAGGCGGGACCAGCCCGAGCTGGTGCCCACGCCGATGGTGTGGGCGATCTCGTGCAGGGCCGTCCGCTCGTTCATGTAGCTGCGGTTGCTGCCGAAGCGGATGGTCCCGTTGATGTTGCCGTCGGCGGTGGGGACGCCCGGCTCGTAGCGGACGGTGATGGTCTTCCCCAGGTCGCTGAGGTTGTTGTAGCGGGCCACCGCCGCGTTCATGGCCCGGGTGATGGCGTCGTAGGCGGTGCGCTGGTCCTCGGTGGGGTTGCTCGCCCGTACGAGGGACCAGGTGATGGTGGCCGCGGCGGCGCGTTCGCGGGCGGGGGCGGATTGCGGCGCGGTCTGGGGGGTGGCGGCCTGGGCGATGCCCGGGCCGGTCAGGAGTGCGGCCGTCAGGGCGGCTATGAGGGCCTTGCGTGGGCTCATTGAGGATCCTCCAGTGGGGGGCCGTCGAAAGCTCGCGAAACTTCGTACGACGTTCGGGATCTCGGACAGCGGAGACCAAATCTCGTCACTGGTACGGGAGTTGACGCGCTGTCGACCGCAAGTATCCCGGCGGGAAGGGCGGCGTCAAGAGTTTCAGCAGGGGCCAGTGGAACGGCCCTGGTTTGTGGCCGCTGTGACGAAGATGTGAAGCCGCCCGAGCGCCGGGTAACAACTCGCACAAGTCTTCGCCAATCGCTACAACCTTTGCCCCCTCCTGTTGAGTCATGGGGTGCATGACTTCTGGGATATCCCGCCGCGCGAGAGTGCTGGCGGCGGCCGTGGGTACGGGTGTGCTCGTGCCGCTCGTCGCCGCCGCCACGCCCGCAGCCGCCGCCACTGCGGCCGTGACCTGTACGTCCGCCAAGGCCGGGCTGGCCGCCAAACTGCAGAAGGACATCACCGCCGCGCTCGCCACCCGCAAGGGCACCGTCGCCGTCGGCCTCTACGACCGCAGCACCAACACGAACTGCACTCTGCGCGCGAGTTCCGCCTACGACTCGGCCAGCGTCGTCAAGGTCACCGTCCTCGCCACGCTGCTGTGGGACGCCAAGAAGCACAACCGGTATCTCACCGACCGCGAGGCCACCTTCGCCAAGGCCATGATCACCAAGTCCGACAACGCCGCCACCTCCACCCTGTGGAAGCAGCTCGGCATGACGAAGATCAAGGGCTTCCTCGCCGCGGCCGGCATGACCCAGACCAAGCCCGGCGCGAACGGCTACTGGGGCCTGACGCAGATCACCGTCACCGACGAACAGAAACTGCTGAAGCTCGTCACCGCCAAGAACGCGGTCCTGAGCGACAACTCCCGTGCCTACATCCTCAAGTTGATGGGGCAGGTCGTCTCGTCACAGCGCTGGGGCACACCGTACGGAGTGCCGTCCGGCGTCACCGTGGCCGTGAAGAACGGCTGGCTGCAACGCTCCACGTACGGCTGGCGGGTGCACAGCGTCGGCGCGTTCAAGGGCGGCGGCCACGACTACATGATGACCGTGCTCACCCACGGCAACAGCACCATGAACTACGGCATCGCGACCATCCAGGCGGTGGCCAAGGTCATCCACAGGGACCTGGCCGCGAGCTGACCGTTCATCACGCGTCCTACCCGGCGCCACCGCCCCGCCCTACGGTGACGCCCATGTCCCTCAGAACCCCTCTCGCCCTCCTCACCGCGGCCCTGACGGCGGCCACCTGCCTGACCGCCGCCGGTCCCGCCCAGGCGCACGACACCCGGCACGCCTGCTCGCCGGCCGTCTCCATCGACGGCTTCTCCGACGCGCTCGACAAGACGACGTACCAGAACACCTACGTCGGCAACTTCTCCGCGCTGGCGGTCGACGGCGACGGCTCACTGGCCGCCCTCTCCGACCGCTCGTCGCTCTTCCGCCTGGACGCGAGGACGCTGAAGCCCCGGTCCGTGATCCCGCTCGCCGACGAGAACGGGACCGCGCTCGACTCCGAGGGCCTGGTCGTCGACCTCCCCCACTCTCGGCTCCGCTCGAGCGGGGGCACCCCCATCGGCACGTATCTCGTCTCCTCCGAGACGGAGCCGTCCGTACGGCGCTACTCCAGCACCGGCAGGCTCCTCGACCGCCTCCCGGTCCCGGACACCCTGCGCGTGAGCCCCGCAGGACGCGCCCGGCCCAACGGCACCTTCGAGGGCCTGACCCTGCTCCCCGGCGGCCGCACCCTGCTCGCCTCCATGGAGTACGCGCTCTCCGGCGACGACTCGACGATCGTCCGCTTCCAGACCTGGCGCAGGACGGCCCACGGCCACTTCGCCCTCGGCGCCCAGTACGCCTACCGCACGGACCCCGGCCTGGGCGTCCCCGAGGTCCAGGCGACTCCCGACGGCCGCCTCCTGGTCCTGGAGCGCGGCTTCACCTCCGGCGTGGGCAACACGGTCCGCCTCTACCTGGCCGACCCCCGCGGGGCGACGGACACGAGCACCATCGACACCCTCCCGGCCCACCCCGAGGCCCGCCTGATCAGGAAGACCCTCCTCACCGACCTCGCGACCTGCCCCTCCCTGGGAGCAACGGCCAAGCAGCCCCAGCCGAACCCGCTCCTCGACAACATCGAGGCCATGACGATCACGGGCCGCACGAAAAACACCCTGAAGGTTCTCCTGGCCAGCGACGACAACGAGAACAAGACCCAGACGACCCGCTTCTACGCCCTGCGAGTGAAAACGACCGCCTAGACGCTCCTGGCCGCCGCCCATGCCCGAACCTCGTCGGGCCCGATCGGGAGCGCGGCGGGGGCCGGCTCGGCCGGGGGCTTGCGCCTCCGGCACGACGAGAACGGCCCCACCGACCGAATCGCCGAGGTGCCCCGACCGGCGGGATCGGCGACGCCGGTCGCTGATCCATTCCATGAGGGCGGGCGGCGGCTCCGGGATCCGCCGGGGCGGAGGAGGGCGGAATCCCCGTCGGGCTGCGGGGCGGAGCCCCGAGGCGAGGGCAGCCTCCTGCCCAACCGCTTCGGACGGACGGGTGGGCGAACACCGGAGCGCAGGGGGCAAAGCCCCCGCCGGGGTCCGAGGCGGAGCCCCGAGACAAGCTCAGCCTCTTGTCCAACAGGTTCGGGCGGACGGATGGGCGAACACCGGAGCGCAGAGGGCGAAACCGCGCCCGGGGTCCGGGGCGGAGCCCCGAGACAAGCTCAGCCTCTTGTCCGACAGGTTCGGGCGGGTGGGTGGGCAAACCCCCGCTAAACCCCCGCCGCCGCAAACGCCCCCCGAGCCATCCGGTGCAACAGCTCCGCCGTAGCCCCCCGGCCGGGCAAAGACCCCGCCCTCCCCAGATGCGGCGTCGAGTTCAGCAGCCCGAACACCGAGTGCACCGCCGACCGCGCCGCGGGCTCCCCCAGCCCGGGATACACCTCCCGCACCACCCCGACCCACAGCTCCACGTACTGCCGCTGAAGCTGCCGCACCATCTTCCGGTCGCTGTCCCGGAGGCGGTCCAGCTCGCGATCGTGCAGGGTGATCAGAGGCCGGTCGTCGAGCGCGAAGTCGATGTGCCCCTCGATCAGCGAGTCGAGGACCGCCTCCGCCCCCGCACCCCCGTCCGCCTCCGCCACCCGCCGCTTCGCCCCGGTCAGCAGCTGCCCGCTGATCCCCACCAGCAGCTCCGCGAGCATCGCGTCCTTGCCCGCGAAGTGCCGGTACAACCCGGGTCCGCTGATCCCGACAGCGGCACCTATCTCGTCGACTCCGACCCCGTGGAAGCCCCGCTCGGCGAACAGCCGCGCGGCCTCCTTGAGGATCTGCTCGCGTCGGGTGGGGGCGTCGGTTCTGGTGGCCATGAAATCAATTCTAGACAGGGAGGTTAGCGCTCGTTAACCTGAAGGAAATGCGTTAACGCTCATTAACAACGTGAGGGGACCGCAGGATGCACGAGGCACCGGAGCTCACGAGCGCGGCAGACCCCGCGTCGGAGGCCTTTCGGGCCAACGAGGAGTCGCACCGCGCCCTCGTGGAGGAGCTGCGCGCCAAGCTGGCCGCGGCCGCGCAGGGCGGCGGCGAGAAGGCCCGCGCCCGCCACACCGCGCGCGGCAAGCTGCTCCCCCGCGACCGCGTCGACACCCTCCTCGACCCGGGCTCGCCCTTCCTGGAGCTGGCCCCGCTCGCGGCCGACGGGATGTACGAGGGCCAGGCCCCGGCCGCCGGTGTCATCGCCGGCATCGGCCGGGTCAGCGGCCGCGAGACCGTGGTCATCGCCAACGACGCCACGGTCAAGGGCGGCACGTATTACCCGATGACGGTCAAGAAGCACCTCCGCGCCCAGGAGGTCGCCCTCGACAACCGCCTCCCCTGCGTCTACCTCGTGGACTCCGGCGGCGCCTTCCTCCCCATGCAGGACGAGGTCTTCCCGGACCGGGACCACTTCGGCCGGATCTTCTACAACCAGGCCCGTATGTCCGGCGCCGGCATCCCCCAGATCGCCGCCGTCCTCGGCTCCTGCACGGCCGGCGGGGCGTACGTCCCGGCGATGAGCGACGAGGCGGTGATCGTCCGCAACCAGGGCACGATCTTCCTCGGCGGACCGCCCCTGGTGAAGGCGGCCACGGGCGAGGTCGTCACGGCGGAGGAGCTCGGCGGCGGCGAGGTCCACTCCCGCGTCTCGGGCGTCACCGACCACCTCGCGGAGGACGACGCGCACGCCCTGCGCATCGTCCGCACCATCGTCTCCACCCTCCCCGCCCGCGGAAAGCTCCCCTGGGAGGTCACGGAACCCACGGAACCCAAGGTCGACCCCCACGGCCTCTACGGCGCGGTCCCGGTCGACTCCCGCACCCCCTACGACGTACGGGAGATCATCGCGCGCGTGGTCGACGGCTCCCGTTTCGCCGAGTTCAAGTCCGAGTTCGGCCAGACCCTGGTCACGGGCTTCGCCCGGATCCACGGCCACCCGGTGGGCATCGTCGCCAACAACGGCATCCTGTTCTCCGAGTCCGCCCAGAAGGGCGCCCACTTCATCGAGCTGTGCGACCAGCGCGGGATCCCGCTGGTGTTCCTGCAGAACATCTCCGGGTTCATGGTCGGCAGGGACTACGAGGCGGGCGGCATCGCCAAGCACGGCGCCAAGATGGTCACGGCCGTCGCCTGCACGCGCGTACCGAAGCTGACGGTCGTGGTGGGCGGCTCGTACGGCGCCGGCAACTACTCGATGTGCGGCAGGGCGTACTCCCCCCGCTTCCTGTGGATGTGGCCCAACGCCAAGATCTCGGTCATGGGCGGCGAGCAGGCCGCCTCGGTCCTCGCGACCGTCAAGCGGGACCAGCTGGAGGCCCGCGGCGAGTCCTGGCCGGCCGAGGACGAGGACGCCTTCAAGGCCCCGATCCGCGCCCAGTACGAGCGCCAGGGGAACGCCTACTACGCGACGGCCCGCCTCTGGGACGACGGTGTGATCGACCCGCTGGACACCCGGCAGGTCCTGGGCCTGGCCCTGACCGCGTGCGCCAACGCGCCTCTGGGTGACCCCCAGTTCGGCGTCTTCCGGATGTGAGGGGACGGACGACGATGTTCGAGACAGTGCTTGTGGCAAACCGGGGCGAGATCGCCGTACGCGTCATCCGGACGCTGCGGTCGATGGGCGTGCGCTCGGTGGCCGTCTTCTCCGACGCGGACGCCGACGCCCGGCATGTCCGCGAGGCGGACACGGCGGTCCGGATCGGCCCGGCTCCCGCGTCCGAGAGCTACTTGTCGGTGGAGCGCCTGCTGGAGGCCGCGGCGCGCACCGGCGCCCAGGCCGTCCACCCCGGCTACGGCTTCCTCGCCGAGAACGCCGCCTTCGCGCGCGCCTGCGCCGAGGCCGGCCTGGTCTTCATCGGCCCTCCGGCGGACGCGATCTCCCTCATGGGCGACAAGATCCGCGCCAAGGAGACGGTCCGGGACGCCGGCGTGCCGGTCGTCCCCGGCGGCCGCGATCCCGATCTGGCCGATGCGGCCCGCGAGCTGGGCGCGCCCGTGCTGCTGAAGCCGAGCGCGGGCGGCGGCGGCAAGGGCATGCGTCTGGTGCGGGACCTGACCCGCCTGGAGGAGGAGATCGCCGCGGCCCGCCGCGAGGCCCGCGCGTCCTTCGGCGACGACACGCTCCTCGTGGAGCGCTGGATCGACCGCCCCCGCCACATCGAGATCCAGGTCCTGGCCGACGGCCACGGCAACGTGGTCCACCTGGGCGAGCGCGAGTGCTCCCTGCAGCGCCGCCACCAGAAGATCATCGAGGAGGCGCCGAGCGTGCTCCTCGACGAGGAGACGCGTGCCGCGATGGGCGAGGCCGCGGTCCAGGCGGCCCGCTCCTGCGGCTACCGCGGCGCCGGCACGGTGGAGTTCATCGTCCCCGGCAGCGACCCGTCGTCGTACTACTTCATGGAGATGAACACCCGCCTCCAGGTGGAGCACCCGGTCACGGAGCTGATCACGGGCCTGGATCTGGTCGAGTGGCAGCTGCGCGTGGCGGCCGGGGAGCCCCTTGCCTTCGCGCAGAAGGACGTACGGCTCACGGGTCATGCGGTGGAGGCCCGTATCTGCGCCGAGGACCCGGCCCGCGGCTTCCTCCCCTCCGGCGGCACGGTCCTGAAGCTCCGCGAACCGCAGGACGACGGCATCCGCACCGACTCGGGCCTCACGGAGGGCACGGAGGTCGGCAGCCTGTACGACCCGATGCTCTCGAAGGTCATCGCGTACGGCCCCGACCGCGCGACCGCCCTGCGCAAGCTCCGCGCGGCCCTGTCGGAGACCGTCACGCTCGGGGTGCAGACCAACGCCGGCTTCCTGCGCCGGCTGCTGGCCCACCCGGCGGTGGTCGCCGGCGACCTGGACACCGGCCTGGTCGAGCGGGAGGTGGCGGACCTGGTCGCCACGGACGTACCCGAGGAGGTCTACGAGGCGGCCGCGGCCGTACGCCTGGAGGCCCTCAAGCCCGAGCCGGGCGGCTGGACGGACCCCTTCTCGGTCCCGAGCGGCTGGCGCCTGGGCGGCGCCCGGAAGCCGCCCGCCTTCCACCTGCGGGTGCAGGAGCCGCTGGAGTACACCCCGCGCGGCACGGCGACGGTCACCGACGACCGGGTCGCGGTGACCCTGGACGGCGTCCGGCACACCTTCCACCGCGCCGCCGACTGGCTCGGCCGCGACGGCGACGCCTGGCACGTCCGCGACCACGACCCGGTGGCCGCGTCCCTGACCCGGGCGGCGCACGCGGGCGCCGACTCCCTCACCGCCCCGATGCCCGGCACGGTGACCGTCGTCAAGGTCGCCGTCGGCGACGAGGTGAGCGCGGGCCAGAGCCTGCTGGTGGTGGAGGCGATGAAGATGGAGCACGTCATCTCCGCCCCGCACGCCGGCAAGGTCACCGAGCTGGACGTGGCGCCCGGCACCACGGTCGCCATGGACCAGGTCCTGGCGGTCATCGCACCGAACGAGGAGGCGGCGGAATGACAGTCCCAGGACTCCCGATGGCCGTCCCGGCCGGGGACCTGCCCACCCGCGTCCGCATCCACGAGGTGGGCGCACGCGACGGCCTGCAGAACGAGAAGACGACGGTCCCCACGCAGGTCAAGGCGGAGTTCATCCGCCGCCTGGCCGACGCGGGCCTGACGACGATCGAGGCGACGAGCTTCGTCCACCCCAAGTGGGTCCCCCAACTGGCGGACGCGGAGCATCTCTACCCCCTGGTCGCCGACCTCCCCGTGGCCCTCCCGGTCCTCGTCCCGAACGAACGGGGCCTGGACCGCGCCCTGGCCCTCGGCGCCCGCCGGGTCGCGGTCTTCGCCAGCGCCACGGAGTCCTTCGCCAAGGCCAACCTCAACCGCACGGTCGACGAGGCACTGGCGATGTTCGACCCGGTGGTGGCCCGGGCGAAGGCGGACGACGTCCACGTCCGCGGCTACCTGTCCATGTGCTTCGGCGACCCGTGGGAGGGCGCGGTCCCCATCCCCCAGGTGGTGAAGGTCTGCCGCGCCCTGATGGACATGGGCTGCGACGAACTGAGCCTGGGCGACACGATCGGCGTCGCGACCCCCGGCCACGTGGTCGCCCTCCTCGCGGCCCTGGACGAAGCAGGGATCCCCTTCTCCGCCCTCGGTGTCCACTTCCACGACACCTACGGCCAGGCCCTGGCCAACACCCTCGCCGCCCTCCAGCAGGGCGTCACGACGGTCGACGCCTCCGCGGGCGGCCTGGGCGGCTGCCCGTACGCCAAGTCGGCGACCGGCAACCTCGCCACCGAAGACCTCGTGTGGATGCTGCGGGGCCTCGGCATCGACACCGGAATCGACCTCGGCCGCCTCGTCGCCACGAGCACGTGGATGGCCGCCCAACTGGGCCGACCCAGCCCCTCCCGCACCGTCCGAGCCCTGTCCCACGAGGACACCGAGGAGCACTGATCACCATGGACTACCGTCTCTCCCCCGAGCTGGAGGAACTCCGCCGCACGGTCGAGGAGTTCGCGCACGAGGTGGTGGCGCCGAAGATCGGCGACTTCTACGAGCGGCACGAGTTCCCGTACGAGATCGTCCGGGAGATGGGCCGCATGGGCCTGTTCGGCCTGCCGTTCCCGGAGGAGTACGGCGGCATGGGCGGCGACTACCTGGCCCTCGGCGTGGCCCTGGAGGAACTGGCGCGGGTCGACTCCTCGGTCGCCATCACCCTCGAAGCCGGCGTCTCCCTGGGCGCGATGCCCGTCTACCGCTACGGCACGGAGGCCCAGAAGCGGGAGTGGCTCCCGCGCCTCTGCTCCGGCGAGGTCCTGGGCGCGTTCGGCCTGACGGAACCGGACGGCGGCAGCGACGCGGGCGCGACCCGCACGACGGCCCGCCTGGACGAGTCGACGAACGAGTGGGTGATCAACGGCACGAAGTGCTTCATCACCAACTCGGGCACGGACATCACGGGTTTGGTCACGGTCACGGCGGTCACGGGCCGCAGCCCGGACGGCAAGCCGCTCATCTCCTCGATCATCGTCCCGTCCGGCACCCCGGGCTTCACGATCGCGGCGCCGTACTCGAAGGTCGGCTGGAACGCCTCGGACACCCGCGAGCTGTCCTTCTCCGACGTCCGCGTCCCGGCGGCCAACCTCCTGGGCGAGGAGGGCCGCGGCTACGCCCAGTTCCTGCGCATCCTCGACGAGGGCCGCATCGCCATCGCGGCGCTGGCCACCGGCCTGGCACAGGGCTGCGTGGACGAATCCGTCAAGTACGCCAAGGAACGCCACGCCTTCGGCAAGCCGATCGCCGCCAACCAGGCCATCCAGTTCAAGATCGCCGACATGGAGATGAAGGCCCACACGGCCCGCCTCGCCTGGCGCGACGCGGCAGCCCGCCTGGTGTCCGGCGCCCCCTTCAAGAAGGAAGCGGCCCTGGCCAAGCTCTACTCCTCCACCATCGCCGTGGACAACGCCCGCGAGGCCACCCAGATCCACGGCGGCTACGGCTTCATGAACGAGTACCCGGTCGCCCGCATGTGGCGCGACTCCAAGATCCTGGAAATCGGCGAGGGCACGAGCGAGGTCCAGCGGATGCTCATCGCACGGGAGTTGGGGCTGGTCAGCTGAGGACCCGGGCCGGCGGCCCGCGCCGACCAGGGCGTGCGTTGCCGGCCTCCCCTAGGAGAAAGTCACTCAGTGGACACATATACTCCATGATGTCTTCACAGACCACATGGCACCTTTCCCCGTGTCCGAAATAGAGCACCGGCGCTGACCACGCCGGAGAGCGGGGTGTGCCTCGTTTCTCCGGGGGAGCATCACGATGGCCGGCCCTGCCGTTTCGGTGATTATTGCTGCGTACAATGCGATGCCTTATCTCACACGCTGCATCACCTCCGTCGCCGAGCAGAGCATCGGCCGGGGCGCGGTGGAGGTCATCGCGGTTGACGACGGTTCGACCGACGGCACGGGTGAGGAACTCGACCGGCTGGCCGAGGAATACCCGAAGCTGTTGCGCGTCTTTCACCAGGAGAATTCCGGCGGGCCGTCAGCACCGCGCAACAAAGGCCTCGACCATGCCCGGGGGACGTTCGTCTTCTTCCTGGACGCCGACGACTACCTGGGCCCCGAGGCCCTGGAGCGCATGGTGGCCATGGCCGAGGAGAACCGAACCGACATCGTGCTCGGCAAGATGGTCGGGGTCGGCGGGCGCGGGGCGCCCACCTCGATGTTCCGGCGCAACCAGCCGCGGACGGACGTCTTCTCGTCCCGCGTGTACTGGACCCTCAATCCCATGAAGCTGTTCCGCCGCGAGCTGCTCGAGCGGCTGGAGCTGCGGTTCCCGACGGATCTGAAGATCGGCGAGGACCAGCTCTTCGTCGGCCCCGCCTATCTGCACGCGGACGGAATCTCCGTACTCGCCGACTACGACTGCCTGTTCTGGGTCGAGCGCGAGGACAGCGGCAACATCACCCTGCGCACGGGCGGCTCCGAGCCCCGGCTGCGTTTCCTGCCCCGCATGGTCGACATGCTCCTGGAACAGGTGCCCCCAGGCCCGGGCCGTGACCACCTGGCCCACCGCCACCTGACCGTGGAGGTGCAGCAACTCCTCGACCATCTGGTGCACGAGCCCCGCCCCGAGCAGGAGAAGGCCCTGGCCCGGCTCGCCGAGGTCATCGCCCCACTGTGGCACGAGGGGCTGAACGACCGGCTGTCGGCGATGGCCCGCCTGCGTCTGCACCTCGTACGGCACACCATGCTCGACGAACTGCTCGAACTGGTCCGGTTCGAGGGCGAGCTGGCCAGGAGCGGCGTCGCAACGCCCGTCCTCGCCGACGGCGGCCGCGCCTACGCCCGCTACCCCTACCTCCGCGACCCGTCCCGCGGCATCCCCGACGCCTGCTATGACGTGACCCGCCAACTCGGGGTGCGCCACCACGTCACCCGCGCCGACATACGCGGCAGCGTCCTCCACATGGCCGGACACGGCTACCTGCATCGCGTCGCCACCGAGGACGTGACCACCGAACTCGTCCTGCGCGAGCGGGCCAGCGGCACGGAGTACCGGCTTCCGGTCGCCCACAGGGCGACTCCGGGACTCGGCAAAGAGGAGGACGAAGGGCGGTACCTCTACGAACAGGCCGGTTTCGAGGCCTCCGTCGACATCACCACCGCCGGTGACGGTGGCCCACTCCCCGACGGGCTCTGGGACATCTCCCTCGCGACCGGCGCTCAGGGCATCTCCCGCGAGGTCCGGATCGGCAGCAAGCGGGACGGCGAGATCTCGGGCGCGCCGGCGACGCACATCGTGGACGGCGGCGGCGAGGCCCGAGCCGTGACGCTCTACACCACCACACCCCACGGCAACTTCACGCTCGACATCGGTGAACGCAAGCACGAGGTGCTGCCGCGACTGAGCCTGCGCGGCGTGCGATGGGCCCCGGACTCGTCGACGGAACTGGAGTTGGCCGGCCGGTGCACGCTGGCCGCCTTCCCGGACGGCGCTCTCGCCGTCCACCTGAAGGACGGCCGCGGCGGAACCGCCGTCTTCCCCGCCCGCACCGTCTCGCAGCCCGGCGGCGACTTCGTCGTACGGGTGCCGGTCACCGAGCTGCCGGCCGGGTTATGGACGGGACAACTGCGGCTGGGTGCCTGGTCGTTGGACCTGCCGCCGATTCCCGGGAACCTCGCGCCCACCAAGTGGCGTCGCCGCGGCCTCCCCTGGTTCGCGAAGCCCGCCCCGGAACGCGGACAGGAGTTCGCCCTTCAGGTCGCCCGTGTCGACCTGGTCCGGGCCGTGACGCGCCGTCTCAAGCCGTAGGCGGAGTCCCTGCCGGAGCTTCGGCCCGCCCTCGGCACGTCCCTTCGTGATCCGGATCACTGACCCCGAGGGCATCCCCGTCCCTTCCCCCGGGCACTGGTACCAGGGCCCCCCTGGACACGGCATGAGGTTAGGCTAACCTAAGCTTAAATCCAGCCAACTGGCTGTCAGCCGTGCCCGCAGTGGCTCCGTACGTACGAAAGCAGACCCAGCGATGTCGAACGCCAGAACCGCCCGCTTCTCCCGCCGCGGCATCCTCGCCGCCGGCGGTGCCCTCGGACTCGGTGCGCTCGTGACCGCGTGTGGCAGCGAGGACTCGACGGACGGCGGCTCGGACTCGAAGGCGTCCGCCAAGTCCGGCCCGTGGTCCTTCAAGGACGACCGCGGCAAGAACGTGCAGCTCGACAAGGTCCCCGCGAACATCGTCGCCTTCACCGGCGTCGCCGCCGCCCTGTTCGACTACGGCGTCTCCGTCAAGGGCGTCTTCGGTCCCACCAAGACGCAGGACGGCAAGCCCGACGTCCAGGCCGGCGACATGGACATCAGCAAGGTGACCATCCTCGGCAACTCCTGGGACCAGTTCAACGTCGAGAAGTACGCCGCCCTCGCCCCCGACGTGCTGATCAGCACCATGTTCGACTCCGTCGGCACCCTCTGGTACGTCCCCGAGGCCTCCAAGGACAAGATCGCCAAGCTCGCCCCGAGCGTCGGTATCTCCGTCTACGACCGTCAGCTCACCGCCCCGCTCCAGCGCATGTGGGAGCTGGCCGAGTCCCTCGGCGGCGACATGAAGGCGGCGAAGGTCACCGACGCCAAGAAGCGGTTCGAGGAGGCCTCCGAGCGGCTGCGCAAGGCCGCCAAGGCACACCCCGACATCAAGGTGATGGCCGGATCCGCGAGCCAGGAGCTCTTCTACGTCTCCGGCACCAACCTCTCCGTCGACCTGGAGTACTTCAAGGCCCTCGGCGTGAACTTCGTCGAGCCGCCGGAGAAGGCCAAGGCGAAGGGCGGCGGCTGGTTCGAGAGCCTGAGCTGGGAGAACGTCGACAAGTACGCGGCCGACATCATCATGATGGACGACCGGTCCTCGGCGATCCAGCCGGCGAACATCACCGAGGCGACATGGAAGAAGCTCCCCGCGGTGAAGGCGGGGCAGGTCATCTCGCGGTCGGCCGAGCCGATTCTGTCGTACGACAAGTGCGTGCCGTTGGTGGAGAACCTCGCCAAGGCCATCGAGACCGCCAAGAAGGTCAGTTAAGCGCTCAGCGCCGTGGGGGCTGCTCACATACGCGACTGCGAGCCGCATGTGGCTGGTCGCGCAGTTCCCCGCGCCCTGAGGTACGCCCCACCACTGCCTGACGCCAACTCAGGAGCCATAGATGACCACCGCCGTGGCCGCCCCGTTCCGTTTCTTCTCGCTTCAGGTCGTACGGACGAGGCGGCTCGGCCCGTCCCTGGTCCGTGTCACCTTCGGCGGGCCCGATCTGCACGCCTTCCGTTCCGACGGGCGTGACCAGTCGCTGTCGCTGTTCCTGCCCCACCCCGGACAGCCCGAGCCGGTCGTCCCGCTGGAGCTCGGGGACGGGTGGTGGCAGGGCTGGCGTGAACTGCCGGACGACGTACGGGCCGTGATGCGGTCGTACACCCTGCGGGAGCTGCGCCGCGACCCGGACGAGATCGACATCGACTTCGCCCTGCACGGCATCGAGCCGGGCGCCTCGGTCCAGGCCGGCCCCGCCTCCCGCTGGGCCGCCGGTGCCACCTCCGGAGACCGGGTGCTGCTGCTCGGGCCGGCCGTCGCCGACAACCGGGCGATCCGCTTCCGGCCGCCCGAGGACACCGACCTCGTGGTCGTCTGGGGTGACGAGACCGCCGTACCGGCAGCCTCGGCCATCGTCGAGTCACTGCCGGCCGGCACCCGCGCCCGGGTCTGGCTGGAGGTGCCGCACGCCGCGGACATCCAGGACCTGGTGACCGAGGCGGACGCCGAGATCACCTGGCTGGTGAGGGAGGAGGAGGGCCGCGAGGACTCCTCCAGGGCCCTCGACGTCCTCCGCGAGGCCCAACTGCCCCCGGCCGAGCGGCCGTACGTCTGGATCGCCGGCGAGTCCGGCTGTGTGAAGGAACTGCGCCGGCACTTCGTGCGCGAGCGCGGGATCGACCGCCGCCGGGTCACGTTCGTCGGGTACTGGCGTCGCGGCGTGAGCGAGGAGCAGTTGCGGGCCGAGGGATAACCCGCACCCCACACCCGACCCAAGTGACCACAGTCACGGCAGGGCACGGTTCCGCGATAAACAACTTAGGTTAGGCTTACCTAAGTTGAACCAGCGGTTCCAGCCCGCCCCTGTCCCGCACCGGACTGTCCCCACCGGAGGACCCCTACATGCGCTCGCACCTGCTCAACGACACCACCGCGGAGCAGTACCGCCGCTCCGTGACCGACGGAGTCGAGCGGGTGGCCGCCAGAATCGCCACCACCGAACGGCCCTTCACCGGCGTCACCGTCGACGCCCTCGCTCCCGCCATCGACGCGATCGACCTCGACAAGCCGCTGCACGACACCGCCGCGGTGCTCGACGAACTGGAGGACGTCTACCTCCGGGACGCGGTCTACTTCCACCACCCCCGCTACCTCGCCCACCTCAACTGCCCGGTCGTCATCCCGGCCGTGCTCGGCGAAGCCGTCCTGTCGGCCGTGAACTCCTCCCTGGACACCTGGGACCAGTCGGCCGGCGGCACCCTCATCGAGCGCAAGCTGATCGACTGGACGACCGAGCGCATCGGTCTCGGCCCCGCCGCCGACGGGGTGTTCACCTCCGGCGGCACCCAGTCCAACCTCCAGGCGCTGCTGCTCGCGCGTGAGGAAGCCAAGACGGACACACTCGCCAAACTGCGCATCTTCGCCTCCGAGGTCAGCCACTTCAGCGTGAAGAAGTCCGCGAAACTGCTGGGCCTGGGCCAGGACTCCGTGGTCTCCATACCCGTCGACCACGACAAGCGCATGCAGACCGTCGCCCTCGCCCGCGAGCTGGAGCGCTGCAAGCAGGACGGCCTCGTGCCCATGGCTGTCGTCGCCACCGCAGGCACCACCGACTTCGGCTCGATCGACCCGCTGCCCGAGATCGCCGAGCTGTGCGAGCAGTTCGCCGCCTGGATGCACGTCGACGCCGCCTACGGCTGCGGCCTGCTCGCCTCCCTGAAGCACCGGGACCGGCTGAACGGCATAGAGCGCGCCGACTCCGTCACCGTGGACTACCACAAGTCCTTCTTCCAGCCGGTGAGTTCGTCCGCCGTGCTGGTCCGCGACGCGGCCACGCTCCGGCACGCCACCTACCACGCCGAGTACCTGAACCCGCGCCGCATGGTGGAGGAACGTATCCCCAACCAGGTGGACAAGTCCCTGCAGACCACCCGCCGCTTCGACGCCCTCAAGCTGTGGATGACCCTCAGGACCATGGGCGCCGACGGCATCGGGCAGCTCTTCGACGAGGTGTGCGAGCTGGCCCGGGAGGGCTGGAAGCTGCTCGCCGCCGACCCGCGCTTCGACGTCGTCGTGGAGCCGAGCCTGTCCACCCTGGTCTTCCGCTACATCCCGGCGTCGGTCACCGACCCCGCCGAGATCGACCGCGCCAACCTCTACGCCCGCAAGGCCCTGTTCGCCTCCGGCGACGCCATCGTCGCGGGCACCAAGGTCGGCGCCCGTCACTACCTGAAGTTCACCCTGCTCAACCCCGAGACGCAGGCGTCCGACATCGCCGCCGTCCTCGATCTGATCGCCGGCCACGCCGAGCAGTACCTGGGAGAGTCCCTTGACCGCGCGTCCTGAAAACCCGAACAGAATCCACGACTTCGTGGGCATCGGGCTCGGCCCCTTCAACCTCGGCCTGGCCTGCCTCACCGAGCCGATCGACGAACTCGAGGGCGTCTTCCTGGAGTCGAAGCCCGACTTCGAGTGGCACGCGGGGATGTTCCTCGACGGCGCCCACCTCCAGACCCCGTTCATGTCGGACCTGGTCACCCTCGCCGACCCGACGTCCCCGTACTCCTTCCTGAACTACCTGAAGGAGAAGGGCCGGCTGTACTCGTTCTACATCCGCGAGAACTTCTACCCGCTGCGCGTCGAGTACGACGACTACTGCCGCTGGGCCGCCAACCAGCTGCGCAGCGTCCGCTTCGGCACGACGGTGACGGAGGTCCGGTACGAGGACGACGTCTACGTCGTGCACACCGAGGCCGGAGACGTCTTCCGCGCCCGTCACCTCGTCCTCGGCACGGGCACCCCGCCCCACATCCCCGAGGCCTGCCAGAACCTGGGCGGCGACTTCCTCCACAACTCCCGCTACCTGAGCCACAAGGCGGAGCTCCAGAAGAAGGACTCGATCACGATCGTCGGCTCCGGCCAGTCGGCCGCCGAGATCTACTACGACCTGCTCAGCGAGATCGACGTCCACGGCTACCGGCTGAACTGGGTCACCCGCTCCCCGCGCTTCTTCCCGCTGGAGTACACCAAGCTCACGCTGGAGATGACGTCGCCGGAGTACGCCGACTACTTCCGCGAGCTGCCCGAGGCCACCCGCTACCGCCTCACGGCCGAGCAGAAGGGCCTGTTCAAGGGCATCGACGGCGACCTGATCAACGAGATCTTCGACCTGCTCTACCAGAAGAACCTCGGCGGTCCCGTGCCCACGCGTCTGCTCACCAACTCCTCGCTGACCAGCGCGGCGTACGAGAACGGCACGTACACGCTCGGCTTCCGCCAGGAGGAGCAGGGCAAGGACTTCGAGCTGACCTCCGAGGGCCTGATCCTGGCCACGGGCTACCGGTACGCCGAGCCGGAGTTCCTGGGGCCCGTGCGTGACCGCCTGGTCTACGACTCCCGGGGCAACTTCGACGTCGCGCGCAACTACGCCATCGACGTCACGGGCCGGGGGATCTTCCTCCAGAACGCCGGCGTCCACACCCACAGCATCACCAGCCCCGACCTGGGGATGGGCCCGTACCGGAACGCGTACATCATCCGCGAGCTGCTCGGCACCGAGTACTACCCGGTGGAGAAGACGATCGCCTTCCAGGAGTTCTCGGTATGAGCGCCACCACCGGCATCGGCACGTTCACCATCCGCCCGCTCGACCCCCTGAAGGACGCCGAGCTGCTGCACTCCTGGGTCACCCACCCCAAGGCGGCCTACTGGATGATGCAGGACGCGAAACTCCAGGACGTCGAGCGCGAGTACATGCGCATCGCGGCGCACGAGCATCACCACGCCTACCTCGGTCTGCACGAGGGCCGGCCGGCCTTCCTGATGGAGAAGTACGACCCCCGGTACGTCGAGCTGACCGGGCTGTACGAGCCGGAGCCCGGCGACGTCGGCATGCACTTCCTGGTCGCGCCGACCGACCGGCCGATCCACGGCTTCACCCGGGCCGTCATCACCGCCGTGATGGACGAGCTGTTCGCCGACCCGCGCACCCGGCGGGTCGTCGTGGAGCCCGACGTGAGCAACGAGGCCGTGCACGCGCTGAACGAGGCCGTGGGCTTCGTGCCCGAGCGCGAGATCGACAAGCCGGAGAAGCGCGCGCTGCTGAGTTTCTGCACGCGAGAACAGTTCCTGGCCGCCCGAGGAGTAGCCGTATGACCCTGTCCGACGCCGTAGCGCATCTGTCCCCCCACCGCTGGGCGCGGGCCAACCGCCTCCTGATCCGCAAAGCGCTCGCCGAGTTCGCGCACGAGCGCCTGATCACCCCTGAGCAGGACGGGGACGGTTACGTCGTCCGCAGCGACGACGGCCAGACCCGGTACACCTTCACGGCCACGCTCCGCGCCCTCGACCACTGGCAGGTCGACGCCGAGTCGATCACCCGGCACCGGGACGGCGCCGAACTCCCGCTCGCCGCCCTGGACTTCTTCATCGAGATGCAGAAGTCCCTGGGCCTGAGCGACGACATCCTGCCCGTCTACCTGGAGGAGATCTCCTCCACCCTCTCGGGCACCTGCTACAAGCTCACCAAGCCGCGGACCACGGCCGCCGAGCTCGCGCGCGGCGACTTCCAGACCATCGAGACCGGCATGACCGAGGGCCACCCCTGCTTCGTGGCCAACAACGGCCGGCTCGGCTTCGGCATCCACGAGTACCTGTCGTACGCGCCGGAGACGGCGAGCCCCGTCCGGCTCGTCTGGCTCGCGGCACACCGCTCGCGGGCCGCGTTCACGGCCGGTGTCGGCATCGAGTACGAGTCCTTCCTGCGCGAGGAACTGGGCGCGGAGACCGTCGAGCGCTTCCACGGCGTCCTGCGCGAGAAGGACCTGGACCCGGCCGACTACCTCCTCATCCCCGTCCACCCCTGGCAGTGGTGGAACAAACTCACCGTCACCTTCGCCGCCGAGGTCGCCCGGGGGTACCTGGTGTGCCTGGGCGAGGGCGACGACGAGTACCTGGCCCAGCAGTCCATCCGGACCTTCTTCAACCGGACGAGCCCCGAGAAGCACTACGTGAAGACGGCCCTGTCCGTCATCAACATGGGGTTCATGCGGGGGCTGTCGGCCGCCTACATGGAGGCCACGCCCGCGATCAACGACTGGCTGGCCCAGCTCATCGACAACGACGAGGTCCTGAGGTCGACCGGCCTGTCGATCATCCGGGAGCGCGCCGCCGTCGGCTACCGGCACCTGGAGTACGAGCAGGCGACGGACCGCTACTCGCCGTACCGCAAGATGCTCGCCGCGCTGTGGCGGGAGAGCCCGGTGCCGTCCCTGAAGGACGGCGAGTCCCTGGCCACCATGGCGTCCCTGGTCCACGTCGACCACGAGGGTGCGTCGGTCGCGGGCGCCCTGATCGAGCGGTCGGGCCTCGCCCCGACCGAATGGCTGCGCCGCTACCTCCAGGCCTACTTCACGCCCCTCCTGCACAGCTTCTACGCCTACGACCTGGTCTTCATGCCGCACGGCGAGAACGTCATCCTCGTGCTGAAGGACGGGGTCGTGCAGCGCGCGATCTACAAGGACATCGCCGAGGAGATCGCCGTCATGGACCCGGACGCGGTACTGCCGCCGACGGTGGAGCGGCTGCGCGTGGAGGTCCCGGAGGACAAGAAACTCCTGTCGGTCTTCACGGACGTCTTCGACTGCTTCTTCCGCTTCCTCGCGGCGAACCTCGCCTCCGAGGCCATCCTGGAGGAGGACGACTTCTGGCGCACGGTCGCGGAGGTCACCCGCGCCTACCAGGACTCGAGGCCCGAACTCGCCGACAAGTTCCAGCAGTACGACATGTTCGCCCCGGAGTTCGCCCTGTCCTGCCTCAACCGCCTCCAGCTCCGCAACAACGAGCAGATGGTCGACCTCTCGGACCCGTCCGGCGCCCTCCAACTGGCCGGCACCCTGAAGAACCCGATCGCGCAGTTCTGACCCCACAGACAGACGGGCACCCCGGAGTACGGTCCTCCGGGGTGCCCGTCCTTGTCGGCATGCCTTCAGCGGCGCGGGGAACCGCGCGTGCTTTCAGGGGCGCGGGGAACTGCGCGACAAGCCCCCACCGGCCCGCAGTCGCATCACCGCCCAGCCGCCCCCCACGGCACCTGCGGCGACCGGTACCACTCAACCCCCAGGGCGTTCCACCGCTCAGCCTGCGCAGCAAGCCGCACCTTGTACCGCTCCCAGTCATGCGTACCAGCCGTCGACCACCCCACCTCGGCAACCCCGGGCAACCGCGGAAACGTCATGTACTCGATGTGCCCGGAGTTCTCGATCGTCTCCGTCCACAACGGCGCCTCGACCCCCCGCACGGCCCCCTCCGGCACCCCGGGCAAATAAGCTCCCGGATCCCAGTCGTAGGCCCGCCGCACCTCGACATACCCCGCCCAGGACAGCCCGAGCGGCGTGTCCTTCGTGTACTTCATGTCGAGATAGGCCCGGTCGGCCGGAGACAGAATCAGCCCCGTCCCGCTCTGCGCGGCCTTGACCACCCGCGCCTTCTCCTCGGCGCTGGTGCTGTCGAGCCCCCAGTACTGGACGAGCGCCCCCTTCACCGGGGTCGCACCGGTCAACTGGTGCCAGCCGACGACCGTCTTGCCGTACTTCGCGACGACCGGCTGCACCCGGTCCATGAACTTCACGTAGTCCTCATGGCTGGTGGAGTGCGCCTCGTCGCCCCCGATGTGGAGGTACTTGCCCGGCGTGAGCGCGGCCAGCTCCCGGACCACGTCGTCCACGAAGTCGTACGTGATCTCCTTGCCGACGCACAGCGAGCTGAAGCCGACCTCGGTGCCGGTGTAGAGCGGGGGCGCGACGCCGTCGCAGTTCAGGTCGGCGTAGGAGGCGAGGGCCGCGTTGGTGTGGCCCGGCATGTCCACCTCGGGGACGACCTCCAGATAGCGGGAGGCGGCGTACCGCACGATCTCCTTGTACTGGGCCTTGGTGTAGTGGCCGCCGGGGCCGCCGCCGACCTCCGTGGAGCCGCCGTAGGTCGCCAGGCGCGGCCAGGAGTCGATGGCGATGCGCCAGCCCTGGTCGTCGCTGAGGTGCAGATGCAGCTTGTTGATCTTGTAGAGGGCGAGCTGGTCGATGTAGCGCTTGACCTGGTCGACGGTGAAGAAGTGCCGGGAGACGTCGAGCATGGCGCCACGCCAGCCGTAGCGCGGGCTGTCCTGGATGGTGCCGCCGGCGACCAGCCAGGGGCCGGGCTGGACGGTGTCCTTCTCGACTGCCGCGGGGAGGAGCTGGCGCAGGGTCTGGACGCCGTGGAAGAGACCGGCGGGCTGGGCCGCGGTGATGGTGACGCCGCCCCGGCCGCTGTCGAGGCGGTAGCCCTCGGCACCGAAGGGGCCCTGGGCGAGGCGCAGCCGGATGCCCCCCGTGCCGTGTTCGGTGACGGGGAGACGGTAGCCGGTCGAGGGCCGCAGGACGGCCGCGAGGTACTCGGCGACGCGCCGCGCCTCCGGCGAGTCGACGTGGATGTGCGTGCCGCGGGTGATCCGGTAGGGAGACCCGCCCGGGGCGACCGAGGCGGGCGCGGGGATCACCCGGTCGAGCGGGGTGGGCGCTGCCGCCTGTGCGGGGGCGGCCCCTGCCATGGAGAGGCCCATCCCGACCAGCAGCAGGGAACCGAGCAGGCGAAGCGTTCTGTGGCGCGGTCTCGCACGGCCGTCTCTCACAAGCGTGTCCCTTCCCTGGGCCGTTGAGCTCCAAAAGGTCTGGACCACTCTCTCGTGAGACCGGTGGAACAATCCACCCCATGGCGGAAATCATCCAGAAGGACGGCACATGGGCCTTCGACGGCGACGCCCTGCGGCTGACCCCCGGGCGGGACAGGAACGTCAGTCTGCTGCGCAGGGAACTGGGTGAACTGGTCGTCCCGCTGGGGGCGTTGGCCGGGATCTCCTTCGAGCAGGGCAGGAAGGCCGGGCGGCTCAGGCTCCGTCTGCGCGACGGCGCCGACCCGCTGCTGCACGCCACCGGCGGCCGGCTCACCGAGCCCCACGACCCGTACCAGCTGATCGTCGAGTCCGACCGCTACGGCGTCGCCGAGTACTTCACCGACGAGGTCCGTAACGCCCTGCTCCTGGACCAGGTGCCGAGCGAACCGGTGGACGAGTACCTGCTGCCGGGCCCTTCCGTGCCCCTGTCGGTCTCCGCCGGAGACGGCACCGCCGGCTTCGACGGCGAGCGCATACGCCTGGAGTGGAACTGGAAGACGGAGGACGCCAAGGCCGCCGCCGGTGCCCGCACGCTCGCGCTCACCGACATCACGGGCGTGGAGTGGCAGCCGGCCGCCGGCCTGGAGAACGGCTACCTCCGTTTCACCGTGCGGAACGCGCCCACCAAGGCCCCGCCCAAGTACGACCCCAACGCCGTGGAACTGTGGGGCTTCAAGAAGGACCCGCTGATGGCGCTGGTCGCGGCGGCGGTCCAGGCCAGGCTTCCGCACCCGGCCCGGGCCGCCGCCGAGGTGCGGGACGCACGACCGGAACTGCCTTCTCCCCCGGTCGCGTCCGCCGAGGACGATCACGACGCCCTGCTGCGCCGCCTGCGCGAGCTCGGCGAGCTGCACCGCACGGGCGTGCTGACGGACGACGAGTTCGCGCTGGCCAAGCAGGCGATCCTCAAGCGGATGTGACAGCCTCGGGCGCTACTTCGCCCGGCGCGCCACCGTGAAGTGGTCCACCTGGTCACCGGTCTCGGCGATGCCGCGCACCGTCAGCGTGGCCAGGTGCCCCTTCGGCGCGGGGGTGACGTCCACGCGCAGGAAGGAGTAGTCGAGGTAGCGCACCCGCGACCAGGCGACGGTCTCGTTCTGCTTGCCGCCCTTGACGTTGACGAACGAGGACACGGAGTCCACGTCGTGCTCGTTGCCCTCGTACGACAGCGGGGCGCTGAACGCGTAGAGGCTGCGGCCCGCCGCACCGGCCGTCACGTACACCACGCCGTCGGTCTCGGGGTAGGCCGTGCCGCCGATCGGGAGCTTCCTGGTGACCTTGTCGCCCTTGATGACGTCGGTGCGCTCGTACTGGTGGTTGTGGCCGTTGATGACCAGGTCCACGGTGTACTTCTCGAACAGCGGCACCCACTCCTGCCGGACCCCGCCCTCGGAGGCGTGCGAGGTGGAGGTGCAGTAGGCGCAGTGGTGGAAGAACACGACGATGAAGTCGATGTCGTGCGCGGCCCGGTACTGCTTCAGCTGGGCTTCCAGCCACTTGGTCTGGGTGCCGCCGGAGATGCCCAGGTTGGCCGGGATCTCGAAGGAGATGTCGTTGGCGTCGAGCGAGATGACGGCCGTGTTGCCGTAGGTGAAGGAGTAGACGCCGGGGAGGTTCTCCTTGTCGGGGCCGTTGTCCGGGAGGGTCCAGCGGGCCTCCTCGCCGCCGTAGCCGTTGGGCGAGTACCAGGCCTCCATGTCGTGGTTGCCGTAGGCGGGCATCCACGGGACGGACTTGGCGACGGACTCGGTCTGGGCGAGGAACTGGTCCCACACGCGCGAGTCGAAGCCGGTGTCGTCGGTCCTGCCCTGGCCGGTGGGGTCGCCGTACGCGATGTCGCCTGCGTGCAGGTGGAAGGCCGGGTTCTGGCCGAGGAGGAGGCTGTTGTTGGCGAGGGCGTGGTAGCTGACGCCCTCGTCGCCGAAGGCCGTGAAGGTGAACGGCGTCTTGTGCGCGGGGGCGGTGGTGAAGGTGCCGAGGGTGCCCAGCAGGTGCGGCTCGGCCGGGTCGAAGCCCTGGTGGCCGACGCCGTAGTAGTACGTCCGGCCCGGGCGCAGGTGGGTCAGCTTGGCGTGGACGTAGTACTGGGTGTGGTTGCCGCTCGCGCCGACACCGGCGGGCGTGAAGAGGGTGCGGACCTCGGCGTCGATCTTCCGGGAGAGGTCCGTGGGGTGGGCGCCGATCCGGATGAACGGCTTCTTGACGGCGACCGGGACCTGCCAGGAGACGGTCATCTCCGTGCGCGGGTCGGTGCCGTAGGCGAGGTGGCGGCCGAAGGGGGCCACGTGGGTCCCGTCGACGGTCTCGGTGCTCGGCCGCCCGCTCGGTACGGCGGCCTGGGCGGTGGCGCCCGGCACGAACGCGCCACCGGTGACGGCACCGAGCGTGACGGCACCGCCTCTGATCATCGTGCGCCGGGAGAACCTGGCGCGCAGGTACTCGTGCTGCTCGGCCATGCTCATGCGCTCGGCGAGCCGCTCGGGTACGCCCATACGAGGAATGTCCATGGCGTCACAAGCTGCTCGGCTTACACATCCGCCCGGGGAACAACCGCCCATCAGACTCCCATGGGCGTCCCATAAGTGCTCCAACACTCATCTGCCCGAAACCGGGCAGAATTCTTGCGAAAGCGCCGCCGGTACCCCAGGATCTAGCGAGTGCACGACGAACTGGTTGATCATCTGACGCGGTCCACGCCCCTCAGCCGGGGCGAGGCGCTGCGCGTGATCCAGGACGTGCTCGCCTACTTCGACGAGACGACCGAGGAGTACGTCCGTCGCCGCCACCGCGAGCTCCAGGCCCAGGGCCTGGTGAACGCGGCGATCTTCGAGCGGATCGAGGCGGATCTCAAATATCGCGCGGTGGCACCGCCGGAGCTCTCGCTCCGGCAGCTGCGGCGCATCGTCTACGGCTAGGAATGCGTATATATGTGCGGCATTGTCGGTTACATCGGGAAGCGTGACGTCGCTCCCCTCCTCCTGGAGGGCCTCCAGCGCCTGGAGTACCGCGGGTACGACTCCGCGGGCGTCGTCATCACGTCCCCGAAGGCCTCCGGCCTGAAGATGGTCAAGGCCAAGGGCCGCGTCCGCGATCTGGAGGCCAAGGTCCCGGCCCGCTTCAAGGGCACGACCGGCATCGCCCACACCCGCTGGGCCACCCACGGCGCCCCCTCCGACGTCAACGCCCACCCGCACCTCGACGCCGAGGGCAAGGTCGCCGTCGTCCACAACGGCATCATCGACAACGCCGCCGACCTGCGCCGCAAGCTGGAGGCGGACGGCGTCGAGTTCCTCTCCGAGACCGACACCGAGGTCCTCACCCACCTCATCGCCCGCTCGCAGGCGACGAAGCTGGAGGACAAGGTCCGCGAGACCCTCCGGCTCATCGAGGGCACCTACGGCATCGCCGTGCTGCACGCCGACTTCCCCGACCGGATCGTCGTCGCCCGCAACGGCTCCCCGGTCGTCCTCGGCATCGGCGAGAAGGAGATGTTCGTCGCCTCGGACATCGCCGCGCTGGTCGCCCACACCCGCCAGATCGTCACGCTGGACGACGGCGAGATGGCCACCCTGAAGGCCGACGACTTCCGCACGTACACGACGGAGGGCACCCGCACCACCGCGGAGCCCACCACCGTGGAGTGGGAGGCGGCCTCCTACGACATGGGCGGCCACGACACCTACATGCACAAGGAGATCCACGAGCAGGCCGAGGCCGTGGACCGCGTGCTGCGCGGCCGCATCGACGACCGCTTCTCCACCGTGCACCTGGGCGGCCTCAACCTCGACGCCCGCGAGGCCCGCCGCATCCGCCGCGTGAAGATCCTCGGCTGCGGCACCTCGTACCACGCGGGCATGATCGGCGCCCAGATGATCGAGGAGCTGGCGCGAATCCCCGCCGACGCCGAGCCGGCCTCGGAGTTCCGCTACCGCAACGCGGTGGTCGACCCCGACACCCTCTACATCGCCGTCTCCCAGTCCGGCGAGACCTACGACGTCCTCGCCGCCGTGCAGGAGCTCAAGCGCAAGGGCGCGCGGGTCCTGGGCGTGGTGAACGTGGTCGGCTCCGCGATCGCCCGCGAGGCCGACGGCGGCATCTACGTCCACGCGGGCCCGGAGGTCTGCGTCGTCTCCACGAAGTGCTTCACGAACACCACGGTCGCCTTCGCGCTCCTCGCCCTCCACCTCGGCCGCACCCGCGATCTCTCGGTCCGCGACGGCAAGCGGATCATCGCGGGCCTGCGCAAGCTGCCCGCCCAGATCGCCGAGATCATGGAGCACGAGGAGGACGTCAAGAAGCTGGCCCTGCAGTTCGCCGAGGCCCGCTCGATGCTCTTCATCGGCCGGGTGCGGGGCTACCCGGTGGCCCGCGAGGCCTCCCTGAAGCTCAAGGAGGTCTCCTACATCCACGCCGAGGCCTACCCGGCCTCCGAGCTCAAGCACGGCCCCCTGGCCCTGATCGAGCCGGCTCTCCCGACGGTCGCGATCGTCCCCGACGACGACCTCCTGGAGAAGAACCGCGCCGCGATGGAGGAGATCAAGGCCCGCAGCGGCAGGATCCTCGCGGTGGCGCACCAGGACCAGGAGAAGGCCGACGAAACCATCATCGTCCCGAAGAACGAGGACGAACTCGACCCCATCCTGATGGGCATCCCCCTCCAACTCCTCGCGTACCACACGGCCCTGGCCCTGGGCAGGGACATCGACAAGCCGAGGAACCTGGCCAAGTCGGTGACGGTGGAGTAGAGGAGGCCAAACAAAGAGGACGGACCCCCACGCGCTGCCACCCAGCGCAGGGGGTCCGTTTTCATCGCCGGGAAGCCGCCCAACTCCCCGGCCTGCGCAGCTAACCGGTGGCCGTCACTCCCCGGCCGGCAGCGCGTCGCGGAACCGCCGTCGGCCAGTGCGCGAGCACCGCCGTGGCCGCGTACCAGGCAACGGCCCCCGCGGCCACGGCGAACCACCCACCGACCTTCGCGAGCCCGTCGTTCCCGGCGAACACGGCGATCGCGAGCAGCAGCAGCGAGACGAAGAGCAGCCCGTACACGCCCTGCCCGAGCTGGTCCCCACCGGCAAGCGCCAGAGACAACGCCACCAGCGCGAACAACAGCAGGAACAGCCCTGCCGCGTTGCCGGACACCTGCGCGTCGGCCGACACGGCCCAGGTGAACCACAGCGCCCCGAGCACCGAGAACGCCGTCCCACCGGAGGAGTCCCCGCCCCGCAGGGCCAGCAATCCGGCGGCGAAGAGGGCGATGCCGCCCACATACCGGGCGACGGACACGGCGTCAGCGGCTGACACCCCGTCGAGCACAGCGGTATGCCCCAGCCCGAAGGCCAACAGGGTGATTCCGAGGGCGAGTCGACCGGCCACGGTCGTGATTCCGCTTCCCGCGGAGACGTCTTTGTCCACGGCGGGCTCCCTTCGTGCATGTGCAGTTGTGCGGTGTCCCGTATATGCCCTTCACAAGGGCACAAACACCTCTACGCACGAGTAGATTTACGCACTGCACAGGGAGAGCAAGGGAGTTGGCCCTCAGGGAATGACGACGACGGGCCGCTTCGCCCGCTTGGCGAGCCGTCCGGCGACGGAGCCGAAGATCCGCCCGACGATGCCGTGGGTCGACCCGACGACGATCGCGTCCGCCTCGTACTCCCGGCCGACCTCTTCGAGTTCGTGGCAGATGTCGCCGCCGCGCTCGACCAGGATCCAGGGCACCTCGGCGAGGTAGTCCGCACAGGCCAGCTCAAGACCGAGCACCTCGGTCCGGTGGTCCGGCACGTCCACGAACACGGGCGGCTCGCAGCCGGCCCACACCGTGGTCGGCAGCCGGTTGGCGACGTGGACGATGATCAGGCCCGACCCGGAGCGATGGGCCATGCCGATCGCGTACGCCAGGGCGCGCTCACTGGACGTGGAGCCGTCGAAGCCGACGACGACCCCGTGCTTGAAGGCGGGATCGCAGGAGTGGCGAGGCTCTTCCGCCGCCAGGGGCTCGGCCGCCGTGGGATCGGCGACGGGCCGCTTGCGGTCCGCGGGTTCGAAGAATTCGTGACCGGCCATGGCTGTCTCGGCGTTGTGATCCTTTATGGGAGGGACAACAGTGTGCGGCGGAGCTGTGTCCGGGAATGGTCTTCCCAACCCCATACCCCCAAGGGTACGGCGGCACGCCTCCTTAGCCCAGATCCCGCCCGCCGTGCGTGCGGGTTCCAGGGAGCATGCACGAGGCGACGCCCGTAACGCAATGGTTGCTGCGCTGTACAGGCGGTTTGCACAGGATTCACTTGCCCGTGGAGGTGGTCCGGTCAGACAGTGACCTGCTCACCGGCCACGCGTTGAACCCCGTGAGTCACGCCACAGGGAGCACGCATGCCCGGACCCCGCCCCGCCTCCGAGGCGGACCGCGCGGCCCCGCCGCCGCGGGACACCGCGACGGACGTGGTCCGCTGGGCGGCCTTCAGCTGCCTGCTCGTCCCGGCCGTGCTCCTCGGGTACGGCGCCTCCTTGTCCGGTGCCGCCGGCACGGCCCTCGGGCTGGCGGCCGTCACGGGCGCGTGCCGGGTCCTGCTGCGGCAGTCCGAGCGCGGCGCGGCCCGGCTGGCGGCCGAGGACCGGGCACCCCACCGGGGCCGGCACCACCGCACGGGAACGGGGTCACACCGTGGCGGACGGCACACTGGCGGGGATACACCGGTCGGCTGACCGGTTTCCGCGCACGGGCACGCTGCTTTTCAGCCAACTTCTCACACCTGTGCATCACCCTCCCTGACCACCCCCCAACCCCCGTTCGACCTGCACGGAAAGGGCCTCAGGGGTGCTGCGCACCCTACGCGGATTGGCCACTGCCACAAGGCGCACTTCCCTGCACGCCCCACGAGTGCAACGCTTCGTGATCGAATGCTTCACGCCAAGTTGCCAAGTCGACAATGTGCCGAGTGCCGAACCGGCCACTGCGGCGCGACGGGACACAGTAGATTCGATCTTGACTGTCTACGGCGGGGGACTCGTGCAGGACCGAGGGGAAACGTGCAGGAGCGACACAACCGAGGAGCCGCGACCACCGAGGGGGGCTTAGCAGTATGAGCCACGACTCCACTGCCGCGCCGGAAGCCGCGGCCCGGAAGCTTTCCGGGCGACGTCGCAAGGAGATCGTCGCGGTGCTGCTGTTCAGCGGCGGCCCCATCTTCGAGAGTTCCATACCTTTGTCGGTGTTCGGGATCGACCGCCAGGACGCCGGCGTGCCGCGCTACCGACTGCTGGTGTGCGGCGGCGAGGACGGCCCACTGCGGACCACAGGGGGCCTGGAACTCACCGCACCGCATGGCCTGGAAGCGATCTCACGCGCGGGCACGGTCGTCGTACCGGCCTGGCGTTCGATCACTTCTCCGCCACCGGACGAGGCGCTCGACGCGCTGCGCCGGGCACACGAGGAGGGCGCCCGCATCGTCGGGCTGTGCACCGGTGCCTTCGTCCTCGCGGCGGCGGGCCTGCTGGACGGCCGGCCCGCGACGACACACTGGATGTACGCGCCTACGCTGGCGAAACGCTATCCGTCGGTGCACGTCGATCCGCGGGAGTTGTTCGTCGACGACGGCGACGTGCTGACGTCGGCAGGCACCGCCGCGGGCATCGACCTGTGCCTGCACATCGTGCGCACGGACCACGGCAACGAGGCCGCAGGGGCCCTGGCCCGGCGCCTCGTCGTGCCCCCGCGCCGAAGCGGCGGCCAGGAGCGCTATCTCGACAGGTCTTTACCAGAGGAGATCGGCGCCGACCCGCTCGCCGAGGTCGTCGCCTGGGCGCTGGAGCACCTCCACGAACAGTTCGACGTGGAGACGCTGGCGGCACGCGCGTACATGAGCCGTCGTACGTTCGACCGCCGCTTCCGCTCGCTGACCGGGAGCGCGCCGCTGCAGTGGCTGATCACGCAGCGGGTGCTCCAGGCGCAGCGCCTGCTGGAGACGTCGGACTACTCGGTGGACGAGGTGGCGGGGCGCTGCGGCTTCCGGTCGCCGGTCGCCCTGCGCGGGCACTTCCGCCGCCAGCTGGGCTCGTCGCCGGCCGCGTACCGGGCGGCCTACCGCGCCCGGCGCCCGCAGGGCGAGCGGCCGCAGGACACCGAGGCCGCACCGGGCGGTCCGGGGTCCGGCATGTCCGGGCACCCCGGCCAGCCGGGCCAGCAGCAGCCCGCCTCGCTGCATCCGGAGCACCCCGTCCCGCTCCAGTCCCGCCGTACGGCGGCGGCGAGCGCGGTCGGATCGTCCCCGGCCCTGTCCGCGTCGGCGTCGGCCGCGCCGGACAACGGGCGGGACGCGTACGTGCCGAGCCGGGCGAGTCTGCCGGGGCAGCGCAGCGCGACGTGATGTGAGCCGGTGACCGGGCCCGCGTGGAGGAAATCTCCGCGCGGGCCCGGCGCCGTTTTCGGGGTCGGCGCGCCCTCGGCCGCGAGGCCGGCGCACCTGGCGGCCACAAGGTCACCGCACGGCCGGTCCGGCCCGCGGCGGCTCACCGTAAGGTTAGACACATGAACGATCGCATGGTGTGGATCGACTGCGAGATGACCGGCCTCTCGCTGTCGGACGACGCGCTCATCGAGGTGGCCGCCCTCGTCACCGACTCCGAGCTGAACGTGCTCGGCGATGGCGTGGACATCGTCATCCGGCCGCCGGACCGGGCGCTGGAGACGATGCCGGAGGTGGTGCGTCAGATGCACACCTCGTCCGGGCTGCTCGCCGAGCTGCCGGACGGCACGACGCTGAAGGACGCCGAGGAGCAGGTCCTGACGTACGTCAGGGAGCACGTCAAGGAGCCGGGCAAGGCCCCGCTGTGCGGCAACTCCGTCGGCACGGACCGCGGCTTCCTGCTGCGCGACATGCCGACGCTGGAGGACTACCTGCACTACCGGATCGTCGACGTGTCGTCGATCAAGGAGCTGGCCCGCCGCTGGTACCCGCGGGCGTACTTCAACAGCCCGCAGAAGAACGGCAACCACCGGGCGCTCGCCGACATCCGCGAGTCCATCGCGGAGCTGCGCTACTACCGCGAGGCCGTCTTCGTCCCGCAGCCCGGGCCCGACTCGGACACCGCGAAGAAGATCGCCGCGAAGCACGTGCTGCCTGCGCAGTAGCCGTGCCGGGGGCCCGTGGAGGGGCGCCGCGAAAGCCGGGCGCGAGCACCCCTTCGGACCCTGTACACTTTTTCTCGGCCGGTCGGGGAAATCACTGACCTCCAAGCCGGTCATGGTGGGTGTAGCTCAGCTGGTAGAGCACCTGGTTGTGGTCCAGGATGCCGCGGGTTCGAGTCCCGTCACTCACCCTGAGTAATCAGCCGGTGGCTTCGTGTAGAAGCCACCGGCTGAAGCTTTTTGCGCGCCGGTCCGGGGCTGGGGAGCGACCGGCATTACGGTCGGCGGCATGGACGGTGCGCGCCGAGGGTGGCGAGCGTGTGTGCTCGGCGGGGCGGTGTTCGCCGTATGCATGGCCGGGACCACACTGCCGACTCCCCTCTATCCCCTCTACCAGGGCAAGTTCGGATTCTCCGAGCTGACGGTGACCGTGGTGTACGCCCTGTACGCCTTCGGGGTCATCGGGGTTCTGCTGCTGGTCGGCAACGCCTCGGACGCCGTGGGCAGGCGCCCGGTGCTGCTGTGCGGCCTGGGCTTCGCGGCGTCGAGCGCCGTCTGTTTCCTGTGCGCCACCGGGCTGGGCTGGCTGTACGCGGGGCGGCTGCTGTCGGGACTCTCGGCCGGTCTGTTCACCGGTGCCGCCACGGCGTACGTGATGGAGCTGGCGCCGGAAGGCGGCGCCTCCCGGGCCACGTTCGTGGCGACGGCCGCCAACATGGGCGGCCTGGGCTGCGGTCCGCTGCTCTCCGGCGTGCTCGCGCAGTACGCCGACCGGCCGCTGTACCTGCCGTTCGTCACGCACCTCGTGCTGGTGGCCGGCTCGGCCGCCGTCCTGCTGCGGCTCGCGGAGACCGTACGGGAGCGCAAGCCGCTGCGCACCGTACGGCCGCAGCGCCCCGCGCTGCCCCCTCAGGTGCGGGCGGCGTTCACCCCCGCGGCGATCGCCTCGTTCGCGGGGTTCGCCCTCTTCGGGGTGTTCACCTCGGTCAGCCCCGAATTCCTCGCCGAGTCCCTGCACGTGGACAACCACGCCGTGAGCGGGCTGATCGTCGCGCTGGCCTTCTTCGCCTCGACCGCCGGGCAACTGGCGGTCGGCCCGGTCGGGGTGCGGCGCTCCCTCCCGCTGGGCTGCGCCGGACTCCTCGCCGGGCTGGCCCTGCTCGCGGGCGCGCTGCGGTGGGACCTGATGTCTCTGGTGGTGCTGAGCGCACTCGTCGGCGGCGTCGGGCAGGGCCTGGCCTTCCGCGGCGCGCTGTCCGAGGTCGCCGGGGCGTCTCCCGAACACCGGCGGGCGGCGGTGATCTCGACGCTGTTCGTGGTCGCCTACGCGGGCATCTCGGTCCCGGTGATCGGCGTCGGCCTGCTGACGGGCCCGATCGGCCTGGAGGGCGCGGGCCTGGTGTTCATCGCGTGCATGGCGGTGCTGGTGTCGACGGCGACCGTGTACCTGGTCCGGCGGCCGGCGGTGGCGAGGCTCTGACGGTCCCTCTGTGCGATCGCGACGCCCTGGGTGAGCTGGTGGACCGGGTCGACGAGCGGGCGGTGGACGTTCGTGCCGGACGGCGTGGATGTCATGCGGCGTTGCCCGGGGCTCCGTGCGCCGGGCTCCGCCCCGCCGCCGTCAACTCCGCGACGCTCGTGAAGCGTTCAGGGGACGCGGCGTCACGACGACAACCGGGGCACCAGCTCCGTCGCCAGGACCACCTGCCGTCGGTCCAGCCCCCGGGACGCGAGGGGGCGGCGGTCGGCGACCTCCGTGAGGAGGAGGTCGATCATCCGGCGGCCCATCTCCTCGATGGGCTGGCGGACGCTGGTGAGGGGCGGGTCCATGTGGCGGGCGATGGCGGAGTCGTCGTAGCCGACGAGCGCCACGTCGTCGGGGATGCGGCGCCCCGCGTCGCGCAGCGCCTGGCGGGCGCCGGCCGCGGTGACGTCGGAGGCGGCGAAGACCGCGTCCAGGTCGGGGCGGCGCTCCAGCAGTGCCGTCATGGCACGGCTGCCGCCCTCCTCCGAGAAGTCGCCCGGCTCGATCAGCGCCTCGTCGGCCTCGTGGCCCGCGTCGCTCAGCGCGTCGCGGTAGCCGTCGATGCGGCGCTGGGCGCCGTAGACGTCGAGGCGGCCGGTGATGTGGGCCACCCGGCGGCGGCCGCGGGACAGCAGGTGCTCGACGGCCTGCCGGGCGCCGCCGTAGTTGTCCGAGTCGACCGACGGCAGGGTCTCCCCCGCTGATCGCGGGCCGCTGATCACCGCCGGGATGTCCAGCTGGGACAGCAGGTCGGGCAGCGGATCGTCCGCGTGGACCGAGACCAGCAGGACGCCGTCCACCCGGTGGGCGGCCAGGTACTGGGCGAGACGGCGGCGTTCCTTGTCGCTGCCCGCGAAGATCAGCAGGAGCTGCATCTCCGTGTCGGACAGCTCAGCCCCGACGCCCTTCAGCATGTCCGAGAAGTACGGCTCCGCGAAGAACCGGGTCTCCGGCTCGGGCACGACCAGCGCGATCGCGTCCGTGCGGTTGGCGGCCAGGGCGCGGGCCGCGGTGTTCGGGACGTAGCCGAGCTCGGCGACCGCCGCCTCGACGGCCGCTCGCGTCGCGTCGCTGACCCGGGGTGAGCCGTTGATCACCCGGGACACCGTGCCGCGGCCGACACCGGCGCGCGCCGCCACCTCTTCGAGGGTGGGCCGGCCACCGCTTCGGCCCCGCGCTCCGTGGCTTGCCATGGGCTCCGCCTTCCCGTCCACACCCGCACTCTGCGGCTGGCCTGGAATTTAACAGGCTCGTCAGCGGGAGTGACCGCTGCCGAGGCCGCCCGCCCCCGGCCTTCCGCTTCGGCCGGCGGGCCGGTCCGACTGGCTTGATACCGCCGTCCCGGGCCGCCAGGGACTGCGGCCCGGGTCCAGTTAACAGCCCGATAACTGAACGCATCTCTCCCTGTCCGGTCCCTTGACACCCCCGCCCCGACCGGAGAACCTTCAACACATCACTGGTGGGAGCGCTCCCACAGTACCTGACACATACACAACCCGCACGTTCCCCGCCCGAGCCGCAGCGAGTAAAAACGGGTCCAACAATGCAGTTGGCCGGGGGGTCGGCACGTCAGGGCAACAGGAGGACGACATGCGAGCACGCATCCGAACCGCCCGCAAGGCGATGGTCCTCGCGGCCGCCGCGTCGCTGGGCGCCGGGCTGCTGGCCGGCTGTGCCGACGACGGCAAGAGCGACGGTTCCGGCTCCTCGTCGGGCGGCGACAGCGGTGGCAAGACGACGATCTCCGTGGGGCTCTTCGGCACCATGGGCTTCAAGGAAGCCGGCCTGTACGCCGAGTACGAGAAGCTCAACCCGAAGATCAAGATCGCCGAGAACGTCGTCCAGCGGAACGAGAACTACTACCCGGCGCTGCTGAACCACCTCACCACCAACAGCGGTCTGCTGGACGTCCAGGCCGTCGAAGTCGCCAACATCGCCGAGGTCACGGCCACCCAGGCCGACAAGCTCGAGGACATGTCCAAGGCGCCGGGCGTGGACAAGAGCAAGTGGCTGGACTGGAAGTGGCAGCAGGCCACGACCAAGGACGGCAAGACCATCGGCCTCGGCACCGACGTCGGCCCGATGGCGATCTGCTACCGCACGGACCTCTTCAAGCAGGCCGGTCTGCCCACCGACCCCGCCGAGGTCGGCAAGCTGTGGGCCGGTGACTGGGCCAAGCTCGTCGAGGTCGGCGAGCGCTACAAGTCGAAGGCACCCAAGGGCACCTTCTTCATGGACTCCCCCGGCGGTCTGATCCAGGCGGTCCTGGGCAGCGAGAAGGAGAAGTTCTACGACGCCTCCGGAAAGGTCATCTACAAGACCAACCCGGCCGTCAAGGCCGCCTTCGACCTGACCGCGGACGCCGCCAAGAAGGGCCTCGTCCAGTCGGAGACGCAGTTCCAGCCGGGCTGGAACTCCTCGATCGCCAACAACAAGTTCGCCGCCATCGCCTGCCCGCCGTGGATGCTCGGCACGATCAAGGGCTACTCGAAGCCGGACGCGGCCGGCAAGTGGGCCGTGGCCACCGCGCCCAAGGGTGGCAACTGGGGCGGCACCTTCCTCACCGTGCCGAAGAGCGGCAAGAACGTGAAGGAGGCGCAGAAGTTCGTGACCTGGCTGACCGCGCCGGAGCAGCAGGCGAAGCTGTTCAAGGTGCAGGGCAGCTTCCCGAGCGCCCCGTCCGCGTACACCATGCCCGAAGTGACGGGCGCCAAGAACGAGATGACGGGTGACCAGGCGATCGGCGAGATCTTCGCCGAGGCCGCCAAGACCGCCCCGGTCCAGGTGATCGGCCCGAAGGACCAGATCATCATGCAGGGCCTGACGGACAACGGCGTCATCCTCGCCACGAAGGGCAAGTCCGCCAAGGAGGCCTGGGACTCCGCGGTCAAGACCATCGACAACAAGCTGGACCAGTGACCCGTATGGCCACCCGTCACGACACCGCCGCGCCCCCCGTGGAGGGGGGCGCGGCCCCGGGCCGCCCGCCCGGGGACGCCGCCGCGGACAAGGAGCGGCGGCGCCGGGACCGGCTGTCGCGCCGCTGGCAGCGGGACATCCGCTGGAGCCCGTACGCCTTCGTCTCGCCGTTCTTCCTGCTGTTCATCGCGTTCGGCCTGTTCCCGCTGATCTACACGGGCTGGGCCTCGCTGCACCAGGTGGAGCTGACCGCGCCGACCGACATGAACTGGGTCGGACTGCGCAACTACACCCGGATCTTCGACGACGAGTTCTTCTGGAACGCGGCGAAGAACACCCTGACCATCGGCATCATCTCCACCGTCCCGCAGCTGCTGATGGCGATGGGCATCGCCCACATCCTCAACTACAAGCTGCGGGCCTCGACCTTCTTCCGGGTCGCGATGCTCGCGCCGTACGCGACATCGATCGCCGCCGCCTCGCTGGTGTTCGTGCTGCTCTTCGGCCGCGACTACGGAATGATCAACTGGGCGCTCGACATGGTCGGCATCAACCCGGTCGACTGGCAGAACGACAAGTGGTTCTCGCAGATCGCCGTCTCGTCGATCATCATCTGGCGCTGGACCGGCTACAACGCGCTGATCTACCTGGCCGCGATGCAGGCGATCCCGCAGGACCTGTACGAGTCGGCGGCGCTGGACGGGGCCAACCGCTGGCAGCAGTTCATCCATGTGACGCTGCCGGCGCTGCGCCCGACGATCCTGTTCACGTGTGTCGTGTCGACGATCGGCGCGAGCCAGGTCTTCGGCGAGCCGCTGCTGTTCGACGCCAACAAGGGCACGTCGGGCGGCGCGGAGCACCAGTTCCAGACGCTCGGTCTGTATCTGTACGAGCAGGGCTGGGTCGCCCAGCACCTGGGCCGTGCCTCGGCGATCGCCTGGACGATGTTCCTCATGCTGATCGTCATCGGCATCGTCAACTACGTCATCTCGCGCCGGCTGCGCGCCAGTAGTTAAGGAGTTCCGGCCGTGACGACGACTGTGACGCCAAAGGACGCCCCGCCGCCCGGCGCGGCGCCCGCGAAGGAGTCCAAACGCCCCCGCCTGCCGAAGTCCGCGCGGGCGGGCGGGACGTTGCACGGCGGTCCGATCGCGTACGCGATCCTCATCGTGTTCACGATCGTCTCGCTGTTCCCGCTGGTGTGGACGGCGATCGCCGCCTCGCGTGACAACCAGCGGCTCGCGCAGACCCCGCCGCCGTTCTGGTTCGGCTCGGGTCTGTTCGACAAGCTGGAGATCGCCTGGAAGGACGCCAATCTGGGCGAGGCGTTCCTCAACACCACGATCGTGGCGGGGGTTTCGGCGGCGACCATCGTCTTCCTGTCGACGATCGCCGGTTTCGCCTTCGCCAAGCTGCGGTTCAGGGGCCGTGGCGCGCTGATGCTGATCGTGATCGGCACGATGATGGTGCCGCCGCAGCTGAGCGTGATCCCGCTGTACATGATGGTCGCCAAGCTCGACTGGACGGACCAGTTGCAGGCGGTGATCCTGCCGTCGCTGGTGAGCGCGTTCGGTGTGTTCTTCATGCGGCAGTACCTGATCCAGGCGCTGCCGGACGAGATCATCGAGGCCGCCCGGGTCGACGGGGCGAGCAGCTGGCGTGTGGTGTGGCACGTGGTGTTCCCGGCGGCGCGGCCGGCGATGGCCGTGCTCGGGATGCTGACGTTCGTGCAGACGTGGAACGACTTCATGTGGCCGTTCCTGGTGCTGACCCAGATGGGCAACCCGACCGTGCAGGTCGCGGTCGCGGGCCTGGGCCGCGGCTACACCCCCGACCAGTCCCTGATCATGGCGGGCGCGCTGCTCGGCACGCTGCCGCTGCTGCTGGTCTTCGCGATCTTCGGCAAGCAGATCGTGGGCGGCATCATGCAGGGCGCCGTCAAGGGCTGATCTTCCTCGGGGGCCGGACCGGCGCTGCTCCGGCCCCTGTTCTCTTCTCCCTCTCCCCTCCCCCTCCATCATCGGTCTCCATGACCCCCTTTGGGAGCGCTTCCATGCCTGACTCCGAGAACCCGGCCACGGCCGTGACCTTCCCTCCCGCCTTCCTCTGGGGCGCGGCGACCTCCGCGTACCAGATCGAGGGCGCGGTGCGGGAGGACGGCCGTACGCCGTCGATCTGGGACACCTTCAGCCATACGCCGGGCAAGACGGCCGGTGGCGACACCGGTGACATCGCTGTCGACCACTACCACCGCTACCGCGAGGACGTGGCGCTGATGGCGGAGCTGGGCCTGGGCGCCTACCGCTTCTCCGTCTCGTGGTCGCGGGTGCAGCCGACCGGCCGGGGCCCGGCCGTCCAGAAGGGCCTGGACTTCTACCGCCGGCTGGTCGACGAGCTGCTGTCCAAGGGCATCAAGCCGGCCGTCACCCTCTACCACTGGGATCTGCCGCAGGAGCTGGAGGACGCGGGCGGCTGGCCGGAGCGGGACACGGCGTACCGTTTCGCGGAGTACGCGCAGATCGTCGGCGAGGCGCTGGGCGACCGGGTCGAGCAGTGGATGACGCTCAACGAGCCGTGGTGCAGCGCGTTCCTGGGCTATGCCTCCGGGGTGCACGCCCCGGGCCGGACGGATCCCGCGGCGTCGCTGCGTGCCGCGCACCACCTGAACCTGGCGCACGGGCTGGGCGCCGCCGCCCTGCGGTCGGTGATGCCGGCCCGCAACACGGTCGCGATCAGCCTCAACTCCACGGTGGCCAGGCCGCTTTCGCAGAGCCCGGCGGACCTGGCGGCGGCCCGGAAGATCGACGACCTGGCCAACGGCGTCTTCCACGGCCCGATCCTGCACGGCGCGTACCCGGAGTCGCTGTACGTGGCGACGGCGGGGCTCACGGACTGGAACCACGTCCTCGACGGCGACCTGGCGCTGATCAACCAGCCGCTGGACGCGCTGGGCCTCAACTACTACACGCCCGCGCTGGTCTCGGCGGCCGACCCGGCGGCGAAGGGCCCCCGCGCCGACGGCCACGGGTCGAGCAGCCACTCGCCGTGGCCGGCCGCGGACGACGTCGCCTTCCACCAGACGCCCGGTGACCGCACCGAGATGGGCTGGACGATCGACCCCACCGGCCTGCACGAGCTGATCATGCGCTACACCCGGGAGGCGCCGGGGCTGCCGCTGTACATCACCGAGAACGGCGCGGCCTACGACGACAAGATCGACTCCGACGGCCGGGTGCACGACCCGGAGCGCGTCGCCTACCTGCACGGCCATCTGTCGGCGGTCCGCCGCGCGATCGCCGACGGCGCGGACGTCCGCGGCTACTTCCTGTGGTCCCTGATGGACAACTTCGAGTGGTCCTACGGCTACGGCAAGCGCTTCGGCGCGGTGTACGTGGACTACGCGACACTCGAACGCACCCCGAAGTCCAGCGCCCACTGGTACGCCCGGGCGGCCCGGACGGGCACGCTGCCGGAGGTGGAGACCGTCTAGCCACTGCGGAGGCGGGGGGACGGGGCGCGGCACCATTAGGGGAGTGCCGCGCCCCGGCTTTTCAGGAAACGACGCGTGGCGTCAGGAGCCGGCGGGTCGTCGTCACGCCCCACTCGTCCAGCGACAGCAGGCGGTCGCTGGAGGCCATCAGGCCTCCCGTGGATTCCACGTGCGCTGCCCACTGTTCGCGGGTCTCGACGGCCGGGCGGGCCATCAGGCAGTCGGGGTCGTTGGTCCAGAGGCGGTCGTGCTGCCACTGGCGGGCCGCGCCGGTGAACTCGGCCGGGTCCTGGCCCGGCTGGGAGTAGTCGTCCGCCTCGGGGCGGCGGTGCGGGGCCGTGTCGGGGCTGACGCGCATGGCGTCGAACAGGCCGATGGAGGCGAGCATCGGGGCGCCGCAGCCCAGGAGGTAGGAGTCCGGGCCGATCGCGTCGCGGATCAGGCGGATGCCGGAGCGGTACGCCGTGAGGGGGTCGACGTCCGCGTGGCGGATGCCGGTCAGGGCGCCCGCGTAGAGGAAGTCGGTCTTGAAGTAGTCGTAGCCCTCGGCGCGCAGGGTGGTGAAGACCTCGGTCAGGTACGCCGCCGCGTCCGGGTGGGTGGTGTCCAGGACCCGCAGGTCGTGGCCCCAGTTGCGGCCGGCGTGGGCGAAGCCGCCGGCGGTGTCCCGGACCAGCCAGTCGGGGTGTTCGGCGGCCAGGTCGCTCGCCGGGTCGACGAGGAAGGGGGCCGTCCAGATGCCGGCGCGGCGGCCGCGGGAGCGGATCTTCTCGGCGATTCCGGCGCGGGAGCGGAAGCGGCCGGAGAGGGTGAGCCAGTCGCCGAGGGCCCGCTGGTAGCCGTCGTCGATCTGGACGACGTCGACGGGCAGGTCGAGGGTGTCCATCGCGCGGAGGTTCTCGTGGATGTCGTCCTCGGTGACCTCCGTGAAGTACTCGTACCAGGAGCACCAGACAGTGGGCGCAGGGCGCGGGGCGTCCAGTCCGAGGCCGGAGGCCCAGTCGCCCAGCACCGCCTGGATGTCCTCGCCCGTCCACTCCTTCACCGGGCCGTCGGCGCCGATCTCAGCGACGCCGCCCCGTACGGCGAGCCGGATCGACGGCACCTCGCGCGTCGGCTCGGCCGCCGCCCACAGCCGGACCGGTGAGCCGTCGCCGGGGTCGAGCGCGAGCAGGCCCTCGCCCTGGAAGACGCCGGCGGGGACGGTGACGCCGGGCCGGTAGCAGACCGTGGCCCAGTTGGCGTTGGCCGGCCGGTGGGGCGCCGCGCTCAGGGCGTAGGCGCCGCTGGGGCTCCAGGACTGCCAGCCCTCCTCGTGGACTCGGGCGTGGCGGAGGTCGACGGGCACGGCGGCCAGCGGCGTGAAGGGGTGCTGCACGGTGATCTCTTTCGGGAGGGGTCAGCCCTTGTTGGCGCCCAGGGTCAGGCCGCTGACGAACTGGCGCTGGAGCACGAAGTAGACGATCAGGGTGGGGATGGCCGTGAGCAGGGCTCCGGCCGCCACCAGGTTGGGGTCGGTGAAGTACTGGCCGGAGAGGTTGTTCAGCGCCGAGGTGATCGGCATGTTCTCGCCGGTGGAGATCAGGACGATGGCCCAGAAGAAGTCGTTGTAGATCCAGATGGACAGCAGGGTGGCGAGGGCGGCCATCGCGGGCTTGCACAGCGGCAGCACGATCTGCCAGTACAGGCGCCAGACGGAGGCGCCGTCGACCAGGGCGGCCTCGGTCAGTTCATGGGGCAGCGAGCGCATGTAGTTGCTCAGCACGAACGCGCAGAAGCCGGACTGGAACGCCACGTGGATCAGGACCAGGCCGAGCGCGGAGTCGTAGAGCTTGCCGCTCATCGTGATGCCGGGCAGGTCGATCAGCAGGTACAGCCGGTACAGCGGGGTGATGATGACCTGCTGGGGCAGCAGGTTGCCGGCGGTGAAGACCAGCAGCAGCGCCAGGTTGAGGCGGAAGTCGAAGCGGCTGACGTAGAAGGCGACCATCGACGACAGCAGCAGCGTCAGCAGCACGGCCGGCACGGCGACGATCAGCGTGTTGCCGAAGTAGTGCAGCATGTCCGACTGCTGGAAGGCGTTCGTGAAGTTGTCGAAGCTCAGCTTGTCGGGCCAGGACACATAGCCCTTGGTGCTGGTCTCCGAGTAGGGCCGCATCGCCGCGAGCAGCGCCCACAGCAGGGGCGCCAGCCAGGCCAGCGCCGTGACGACGAGGAAGGTGTGCAGCAGGATCCGGGCGGGGCGGACGGGGGTGCGCTGCTTGTGAGCGCCGGCGACGGTGCTCATGCGCGCCGCTCCTTCCGGAAGGTGGCGATCAGGTACGGGATGATCACCGCGAGCGAGATGACCAGCAGCACGACGGCGATGGCGGAGCCGTATCCGATGCGGCTGGACTCGCCGATGATGTTGTTGGTCACCAGGATGGAGAGCAGTTCGGTGCCCTGGGCGCCCTTGTTGAAGACGAAGACCAGGTCGAAGGCGCGCAGGGCCTCGATGATCGTGACGACCAGGACGACGGTGTTGGTGGGCCGCAGGGTCGGGAAGACGACGTTCTTGAACGTCTGCCACTCATTGGCGCCGTCCAGCGCGGACGCCTCCCGCAGGGCGGGGTCGACGCCCTTCAGGCCGGCCAGGTAGAGGATCATCATGTAGCCGGTGTGCCGCCATGAGGCGGCGACGAGGACGGCCCAGAGGTTGAGGTCCGGGTCGCCGATCCAGTCGATGTAGTGGCCGGGCTTGTTGGCGCCGATCAGGCTGTTGATCAGGCCGGTGTCGGGGTTGTAGACGAGCTGCCAGACGAACCCGGTGACCGCCAGCGACACCACCACCGGCAGGAAGAACGCGGTCTGGTAGACGCGGCTGAAGCGGATGTTCTTGTCCAGCTGCACGGCCAGGAACAGGCCGAAGGGGGTGGGCAGCAGGATGAGCACGACGAACCAGATGACGTTGTGCTCGACGGCGGGCCAGAACTGCGGGTTGCTGGTGAACAGCTGCCTGAAGTTCTCCAGGCCGACCCAGTGGATGGAGTCGAAGCCGATGCCGTCCCAGCTGGTGAAGGCCAGCGCGATGGAGGCGAGGGCCGTCAGCCACACCAGGGCGACGTGCAGGATCGTCGGCACCCCGGCCATCACGCCGAGCGTGATGCGGTCGCGGCGGGTCAGCAGCCGGCGGTGGCCCGTCGGGCCCTTCGCGGGAGCGGCGCCCGGAGACGGCGCGGGGGCCGTCTCCGGGTTCTCGGTGGAGGTGTCGGTGCTCATGAGGACGCGAAGATCGTCTTCTTCTGACGCTCGATCGACGAGAGGATGCTGTCGACGTTCTTCGGGTTGCGGATGAAGTTCTGAAGCGCGGGCTGCATCACCGTGGAGGTGAAGTCCGGGCGGGAGTCGCGGTCCATGAACTGCGTCAGGCTCTTCGCGCCGGAGATCATCTCGAAGGACTTCTTCTGGAGCGGGGTGTAGGAGGCGGTGTCGGCCTTGGTGGAGGCGGCCACCACGCTCGAGTCGGCCTTGAGGTAGATCTGCTCGGCCTCGGGGGTGCCCAGGTACTCCAGCAGCTTGGTGGCGCCGTCGCGGTTCTTCGGGGCCTTGGAGAGCATGAAGCCGTCGGTGGGCGCCTCGACGGTGTCCTGGCCGAACTGCGGGTCGATCTCCGGGAAGGCGAAGAAGTCGAGGTCGTCCAGGTCTGCCTTGTCGGTGAACTGCTGGCCGACGAAGGTGCCCAGCAGATACATGCCGGCCTTCTTCGCCACCAGGGTCTGGGCCGCGTCCTGCCAGGTGCGGCCCACCGCGCCGTCCTGGTGGTAGGGGAGGATCTCCGTCCAGTGGTCGAAGACCTTGCGCACCTTGGGGTCGGTCCAGGAGGCCTTGCCGGCCATCAGCTCGACGTGGAAGTCGTAGCCGTTGGTGCGGAAGTTGATCTGGTCGAACGTGCCCATCGCGGGCCAGGCGTCCTTGTCGCCGAAGGCGATCGGGACGAGCCCGTCCTTCTGCATCCGCTTGCACAGGGCGACGAAGTCGTCCCAGGTGGTGGGGACCTCGTAGCCGTGCTGGGCGAAGACGCTCTTGCGGTAGAAGACCGCCCACGGGTACGTGTACAGCGGCACGAAGTAGTACTTGCCGTCCTCGCCCTTGCTGAGCTTCTTCATCGCGTCGGGGAAGTTCCCGCCGATCTTCTGCCACACGTCGTCGATCGGGGTGGCCAGCTTCTTCGACGCGAAGAACTGCATGCGGTACCCGGCGAACCAGGTGAACACGTCGTCGGGCGTGCCCTGGAGGTAGGAGTTGATCTGCTCCTGGAACGTGTTGTGGTCCTTGGTGTTCACGTCGACCTTGATGCCGGACTTCTTGGTGAAGGCGGCGTAGATCTCGGCGAACGCCTTCTTCGGCACCGCGTCCGAGGAGTTCGAGCCGAGGCTGACCGTCTTCGGGTCGGCGGCCGCACCGCTGCCGCCACAGGCGCTGAGCAGGGGTATGCCGGCACCGAGCAGGGCCGCGCCGCCTATGCCGCGCAGGACGGAGCGGCGGCTGGCGGCGGGGAGGGAGAGTCCGGAGGGAGAGAGGTCGTGCATGAACGGCTCCTGAGGCAGGGTTCGGCCACGAGGGTGTGGCGTGAAATCCAGTCTTAATCGACCAGAAATCAACTTGACCGAACACGGTGGCGCAATGACAGCCGTATGTCCGGTCATGCGTCAAGGGCAGTCGACTTCATTTGTCGAAATGTGACCGACCCGTGAGCACGGACGCAGGCCGCCGGCCGCAGGTAAGGGACGCCGTGAGCCGCCGGAGAGGTCAGAGCGAGCGGGAGCGGTTGTATACACCGGCCGGTCTGCCCCGCCGTCGGCGCCGCACCGGCCCGCGATGCCCCCTGCCGCTCACCGGCGCCCGCCCGTCCAACTGGAGCCGGATGCGCACCTCGGTCCCGCCGAGCACCGAGGAGCCGATCCGTACGTCCCCGCCGGTCGACTCCGCGAGCCGGCGCACGATGTCCAGGCCGAGCCCGGTCGAGCCGTCGCTCCCGGAGCCGCGGCCCCGCGCCATCGCGGCCTGCGGGTCGGGTATGCCGGGGCCCGCGTCGGAGACGAGGACGATCACCGCGTCCTCGCCGTTGTGCACGTCGACCGCGAAGGCGGTGCCCTCCGGGGTGTGCCGGAAGACGTTGCCGAGCAGCGCGTCGAGCGCGGCGGCCAGGTCGGCGCGGGCCACGGGGATGCGCACCGGCCGGTCGGCCCCGGCCACCCGCCACTTGCGGCCCTCGTCCTCCGCGAGCGCCGACCAGAACGCCATCCGCTCCCGCACCACCTCGGCCGCGTCGCACCCGGCGCCCGGACCGGCCGCGGCCGTCTGCGGCTTGGCCTCCCGGGCCGTACGGATGATGGTGTCGACCTCGCGCTCCAGCTGCTCGACCGCGGTCCGGGTCTGGTCGGCGGCCGGTCCCTCGCCGAGCGAGGCGGCGTTGAGCCGCAGCACGGTCAGGGGCGTGCGCAGCCGGTGGGACAGGTCGGCCGCCAGCTCCCGTTCGTTCGCCAGCAGTTGGACGACCTGGTCGGCCATCGAGTTGAACGCGACCGCGGCGAGCCGCAGTTCGGTCGGGCCCTGTTCGGGCACACGGGCGCCGAGCCGGCCCTCCCCCAGGTCGCGGGCCCCCTCGACCAGGCGCTTGGCCGGCCGGACCATCCGCACGCCCAGCCGGTCGGCGACCGCGACCGAGCCGAGGACCAGCGCGACACCGACCCCGGCGAGCACCGCCCAGGCCGTGCCCACGCCGTTGGTGACCTCGGCCTCCGGCACGTACACCTCGACGACCGCGATCTCGCCGGTGCTGAGCGCGACCGGCTGGAGCAGAGTCGAGCCGCCGGCGACGCCGGTGGTGGACGCCCGGCCCAGTTTCCGCACGGCCGCGATGTCCTCGCCGGCGGCGCGCTGCCGCCCGAGCTCCAGGGCCTCCTGGCCGTCCCCCGCCGGTATGTGCACGGCCATCCCGGCGTCGGAGCCGGCGGAGGCCACGACCCGTTCGAGCTGGTCGCGGTCGGTGGTGATGGACAGTGCCGGGGCGACGGCCGCGGCCTCCCGCTCGGCATTGGAGAAGGCCCGGTCCCGGGCCATCTCTCGGATGACCAGTCCGAGCGGCACCGCGAAGGCGAGCACGACCATGGTGGTCACCGCCAGCGACACCTTGACCAGGGCCCACCTCATCGCGGCGCCTCCGCCCCCGGCGGTTCGAGCTTCACACCGACGCCCCGGAGGGTGTGCAGATAGCGGGGGTTCGCAGCCGTTTCGCCCAGTTTCCGGCGCAGCCAGGACAGATGGACGTCGATGGTCTGGTCGTCGCCGTACGACTGCTGCCACACCTCGGCGAGCAGCTCCTTGCGGGGGACGACGACACCTGGCCGGCGGGCCAGGAAGGCGAGCAGGTCGAACTCGCGGCGGGTGAGGTCGAGCCGCGCGCCGTCCAGCTCGGCCTGGCGGCGCAGCGGGTCGACGGTCAGGCCGCCGACCCGGATCACCGGGGACGGCTCCCCTTCTCCCGCGCCGGAGCGGGCGCGGCGCAGCACGGCCGCCATGCGGGCCGACAGGTGCTCGACCGAGAAGGGCTTGGTCAGGTAGTCGTCCGCACCGGCGTTCAGCAGCCGGACGATCTCCGTCTCGTCGTCCCGGGCCGTGGCGACGATCACCGGCACGTCCGTGATGCCGCGCAGCATCTTCAGGGCCTCGGACCCGTCGAGATCGGGCAGTCCGAGGTCCAGGATCACCACGTCGAAACGGACATGGGCGACCTCGCGCAGCGCCTCCAATGCCGTCCCGACGCTGCGTACGGTGTGCGAGGCGTCGGTCAGGTGCCGGATGAGCGCCGAGCGTACGAACTGGTCGTCCTCGACCACGAGCACACTTGCCATGCGCCGCACCGTACGCCATCTCGAACAGCCGGGTGCGGGCCTGTGGACAACTCCTCGCCCGGGGACAACCGGCCCCGCGTGACTCCCGTTTGTGGACAACGCGTGGGACGCGTGAGGCAGTATGACCGGCGATGCGCAGAGGACTCGTACACGTACTGGCCTGGCTGCTCGCCACGGGCGCGGCGGTCACGCTGTCGTGGTGGGGTGTCCACACGGTGATGGCGGGCACGGCCTACGACCCGCCGCGCGCCCTGCCCATCAAGGCGGCCGATGCGACCGGGCAGGAGTCGAAGGCGCCGCCCACGCAGTCGGAACGGACGAGTCCGCGACCGCGCCGCACGGCGAGCCCACCGCCCACCGTGACGAAGCCGAGCCCGACCCCCACACAACCGCCCCGTCCCTCCCCCGCCGCCACCGGCGAGGTCAAGAGCTACGACACCGACGGCGGCCGGGCGGTCTTCGACCTGGGCAGGGACTCCGCGTCCCTCGTGTCGGCCACTCCCGGCGCGGGCTGGTCGATGCAAGTGTGGAAGACCCAGTCGTGGATCCGCGTGGAGTTCTCCTCGGGCGCCGACCGGGTGTCGGTGTTCTGCACCTGGCACGACGGACCACCACGCGTGGAGATCGGGACCTACTGAGTGCCGTACGGGAGAGTGCCGTACGGGAGAGTGCCGTAGGGCAGTCACCGGAACACCGATGCGGGCGGCGCGGGCGACGCCACCGCCGCGAGGTCCGTGACGGGGGCGGCCCCGCCGGTGAAGTCGGTGAGTGTCCTGCCGTGCTCGACCCGGCCGGGATGCGGGTCGGAGGCGGCTCGGCGGGTCAGTTCGGCGACGGGCAGCGGCTGGTCGGAGGCGACCAGGACGGCGTTCCCGAAGCGTTTGCCGCGCAGCACCGTCGGGTCGGCGACCAGCGCGAGCTGTTCGAAACGGGCGGCGGCGGTGGCGATCTGGCCGCGCAGGTGGGCGAGCGGCGGCCCGTCGGCGAGGTTGGCGGCGTAGACACCGCCGGGCTTGAGGGCCCTGCGTACGTCGTCGAGGAACTCGGTCGAGGTCAGATGGGCCGGGGTCCGGGCCCCGCTGAACACATCGGTGATGACCAGGTCGGCCCAGCCGTCCGGCACCTTGGCGAGCCCGTCGCGGGCGTCGACGGACCGCACCCTGATGCGCGCGTTCGCGTCCAACGGCAGCTCGCGGCGGACCAGTTGCACGAGGGCGGCGTCCCGTTCGACGACCTGCTGGGTGGAGCGGGGCCGGGTGGCGGCGACGTACCGGGCGAGGGTGAACGCGCCACCGCCGAGGTGCACGGCGTGCACGGGCCTGCCCGGCGGGGCGACGAGGTCGATCACATGCCCGAGCCGGCGCTGGTACTCGAAGGACAGGTACGCCGGGTCGTCCAGGTCGACGTGCGACTGCGGGGCCCCGTCGATCACCAGGGTCCAGGCCCGGGTCCGGTCGCGGTCGGGGATGAGCTCGGCGAGCCCGCCGTCGACGCTCTCGACGACGGCTTCCCCGCCGGCCTGCCTGCGCCGGCCGCTCCTGGACTTACCCATGGGGTCATTATCAGGGCGGGCCGTCAGGCGGGACGTACGCTCCCCCGGGCGCCGGTCCCTCGGCACCTCGTCGCGTCAGCGGCAGCCGTCCGCCGCCCTGATCGTCCGGGCCGCCTCCCCGAGGGCCTTGCGCAGCACCGCCGGGTCCGTCGCGAGGTCTGCCTCGCCGGGCGGCAGCAGCCAGTCCGAGCCCTCCACCGGAGGTTCGGGGGCCAGGGTCAGTCCGCGTCCGTCAGTTTCCGTGCACGTGCTCCCCGGCACGTCCCACGCCGCGGCCGTCCCCGGCGGCACCAGGAAGCCCAGCGTGTCACCGCCGTCGTCGTGCAGTACGGGTCCGACCGCTTCCCCGGCCCCGCGCCGCAGGATGTCGACCGCCTCCAGTCCCTGCCGCGCCGGCACCGTCACGACATCGCAGCCGGCCGACTGCGTGCTCGGCGGTGTTCGAGGATCGTTGATCTGGCTGGTCTCCATCCCGGCCTCCACCACGGAACCCCTGCTTGGACGAGCGGTCGGGAGTCGGGGGCCTCCCGGTCCGCAGGGTTCAACGCGGCAGACCGTCAACGGCTACGGCGGAAGTCAGCCGCAAAGGATGGCACTTCATGGCAGATCACGGATGAGATATCCGGTTTGTAGCCAAACCCAGCGTGAGGACTCCGGCACAGCAGGTACGTTCTTGCCCGCCGGACACGGGGCAGAACATGCGGGACATTACGCACAACTCGCCCCTACCCCGGCATGGTTCGACGGTTCGCACGAGAGGACCCGGCCATGGCGTCGTCAACGGTGACCTCGTCTCAACCCGACCGGCCACCGCGGCCCAACCTCGCCTTCCGGCAGCTGCGCGGACAGCGCTCGCCGGCCGAGTTCGCCGCGGTGATCCGCCGGGCCGCTCTGGAGATCGGCGAGCAGGTCAGCTGTGACGCGCGGTACATCGGCCGGGTCGAGGCGGGCGAGATCCGCTGCCCCAACTACGCGTACGAACGGGTGTTCCTGCACATGTTCCCTGGCCGCACGCTCACCGATCTCGGGTTCGCGCCCCGCTCGTCGGTACGCGGACGCCGGGCGCGCGACACAGAGAACGCGCCCCTGACGTGCACCGCGAGCCCGGCGAACGCCACGAGTGAGACCAGCGGGGCGTGCGAGCCGTATGAAACGCAGAACCCGTACGACCCGCACCACCCGCACGACACCTACGAGGAGAGCGACGTGCTACGTCGCGCATTCATGACCGGCGGGGGCGCCACGGTGGCCGCCGCCTCGCTGGGTCCCGTCGGCCTCGCCCTCGACGCAGCGGCGGCGCAGCGCCCCGTGCGCCGCGTCGGGGCGAGTGACGCGGGTGCCCTGGAAGAAGCCGTCCGCCGTATCCGGCTGCTCGACGACCGGCACGGGGCCGACGGCCTCTACCGCCGCGCGGCGGCCCCGCTGCGTGCCGCCTACGCCCTGCTGGACGCCGGTACGACCCGGCAGACGACGGCGGACCGGCTGTACGCGGGCGCCGGTGAACTGGCCATCTCCGTGGGCTGGCTGGCCCACGACTCGGGACGCTTCGACGACGCCCGCTCCCACTACGCGGAGGCGCTGGCGACCGCCCGGATGACCGGCGATCCCGGCCTGGAGGCGCACGCCTTCTGCAACACCGCCTTCCTCGCGCGCGACGCGGGCCGGCCGCGCGAGGCGGTCCGGGCCGCCCAGGCCGCGCAGCGCGTCGCCCGGCCCGTGGGCTCGGCCCGGCTGATGTCGCTGCTCGCGCTGCGCGAGGCGGGCGGCTGGGCGGGCCTCGCCGACCGCGTCGGCTGCGAGCAGGCACTGGCCCGGGCGCAGGCCCTCTTCGAACGGGGCCCCTCGGACGACGACCCCGAGTGGATGAGCTTCTACGGGGAGGCCGAACTGGAGGGTCTGGAGGCGCAGTGCTGGTCCACGCTCGGCGACTGGCCCCGGGCCGCACGGCACGCGCGGCGGGCGGCGGAGCTCCAGGATCCGCACTTCACGCGGAACATCGCGCTGTACACGGCGGAGCTGGCGGACGACCTCGCTCGGGGCGGTCGGCCGGACGAGGCCGCCGTGGCGGGGATGCGGGTGCTGGATCTGCTGGAGGAGGTCCAGTCGTCCCGGATCCAGACGATGCTGGCGGCCACGGCGCGGGTGTTGTCACCGCACCGGCGGGCTTCGGGGGTGTCGGCGTTTCTGGAGCGGCACGCGTCGATGCCGAGGGTGGTGTGAACCGGCTCAGCCCATGAGGTGCCCCGAGTCGTTCCAGCTCTCGATCGCCGGCTCGCCGTAAGCCCACCCCAGCACCGACAGCGAGGTCGGGTTCAGCCGTATCCGCGCCGCGAAGTCGATCGGCAGGCCCAGCCACCGCGCCCCGATGGAGCGCAGGATGTGCCCGTGGGCGAAGACCAGGACGTCCCGGTCCTCGGCGCGTGCCCAGGAGACCACCTCGTCCGCCCGGGCCGTGATCCCGGCGAGGGTCTCGCCCTCGGGGACACCGTCGCGCCAGATGAACCAGCCGGGCCGGACGGCCTGGATGTCCGCCGGGGTCATGCCCTCGTACGCCCCGTAGTCCCATTCCAGCAACGCGTCCCACGCCCGCGCGCGGTCGCCGAAGCCGGCCAGTTCGCAGGTCTCACGCGCGCGTGCCAGCGGGCTGGTGCGCACCTCGACGCCGGGCAGGCCGTCGTACGGCGCCCGGTGCAGGCGCTCGCCGAGCAGCTTGGCCCCGCGCCGGCCCTCCTCCAGGAGCGGCACGTCGGTCCGGCCCGTGTGCTTGCCGGACAGGGACCACTCGGTCTGTCCGTGGCGGGCCAGGAGGATGCGCGGAGCCATGGGGGACCTTTCCGGAAGAAAAACGCAAGCGGAACTCGTCCATCATCGCGCACCCTGTTCCCGGGCAACCCGGGGGGCGATCTCTGCGTCTTTGAGGTCCGGAGGGCGCCCCCAGGGCGCGCACCCACGCCGTAAAGTGGCACGACCGACCGGCCGGGCGCCGCGTGGAGATGAAGGGGGAGGGCGATCGGATGCCGCACACCGAGACACCGGGCACCGAGGCGGCCCCTGCGCTCCGGCTGCGCTGGTGGACGGAGCTGCCGCTGATCCTGCTGGTGTACGCCTGCTACACGGCGGGCCGGCTCCTCGCCCGGGGCGACGTGTCCGGTGCGGTCGACAACGGCCTGGCGCTCCTGCGCGCCGAGAAGGCGCTGTATCTCAACTTCGAGCACCCGCTCAACCGCCTCTTCACCCGCGAGGCCTGGATAGGCATACCGGCGGACTTCTGGTACGCGTCGCTGCACTACCTGGTCACGCCGGCGATCCTCGTGTGGCTCTTCCGCTCCCGGACGGTGCGCTACCGCGCCGCGCGCACGTGGCTGATGACGTCCACCCTCATAGGCCTGGTCGGCTTCACACTGATGCCGACCTGCCCGCCCCGGCTCCTCGACGCGAGTCACGGCTTCGTGGACACGATGGCCCAGTACAGCTCGTACGGCTGGTGGGGCGGCGCGGCAAGTGCCCCGCGGGGCATGGGGGGCATGACCAACCAGTACGCGGCGATGCCGAGTCTGCACGTGGGCTGGGCCCTGTGGTGCGGAGTGATGCTGTGGCGCCACGGCGGTACGCGCGCGGCGAAGATCGCAGGAGTCGCCTACCCGCTGATCACGACCATCGTGGTGATGGGCACCGCCAACCACTACTTCCTCGACGCGGTCGCGGGCGCGGCCGTCATGGGCGTCGGGCTGCTGCTGGCCCCGGTCGTGATGCGCGCGGCGGACCGGGTCAGGGCGCGTTTCGTGCCGCGGGTCGCACCGGTCACGGCGGCATCTTCCGCCGCGGGTTCCCCGATTGTCAGTGCCGGATGCCAGACTTCCGCGGGTGAGCGAATTCCACGGCAGCGCGAGTCGCGGCTCGGAGCGGGAGCCGAGCCGAGTGCCTCCCCCAAGGACGCGGGGGACGGCGCTCCGGCACCGGCTCGCTGAGCTGCGCGGTCCCGACGTACCGGCGAAGGCCCTGGACGCGCGCGCGTTGGCGGCGCTGGCCGCCAACCCCGGTTGTGCGCGCAGAGCGATCCTCGACGGGGCCGGGGTGAACAAGGCGGCGCTGGCGAGCGCGCTGGGCTCGCCGTCGGCCTTCGGGCAGTCCCAGTTCGCGCTCACGCGGGGCAACGCCTTCGAGGCGAAGGTCAAGGCCGACGGCGGCGCGGAGCTGCTGCGGCTCGTGCACGAGAAGCTCGACCGTTCCGCCGAACCGCCCGCCGAGGCGCGCGTGCCCGACCTGACCGCGACCGGCCCCCAGGGGCGCACGGCCCGTACGGCGCTGGAGCTGCGGGAGGCCACATCGCACCCGGGCGCGTGGACGCTGCTCGACCACCCGATGCTCGCGCTCGACGTCGCGGGCTCCCCCGCGTTCCTGGAGCCGGATGCCGTGGTGGTGCATCCGGACGGCAGCTGGACCGTGGTCGAGATCAAGTCGTTTCCGCTGCTGGACGGTTCGGCGGACCCGGCGAAGGTCGGGGCGGCGGCCCGGCAGGCGGCGGTGTACGTGCTGGCGCTGGAGGAGGTCGCGGCCCGTCTGGATCCGTCCCCGCACGTGCGGCACCGGATCCTGCTCGTCTGCCCCAGGGACTTCTCCAACCTGCCGGCCGCGTCCGCCGTGGACATCCGCAAGCAGCGCGCGGTGACGGCCCGCCAGCTGACCCGGCTGACCCGCATCGAGGACATCGCCGAGACGCTCCCCGAGGGCACGTGTTTCTCCCCCGAGCTGCCCGCCGACGAACTGACGGCCGCCGTCGAGTCGGTCCCGGCGACGTACGCGCCGGAGTGCCTGTCCGCGTGCGAGCTGGCCTTCCACTGCCGGGCCCGCTCCCGTGAGACGGGCGCGGTGACCTCGCTCGGGCGGCCGGTGCGGGCGGAGCTGGGCGGGCTGACGACCGTGGCGGACGTCCTCGCGGCGGCCCGCGGCGAGGCGGGCGACCCCGCCGATCCGGCGGTGGCGGCACTCAGGCGGGCGGCGGCCCTGCGTGCCGAGGCACTGGAGGCGGCGTGTCGCTGATCTCCACCCTGGCCCGGCTCGAAGCCGTCAGCACGGGCCGTGCCCAGCCCGCCGCGACGGTCCGGCACCGGCACCTGTCCGGCCACCCGCTGGTGTTCGTGCCGCTCACCACCGCCGGTGAGGCCGGCGCCCCGCTCGGCGCGCTGGTCGGCACCGACCGGGACGCGCCGCGTCTGCTGGTCGTCCCGCAGCCCCGCGACCGCGACCTCAGGTTCGCCTTCCTGGCCGAACTGGCCGACGTGGTGCTGCCGTACGTCGACGCGTACGCCGAGGTCGTGGAGGCAGCCGAGCGCACCGAGAGCGACCCGGAGACCGGCAAGCGGGTCAAGGTCGAGGTCGACCTGTGCGCGGACGCGCCGCAGCTGATCGTGCCGAGCCGGGCGGGCATCGACCTGGTGCGGCTGCTCGGGCGATCCATGCGCTTCCGGCGGACGGCCGAGCAGGACCCGGAGGCTCCGTATCCGGCGCCGCCCCGGGTGCCGCTGCTCGGGCGGTGGCTGACGCACTTCGGGGAGCGGGCCCGGGTGCCGGGCTCCTCGCTGCTGCTGGCCATGACCGACGTACTGGGCCGGCACTGGGCGACCGGGCAGTCCACGCTGGAGGACCAGCACCTTGGGGCGCTGCTCGCCTGGATCGACCCGCCGGAGGGCCTGCCCGGCGCCGAGGCGGCGCTGCGGGCCGAGCTGGAGCGGGACGCGCAGGGCCAGCTGACGTGTCCCCCGGCCGGTCCCGCCACCGACCCGGCGTTCGACAACAAGCTGCTCGCCCCGGCCATCGAGCGCTACGACCGTGCCCGCACGGCCCTGGCCGCCGCCGAGGACGGCCTGGAGGCCGACGACCGGCTCGGTGCGCTGACCGCCGCCGAGCGGGAGATCCGGGACCTGGTGCTCAGCCGCACCCTGCCCACCTGGGAGAAGGTCTGGCAGGGCCTCGACCTGCTGCGGGAGCTGCCCGAAGGGGCGCATGTCGAGGAGCGGTGGACCCGCGACCGCTGGTCCTTCACCGGCCACCGCGACCGGGTCCTGGCCGGCGAACCCCCGCAGCCGCGCCGCGACGACGCGGTCACCGCGGCGAACAAGCTGGCCACACGCGAGCGCGAGCAGGCCCGGCTGGAGGCGCAGGAGGCCCTCGACGACCCGCTGGTCATGGCCGGGCGGCGGCTGTCCGGCGAGGCGTTCGCGGGTGAGGTCACCGACGTCGTGATGGCGTACAGCGAGGGCAAGCGGCCCAGCCCGCGCCCCCTGGTCACGGTCCGCACGGACGACCGGCCCCATCTCGGGGAGCGGACGAAGGTGTACCGGTCGCTGGGCGGGAAGCCGCAGTCGGCGGAGTTCGCCGGGGCCGAGGAGGACGGCGCGTACGTCGTGCTGCGGATCCTCGACAAGATGGGCCGCGGCAAGGAGCCCGAGCCGGGGTCGGTGCCGGAGAAGGGCCACCGGGTCTGCTTCACGCTCTTCGAGCACGAGCAGCGGGGCGGCGCGAAGCTGCCCGACCCGGAGGAGACACCCTGGACGCACGGCGGGCCGCCCGGTGAGGCGACCCTGGAGGCCGCCGATCCGGTGACCGCGGAGGACCTGCTGTGACGACGCTGTTCGATCCCTCCGCCGCCGCGGCCCAGGCCACCGACGCGATCCTCCACGACACGCTGCACGGCACCGCGCGCGGTGTCGTCGTCGACTCCCCGCCCGGCGCCGGCAAGTCCACGCTCGTGGTCCGCGCGGCCCTGGAGCTGGCCGGGGCCGGCCATCCGCTGATGGTGGTGGCGCAGACCAACGCCCAGGTCGACGACCTGGTCCTGCGGCTCGCCGAGAAGAACCCGGAGCTGCCGGTGGGCCGGCTGCACAGCAGCGACGCCGACCCGTACGACAAGGCGCTCGACGGCCTGGAGAACGTCCGCAAGTCGGCGAAGGCGGCCGATCTCGCCGGGCTGGCCGTGGTGATCTCGACGGCGGCGAAGTGGGCGCATGTGAAGACCGACGAGCCGTGGCGGTACGCGATCGTCGACGAGGCGTACCAGATGCGCTCGGACGCGCTGCTCGCGGTGGCGGGGCTGTTCGAGCGGGCGCTGTTCGTGGGCGACCCGGGGCAGCTGGACCCGTTCGCCGTCGTGGGCAGCGAGCAGTGGGCGGGGCTCACCTACGACCCGTCGGCCTCGGCGGTGACGACCCTGCTCGCGCACAACCCCGACCTGCCCCAGCACCGTCTGCCGGTGTCCTGGCGGCTCCCGGCCTCGGCCGCACCGCTGGTGTCGGACGCGTTCTATCCCTACACCCCGTTCCGCAGCGGCACCGGGCACGACGACCGCCGCCTGTCCTTCGCCGTGCCGTCGGACGGTTCGGGCCCGGACCGGGTGATCGACGAGGCGGCCGAGTCCGGCTGGGGCCTGCTGGAGCTGCCCGCGCGGCACACCCCGCGCACGGACCCGGAGGCGGTACGGGCGGTGGCGACGGTCGTACGGCGCCTGCTGGACCGCGGTGGCGCGGCGACCTCGGAACGCTCACCGGACCCCGCCCCGCTGACCGCCGACCGGATCGCCGTCGGCACGGCACACCGGGACCAGGCGGCGGCGGTCCGTGCCGCCCTGGCCGACCTCGGCGTCACCGACGTGGTCGTGGACACGGCGAACCGGCTCCAGGGCCGCGAGTACGACGTCACCGTGGTCCTGCACCCGCTCTCCGGCCGCCCCGACGCCACGGCCTTCCACCTGGAGACGGGCCGCCTGTGCGTCCTGGCCTCCCGCCACCGGCATGCGTGCGTCGTGGTCTGCCGGGCAGGGGTCGGCGACCTGCTGGACGACTATCCGTCGACGGAGCCGGTGCAGCTGGGGACGGTGGTGAAGTTCCCGGACGGCTGGGAGGCGAATCACGCGGTGCTGGCGCATCTGGCAGAGCACCGCGTGGTGTGGCGGCCATGACCCGCACCAGCGGACACGCCGTCCCTGCCACTCTCCGCCGGCCGGAGGCCGGCACGCCGCCGGAGGCGGCCGATGAACACAGCCCGGATGGCTGGGAGGCGAATCACGCGGTGCTCGGGCACTTGGCCGAACATCGCGTGTCCTGGCAGCCATGACGAACGCCGGGGGGTGTCGCAGCCGTACCCACTACCGCGATGCCCACTTGCGCGCCCGCGAGACAATGGACGGTGGCCCACTCCACCTGGAGGGTCAGCGCGACGTACGAGGAGGAGTAGACATGGCGGAGCCCACGCCGCGTCGGAACGAACCGCGGCTACGCCCCGCGCCCCTGCTCTTCGAGCCCGCGGAGGCGGCCTCCGATCCTGAGCACTTCTTCGATCTCGAGTCGATCGACGACCCGCGCGCGCTGCTGTCCCGCGCGACGGAGCTGACGCTGGCGTTCCGGGCCGCGGCGGACCGGGCGGTGGAGTTCCAGGCGATCGCGGCGGCGCAGCTGGCCGATCCGCGGCGGTTCGACCGGCTGACGACCGCGGACATCGCCGAGCGGGCCGAGTGGACCGAGGACTACGCCAAGAAGATGGTGGAGTTCGGACGGGACCTGATGCGGGGCGGCGGCGAGGGCCTCGGGCCCGTCGACCCGGTGTGAGACCGGGGAGATCCCGCCCCTTCTCGATCTACCTGGCATATGCCAGGCGGGCAAGATACTCCCTCCCACCCCCTCCTGTCCCGATTTCCCGCAACCCTCGGGAACCGCGCGTTCACGGCCGGTAGACCTTGATGCCATGAGCAGCGCATGGAACGCCTCCTATGTCACCCCGGACGGGGCCGCCTGGCTCGCTTCGGCAGGAACGTATCCGCGGAGCACGCTCGCCCTCTGGGAGGAGCGGCCGGCCGCGCCGGTCGTGCTGCCCTGCGGGTCGGTCTTCGACGTCGTCAGCGCACCCGCGACGTTCGGGCGGCGGATGCTCGACCGGCTGTGGGACGACGGGCCCGGCTCGGGGCCGGTCGCGGAGTTCCGCGGCCGGATGCTGCTGTTCGCCGCGCCCGGCACGGCCCAGCGGCTGCCGGCACTGCTGGAGTGGGAGGAGTGGGGCAAGCACGGCGGGGACACCCGGGAGCCCGGCCGCACGGGCGGGGTCCCGCCCCTGCTGTGCCACGGCACGGGCGACGCGGTGACCGTCCCGGCGGCGGGGGACGACGCCTCCCCCAGCCGCTCCGGCGCCCGCTGGCTCGTCGCCCCCGACACCCGTCAGCCCTGGCTGCCCGGCCCCGAGGTACTGCTGTGGGCGGCCGTCCGGGCGGCCCGTCCGGCCGTGCGGATATCGATTTTTCCTCCCGCCGACCAGGGTGCTAAGGTCTACGACGTCAGCAGGCGCCGCTAGCTCAGTTGGTTAGAGCAGCTGACTCTTAATCAGCGGGTCCGGGGTTCGAGTCCCTGGCGGCGCACAGACGGCAAAGGCCCCTCGCGAGAGCGAGGGGCCTTCTGCGTGCCCGTGACGGAGCACCTTCAACGGCCCGCCGTGATCTTCACCGTCCAGGCCCCGGACGCCGTACGTCCCTCCACCTCCACCCGGACACCCTCCCCCGGCACCGTGAAGCTCTCCCCGGGGCCGATCGGCGCATCCGCGAGGGGCGGGTAGACCGAGTCCTCCCAGCAGGCCTCGGTGCCCGGGTGGGCGTCGATCACCTCGATCGGCCCGCCCCCGGACTGCGCCCCGCCCCGCACCCGGTACACGAGCACCCCCTGCCGGCAGGCGGCCAGGTCGTTGCCCACCGGCCCGCGCGCCTCGAAGGCGAGCACACTGTCGCGGCCCGTCCGCAGCACCGCGAGCTTGGTGCCCCGCCCGAGACCGAAGGCCGGCGCCCCCGCCGCACCCGCCACCGGCACCCCCGGCCCGGCCGCCAGCGGCTCCAGGGTCAGCCGGGCGGGCCCGGCGTCCTGCACGCACCGCACCTGCCGCCGGCCCAGCCAGCCCAGCTTCCACTTGTGCCAGCCGAACAGGTCGGGTGCCAGTCCGAACTGGCTGCCCATCAGGTCCCAGTCGCCGACGTGCGTGTCCCAGTCGCCCTTGCCGTCCACAGGCCGGTGGTAGAGGTCGGGCAGGTCGAACACATGCCCGGTCTCATGGGCGAGAACGAGCCGGTCCGGCGGATGCTGCTCGAACACCGTGACAACCCGGCGCAGATCGGTGCCGTCGGCCCGCATCGGACTCGTGAGGTTGACCACCTTGGTCGCGTCGGAGTCCACACCGGGCGCGTCCGGGTCGGCGACGAAGTACACGACGTCGTAGCGGGAGAAGTCGACCTGCGGATCGGCCACGGAGAGCGCGTCCCGCAGGTACGCGGCCCGGTGCGCGGCGCTCCAGTCGCGCTGTATGTCGTACGCCGTGGACGGCTGGGGCATCTGGATCCAGTGCCCGAGCGGATGCGGGCGCAGGGTGAAGCGGCCGTAGGAGGCGCGTTCGAAGAACCGGGTGGTGGCCGGGAAATGGTCGGCGGTCAGCTCCTGCGGCGTGGTCAGCGGATGGGCGTCCGGGAACGACAGGAAGACCATGACCGCGTCCAGGGCCCGGGCCGGGCGCGGATAGGCGGCGTTCCAGGTGTCCAGACCCTCGGAGTGGTGGGCATCGGTGCGGGTCAGGGCGCAGGGCGCGGCCGAGTCGGGTTCGGCGGCCGACGGGCCGGTGCCGAGGGAGGTCGCAGCGAGCGCCGACATGGTGGTGAACACGGCCGCGGTGCTGCGCAGTCGGGCGCGCGGAAACTGACGCGGCACGGGTACCTCCGGGTACGGTTCGCGGGACACCGCACCCAGCCTGTGATGATTTGTCGTACTGCGTCCTGTTTGCTTGCACCAGTCGGGTGAAGAAGCCGAAGAATCGCGGACGCCGACACCCGCGAAGCACTCACAGAACGTCACAACTGGTCGGGGGCCTGAAGAAGCCGTCCAGGCGTGAGCAGAAACGATCTGGCAGAAGGGCGGGTTGGCCCGGGACACTGGACACCGGCTGGAAGGCCCTGGGGCCAGCCTCTATGATCGGCACACTTTCCTGACCTTTCCTGCACGGACAGAGATCGAATACATGCGGGAGCGAGCGGTGAGCGGAACCTCCGAAGGGCCGGCGCCCGCGGCAGACCTCGACCGGCCGGTCGTCACAGAGAGTGAGATCGACACGTCTCCCCGTACCGAGCCCCGGGCGCATCCGCCCTACCGCTCCGTCTTCACGGCCGCCCCGCTCGCCATGGCCGTCGTCGACCGCGAGGGGATGGTCGTCAGCGCCAACGACTCGCTCGGCGCGCTGCTCGGCACCGCGCCGGACGAGCTGGCCGGGGCCGTCGCAGCCGACCTGGTCGACCTCACCTCCGACGCCCGCACCTGGCACGCGTACCGCGAGGTGCTGCGCGGCCGGGAGTCCCGGCTGCGCTGCACCCGCCGCCTCAAACATCCCGACGGGCACTCGCTGTGGGTGCAGGTGACGGTCGCCCCGCTGCCCGCCGAGGACCGGGCCGTCCTGCTGTCCGTCGCCGACATCAGCTCCCGCCGCGAACTCCATGACCGGCTACGGCACTTGCAGATGCACGACCCGGTGACCCGGCTGCCCAACCGCACGCTGTTCTTCGAACGACTGTCGGCCGCGCTGGAGGCGGAGTCGTACGAGCGGAGCGGCACGGGCCGGGTCGGGCTGTGCTATCTGGACCTGGACGGTTTCAAGGCCATCAACGACACCCTGGGCCATCGCGTGGGCGACCGGCTGCTGGCCGCCGTCGCCGAGCGCCTCACGCGCTGCGCGGACGAGGCCGGGCAGGCCCGGCCCAGCAACCCGCTGGTGGCCCGGCTCGGCGGTGACGAGTTCGCGCTGTTCGTCGAGGACTCCACGGGCACCGAGCAACTGGCCGAGCTCGCCGAGTCGGTGCTGGAGGCGATCCAGGACCCGTTCGACATCTCCGGGCAGCGGCTGTCGGTCTCGGCGTCGATCGGCGTGGTGGAGCGGCACGCGGCCGGCACGACCCCGACCGCCCTGATGCAGGCGGCGGACACCACGCTCTACTGGGCGAAGGCCGACGGCAAGGCCCGCTGGACGCTGTTCGACCCGGAGCGCAACGCCCACCGCATGACCCGCCAGGCCCTCGCCTCCACCCTGCGGCCGGCCATCGACCGGGGCGAGTTCCGGCTGGAGTACCAGCCGCTGGTCGGCATGGAGGACGACCGGCTGCACGGGGTCGAGGCGCTCATCCGCTGGAATCATCCTCAGTTCGGCGTACTGACGCCGAATCGGTTCATCGGACTTGCCGAGGAGGACGGCTCGATCGTTCCGCTGGGCCGCTGGGTGCTGCGGACGGCGTGCCGGCAGGCCCGTCGCTGGCAGTTGGACCACCCCGACGAACCGCCGATCTTCGTGAGCGTGAATGTGGCGGTGCGTCAGGTCTGGGACTCCGACCTGGTCGCCGACGTGGCGGAGACCCTGGCCGAGACGGGCCTCGCGCCGCACCTGCTCCAGCTGGAGCTCACCGAGTCGGCGGTGATGGGCTCGGCGGGCCGGCCGCTCCAGGCCCTGAAGGCCCTCAGCGACATGGGCGTGCGCATCGCCATCGACGACTTCGGCACCGGCTACTCGAACCTGGCCTACCTCAGCCGCCTGCCGGTGTCCGTACTGAAGCTGGACGGCACCTTCGTCCGCGGGTTCCAGTACGACGACCGGGACAACACGGCCACCCGCCCGAACCCGGCCGACGAGGTCGTGGTCGAGGCGATGATCCAGCTCGCACACCGGCTGGGCCTGACCGTCACGGCCGAGTGCGTGGAGACCTCGGACCAGGCGACCCGGCTGCGGCGCATCGGCTGCGACACCGGACAGGGCTGGCTCTACTCCCGTCCGGTGCCGCCGGATCGCATCTCCGAGCTGCTGGGCACGCCGGGTGTTCAGGCGGGCGTCGGCAACCCGTAGGCGTCGGCGATGAGTTCGTAGGAGCGCACGCGTACGTCGCCGCCGTGCGCGTTGGCCGTGATCATCAGCTCGTCGGCGCCGGTGCGCTTGTGCAAGTCGTCCAGGCCGGAGCGGACCTCGTCCGGGGTGCCGTGGATGACGTTGGCGTTCCAGGAGTCGACGAAGTCCCGCTCCATCGGGCTGAACTCGTAGGCCTCCGCCTCTTCGGGGCTGGGCACGAGGCCGGGGCGTCCGGTGCGCAGCCGGACCATGCTGAGGGCGGCGGCCAGCACCTGGCGGCGGGCCTCCTTCTCCTCGTCGGCGGCGAGCGCGGAGACGCCGATGAGGGCGTAGGGCTCGTCGAGCACGGCGGACGGCTTGAAGGACTCCCGGTACAGGTCCAGGGCCGGGACGGTGTTCTGCGCCGAGAAGTGGTGCGCGAAGGCGAAGGGCAGTCCGAGGGCACCGGCCAGCCGGGCGCTGAAGCCGGAGGAGCCGAGCAGCCAGACGGGCGGGCGGTGCGGGGACTGGACGCCGCCGGGGCTGGTCGCCTGGATCGGACCGGGGACGGCGTGGATACGGCGGTAGGGATGCCCGTCGGGGAAGTCGTCGTCGAGGAACCGGGTCAGCTCGGCGAGCTGCTCGGGGAAGTCGTCGGCGCCTTCGCGCAGCCGGTCGGTGCGGCGCAGGGCGGCGGCCGTGGCACCGTCCGTACCCGGCGCGCGGCCGAGCCCGAGGTCGATGCGGCCCGGGGCCATGGCCTCCAGGGTCCCGAACTGCTCGGCGATGACGAGCGGGGCGTGGTTGGGCAGCATCACGCCGCCCGAGCCGAGGCGGATGCGGCCGGTGTGGGCGGCGAGGTGGGCCAGGATCACGGCCGGGGACGACGAGGCCACACCGGGCATGGAGTGGTGCTCGGCGACCCAGTAGCGGTGGAAGCCGCGGTCCTCGGCGAGACGGGCCAGGTCGACGCTGGTGCGCAGCGCGTCGGAGGCGGTGCGGCCGGCCCCGACGGTGACCAGGTCCAGTACGGAGAGGGGGACGGGGGCGCTGCCCTGCGCTGCGCCGCGTATCTCGTCTGCCGCCACGGTGGGGTGCCTCCTGCTGTGGGCCGTGTGCTGTCGTTCCGGCCTTAACAGGGGACTGTCTCCGGTTATTCCCGGGAAGTGCCGCCGGGGCCCTTCTGATGGATCTCAGGCGGCCCGCTCCCAGTCGCGCTGCACTCCGCCGGACGGAGGCCGCCGGGCGGCCTTCTCGCGGACGCGGAGCACGATCCACGCCAGGGCGGCTCCACAGGCGAGCCACCAGGGCAGGGACCACACGGCACCCCACCAGCGCACGTGCGGATCGAGGACGGCGTCCACGGCGGCGGTGATCATCGCTGCGGCCAGGCACCAGCACAGCAGGCACCCGGACAGCCGGACAGCGCTTACAGGGGATCTGAACGGGCCCGTTTCGGCCATCGGGGAGTCCTTCACGGCACGACTGGCTGCGGACGTGGCCAGTGTGCACGGGATGGACAACTGAAGGGGAACGCGCTTTCGGTCAACTCAAGGGCCCCACGAGACGGCGGAGTTGAAGGTTCCTCACCTCTGGGCGGCTCGTTCACCCCCTATGCCCGGATCTGCCCCACCGAAGAGGTGGGACCGATTCCGGGCGTCGGTGGCGGGCACGGCGCCCGGACTCAGGCCTGGACGAGCGGCTCCCTGGTGAACAGGGCGCCCAGTTCCGGCGCGTTCACACGGCGGTCCGCCAGGCGGAGGCCTTCCCAGACCGAGACCTGGTTGGCGGTGAGGACCGGCTTGCCGAGCTCCTTCTCCAGGGCCGGGATGTGGGCCGCCGTGTGCAGGGCCGTGTCGGGCAGGAGCAGGGCCTCGGCTTCGGGGTGGTCGGAGTGCCGGGCCAGGGCGAGGAGTTCCGCCTCGCCCCAGGTGCCGACCTCGGCGGCCGTGATGATGCCGGAGCTCTTCACCGAGACGACGTCGACGCCGTCAGCCCGCAGGAACTCGGCGAACAGCTGGGCCACGTCGTCCGGGTACGTCGCGCCGATCGCGACCCGGCGCGCCCCCAGCTCCCGTACCGCGTGCACGAACGCGAAGGACGTCGAGGAGGCCGGCATGCCCGCGGTCTGCGCCAGGGTGCGCACCTGGTCCTGGGCGCCGTCCCAGCCGTAGACGAAGCTGCCGCTGGTGCAGGCCCACACCACGGCGTCCGCGCCGGCGTGCCGCAGCTCCTGGACGCCCGCCGCGAGTCGCCCGGCCGAGCCCATCTCCAGCAGCGCGTCCACCCGGTGCGCGTCCTCACCGATGTCGGTGTGCACCAGGTCCACCCGGATGTCGCTGCCGAGCAACTGCTCGATGCGCGGATAGTCGTCCTCTGCGGAGTGGCCCGGGTAGAGAAATCCCAGTGCTGTCATGTCCAGCCTTCCTGCTGCTGCTCTTCTTCCGGCACGACGGGACCGGGGTCCGCCCCCGGCGATCCGAGACCGGCACGCGCCTCCGGATTGATCAGCGCTTGATACGGTCCCACCGCACGGGTACCCAGTCGGCGCAGCGCCGCCCACATCGTCACTTGGTTGGCCGAGATCACCGGGATCCGCAGTTCGGCCTCCAGTTGGGGGATGACGTCGTAGGTGGGCAGGTTGGTGCAGCTGATGAAGAGGGCGTCGGCGTCGTCGCGTACGGCCTGCCGCGCCATGTCCACCACCTCCCGGTAGGGGACCTTCCAGATGTGCCGGGTCAGGCCCATGAAGGCACACCCGGAGATCGTCACGCCGGCCTGCGCGACGTACGCCTCCAGCGACTGCGTCACCGACACCGTGTACGGCGTCACCAGCGCCACCCGCCGGACGTCCAGCTCCACGAGGGCTTCCAGCAGCCCGCCGGAGGTGGTGATCGCCGGGACGGCGCCCGCCCGGCTCATCGCCTCGCACATCGCGCGCTCGCCCATGACGCCGCCGACGAAACTGCCCGACGTACAGGCATAGGCGATGACCTCGGGGGCGATCGCGTTGAGCGTGCGGACCGCCTCGCTCAGCGTCTGGTGTTCGCTGACCATGCGGGCGAGGTCGAGGCTGACCTCGACCGGCACGAACGGTGTTCGCGTCATGTGCAGGGAGACCTCGTCCGGCACCCACCGCCACAGCTCGCGGTCGAGAGCGAAGTCGAAGGGGGCGACTACGCCGACCCCGCGCTGCGGGCTGGGCCCGCCGAGAAATGAGACGTCCATGGCAGGGCACCGGCCTCACACTGGGCAACGAGTGTGCAACGGATCGTGGGAACGCCCGTGTTGACGACGGTAGGTTCGGGTGCGAGCGTGGTCAATCCGCCCGGATCATTCCTTGGTCAACACCGTGTTAACTCGTCGTCACCGGCCGCCTTGCGAAGGCAGGCCGCCCCCGCCGCACGGCTGGAGAAACGGCTGCTCATGCCCACCCCCACCCTGCTCGTCCTGGACGCCGAGCCCCTCCCCCGCCTCGGCCGCCTCACCGGCCACGCCCGTATCGAACACACCGACGCGGAGGGGCTCGCCGCACGCCTCCCGCGTGCGGACGTACTCCTGGTGTGGGATTTCACCTCGCGCGCCGTGCGGGACGCCTGGCCCGGCGAGGGCCCACGGCCACGCTGGGTGCATACGGCGAGCGCCGGTGTGGACCATCTGATGTGCCCGGAACTCGCCGCCTCCGACACGGTGGTGACGAACGCGCGCGGCATCTTCGACCAGCCGATCGCCGAGTACGTCGCCGCGCTCGTGCTGGCGATGGCCAAGGACCTGCCGCGCACGCTGGAGCTGCAGCGGGAGCGGACCTGGCGGCACCGTGAGTCGCAGAAGGTCGCCGGGAGCCGGGCCGTCGTGGTCGGCACCGGTCCGATCGGCCGGGCGATCGCCCGCACGCTGGAGGCGCTGGACATCACGACGGCGCTCGTGGGCCGCGCCCCGCGCCCCGGCGTGCACGGCCCGGAGGACCTCGACCGGCTGCTGGCGCGCGCCGACTGGGTGATCGCCGCGGCGCCGCTCACGGAGCAGACGCACGGCATGTTCGACGCCCGCCGCTTCGGCGTGATGCAGCCCTCCGCCCGGTTCGTCAACATCGGTCGCGGCCAGCTGGTCGTCGAGGACGCGCTCGCCGAGGCCCTGGCCAAGCACTGGATCGCGGGCGCCGCCCTGGACGTCTTCGAGTCCGAGCCGCTGACCCCCGACAGCCCCTTGTGGCAGGTCCCGGGCCTGATCGTGTCCCCGCACATGAGCGGCGACGTCGTCGGCTGGCGGGACGAGCTCGGCGCCCAGTTCGTGGAGCTGTACGAGCTCTGGGCGGCCGGAAAGCCGCTGGAGAACGTGGTCGACAAACAGCGCGGGTATGTACCCGGACACTGACGTTCCTTGGAGGGTGCATGACCGAGCTCACCGAGCTGACCGCCGTACGGCTCCTCGACGGCTACCGCAAGGGCGAGTGGAGCCCTGTGGAGGCGACCCGCGCGGCGCTGGAGCGGGCCGAGGCCATCCAGCCGGAGGTGAACGCCTTCGTCCGGCTGACCGCCGAGGACGCGCTGGCCCGGGCCCGGGAGTCGGAGGAGCGATGGCGGCGCGGTGAGCCCCGGGGGCTGCTGGACGGGGTGCCGGTCACGGTCAAGGACATCCTGCTGCTGCGCGGCGCGCCGACCCTGCGCGGGTCGAAGGCCGTGGATCCGGCGGGGCGCTGGGACGAGGACGCCCCGTCCGTGGCCCGGCTGCGGGAGCACGGGGCGGTCTTCATCGGCAAGACGACGACCCCCGAGTACGGCTGGAAGGGCGTCACGGACTCCCCGCTGAGCGGGGTGACGCGCAACCCGTACGACCCGTCGCGCACCGCCGGCGGATCGAGCGGGGGCAGTGCGGCGGCCGTGGCGCTCGGCGCGGGACCGCTGTCGCTGGGCACGGACGGCGGCGGCAGTGTCCGTATCCCGGCGTCGTTCTGCGGAATCTTCGCATTGAAGCCGACGTACGGGCGGGTGCCGCTCTACCCGGCGAGCGCGTTCGGCACGCTGGCGCACGTCGGGCCGATGACCCGGGACGCGGCGGACGCGGCGCTGCTGATGGACGTCATCGGCCACCCCGACTCGCGTGACTGGTCGGCGCTCGCCCCGCCGCCCGGTGCGTACACGGACGGCCTGACGGGCGGGGTGCGCGGGCTGCGCGTGGCCTACTCGCCGTCACTGGGCGGGCAGGTGGCGGTACGCCCGGACGTCGCGAGGGCGGTGCGGCGGGCCGTGGAGCGGCTGGCGGAACTCGGCGCCTACGTCACGGAGACCGACCCGGACCTCACCGAACCGGTGGAGGCCTTCCACACGCTGTGGTTCAGCGGGGCGGCCCGGGTGACCGAGCACCTGGGACCGAAGCAGCGGGAACTGCTGGACCCGGGTCTGCGCGAGATCTGCACACAGGGCGCCCGCTACTCGGCGCTGGACTATCTGGCCGCGGTGGACGTCCGGATGGACCTGGGGCGCCGGATGGGCCGCTTCCACGACACCTACGATCTGCTCGTCACGCCGACCCTGCCGATCACGGCGTTCGAGGCGGGCGCGGAGGTACCGAAGGGATCCGGCCATCGGCGCTGGACGGGGTGGACGCCGTTCACGTACCCGTTCAACATGACGCAGCAGCCCGCGGCGAGCGTGCCGGTCGGCGCCGACGGGGACGGCCTGCCGATCGGACTCCAGCTCGTGGCCGCCCGGCACCGGGACGATCTGGTGCTGCGGGCGGCCCACGCGTTGTACGAGGCCGGCGTGGCGTCCGCCGGCCGGCTCAGGCCCTCCGGAAGCTGAGCGTCTCCCCCGCCGCTCCCGACCTCCACAGGTCGTTGCACGCCTCGGCCATGGTGTCCAGGCCCTCGACGATCTGGCCCCAGACGGTGCCGGGGACCCAGCCGACATCGCCGTTCAGCAGCAGGTTGTTGCGCTCGTAGAACAGGGCCAGGTCGACGAGCGTGGTCCCGGCGCGGACCTCGCGGTCGTAGCCATAGGCCTTGGTCCCCAGCTCCGCGCCCGCGAAGGCGAAATAGCACAGGTCGCCCGGAATGGGAGTGACGGTCGGGTTTTCCAGGGGTGGTTCGGTTTCGGCGAAGGGCGGGAAAAGGGCGTAGATCTCGTTGCGGGCGTACTTCGCGTGGTAGACGTCGCCGGCCAGCGGAAGGGCGTCCCAGACGGCCGCGCAGGTGATCGGCGCGCGGTCGTCCAGGAGCCTGGCCCTGCAGGTCACGTCGCGCTTGACCAGCGAGACTTCGATATAGCGATCAGCCATGCCTCCATGGGAGTGCCCGCCGCCCCCGCGGTCAAGGGCGCACCGGGAGACGTGCGGGGCTTGAAAAGATCGGCATAACCCGGATGCGGTCGGGTAGCCGCGCGCCCATGGCTCCACCACAGAGAAGCCCACTGAGAAGTCCGGAACCCATATCCCAGGCCGCCTCCAGGCCCACACGCCGGTCGCTGCTCGCGGGGGTCGCGGCGCTCGGCGCGCTGGGCGCCGCCGGATGCAGCCGCGTGGCCACGGCGTCGAGCACCGAGGGCGGTGACCTGCTCGGCCGGCTCCGGGCGGCGGGCGTCGTCCGGCTCGGCATCGCCGGTGAGATCCCGTTCGGCTTCATCGACACGAACGGCGAGCTGACCGGTGAGGCACCGGAACTGGCCAAGGTGATCTTCAAGCGTCTCGGCGTAGACCGGGTACAGCCCGTGCCGACCGAGTTCGGCTCGCTCATCCCGGGCCTGAACTCCCAGCAGTTCGACGTCGTGGCCGCCGGGATGTACGTCAACCCCGAGCGCTGCGAGCAGGTCATCTTCTCCGACCCCGACTACCAGATGCTCGACTCGTTCATCGTCCGCAAGGGCAACCCCAAGGGGCTGCGCAGCTACAAGGACATCGTCGAGAAGAAGGCGAAGTTCGCCACCGGGACCGGATACGCCGAGATCCAGTACGCCGTCGACGCGGGGTACAAGGAGAGCGACATCCTCATCGTCCCGGACCAGGTGGCGGGGCTGAACGCCGTCGAGGCGGGCCGCGTGGACGTGTTCGCCGGTACGGCGCTCACCGTGCGCGAGGTCGTGAAGAAGTCCGCCAAGGCGGAGGCCACCGAGCCGTTCAAGCCGATCGTGGACGGCAAACCGCACGTCGACGGCGGCGCCTTCGCGTTCCGGCCGACCGAGACCAAGCTGCGGGACGCCTTCAACGTCGAGCTGCACAAGCTCAAGAAGAGCGGCGAACTGTTCCGCATCCTCAAGCCCTTCGGATTCACGGAGGCGGAGATGACGGATCTGACCGCGAAGGAGCTCTGCGGCGGATGACCTCAGGACTCTGGGAACTCGTACTCAAGGGCGTCTGGGTCACGATCCAGCTGCTCGTGTGCAGCGCGCTGCTGGCCACGGCGGTCTCCTTCGTCGTCGGTGTCCTGCGCACCCACCGGCTGTGGATCGTCCGCTTCCTCGCGGGCGTCTACACCGAGGTGTTCCGCGGGACCTCGGCCCTGGTGATGATCTTCTGGGTGTACTTCGTGCTGCCGATCTCCTTCGGCTGGCAGCTCGTGCCGCTGTGGGCCGGCTCCCTCGCACTCGGCCTGACCTTCGGGGCGTACGGCTCCGAGATCGTGCGCGGCGCGCTGAACGCGGTCGACCCGGCGCAGAAAGAGGGCGGGATCGCGCTCAGCTTCACGCCCTGGCAGCGGATGCGGCTGATCCTGCTGCCGCAGGCGGTGCCGGAGATGATCCCGCCGTTCTCCAACCTGCTCATCGAGCTGCTCAAGGGCACCGCCCTGGTGTCGATCATGGGTATGGGTGACCTGGCCTTCAGCGGCAACCTGGTGCGTCTGGCGCTCCAGGAGAGCGCGGAGATCTACACGATCGTGCTGCTGATCTACTTCGCCATCGCCTTCCTGCTGACCCGCGGCATGCGCGGCCTGGAGCGCAAGCTCAAGGCCGGCACGGGCAAGCCGGTCGGGTCGACGGCCGACCAGGAACTGAGCCGGCCGGAGACGACCGGTGTGGGAGGTGCTGTCGCGTGAAGTGGGACTGGAGCGCAGTCAGCGGCTTCATGCCGCAGTTCTGGGAGGGTCTGCTGGTCACCCTGCAGATCCTGGCCCTCGGTTCGCTGATCTCGTTCGCCCTGGGCCTGGTGTGGGCGCTGCTCATGCGGGTGCCCTCGCGATGGGTGACCTGGCCGCTCGGCGTGGTCACGGAGTTCGTCCGCAACACCCCGCTGCTGGTGCAGCTGTTCTTCCTCTTCTACGTGCTGCCCGAGTGGGGCCTGACCTTCTCGGCGCTGGCCACCGGTGTCTTCGCCATCGGGCTGCACTACTCGACGTACACCATGCAGGTCTACCGCGCCGGTATCGAGGCCGTGCCGGTCGGCCAGTGGGAGGCGGCGACGGCACTGAACCTGCCGCTGCGCCGGACGTGGACCGCGGTGATCCTTCCGCAGGCGGTGCGCCGGGTCGTCCCCGCGCTCGGCAACTACGTCATCTCGATGCTCAAGGACACCCCGATGGTGATGGCGATCACCGTGCTGGAGCTGCTCGGCCAGGCGCGTCTGTACTCGCAGGAGCACTTCCAGTTCACCGAGCCGCTCACCGTGATCGGCGTGGCCTTCATCCTCATCTCCTATCTGGCCTCCCTTCTCATGCGAGCCCTGGAGCGACGCCTTGCCCACTGACACTCTCCCCAACCCCGAGAAGAACCCCGCCAGGAGTACCGGCGAGCTGATCCGGCTGGAGCAGGTCACCAAGCGGTTCGGGAGCAACACCGTCCTGGACCACCTGGACTTCTCGGTCGACGCCGGCAAGCACGTCACCCTGATCGGACCGTCCGGGTCCGGCAAGACCACGATCCTGCGGCTGCTGATGACCCTGCTCAAGCCCGACGAGGGCACGATCACGGTCGACGGGCAGAAGCTGTTCCCGGCCTCCGACAAGGAGGTCCGGGAGGTCCGCAAGAAGATCGGGATGGTCTTCCAGCAGTTCAACCTGTTCCCCAACATGTCGGTGCTGCGGAACATCACCGAGGCACCGGTCACCGTCCTCGGCATGTCGAAGGACGAGGCCGTGGAGCGGGCCAAGGGCCTGCTGGAGATGGTGGGCCTGTCCGACAAGTGCGACGCGCACCCGGCGCAGCTGTCCGGCGGGCAGCAGCAGCGGGTGGCGATCGCCCGGGCGCTGGCGATGCGGCCGCAGGTGCTGCTCCTGGACGAGGTGACCTCCGCGCTCGACCCGGAGCTGGTCGCGGGCGTCCTCGACGTGCTGCGGGACATCGCCCGTTCCACGGACATCACCATGCTCTGTGTGACCCACGAGATGAACTTCGCCCGGGACATCTCCGACCAGGTACTCATGTTCGACTCGGGCCGGGTCATCGAGTCGGGCCCGCCGGAGAAGATCTTCAGCGAGCCGGAGCACGACCGCACGCGGGAGTTCCTCAGCGCGGTCCTCTGACTACACCGGGTGACCAGGCGGAACGTCCGGGCCCGGCGACTGGGGCATGCTCCTGGCATATGCCAGGGGATCGATGCCCCAGTCCGGGGGCCCGGGAATCTTGTCAACCCCCGCTCTCCGCAGGCCCTTTGCCGGTTATCGTGGAGGGGAATCGCTGTCCGGATCCACGGCCCAACAGCAAGCGCAGGGGGAGACCACCGTGGCGCTGAAGCACGAGCCGCCGACCACCCCGTACCACTCGGCCCAGGAAGCCCTGCGCGTCCTGGAGACAGTGGCGCGGAGTTCCACCGGAGTCACCGACACCGAGCTCGCCCGGCACACCCGCATAGCACCGGAGCGGCTGACCGCACTGCTGCGCATGCTGCGCCGCGAGGGCTACGTCGAGCAGGTCGACGACGGCGCGTACGTCACGGGCGAGACGCTGGCCCGCCTCGGCTCGGCCCAGCACCGCGAGCAGGCCCTGCGCGACAAGCTCCAGCACACCCTCGACCGGCTGCGCGACTCGGTCGGCGCCGCCGTCTACATGAGCCGGTACGTCGACGGCGAGATCAGCGTCACCCAGTACGCCGACAGCCCGGCCATGCCCAAGGTCAACGAGTGGGTCGACTTCCGCTCCTCGGCCCACGCCACCGCGATCGGCAAGAGCCTGCTCACCCAGCTCGACCACGCCGGCCGCCGCGACCACCTCGCCCGGCACAAGATGGCCCGCCTCACCTCGCGCACCATCACCAGCGACCGGCTGCTGCTCTCCCGGCTGGAGTCCCAGCCGCCCACCGTGCCGGTCCTGGACCTCCAGGAGTACGCGGTCGGCACGGTCTGCGCGGCCGTCCCCGTCACGGCCGGCTCCTCCGTCGGCTGCCTGGCCCTGTCCCTCCCGGTCGAGCACGCCCACCGGCTCCGCCAGGCCGCGGACGCCCTCAACCGCAACGCGGCGCCGGTCCTGCTGTCCATGGCGATCTAGCCACCCGGACCCCGCTCCGGGTGGTCCGAAGCACCCCTCAGGACCAGGTATTATTTTTCCGTCGCCAGCCGCGAGAACGCGATGCGAACGCGGTCGGCGGGAGTCATGCGCCGCTAGCTCAGTTGGTTAGAGCAGCTGACTCTTAATCAGCGGGTCCGGGGTTCGAGTCCCTGGCGGCGCACCGATGAAGGGCCTCTCGTGGGAGCGGGAGGCCCTTCGGCGTGTTCGAGATCCTCCCTGGTCAGCAGGCGGTACGCGCTCTCCCCCGGCGGCCGCCACCACACCGGGTCCGCGCACCGCAGGCCCTCCCGCCGTAACGCCGCCCGATGGATCTTGTTCGTGGCCGTCACCGGCATCCGCCCCGCCACCCGCACGAACCGGGGCGCCATCTTCGTCCCCAGGTCGGGCTGCGCGAGCAGGAAGCGCGCGAACCCCTCCGGGTCGAAGGTCCCGGCGATCGTCGCCATCACCTGGTCCCCGGTCACCGGGTCCGGCACCGCGTACACGGCGACGGCGGCGGCCCCCTCGTACCGGGCGAGGATGTTCTCGATCATCGCCGCGGCCAGGTTCTCGCCGTCGACGCGGAGGCGGTCGTCGGTGCGACCGGCGAAGTAGAGGTAGCCGTCGGCGTCCCGGAAGAAGAGGTCGCCCGTCCAGTACCAGCCCTCCCTGCGCCGCTCCGCCTCCGCCGCCGCATTGCGCCAGTAGCCCTCGAAGGGGCTGGGCCCCTGATTGACCAGTTCGCCGATCGCCTCGTCCCCGTTGAGCAGCCGCCCCGCCGCGTCGAAACGGGCCGGCGGGCACTCCTCGCGGCTCTCCGGGTCGAGGACGACGAGCCCCGAAGCCGCCCGGCCGACCGCGCCCGGCGGTGTCCCCGGCGACCACTGCACCGCCGCCCCGCCCTCCGAGGAGCCGTATCCCTCCACCAGCCGCACGCCGAACCGCCGCTCGAAGGCCGCCGCGTCCACCGCACCGGCCTCCGTGCCGAAGCCCAGGCGCAGCGGGTTGTCCCGGTCGTCGGGGCCGGGCTCGGTGGCCAGGACGTACTGGATCGCCCGGCCGACGTAGGTGAAGTACGTCGCCCCGTGACGGCGGACGTCCGGCAGGAAGCGGGACGCCGAGAAGCGCCGGCGCAGTGCCACGCCCGCCCCCGTCACCAGCGCGGGTGCCCAGCCGGCGATCACCGCGTTGCCGTGGAACATCGGCATGCACAGGTAGTGCACGTCCTCCGGGCCCAGGGAGAACTGGCCGGCCAGGGAGCGTCCGGCGGCTGCCAGGCGGCCCTGGGAGCAGAGTGCGGCCTTGGGCGCGCCGGTCGAGCCGGAGGTGAAGTAGAGGAGGAAGCGGTCGTCGGGAGTGGCGCGGGAGGCGTCCGGGCGGGCGTCGGCGTAGGGGGCCAGGAGGTCGGCGTATTCGTCCCCGTCCGTCACCAGCAGGCGCACTCCGGGCAGGTCCAGGCCCTTGAGCAGCGGCAGGTGGGTCCGCCCGGTGACCAGGATCCGGCACTCGGTGTGCAGGATGTCGCGGGCGAGTTCGGCGCCCCGCCGGGTGGGGTTGACGCCGGCGACGGCCGCCCCGGCCAGGGCCGCCGCGCCCAGCCACAGGGGGAACTCGGGGGTGTTGCCGAGGAGCACCCCGATGTGGGGTTCGGCGTCCGGCGGCAGCAGGTCGGCGAGCAGTGCCGCCCGGGCCGCGGCTCCGGCCGCCACCTCGTGGTGGGTCAGGACCTCGTCCTCGCACCACAGTCCCGGCCGGTGGTCGCCCCACCGATCGGCCATGAGTTCCGCGACCGTACCCGCCGCCGCCCTGGTGTCCATGGCCGGGCAGGTTAATTGACGAACCGTCAGATGTGGAGGGTCACGGCGCCAGGCTCGTCCCGCTGCCGCCGCTGAAGAGGAAGTCGCCGTACGGGGCGAAGATCTGGACGTACGTGACGATGAAGCCGGCGCAGAAGACGACGACCACGCCGAGGAAGGCCAGGATGCCGAAGGCGGCCACCGCGCGCTTCGTCCGACTCGGCGGCTGCGCCGTGGCCACGACCTGGCCGCGGTCGGCGTAGTAGACCGTGACGTAGTCGCCCTCGACGATCGTCCCCGGGCCGCCCTCCTCCTCGAACCGGATGACCCGGCCGTCGCGCGTGATGAACTCGTACACGTGCCGGAGCGCGGTCCGCACGGCCGTGTCGCCGTGCCCGCCGCCGACCGTCGCGTACGCGCGCAGGCACCGGCCCTCGGCCGTCAGCCCGCTGTTCCAGGCACCCCGGATCTGGAACCAGCGCCGCACGACCCGGTACGCCATGAAGACCGCCACGGCCATGATCAGGCCGGGCACGACGTAGAAGATCACGTCCATCGCGCATCCCCCGAGGTCGATGCGCCGGCCCCGATCGGCCGGCGTGGGAGGAACCTACCCACGCCGGCCGCACCGGTGACTCAAGGGAACCTCAGAAGGTTCAGAAGGTGACGTCCGAGCACGCGTAGAACGCGTTGCCCGTGTCGGCGATCGTCCACACCGCCAGGATGACGTGGTGGCCGCTCAGCCCGGACGGCAGTCTGCCGCTGTGGGAGAGCGTCGACGGCGGCCGCTGGCCGTTGTACGGCACCGTGAAGAACGGCGTGAGGTTGAGGTCGGACCGGGCCAGGTTGTGGTTCTGGTTCCAGCCCGGCTTGGTGATGTAGTACTTGAAGTCGGTCGTGGCGTGCATGGCCGTGAACTGCCAGCGGAACGTGTAGGTCTGGCCGCCCGTCACCCTGGTGGTGGGCCAGGCCCCGCCGGACGGTGTCCGCGGTGCGCTGAGCTGGCTGAACTGGCCGAGTCCGGCGTTGCATATCTGTCCGTCGGCCGGACCGGAGGCCGGGAAGCCCTTCGGGCCCTCGACGCTCTGCGGTTCCCATTGGATCGGACCGCAGTTGGTCACGGTGCCGTTCTGGCAGAGCTTCTGCCGGCTGACGGGGAGGTCGGTGTAGCCGTGGCCGCTGGCGCCGCCGGAGGAGAGTACGAGGGCTCCGGTCGTGGCCAGTCCCACCGCGGCTGCGGACAACTTGGTCCTTGTGCGCATGCTGCCGCTCCTGGAGAACGTGGGGGAGGTTCAGTGAGCTGTGCAGGTAGGTCTAGACCAAGTCTGAGGGTAAGGACGCTAGTTGAACATGTCCATACCAATCACGGAGCTGTTTCTCCCCGGCCCGCGCAGAACGCCACCGTCAGGTCCCGCACCAGCACCTTCCGCTCGTAGTCGTCGAGTTCGACCAGCCCCCGCATGGTCAGCCGGGTCACCGTGTCCTCCACCGAGTCCACGACCGAGGTGAGCACGCTCGCCCGGTGCCGGGCGTCCAGCGCGGCGATGTGGCGGCGGTGCATCGCGGCGGCGACCTCGGGCGCGTACTCGACCCGCAGCGGCTGCACCGAGAACACCTCCAGGCCGACCGGCGCCGCGTCGCCCGCAACCAGCCGGGTCAGCGCCTCGGCCGCCGCGTCCGTGGAGCCCTTGGTCCCGCCGGGCATCTCCACCGGCACGCGGGTCAGGGCCGCCTCGACGCACTCGCGCAGATACGTCTCGTGATCCTCGACGCCCAGCGTGGCCCGCGCGGTGTCCCGCACCCGCCACACCACCTGCACGACCACCCGCAGCGCGACCCCGCTCGCGTCGACGGCCGGCACCGGCTCGCTGCGCCAGTGCCGCAGCCGGACGTCCACCCGGCGGCGCAGCAGCAGCGGGTTGACCCACAGCAGACCCGAGCGCCGGACGGTTCCCCGGTAACGGCCGAACAGATCCAGCACCCAGGCCCGCCCCGTCCGGCCCCGGGCCAGCCCGCCGAACCCGAACAGCCCGAGCGCGCCGGCCCCCGCGTACGCCGCCCACTGCGCCGGACCGAGTCCGGCCCCGGCGTGCGCGGGCAGCCGCAGTGCCTCCAGCGCGAGCGGCGGGAGCAGCCCGGCCCACCAGGAGGTGGCCACACACCCCGCCGCCCCGCACACCCCGGCCAGCACACCCGCCGCCCCGGGCAGCACCCGCGCGGGCCGCTCCACCAGGTCGGCATCGACCTGCGGCGCGGGACGCGGTGCCACGGGCGCCGGGCGTCTGAGGCGCGGCTGCTCCCCCGTGCCCTGCCGACGGGCGATGACCGCCGGCTTCAGCGGTTGCGGCGCCGGGTCGGGTTCGTCGCGGAACAGCAGGTGGACGGGGATCTCGGTGGTGGACTCGTTCTGGATGAGCCGGGCGGGTCTGGCCGGCCCGTCCGCCGGCCCGTCGGGGTCGGACGTGTGGGAAGTGGTCGTACTCATGGGTGCCTCCAGCCTCCGCGCCAGATGCGTCACAACGGTGGTCCCCGGTGTGTGCCGGGGCCTACGAGAAGAGCCGCCGCCAGGTCTCCGGGCCCGGGTAGCCGTCCGCCGCGCCGCCCCGCCAGCCCTGGGTGCGCTGGAAGGCCTCGACGGCGCGCCGGTCCGCCTCACCCCAGCGCGGCCCCGGCCCGGCCGGGTAGAACCCGCCGAACCCCTTCCGCACCAGTTGCCTCCCCAGCCGGGTGACGTGGGCGTTGTCGGCGCCGGGCCGGAACATCGCCCGCCCCGGGTAGCCGGGGACGCCGTGGGAGGAGGGCGACGGCCCGGCCGCCCCGGCCTGCACGTCCTCGTCCCCGAGGAGCGTCAGGCCGTGCAGCGTGACGTACGCGCTGTGCGCGCCGGGGCCGGAATACGCCGCTCCCGGGTAGGGCGTGGCGGTCGGTGCGCCCCCGCTGACCGGTTCCTTGCCCGGTACCGTCCCCGGTTCCGTCGCCGGCGCCTCCGCGGTGACGCCCTTGTACCGGTAGGGGACGTACCGGTCGGAGTCGTTCCAGTAGGCGTACGGGGTGGACTTCCGGCGGGTGTGCGGGCGGGTCTGCTCGTAAGCGGTGTAGTAGGTGTGCGTGCGGTTCTTCCAGCCGCCGAAAATGACGACGTGCGAGCCGCTCTCCGGGTCGGCCGTATTGTGGAACAGCAGGATGTCGCCCGGCTGGAGTTCCTCCTTGGAAATCCGCTCACCGTATTGGGCGAGGCTGCCCGTCCATTCGTTTCCGGGCAGCTTCCAGGCCATCGAGACATATCCCGAGCAGTCCTGCCGGTAGCCGTCGGACCAGTACCCGTTCATGCTGTACGGGACCTTCGCGGCGACCCAGGTCTTGGCCCGGTTGATGATCTCCGTACGGGTGATGGCGGCGGGCTTGAGGGTGGCGGAGGGCACCGCGGGACGGCCGCCGGGACCGTACAGCGGGGCTTGGCCGCCCTGGGGGGTGTCATGCTCGTCACCTGCGGAAACGCCGGGTCGGTGGGGTGCGTGCGGAGCGGCTGCGGCCGGTACGGCGTGGCCCGCGCCGAGCGCCGCCGAGGCCACGGCGGCCAGGGCGAGGGCACGGTGTGCGGCCGGGTGGGCGGTGGTGCGGCCGGCCCGGGAATGCGGCAGGACGCGGCGCCAGTGGACGCATCCCGGGCAGTCGCAGTCGCTCCCGGGATCGAATTCCTCGAATACCGGAGACCTCATGCGACACACCTCACACTTCCGACGGAAAAGGCCGCGCCTGTATCCGTCCGGGCGCGCGTCGTCAGTTTCTCAACTGTCATCCGCACGCGCATGCTGACGGTCCGAATGATGTACGCCGCGCCGTACGGGCCCCTTCCCGGGGCCGCGCCGGGTGGTCCGGAGCACCTCCCGGCGTCCTGTAGAGTTACGTCGTCAGCGCGCGCCGCTAGCTCAGTTGGTTAGAGCAGCTGACTCTTAATCAGCGGGTCCGGGGTTCGAGTCCCTGGCGGCGCACCGACTGGAGGGCCCCTCGCGGAAGCGGGGGGCTTTTCTCATGCCCGGGTACAGCCCTGGTGCGGTCTGGCCGGAACCCGGCCCACCGTGCGATTGGCCGGATACCCTCTCGCCATGGCAGCGCGTGACCTCCAGGAGCGGATCAAGAAGCTCATCATCGACCGCCGGCTGGCCTCCGGGGCCCCGCTGCCGACCGAGCCCGAGCTGATGGAGTACCTCGGCGCGAGCCGGAACTCGGTGCGGGAGGCGCTGAAGGCGCTCCAGGCCATGGGCATCGTGGAGATCCGGCACGGCTTCGGCACCTACGTCGGCCCGATGTCCCTGGCCCCGATGATCGAGGGCCTCGCCTTCCGGACGGTCGCCGGGCACTACCGGGGCGAGGACTCCCTGCTCCAGCTGCTGGAACTGCGGGAGGCCGTGGAGACCGGGCTGGTCTCCCGGCTCGCGGGGCGGATACCGGAACCGGACTTCGCTGAACTGGACGGGCTCGTCGACCGTATGGAAGAGCAGGCCGCGCGCGGAGCCGGTCTGGCCGAGACCGACCGGGCCTTCCACGCCACCCTCTACCGAGGGCTGGACAACGTGCTGCTGAGCGAGGTCCTGGAGGCGTTCTGGGACGCCTTCCACCGGGTCCGCACCGACCTCGGAGGCGAGCCGCAGGACCCGAAGGTGACCTGCCGGCAGCACCGGGAGATCCTCGACGCGGTCCGGTCCGGTGACTCGATGCGGGCGGAGGACGCCATAAGAGAGCACTTCGGGAACATCCGCGCACGCCTGTCCACAACGGCTCCACAGGGCCCCCACACCCGCCACAATGAACGCGTATGACCGGTAAACACCGCGTTTCGCATCTTGCGATCATGATGAACGCCGTAGAACCCTGGTTTTCTGGTTTTTCAAGATGCTGCGGTTTCGCGGCAGTTGGGGGGATTCAGAGCCGGTTGCGGGCCGGGTGGGGGTAGGGGCCCCGTACCTGAAGCGATGCCGAGGGGGGCATCATGCAACCGGAAGGTCGCGTTGCCATGTCTATAAGGTGTGGATGACGTGGTGACAGCGACCCACCACTGATACGTCTGTGAAGGTCGAGGGGGACCTTCCGCAGACGGAAGGAAGCGACGAAACACGCGGTGTCCGCGTGTGGGGGGAATGACTCATGACGTCGAGGCCGACGGGCGCCCGGCAGCAGGACCACGACCCGTCCCAGACCACCCAGCTCAGGGTTCCGGCGCATCGGATGAGCACCACGGGGACGTTCCGGCGGATCAAGAAGACGCTGCCGAGATACGACTACGAGCACTACAGCCGGCTCGCTGGTCCCCTCACCCAGCCTGATCCGACCAAGCCGTACAAGGTGCAGTACCGGTCGCTGATCTCGCAGGAACCGCACCGGATAAGAGTCGCGCTGATGCTGGCCGCGGCCCCGGTGCTGTCCCTGGTGCTGCTGGTGTGGCTGCTCCAGCCCGAGCACTGGACCGAGCGCGACTACCCGGCCTTCGACTGGCTGCCCGCGCTCGACATCGTGATGCTGGTCGCGATCGGTCTGATCGAGTTCTTCCGCTGCATGAACGTGGTCTCGAACGCGCACGCCACGCTGGTCGCCCGCGACCCGATCCCGGTGGTGCCCGAGACCGGCACCAGAGTGGCCTTCCTCACCTCCTTCGTGCCCGGCAAGGAACCGCTGGAGATGGTGACGAAGACCCTGGAGGCGGCCGTCAAGATCCGCCACCGGGGCCTGATGCACGTGTGGCTGCTCGACGAGGGCGACGACCCCGAGGTGAAGGCGGTCTGCGAGCGTCTCGGCGTGCACCACTTCTCCCGCAAGGGCGTCGCCAAGTGGAACCAGGCCAAGGGCCCGCACCGCGCCAAGACCAAGCACGGCAACTACAACGCCTGGCTGGAGGCGCACGGCGACGACTACGACTTCTTCGCCTCGGTCGACACCGACCACGTGCCGCTGCCCAACTACCTGGAGCGGATGCTCGGCTTCTTCCGCGACCCGGACGTCGGCTTCGTCATCGGCCCGCAGGTCTACGGCAACTACGACAACCCCATCACCAAGGCCGCCGAGTCGCAGCAGTTCCTCTTCCACGCGCTGATCCAGCGCGCGGGCAACCGCTATGGCTCCCCGATGTTCGTCGGCACCTCCAACGCCGTGCGCATCAAGGCGCTGAAGCAGATCGGCGGTCTGTACGACTCGATCACCGAGGACATGGCGACCGGCTTCGAGATGCACCGCCACAAGAACCCGGCGACGGGCAGGAAGTGGCGCTCGGTGTACACGCCGGACGTGCTCGCGGTCGGTGAGGGCCCCAGCGCCTGGACGGACTTCTTCACCCAGCAGATGCGCTGGTCGCGAGGGACGTACGAGACGATCATCGGGCAGTACTGGAAGGGCTGGTACTCGCTGCCGCCGAGCAAGCTCTTCAACTACACGATGATGATCATCTTCTATCCGATGTCGGCCCTGAACTGGATCCTGGCGGCGCTGAGCTGCTGCCTGTTCCTGGGCCTTGGCGCCTCGGGTGTGAACATCGACCCGGCGGTCTGGCTGATGCTCTACGGCAACGCCTCCGCCCTGCAGATCGGCCTGTACGTCTGGAACCGCCGGCACAACGTCTCGCCGCACGAGCCGGAGGGCTCCGGCGGTGTGGCCGGCATGGTGATGTCCGCGCTGTCGGCGCCGCTGTACGCGAAGGCGCTGATCGACTCCGTGCTGCGGCGCAAGAGCAAGTTCGTGGTCACGCCCAAGGGCGACTCGGCGAGCCCGGACCGCTGGTTCGGCACGTTCCGCTACCACTGGTACTTCGTCGCGATCTTCGGTGGGTCGATCGCCGCCGGCTTCGTCTTCGGCCACTCCCACCCCGCGATGATCATCTGGGCGACGTTCGCGCTGCTGATCACGGCCTCGCCGGTGTTCGCCTGGCGCTGGCAGCTGCGGCAGGACGCGAAGAAGCCCGCCGCTCCCGCCGCGGAGCAGCCGCAGGACCCTGCGGGGCCGCACCGGACGCAGCCGCTGCCCATCCCGCAGCAGCCGTCGGCGGAGCACGCCCCGCAGCACAAGCCCAGTTGGGCCGCCGCCCCTGGCGGAAACGGGGAGGTCGGGGGGACCGACCAGACCATGCAGATCGCCCTTGGTGGACTTGGGGGACGTAAGGAATGAACGACCGTGCAGGCCGCCGCCGGGCCCGTCGACTCGCGATCGGCACGGCGGTGGTACTCGCGCTGGCCGGGATGAACGGGCCGTGGCTCTACCGCTTCGGCACCGAGAAATACCACCAGTACAAAATCAACAAGCCGGAGTACAAGGCCGCGAACGGCAAGTGGGAGATCATCGAGTTTCCCGAGGAGTACCGGCAGAACACGATCCACGCGGCGCTGCTGCGCACCGGCAAGGTGCTGCTCGTCGCGGGGTCGGGCAACAACCAGGACAACTTCGACGCGAAGAAGTTCGACACCCGGATCTGGGACCCGGTCAAGGGCACCATCAAGAAGGTCCCGACGCCCAGCGACCTGTTCTGCACGGGCCACACCCAGCTCGCCAACGGCAATCTGCTCATCGCGGGCGGCACCAAGCGGTACGAGAAGCTGCAGGGTGACGTCACCAAGGCCGGCGGCCTGATGATCGTCCACAACGAGAACCCGGACAAGCCGATAACCCTGCCCGCGGGCACCAAGTTCACCGGCAAGCAGAACGGCAAGACCTTCGTCTCGAAGGACCCGGTGCTCGTGCCGCGGGCGAAGAAGGTCTTCGACAAGGCGACCGGCAAGTTCCTGCGCAACGACCCCGGCCTCGGCCGGATCTACGTCGAGGCGCAGAAGCGGGGCCAGAAGTACGAGACGGGCACGCAGGACAACTACCGCGTGCACGGCCTGAAGGGCGCCGACGCCAAGAACACCTACGGCATCGCGCAGAAACTCGCCCTCGACAAGAAGGACTTCCAGGGCATCCGGGACGCCTTCGAGTTCGACCCCGTAGCCGAGAAGTACATCAAGGTCGACCCGATGAAGGAGGCCCGCTGGTACCCGACGCTCACCACCCTGAGCGACGGGAAGATCCTCAGCGTCTCCGGCCTCGACGACATCGGCCAGCTCGTCCCGGGCAAGAACGAGGTCTTCGACCCGAAGACCAAGAAGTGGACCTACACGGACAAGGTCCGGCAGTTCCCGACCTACCCGGCGCTGTTCCTCATGCAGAACGGCAAGGTCTTCTACTCGGGTTCCAACGCGGGCTACGGGCCGGACGACGTGGGCCGTGAGCCGGGCGTGTGGGACGTGGAGACCAACAAGTTCACGAAGATCCCCGGCCTGAGCGACTCCAAGCTGATGGAGACATCGGGCACGGTGCTGCTGCCGCCCGCGCAGGACGAGAAGTACATGGTGATCGGCGGCGGTGGCGTCGGCGAGTCCAAGGAGTCCAGCGAGAAGACCCGGATCGTCGACCTGAAGGCCGACGACCCGCGCTTCGTGGACGGCCCGTCCCTGGACAAGGGCACGCGCTACCCGAACGCCTCGATCCTGCCCGACGACAGCGTGCTGATCTCCGGCGGTTCGGAGGACTACCGGGGCCGCAGCGACTCCAACATCTTCGAGGCGCGGCTCTACGACACCGAGAAGAACGAGCTCCGGCGGGTCGCCGACCCGCTGGTCGGCCGCAACTACCACTCCGGGTCGATCCTGCTGCCCGACGGCCGCGTGATGTTCTTCGGCTCGGACTCGCTGTACGGCGACAAGGCCAACACCAAACCGGGCAAGTTCGAGCAGCGCATCGAGATCTACACGCCGCCGTACCTCTACGGCGACGGGGACCAGCCCTCGCTGTCGGGCGGGCCGCAGACCATCGAGCGCGGCGGGACGGGCACGTTCACCTCGTCGGACGCGGCCAAGGTCAAGAAGGTCCGGCTGATCCGCCCGAGCGCCGCCACGCACGTCACGGACGTCGACCAGCGGTCGATCGCCCTGGACTTCAAGGCGTCCGGCGACAAGCTGACGGTGACCGTGCCGGAGAACCGGAACCTGGTCCAGGCGGGCTGGTACATGCTGTTCGTGACGGACGACCGGGGCACGCCGAGCAAGGCGCAGTGGGTCAAGGTGCCGTAGGAACCGGCTGACCGGGGCGCTCTCCTGTGCGGAGGGCGCCCCTTTCGCATGTCCGGGCGTTGTCGGAAAACCGGCTTGACCCGCGCACGGCATCCGGTGTGCCCTCGGTACGAGATCGACACGTGTGGTCAACGGTGGCGGGGGAAACGGGAGATGACCGAGTCGACCACGTCGGACCCGGTGGCCGAGGAGGTCCTGGCCGCCGCGACCGTCCAGGTCACGGGCACGGACGGGCACATCGGCGGCCTCGGGGTGCTCATCGCGCCCACACTGGTGCTGACCTGCGCCCATGTCGTACTGGAGGCCTCGGGGCGGCCGGCCCATCAGGAGGAGCGCCCCGGCGGGCCCCTCGGTGTCCGCCTGGTCCTGCGCGAGGGCGAGCCGGTGGACGCCGTCGTCCGCGACTGGGTCCCCGTACGCGCGAACGGCACCGGGGACGTCGCCGTACTGTCCCTGTCCCGCCCGCTTACGGAAGCCCGGCCGGTCCTGATGGTGGCGCCCCGGGACGTCTGGGACCACAGAGCCATCGTTTTCGGACTGCCGAGGGACGACACCGGCGGCGGCTGGCACACCGCCCGGCTGCGCGCCCGGACCGGCACCGGCCGGCTTCAGATGTCGCCGCTCGACGGGCAGTCGGACCCGATCCAGCCCGGCTTCAGCGGCTCCGCCGTGTGGGACGAGGACCTCGGTGCCGTGGTCGGCATCGTCGCCTCGATCTCACCGGCGCACCGCGGGCAGAGCTTCTGCATCCCGACCCGCACGGTCCTCGACGAACTCCCCGGTCTGGCCGAACTGCTCGCGCCCGACTCCCCGTTCCCGGGCCTGCGCCCGTACACCGAGGAGCACAGCGCGCACTTCTTCGGCCGGGACGAGGACGTCACCGCGGTCGTCGACCTGCTCTGCCCGCACGGGTCGCCCGAAGGCTGCGTGACCCTGACCGGCCCCTCCGGCTCCGGCAAGTCCTCCCTCCTCATGGCGGGCGTCCTGCCCCGCCTGAAGGAGCAGGAGGCGGAGGTCGTCACCCTGCGCGCGGAAGGCCGCCAACCGGACGCCGCGACGGTCCGGGACGCGATTCGGACCCACCGCTCGGCACGCGGACTCGTGCTGGCACTCGACCAGGCGGAGGCGCTGCTGCTGCGCCCCGAGGAGGAGCTGCGCGCCCTGGTGGACGCACTCCTCGACGCCTGCCGTCACCCAGGAGTGGCGGTCCTGGTCGCGCTGCGGACCGACTTCCAGGACGCGGCCCTGCGCCACCCGGAGCTGAGCCGGCTGGTCGGCGGGGCGCCCGCGCACCAGTTGGGCCTGATGACCCGCGAGCAGCTCACCGAGGTGGTCCGGCTGCCGCTGCGGGCCTTCCCCGGCGTGGAGTACGACAGCGGACTGGCCGACCGGCTCATCGAGGACGCGGCGGGCCGGCCGGGAGCCCTGCCCCTGCTCGGGTTCGTCCTGACCACTCTGTGGGAACGGCAGGTCGGCGGCCGGCTCCGCCTCGACACCTACCGCGAACTCGGCGGCCTCGGCGGGGTGCTGAGCAGCAGGGCGGACTCCGCGTGGCAGCGGGCGCTGCGGGGCACGGCGGAGGAAGCCGCGACCGGGCTGCTCCGCGCGCTGGTCCAGATCCCGCCCGGCAGCGGCACGGCCCTGCGCGCCCGGCTCGCCCGCCGCGACGTGGGCGAGGAGCAGTGGGCCATCGCCCGCGCCCTCGCCGAGGCCCGGGTCCTGGTCCTGGGCGCGGATCCCGAGCGGGGCGAGACGGTCGAGCTGGCCCACGAGGCCCTCATCGAACACTGGCAGCCGCTCGCGCAGCAGCTGGAGAAGGACCGTACGTTCCTCACCTGGCGCGGCGAACTGCGCTACGACCGTGCCCGGTGGTGGCGGGCGGGGCGGCCGGACGGGCTGTTGCTGGAGGATCCGGCGCTGTCGGTGGCGGAAGGGTGGCTCGCGCAGCGGGGTGCCGAACTGACGGCGGAAGACAGGGAGTTCATCGAGGCGAGTGCCGGGCTGCGGGCTCGTAAGCAGCAGGAGACCGCGAGATCCGAGCGCCGCAAACGGTATCTGCGGGTGCTGTGGGCGGTGGTCACGGTGCTGGCGGTGGTAGCGGCGACGGTGGTGTCCGTGCTGTATCTGAATCTGCTGACGGAGCAGCGGCGGTTGGCTTCGGACCGGTTGGCGCAGCAGGCCGCGAGTCTCGACAGCACGTCCCTGACCATCTCCTCGCTGTATGCGGTCGGGGCGTATCGGGCCGAGGGCCGGCCGGACGCGCGTTCGGCGCTGCTCGCGCAGTACTTGCGGTTGCAGGATGTGGATCGGGTGGTGATGGAGGGGCGTAACGACGTCGAGGACATCGCCCTCACGGACGACGGCTCGTTCGCGTACACCGTGCTGGCCAACGGCGACTTCGTGCGGCTTGACCTGCGGGGGAAGAAGCGGCCCGTACCCCGCCTCTTCTCGAAACGGCAGGACACCGAGCGGATCGCCGTGTCGGCCGACGGGCGGAGGGTGGCCCGGGCGAGCGATTGGGGTCTGATCTCCCTCGGCGTACCGCTCTCCTCTGACCCGGAGAAGTTCCGGACCATCGCCCTGCGCGAGGGCGAGGCCGTGGAGAAGAACCCGCGCGCCCCCAACGACCTGCGTTTCGACGGGGACAGGAAGCGGATCCTCGCCGCGATCCCCCGCGAGGGCGTGCTCGTGTGGAACGCGGACGACGGCCGCCGCACGGGCCGTGCCCTGGCCCCGCCGCGCGGTTGGGACGCGGCGCAGGCCTGGTTCGCCGCGGACGACACGGTCGTGGCGCGGATCGTGCCCTCCGGAGCGGAAGCGGACGACGTACGGGGCCGGCTTGTCTCCTGGGATGTCAACCGGGGTTCGCTGCGCCGTCCCTGGGACGAGCGCGCCACCGCCTCCGCGACGGTCAGCGGCAACGGCCGCGTCCTGGTCACCTGCACCGAGCAGGGCGCACTCGAAGCGTGGCGGCTGGGCACCACACCCCGGCGCTTCCAGAACTGGAGCAACAGCTTCCCGGGCCTGTGCCCGCTCTACACGCCCCGGCTCGACGCCACCGGCCGCTACCTGGTCAATCCCACCGGGCGCATCGGCAGCGACCTCGGCAGGATGCGGTTCCTGGTCATCGATCTGGAGAAGGGCTGGCCCGCCACCTTCGACACCCCTGCCGCAGCTCCCGAGGACCAGAACATCACCGGCCGCTCGTTCGCTCCGGCGGTCGCGCTCGCCGGCCCTCCGGACGACCTGCGCGCCGCCGTCTCCGTCGGCGGCAGCATCGTCACCGTACGCGTCAAGCCGCCCACGTCCTTCGACTCCAACTCCTTGATCAACCGCATCCGCACACCGGACGGACCGAGCGGCAGAATGGCGGTCGTCGACACCAGCGGCAGCGGACTGCAACTGTGGAACCTGGCCGACCACCGCCTCCTCGCGACCGCGCGACCGTCCCGGCCGCTGGCCCGTCTGTACGCGGCCTTCAGCCCGGACGGGCGGCGGATGCTGACCATCGCCCAGGACCAGCGGACGGTCCTCCTCTGGCAGATCGACAGCGGTTCCCTCAGGGAGGAGCGCGTCCTCGAACTGCCCGCCCCTCCCGGCATCACGGCTTCCGGAGCGGACCCCCAGACGGGGCTCGTCCCGTCCTGGATCAACCTGAGCTTCTCCGACGACGACCACGCCGTGATCTCGGGGCTGTCGTACGTCTCCCGCTGGAATCTCGACACGGGCAAGCCGGAGGGCGAGATCTACCGGCCTCCCGTCCAGGAGCGCGCGCAGCTCGCCAACGAGGCGGCCGGCACCTTCGCCACCGCCATACCCGGCAAACCGCAGGCGGTGGTGCGGACGGTGGCCGAGATCGGCGTCTGGGACTTCACCACCGGTGAGTTCAAGCGGTGGATCAAGAGGGAAGACAAGGACCGGTCAGTCCGGTCGTTCGCCCTCTCCCCCGACGGCAAAATCCTTGCCGTCCAGTACTCCGGCGGCCGGGTACAGCTGTGGGACGTCGAGAAAAAGCGGGACCTCCCCGGACTCACCTACAACGGCGCCTACTACCTCGGCCGCTTCCTCGGCGACCGCCTCCTCCACACCACCACCGCCGCCGGCGAACAAGTCGTCTGGGACATCGACAAGCGCCAGGACACCTACCGCTACTACGTGGGCTACGGCTCGGTCCTCTCACCGAGCACCGACGGCAAGTCCCTCACGATGGTCGACGGCTCCCGCACCTCCGTGATCCCGCTCGAACCCGAACGGTGGATGGACCGGCTGTGCGCCCTGGCGGGGCGGGAGCTGACCGAGGACGAGAAGAAACTGGCCGTCGAACCCGACCTGGTCGACGACGTGTGCCCGGCCCTCTAGTCAGGAACTCGCCCTGGCCAGCTTCAGCGCATAGTCCGCCCACCACTGCCCCGCCTTGGGCCCGCCCTTGCACTCGCCGTCCGACTCGCCCGGCCGCTTGACCCACAGGTACGCGTCGACCAGCGGGTCCGCCGTCTTCGTCGTCGGCGTCTCGCCCAGCGCGCGGCCCGGCGGGTTGCACCAGCGTTCGTCCGGGTTGCCCTGGGTGTAGGGGCCCTTGCCGTTGCGGCTGGTGTCGATGACGAAGTGCTTGCCCGCGACCTTGGCGGAGAGCTGCTTGCCGTAGGCGATGGAGTCTTCGGTGGAGTAGAAGTTCGAGACGTTGACGGAGAAGCCGTCGGCCTGTTCGATGCCGGCCCACTTCAGCGGCTCGAAGATCTGGTCGGGGTTCTGCCAGCCGGCGTTGCCCGCGTCCAGGTACACCTTCGTCTTCTTCAGGGACTTCAGCTTCGTGACGGCGCCCTTGAGGAGGTCGTAGCGCTCCTCGTGGAACTGCTCCGGCGTGCAGCCGTCCACCAGGTGCAGCAGCGCGTCCGGTTCGAGGATGACCGTGGCCGGGCGGTCGCCGATGCCCGCCGCCACGCCGTCGAGCCACTCGCGGTAGGCGTTGCCGTCGGCGGCGCCGCCCTGCGAGTACTGGCCGCAGTCGCGGTGCGGGATGTTGTAGAGGACGAGCAGTGCCGTACGGCCGGCCTTCTCGGCTGCCTCGGTGAAGCCCCGGGTCTGCTCCTCGGGGTTGTCCGGGCCGATCCACTCGGCGACCGGCTGCTCGGCGATCTTGCGGATGTGCTCGGCGTCCTGCTTCTTGCCCGCCTTCTCCAGGGCGGCGACCTGCTGAGCCGCGGTGCCGTCCGGGTTGACCCAGAACGGGGCGGTTTCCTTGGGCTGCTGTGTGATCCCGGCGCCCGCGTCGGCGCCGGTGTCCGATCCGTCCCCCCCGTCGGACGAACATCCCGTGATCAGCAGTGCCGCCCCCAGCACCACTGCGGACACCCGCCTCCCGGCGGACGCCCCTGCCCCCCTGCTGCCGTACATCCAACTCCCCCTTGGGTGCACCGTTCCAAGCCCCAATCCTGACATACGTCCCTCGACACCCACGAGGCCGAACCCACCTGCACCGATGACGCAGAGCCACCGTATCGGGACTTGGCGTCATTCAACCTCTAGGCCCGGACGGCCCTTTGGTTCTAGAGTCTTCTCAGCAGGGCCCGGCCTCCGGCCAGAGTTTCACCCACCGTGGCTCCCGCGGCCTCCCGCGCAGCTCGCCGGGTTACTCCCGCAGCCCGTGCGCGCGCGGTAGAGGACCGGCCCGGTCGGCGACTTCAGGGGGAGCGGGTCGTCGACCGGGTTGGGTGGGCGCCCGGGGGCGCTAGAGGCCGGTTCCCGTCAGGTACGCCGACACCACCACGTTCGCCGTGTAGCTGCGGGTCGTACGGTCGAAGCTGCCGCCGCAGGTGACCAGCCGCAGCTCGGCACGGCCCGACTCGCGGGGCCCGTAGGCCTGGTGGGCGTCGAAGCGGTCGCGGGTGAGGACCTGGACGGACTCGACGGTGAACTCCGCGACCTTGGCGTCGGCCCGGATCACCCGGATCGTCTGGCCCGGACGCATGGCACTGACCTTGTAGAAGACGGCGGGCCGCGTGTCGGTGTCGGCGTGACCGACCATCAGCGCGGTCCCCGGCGCCCCGGGTGCCACGCCACCCGCGTACCAGCCGACCGTGCCCGGCTGGTCGTACGGCGGCGGATCGAGCGCGCCGCGCGCGTCCAGTCCCCGCGCCACCACGGGCGCCTGCACTCCGAGCCCGGGAATGTCGACGCGCTGCGGCAGCGCGTCGCCCAACGGGCGGTGCGCGGGCGGCAGTTTCACGTCCGGGGGCCGTCCGGCCGCCGCCATGTCGCCCGTGGTGGGGGCGGAGATACCGTGCCGTACGTCGGTCACCTCGCGGCCCCACAGCCACAGCCCGAGCAGCAGCGCCACCCAGGCCACGCCGGCCAGCAGACGGCCGGTGCCCGAGAAGCGGCCCTTGGTTCGACCCTGTTCGGACATGGTCAGTCCGTTCCACGGCCCCGGCGGACACCGCCCAGCGCGACGACCACCGCGGCCACGCCCGCGAGAACCAGACCGGTCACCCCCTGCGCCGTACCGGGACCGGCCCCCCGGTCCTCGGCGGCGACGAGGTCCGCCGCGCCACCGCCGCCGGCCTGGACCGGGGCGACGGGAGAGGCGTACGGGCCCGGTCGCCGGGAGGCGGACTGCTGCTCATCGTCATCGGGGGCGGACGACTGCCCACCGCCCTCGGGCATGGGCGGCTGCCCGACGGTGCCGGGTGCGGGGGGCTGCCCGACCGTCCCGGGCGCGGGCGGCTGCCCGATCGTCCCGGACACGGGCGCATGCTCGTCCGTCGCGGGCACGGACGCGTGCTCGTCGGTCCCGGGCACGGGCGCGTGCTCGTCCGTCCCGGGCGCCGAGTGCCGCCGTCCCTCACCATCCCGGATGGTGAACGTGCCGGTCCGTTCGGCGCCACCGCAGGTGACCTTCACGGCGTACGTCCCGGCGTCGAGCGTGGAGCGGACGCGGCTCTCGCCGACGAGTTCACCGTCGTGGACGGTGAGCCGCGCGTCCGCGACGAACGCCGCCGAGCGGGCGACGGCCGTCCTCTCCGCACAGTCGGGCACGCGGAGCGTGACGTCACTGCCGGGCGCGGGGGCCGACGGGGTCACCGAGATGCCCCCTGCGTCCACCGCGTACGCCGCCGGGGTGAGGGCGGCCGCGAACAGGACGCTCGTACAGACAGTGACTCTCAGAGAACCCATCGTGAACCTCCAGACGCCTGGAGCCTCCCCCGCACGGGGGGCCCCCGCATCCTCAGGGACGCGGCGACTGCTCCGTACGGGTGGCGACGGGTTTGAGCTCCGGCCCGCTGCCTCGGGCCCGGAGGCCCGCTGCCTCCCGGGCTCAGACCCGGTCGACGAGGTCCGCGATCGAGTCCACGACCTGCGACGGCCGGTACGGGAAGCCCTCGACCTGGTCGGGCCGGGTCAGGCCGGTGAGCACCAGGAACGTCTGCATCCCGGCCTCCATGCCCGCCAGCACGTCCGTGTCCATGCGGTCGCCGATCATCGCGCTGCTCTCGGAGTGCGCGCCGATGGCGTTCAGCCCGGTCCGCATCATCAGCGGGTTCGGCTTGCCCGCGAAGTACGGCTTCTTGCCGGTCGCCTGGGTGATCAGCGCGGCCACCGCGCCGGTGGCGGGCAGCGGGCCCTCGGTGGACGGGCCCGTCTCGTCGGGGTTGGTGCAGATGAAACGGGCGCCGCCGAGGATGAGCCGTACGGCCTTCGTCATGGCCTCGAAGGAGTAGGTGCGGGTCTCGCCGAGGACGACGTAGTCCGGCTCGTGGTCGGTCAGGATGTAGCCGATGTCGTGCAGCGCGGTGGTCAGGCCGGCCTCGCCGATGACGTACGCCGATCCGCCCGGCCGCTGGTCGTCCAGGAACTGGGCGGTGGCCAGGGCCGAGGTCCAGATGCTCTCGATCGGCACGTCCAGGCCCATGCGGCGCAGCCGGGCGTGCAGGTCGCGCGGGGTGTACATCGAGTTGTTGGTGAGGACCAGGAAGGGCTTGCCGGACTCACGCAGCTTCTTGAGGAAGGCGTCGGCGCCGGGGATCGGTACGCCCTCGTGGATGAGCACACCGTCCATGTCGGTGAGCCACGACTCGATGGGCTTGCGGTCTGCCATGTGCGGGATCTCCTGCCGTACGCGTGCCAGCATGCGCCTTGGGGCCAGGCAGCCCCCAGCCTAAACAGTGGCCGGATCTTGGGGAATGGCCCGCATACGGCATCCCGACAGGCGGGACGGCTCTGCGCCCAGCGACTCAGCGGCTCAGCGGCTCAGCGGCGCCGGCGCGCGAGGAGCACTGCCCCGGCCCCGACGAGCAGCAGCGCCGCTGCGGCCGCGGCTACCTGGCCGCCGGTTCCCGTACCGGCGAGTTCCTCGGCGAACGGGAAGCGGTCCTCCCGGGGCGGGGCGGAGGCGTCGGGGTCGGGGTCGGGGTCCGGCTGGGAGGTGGTGCCGCCGTCGTCCTCCGGCTCGTCCCCGTCGATCGGCCGTTCGACGTCGATCCCGAAGCGGTAGTCGTTCGACTGCCCGACCCAGTCACCGTCGTCGTCGTGCCGCTGCACCACGGCGGCGTTGACGGTGACCTCGTTCGGCACGGCGTCCGAGGTGACCGCGAGCCGCACCTTCACGGAGACGGTCTTCCCCGGCCCGACGGTGAACCCCGCGAAGCGGTCCTGGTCGTCGGCGAAGACCCCGATGAGCTCGTCCTCACCCGTCTTCTCGAACCGCACGGGGTGCGCCCGCGCCCCCTCGAAGAACTCCAGCCGGGGCTGCGAAGGCTCCAGCACCCGCTTGTCGTCGACGAGCACGACGACGGGGTGGATTCCGGTGCACGGCCGGTCGGTCGTGTTGGTCAGATCGACGTACCAGGTCCCGAACCCGCCCCCGGCCTCGTAGGCGCCGGGCCCGCCGTGAATGCGGGTGGTGAGCGGGAAGGTGTGGTCGTCGGGAGCGGCACAGGCGGGCGCCGGCTCGTCCGCGTACGCCGGATGGGCCCCGGTGAGCAGGACGGTGGTGGCTGCCGCCGCCAGGCAGAGGTGAGCGGGCGTGCAGAGTCGCATGGATTTGTGACATTGCCGGATGGAGCCGTCGGCGAGCCGACATCGCCGGGAACACCCCCGAACGGCGGCGCGAATCCGCCCGGTCGGCGGACTCCCGAGGCGGCGGGACAGGATCCTCAGCGGCGACCCAGCGCCTTCGCACGCGAGTGGGCCCAGCCGGTCAGGAGAACACCGGCGGCGGTGAGAACCGCGTAGGCCAGCAACGTGGGGAGGAAGCCGCCGGGGAGCCCGTCCAGCAGCCCTCGGTCACCGTTGTCGACGAGGAGCCGGATGAGCGCCTGGGCGCAGACGACCAGCATCACCATGCCGAGGATTTGAAGGACGTCGTACTTCATGGCCTTCCCTTTCGGGGGAGAGATTGGAGGAGGGGTGCGTGTCTGTCGACGTTACGAACGTATCAATCGCCAAGGGGATGCATGCCGCTTAATAGCAGCCAATCCTCGCTTTACGTCACACTTTCTCGGCGCGCTATCGTGAAGGCGTGCGTGACGAAAAGAAGCGGGCGTGCCCGATGTGCGGCACGCCCACGGTCCGTCCGGGCCGGGGCCGCCCGCCCGTCTACTGCTCCCGGAGCTGTCAGGCCCGGGCGTACCGCCGGCGCCGGCAGCCGCTGCCCGCTCCGGGCACTCCGCCGGCTCCCCGGCCGACGGACGTACGGGCCCGGCAGCGGCGCCGGATCGCCGAGGCGGTGTGGCGCATCGCGGCCGAGCAGGGGCTGGACGCGGCGAGCATGCGCAGGATCGCGGCGGAGGCCAGGGTGTCGCTGCGGGTCGTGCAGTACCACTTCGACTCCAAGCACGCCCTGATGGTCGACGCGCTGCGGCTGCTGCACGAGGAGAACGAACGGCTGGCCCAGGGGCGCATTCCGTACGACATGACGGAGCCGTGCGCGCTGCTGCGGGCGGTGCTGGACGAGTTCCTGCCGCTGGACGAGCAACGTGCCTTCGCGCTGCGGGTGTTCACGGCGTACTACGCCCGGAGCCTCACCGATCCCGTACTCGCCGAGGTCTTCCTGACCGCCGAGCAGCCGCTGGAACGGCTCGTCGCGGACATCATCGGGGTGGGCGAGGCGGCGGGGAGCACCGCGCCGGGCATCGACCGGGTGTACGAGGCCGACCTGCTGGTGTCGGGCGCGATCGGGCTGGGCCTGGACGTGCTGCATGGCCGCCGCTCACTCGCGGACGTACGGACGGTACTGGACTACCACCTGGGGCGGATCTTCCCGGACGCCACGGGCACGCCCCAGCGGAATCCGACCGCTACGGCGGATCCGTCCCCCAGGGCGAAACCGACCGCTACGGCAGAACCGGCCCACACGCCGAATCCGGCCCACGCCCCTCAGCCGGCCCCCACACGCAATTCGGCCCTCACACCCGGTCAAGCCTCCGCACCCGGTCAAGCCCCCGCACCCAGTCAAGCCCCCGCATCGAACCCCGCCCCCACCCCTCACCCGGCCCCGCGCCCGAACACCGGCCCCAGCACCAGCTGAGCCGCCCCCGCCGCGACGACCTGCCCTCCACCCGGCGCGACCCGTACCGGCACGGCGTCCTCCCCCGTCCGCCGCGCCCGCGCCGCCAGTACCGCCCCGACCCCCCGCACGAACGCCTCCGGCGCCGAGGCCACCGTCCGGCCGCCCAGCAGGACGACGTCGATGTCGAGCAGCCCCACCAGGTTCGCCGCGCCCGCTCCCAGCACCCGCGCCGCCTCCTCCACATCACCGCGCGCCACCGAGCCGAGGCACAGTGCCTCCACGCAGCCCCGGTCGCCGCAGGTGCACGGCGGGCCGTCCAGCTGGATCACCTGGTGGCCGAACTCCCCGGCCCCGGTCCGGGCTCCCCGGTGCACACTCCCGCCGATGACCAGACCGGCCCCCAGCCCCGTACCGAGGTGCAGGTACGCGAAGGAGCCGCTCTCGCCCCCGGCCGCCAGGCCCAGTGCCGCCGCGTTGGTGTCCTTGTCGACCACGACAGGCACCCCGAGCCGCTGCGCCAGCGCCTCCCGCAGCGGAAAGCCGTCCCACTCGGGAAAACCGGTCACCCGGTGCAGCACACCCCGCACATGGTCGAGCGGCCCGGGCAGCGCCACCCCCACCCCGAGCAGGGAACCGGCAGGCCCGAGGGACGGCCCGGCGGCCGGCACCCCGACCCCCGCCACCCGGACGAACTCCGCACCCGCCCCCCGCGGGGCTTCCGACGCCACCTCCCCGACGGACTCCGAGCCCGTCGCCCGCAAGCCCTCCGCCCCCGCCTGCCCGACGGACTCCGACCCCGCCCCCCGGAAAACGTCCGCCACTATCACCCGCACGGTCTCCGTCACCGCCGCCAGCACCGCCCCCGCCCCGGCCCTCAGATCCAGCGCGGCCCGCCGCTCCCCCACCACCGTCCCGCGCAGATCCACGAGCACGGCCCGGACCTCGTCCCGGTCCAGGTGGACCCCCACCGCGTGCCCCGCCTCGGGCACCAGCCGCAGCACCGTGCGCGGCTTGCCCCCGGTCGACGCGCGGCGCCCCGCCTCCGCCGCGAGCCCGGCCTCCCGCAGCCGGGCCGTGATCTTGCTGACCGCCTGTGGGGTGAGACCGGTCCGCTCGGCGAGTTCGAGCCGGCTGATGCCGTCGGGCCCGGCTGTCCGCAGCAGTTCGAGCACCAGTGCGGCGTTGTGGCTGCGCAGGGCGAGCAGGTTCGCCCCGCCCCCTGTCCCTCCGGTCCCTGTCCTTCCGGCGCCGTGCATGCCGCCCACTCCACCCGTACGGTCGTCCGCCCTGTTCACGCCCCTATTGTCCCCGGCGCTTGCACTTTGGCAACAGCGTTGCGAAAGTGGTGCCATGACTGGCACACCCCTCCGCGTCGGCCTCGTCGGCTACGGCCTCGCCGGCTCCGTCTTCCACGCCCCGCTGATCGCCGCCACCGAGGGCCTCGTCCTCGACACGGTGGTCACCTCGAACCCCGAGCGGCAGCAGCAGGCCCGCGCCAAGTTCCCGGACGTGCGCCTCGCCGCCGGCCCGGACGAGCTGTTCGACCGGGCCGGCGAGCTGGACCTGATCGTCGTCGCGTCCCCGAACAAGACGCACGTGCCGCTCGCGACCACCGCCCTCCGGGCCGGTCTGCCGGTCGTGGTCGACAAGCCCGTCGCGGGCACGGCGGCCGAGGCCCGGGAGCTGGCCGCCCTGGCCGAGGAGCGCGGCCTGCTCCTCTCCGTCTTCCAGAACCGCCGCTGGGACAACGACTTCCTCACCCTGCGCAAGCTGCTGTCCGAGGGCGAGTTGGGCGACGTCTGGCGTTTCGAATCCCGCTTCGAGCGCTGGCGTCCGAAGCCGAAGGGCGGCTGGCGGGAGTCCGGCGACCCCGCAGAGATCGGAGGTCTGCTGTACGACCTCGGCAGTCATGTCGTCGACCAGGCGCTGGTCCTCTTCGGCCCGGCTGCCGCCGTGTACGCGGAGTCGGACATCCGCCGCCCGGGCGCCGAGACGGACGACGACACGTTCATCGCGATCACGCACACGAGCGGCGTCCGCTCCCACCTCTACGTCTCCGCGACGACCGCCCAGCTCGGCCCCCGCTTCCGCGTCCTCGGCTCCGCCGCGGGCTACGTCAAGTACGGCCTCGACCCCCAGGAGGCGGCCCTGCGCGAAGGCCACCGCCCAGGGCCCGGCTGGGGCGCGGAGCCCGAGTCGCTGTGGGGCCGCGTGGGCTCCGGCGAGTCCCCGGTCACGGGAGGCGGCCGGCCCGAACCCACCCTCCCGGGCGACTACCCCGCTTACTATGCGGCCGTGGCGAAGGCCCTGCTGGAAGGGGCCCCGAACCCGGTGACCGCCCTGGAGGCGGCCGCCGCCCTGGACGTACTGGAAGCCGCCCGTCGTTCGGCCCGCGAGAAGGTGACGGTGACCCTGTGACCCACAAGAGCAACCCTTCGCACAGCCAGGAGCTCACCCCGAAGTTCCACCCGGAGCTCACCCCGAGCCTGGAGGAGCTGGAGAAGGAGGAACGCCGCCTGGTGTTCCGCCAGTTCACCCACGACGACGCCTGGGAGCTCGGCTCGCTCCTCGTCGGCATGGCCCGGGAGCGGCAGGCCCCGGTCGCGATCGACATCCACCGCGCCGGCCAGCAGCTCTTCCACGCGGCGCTGCCCGGCTCCACGCCCGACAACGACGCGTGGATCGCCCGCAAGCGCCGGGTGGTGGAGCGCTACGGCTCCGCCTCCTACCTGGTGGGCGCCCGCTTCCGCGCCAAGGGCACGACGTTCGAGGAGTCGTCGCGCCTCGACCCCGATACGTACGCGGCACACGGCGGTTCCTTCCCGATCACCGTCGAGGGCGCCGGCGTGATCGGCGCGGTGACGGTCTCCGGGCTGCCTCAGCTCCAGGACCACCGGTTCGTGGTGGAGGCCCTGGAGCGGTTCCTGGACCGCTAGGAGCCTTGGGATCAGGGCCTGTTGGAATCATCGGCGGCCCCCTCCGGTTGGCACTGCCGTACGCGTGATCAAACATGGCGCCCAACCGGAGGGATCCCAACCGATGACCACCGCTCTGAAGGAAACCGTCGGCCGGTACGGCATCTGGAGCGTAGGCCTGCGCTCGGAGGACCCGGACCGGCGCGGCGAACTCGCCGAGGCCGCCGCGGAACTGGAGGAACTCGGCTACGGCGCCGTCTGGCTGGGCGGCAACAGCTCCGCCGCCAACGCCGCCCCGCTGATCGAGGCGACCTCGAAGCTCGCGTTCGGCACCAGCATCCAGAGCATCTGGCAGCACGAGCCGGACGCCGCCGCCACGGCCTTCGCGGAGCTGGAGTCGACCCACCCCGGGCGTTTCCTGCTGGGCCTCGGCGTGAGCCACGCCAAGCGCGAGGAGCAGTACTCGCGCCCCTACTCGGCCCTCGTCGGCCACCTCGACGGCCTGGACGCCGCCGGAGTGCCGGCGGACCGCCGCCTCCTGGCCGCCCTTGGCCCGAAGTCGCTCCGGCTGGCCCGCGACCGGGCGGCGGGCTCGATCCCGTACCTGGTCACCCCGGAGCACACCGCGCACGCCCGCGAGATCCTGGGCGAGGCGCCGCTGCTGGCCCCGGAGCTGGGCGTCGTCCTGGAGACGGACCCGGCCCGCGCCCGCGCCCTGGCCCGCGAGTTCCTCGCGATCTACCTCCCGCTGCCGAACTACACCAACAACTTCCTCCGGCACGGCTTCACCGAGGACGACCTGACAGACGGCGGCAGCGACCGCCTGGTCGACGCCCTGTTCGCCTGGGGCGACGAGACCGCGATCCGCGCCAAGGCCGACGCCTTCTTCGAGGCAGGAGCCGACCACCTCGCCCTCCAGGTCCTGGACGGCGAGCCGCGGGACTCCCTCCCGAGGAAGGCCTGGCGCGACCTGGCAGCGCTGCTGGGCTGACCCTTCAGGGGCGCGGGGAACTGCGCGAACAACCACGACGGACCCGCAGTCGCGAACGATCCGCAGCTCCCCGCCCCTCAGGCGTCCTTGAACTCCTGCCGCTGCCGCCCCAGCCCCTCGATCTCCAGCTCCACGACATCCCCGGCCCGCAGGAACGGCTTCGGCTCGGGCGCCCCCAGCGCCACCCCCGCCGGCGTCCCCGTGTTGATCACATCACCGGGGTACAGCGTCATGAACTGACTGAGATACCGCACGACCTCCCCCACCGGGAAGATCTGCTCAGCCGTCGTCCCGTCCTGCTTCAGCTCACCGTTGACCCACAGCCGCAACGACAGCCGCTGCGGATCCGGCACCTCGTCCGCCGTCACCAGCCACGGCCCCAGCGGATTGAACGTCTCGCAGTTCTTGCCCTTGTCCCAGGTCCCGCCCCGCTCGATCTGGAACTCCCGCTCGGACACGTCGTGCGCCACCGCGTACCCGGCGACATGCGCGAGCCCTTCCTCGGCGGACCCCAGGTACCTGGCCGTACGCCCGATGACGACGGCCAGCTCGACCTCCCAGTCGGTCTTGCGGGACGCGCGGGGCACGAGCACCGTGTCGTTCGGCCCGACCACGGTGTCCGGCGCCTTCATGAAGAGGACCGGCTCGCCGGGCGGCTCGGCTCCCGTCTCGCGGGCGTGGTCGTGGTAGTTCAGCCCAATGCAGACGATCTTGCCGATCCGTCCCAGCGGCGGCCCGATCCGCAGCCCGGTGGCGTCCAGTACGGGCAGCTCACCGGCGCCGGCGGCGGCACGGACGCGGTCGAGCGCCGCGTCGTCCGCGAGCAACGCCCCGTCGATGTCCGGCACGACGCCCGACAGGTCCCGCAGGGTCCCGTCGGCGTCGAGCAGTGCGGGCCGCTCGGCCCCGGCCGTACCGACTCGCAGCAGCTTCATGATCACGTCTCCCTCGATCGCGGGCGCCCGCCGGAGGCATACGACCCGGTTGCGGCGGGGCAGCCATCGGAGGACTGGTCGATCCTCCAAGCTGGGAGTCCACTCCGCAATACCCAGTTCACGTACTGGACCGTCACGTACGGGTCCGGCCGGCGGCCACCGGCTACCGGCTACCGGTACAGAACAGCGCGCTCGACGACACTCCACGTCGTGCTGGTCACGACGTACAGCGCGGCGGCCAGCGGTACGACGGCCACGGTGACGAGCGTGAAGAAGGACATGAACGGCATCACCTTGGTCACCGCCCCGAGCCCCGCCACCTGCTGCTCACCAGCCGGGAGGGCCGGGCTCGCGGCCATCATCCGCTTGCTGAGGCGGTAGCTGAACACGGCGACCCCGGCGACGACCACGAACAACCCGGCGTAGACGAGCCCCGGACCACCGAGCGGACCGCCCGACCCGAGCGCGTCCGCCCACCGCCCGCTCAGCGGCGCCGCGAACAGCTCGTGGCCGAGCAGCGCGTTGGCCCGGCCGCCGATCGTGTCGCTGGAGAACAGGTGGTAGAGCAGGAAGAACGCGGGCACCTGGAGCAGCCCGGGCAGACAGCCGGCCAGCGGCGACACCTTCTCCTCGGCGTGCAGCTCCAGCACGGCCTTCTGGAGCTTCTCGGGGTTCTTCCCGTGCTTCTTCCGCAGCTCGGCGATCTTCGGCTGGAGCGCGGTGCGGGCCTTCTGGCCGCGCGCGGCGGCCCGGGACAGGGGGTGGACGAGGAGTCGTACGAGCGCGGTGAACAGGACGATCGCGGCGGCGGCCGCGGAGGCGCCGAACAACGGCTGGAGGAGGTCGGCGAGTCGCTCGACCAGGGTGGCGAAGACGGACATGGGTGAGCCCTCCGGGGGTCTCGTCGTGCCGGGAGTGGGACATGGCGGCATGACGACCCGCGCGGGGTCACCGGGAAAGCGGTGGAGTCCCTACGCGACGGTCGCCCGGAGGGCGTGTCCGGGTGCCCGGGGCCGGGTGCGCCCCCGGGCGTCGGGATCGCGTTGCGGCAGGAAGGCCGTACGGAGGTCACGATCGCGGATGGCCGTACGCACCCGGGTGCGCGGCACGACGGGCGCGCAGCGCGAGGCGACGACGGCGCAGACCGCGAGGGCGGCGGAGGCCGCGGCGGTCGCGGCGGTCGCGGCGAGCGCGACGAGCGCGACGGTGGCGTAGAGGCTGCCGGTGTCCAGCAGCGCCACTTCCAGGACCAGGAAGAGCAGCACGAGAGCGGGACGCAGACTCGCCCAACTCCGGACCATCGGCCGCCCTCCTCTCGAACGCTCGCTCGCTCGACTACCCGTTCGCTTCGCTCTGTTCGTTATACAGGATCGCTCCACCGATCACGTCCGAGACTTCGTACACGGGTTTTAGAAAGGTTCGTCACAACTCTCGACAACACACCCGCCACACCTGATGCTTCTCGATGCCATGAACGGGCCAACCCGCGACGCCGGGCCGGGGGGACCGGCGCCTGCCCCGATTTCCCCTACGGAGGAGCCGTGATACGACGCAGAACCCTGCTGACCGCAGCAGGCGGTACGTTCCTCGGCAGCGCCCTGGCGACAGGAACCGCGCACGCGGACGCCACGATCGCCGTCAACCCCTCGACGACGTACGGCACCTGGGAGGGCTGGGGCACCTCCCTCGCCTGGTGGGCCAACGTCTTCGGCGCCCGGGACGACTTCGCGGACCTCTTCTTCACCACCAAGTCGGTGACGTACAACGGCAGGTCGCTCCCCGGCCTGGGCCTGAACATCGCCCGCTACAACCTGGGCGCGTGCAGCTGGAACAGCGTCGGCGGCGAGACCATGGTCGAGTCGCCGAACATCCCCGCCTTCAAGCAGATCGAGGGCTTCTGGCAGGACTGGAACAACGAGGACCCCGCCTCCTCGGCCTGGAAGTGGTCGGCGGACGCCAACCAGCGCGCGATGCTGGTGAAGGCGACCCAGCGGGGCGCGATCACCGAGCTGTTCGCCAACTCGCCGATGTGGTGGATGTGCAGCAACCACAACCCCTCGGGCGCGGCGGGCGGCGGCAACAACCTCCAGACCTGGAACTACCGCCAGCACGCCTCCCACCTGGCGGCGACGGCCCTGTACGCCCGCGACAACTGGGGCGTGAACTTCGCGACGGTAGACCCCTTCAACGAGCCGGCCTCCACCTGGTGGACCGCGACCGGCACGCAGGAGGGCTGCCACATGGACCCCGCGGTCCAGGCGGCCGTACTCCCGTACATGCGCAGCGAGTTGGACAAACGCGGCCTGACGGGCCTGCGCATCGCGGCCTCGGACGAGACGAACTACGACACGGCCCGCTCCACGTGGGCGTCGTTCGACTCGTCCACCAAGGCCCTGGTCTCCCAGGTCAACGTGCACGGCTACCAGGGCTCGGGCGGCCGCCGCGACCTCCTCTACACCGACGTGGTGACGACCTCCCGCAAGAAGCTGTGGAACTCCGAGACGGGCGACAGCGACGGCACGGGCCTGACCATGGCGTCGAACCTCTGCTACGACTTCCGCTGGCTGCACCCCACGGCATGGTGCTACTGGCAGGTCATGGACCCGTCGACGGGCTGGGCGATGATCGCCTACGACGCGAACACCCTCCAGCCGACCACGGTCCAGACGAAGCACTACGTGCTGGCCCAGTTCAGCCGCCACATCCGCCCCGGCATGACGATCCTGGACACGGGCGTGAGCTACGCCGTCGCGGCGTACTCGGCGTCGGCCCGCCGCCTGGTGATCGTCGCGGTGAACACGTCCACATCCGCCCAGACCCTCACCTTCGACCTCTCCCGCTTCTCGACGGTGACGGGCGGCACGAACGGCGCGGTGCCCCGCTGGAACACGGTGACGACGGGCGGCGGCGACCTCTACACCCCCCGCTCGGACATCCGCCTCAACGGAAAATCGGTGAGCGTCCCCTTCGCGGCGAAGTCGGTCCAAACGCTCCAGATCGACGGAGTGACCCTGTAAGCCGACGGTATGGCGGCGGTTCGGGGCGAACTGTAGAGCCGGGGTGGCGAGCATGGGGAACCCGCGCAGGCCAGCGGTCTGGCCTGCGCATCTCTCACGCTCGTCACCTCCCGGCAGTACGGTGTCCCCCATGCGCCCCGACACGCCTGCCGAAAACGTCGACCACACCGCCGAGGCGGCACGCCTGGAGCGGACCGCCGGCCTGTATCCCGAGGACGCCGAGGCCCTGCTGCTGCGCGCCGCGGCCCACCTGGAACTCGCCGGCGACCGCTCCACGGCCACAGCCCTCTACGACCGTCTGCTGTCCGCCACGGACGGCCTGGAGAACCCCCACCTGGTACGGGCGCTCAAGGCGTCGAACCTCTGGGAGTACGGCCACGAGGCCGAGGCCAGGGCGATCATCGAGGGCATCCGGGTGGCGTCCCCGCGGGACCCGGCCCCCTGGGTGATCGTCGCCGAGGCCCTGGAGGCCCACGACGAGCTGGAAGCGGCGCACGACACGTTCACGGCGGCCGTCCGCCTCCTCCTGACCGACGTACCGGAACCCCCGCAGCCGACCCACCCCCTCCTCTTCGGCCGCCACAGGATCCGCCGCATGCTGGGCAAGTCCCACGACGAGTGGGACGCGCTGGCGGACACGGTCCACTCCCTCCCGATCACCCTGGACGAACTCCACGATCCCAAGCGTGTCTGGTCTCTGGGCTCGGAGAACCCGGCGGAACTGGAGGCGGAGATCACCCGCCTCCGAGCCGAACTGGGCGCCTACCGGGAGGCCCTCTCGCGCCCCTTCCCGGTAGCGATCCTCCACTGGCCGGCGACGGAACTCTCGGAACTCCTGGAGGCGTACCCGACCCTGACCTCGGAGTACCCCTCCCACGAGACCCACCTCGCGACCATAGAGTCCGCCCTGCGGGAACTCGCGTCCTCCGGCACCCCGAACCTGGGCATCGTCACCGGCACGGTCCCGTCCTACGAGGCCTTCGCAGCCTCGGAACTCTCCTCCCCGTCGGACGCGACCCTGCTCCCCCAGTACGCGACGACCCTGGCGGCCCGGGGCCGAGCGGTGTCGTGGCCACCCCAGCAGGGTTCACCTTGCTGGTGCGGCTCGGGACAGACGTACGGCGCCTGCCACGGACGCACAGCCTGACACGGGCACGGGGTCCTCCGGCCCACCACGGACGACCCGGGAACTGCCACGACACGACCCCCGTCTTCCCGGACGACAGACGACTGACGTCGACTCCGGGGGGAACGTCACGTGGACCAGCCCTGGCTCACGATCGCACTCATCATGGCCGCTGCCATGACGGCCTTCGGCATCTGGAACCTACGCATAGCCCAACGCCAGCGCCGAGCCCTCTCCCGCCTCGGCGTCCGGGGCATCCGCACCAGGGGCGAGGTGGCCCGGGGCCCCCGCCGAGAGGGCCCCACCCTCCACCCGCCCCAGGTCCGCTACAAAGCCCCACCGGTCGACCGCCCCAACGCCCCGGCCGACCAGACGTACCGCCGCACCCCCCTCAACCACGAGCAGCACCCTCTCCACGCCGGAGTCCCGGTCGTCCTCCGCTACGACCCGAGGGACCCACGCCGGGTGGTGGTCGTACACCAGAAGGACGGAAGGCCGGCGAACGTGTCGTACTCGGCGGGGGCACATCTGGCTTGGGGGGTCTCTTGCGTGCTGCTCGGGTTGGGGATGGGAGCGGGCACGTTCTGGTGACGCCAGCACAGCTGGTCCTCTTTCGAGACAGCCCCTCTAGTGACAGTGATTGCTGTTAGAACAGATCCATCGGCACGGGTGGTCGTGTACGAGAAGCACGAGGGATCAGGGGAGCAGCGTGGCAGAGCAGGGGGGCGCATCGAAGCCGATCGCGGGGGTCTACGAGAAGCTAATCACCCACGACCTGCACGGCGAGTTGGAGAAATTCACGGCCGCAGGCTGGAAGGCAATCGACGCTGAAGTCACACCCGAGTCCGCCCCGCACGTGCTGGCACGCTACATCGGTGAAGCCGTCCATCAACGCCTGAGCGAGCTTCCGCCCGAAGACCGCGTGACGGTCGCGAACCGGATCCTCTCGGCCCTTGCCGCCAGCGCACCCAACCCGAGCGAAGCTGAAAGCCCAAACAGAATCGTCGAGGGTCCTCGGCAGCTCCTGGCACTCGCTCAGCAAGAGGCACCAGGCGTCTACGCCCTTCGCCCTCTGACTCCCTTGTCCGAGACATCGCTCATCACAAACTCCCCCGACGACCTCAGTCTCGGCACCGAGTTGAGGGCAGAGCTCGCTACGGCAGACCGCATCGACCTGCTCTGCGCGTTCGTGAAGTGGTACGGCATTCGTGTCCTGGAAGACTCATTGCGTGCCGCGAAGGAGCGGGGCGTGCCGATCCGAGTCATCACGACCACCTACATCGGCGCCACTGACCGCCACGCACTCGATCGTCTCGTCCGTGACTTCGGCGCTACCGTCAAGGTGAACTACGAGATTCGATCCACTCGACTGCATGCAAAAGCTTGGCTTTTCCGACGGGACACAGGCTTTGACACCGCATACGTCGGCAGCTCGAACCTCTCAAAAGCTGCGCTCCTCGACGGCTTGGAGTGGAACGTCCGTCTCTCCTCCATCGCCACACCGGCCGTACTCAACAAGTTCGAGGCGACCTTCGACGCGTACTGGAACGACTCCGCGTTCGAGACGTACGACCCCGATCACCACGCCGACCGCCTCGATCAAGCCCTGACCCAAGCGAGCGGCACCACCTCTACCACTGACTTGAAGATCAACCTGTCCGGGCTGGAGGTCCGCCCCTTCCCCTACCAGCAGGACATGCTGGAACGCCTACGAGTAGAGCGCGAGCTCCGCGGACGCAACCGCAACCTGCTGGTCGCCGCCACCGGTACAGGTAAGACCGTCATGGCCGCCCTGGACTACCGAAGCCTCTCCAAGAGCTTCAATAACCACCGTCCAAAGCTGCTGTTCGTCGCCCACCGCAAGGAGATCCTCAAGCAGTCTCTGCGTACCTACCGAGAGGTGCTGGACGACGCCTCATTCGGCGAGTTGCTCTACAGCGGTGAGGAACCGCAAGCCTGGGACCACGTCTTTGCGAGCGTCCAGTCGCTGAACATCCAGCGACTTGAAGAGCTGGCTCCCGACCACTTCGACATCATCGTCATCGACGAGTTCCATCACGCCACGGCCGGCACCTATCGCCGCGTCATCGACCACTTCAAGCCCAAGGAACTACTCGGCCTGACCGCGACGCCCGAGCGGATGGACGGGCTCAACGTGCAGGATGAGTTCTTCGAGGGCCGCATCGCCGCCGAGATGCGACTCTGGGAGGCCCTTGAGAATGACCTGCTATGTCCCTTCCACTACTTCGGTATCCCCGATGGCACAGACCTGACGAACCTCACCTGGCAGAGGGGTACCTACACGGACCAGGAGCTCGGGAACCTCTACACGGGCAACGAGGCGCGTGCCCGCATCGTCGTTAAGCAGATCCGAGACAAGGTCTCCCAGCCGGGAGCCATGCGTGCGCTGGGCTTCTGCGTGGACAAGAAGCACGCACGCTTCATGGCCGACTTCTTCCAAAAGGCCGGCTTCCAAGCAACCGCACTCACCAGCGACTCCCCTGCCGCAGTACGAGCACAAGCACTCGCCGACCTGCGAGCGGGTAAGTTGCAAGTCATCTTCTCTGTGGACCTGTTCAATGAGGGCCTCGACATTCCCGATGTCGACACACTCCTGCTCCTGCGCCCCACCAACAGCGCCACGGTTTTCCTCCAGCAACTGGGACGTGGACTACGGCGTACTGAGACGAAGCCCGTGCTCACGGTCCTCGACTTCATCGGACAGCATCGGGCGGAGTTCCGCTTCGAAGAGCAGTTCCGAGCTCTGACGAACCTCTCCAGGAACAGGCTCGTCGATCACATCGAGCACGACTTTCCGCTCCTGCCCTCCGGATGCCAGATCATTTTGGAGGGCAAGGCCAAGGACCTGGTGCTGGGCAACATCCGGACCCAGTTGAGCGCTACCGTCAAGACGCTGGTCAACGAAGTCAAGGCCTATGACACGCCGCAGCTAGCGGACTACCTGCGGGAGAGCCGCAGGGAGATCAAAGAGCTGTACAAGAGCGACAACTCCTGGACGTCTGTCCTTCGCCGAGCCGGTCTGATAAAAGCGGCTGCTCCGGCTGGCGAGTCGGCGCTCCTCAAGCGCGTCCATGCCTTCCTGCACGTCGATGACCCTGATCGCGCGAACGCATACATCCGCCTCCTCGCCGACGACGTACCCGCCTACGAGGAACTGGACCCCACGGACCAGGCGTACGCCCGGATGCTCTTCTTCAACCTGTGGGACAACGCGGGCGGTTTCACCAGCTTCCAGCAAGGCCTCGATGCACTCCGCGATCAACGAAACGTCCGCGATGAGCTCCGCCAGGTCCTTTCCTACGTCATGGAACAGGCGGACCACTTCCCGATCCCCCTATCGGGCACCCACGACCAGGTCCCTCTGCAGGTCCACTGCTCCTATAACCGTTCTGAGATCCTGGCGGCTCTCGGGGTAGCACGCTTCGGCGGCCAGATGCCCAGGTCCTTCGCACAGGGCGTCCAGTGGGTCGAGGACCTCCAGACAGACGCCCTCCTGATCACCTTGGAGAAGAACGAGAAGGACTTCTCCCCCACTGTCCGATACAAGGACTACGCCCTGAGCCAGACCCTCTTCCATTGGGAGTCGCAGAACTCCACGGCCGAAAGCTCCCCAACAGGACTGCGCTACCAGCACCACGCCCAGCGGGGCAGCCATGTCCTGCTCTTCATGCGCCGGTACAAGAACACCGACATCGGTAAGTCTCAGCCCTGGATGCTCCTCGGCCCCGCCACCTACGAAGGCCACACGGGCAGCAAGCCGATGGCGATCACATGGCGCCTGGAGCACGAGCTGCCAGCCGATGTCTGGTCGTACGCAGCCATCAACGCAAGTTAGTGCCCACGTTCGATGTCAGAGTGGTCAGCTAACGTCAGATCATGGACTTAGCTTCGATCAAGCCCGGGCTGATGACCACGCGCGCTGCGATGCAGGAACTGTTCGGCGGAGGAACACAGGGAGGGATCATCCCCTCCAACACCACCCCAAACATCCTCATCTACGTAGATCATGACAGCGGCAAGAAGTACGGCTATGAGGACGGCTGGCTAGAGGAAGAGGACGAGCGCGGGCCGGTGTTCGAGTACACCGGCCAGGGCACTCGTGGAGAGCAAACGTTTCTGGGGCTGAACGGCTCTCGCAACGCTGCCGTCCTGTGCCACGCGGACGCAGGAAGGTCCCTGCGTGTCTTCATGGCAGCTGGCAAGGTGCCTGGCTCAAAATCTGCCGCCAAGCGCCAGCGATACGTGGGCGAGTTCGAGTTGGACTCGCAGCAGCCGTACATCGTGCGCGAGGCGAACGACGAGGAGGGGAAGCGGCGTCGCATCATCGTATTCCGCCTCCGCCCTAAGGGAGATTTTGAACGCCTCACCCAGGATGTCATCTCTCGCGCGCAAGAAACCGACACCCAAAAGGTTTCCGCCACGATAGTCACATGCAAAATGGTGGAACCGAAGAGGAAACGAGCCTTAGAGAGCAGGCGGGCTGCTCAGCCGAGCCTCATAGCCGACCTGCGCCAATCTGCGTTACGGGAGCAGTACCTCGAGGATCTCACCAAGCGTGAGCATAAGGTCTTCGCGTACCAAATCAAGATTTCAGGTACGACCAAGACACTCAAAACCGATCTATACGACGCCACCATGCATGAACTGTATGCAATAAGGGGCGCCAGTAGTCGCGATGAAGTCCACATAGCCATAGGTCAACTGAAGGACTTCGTACGGCACGTTAAGCCGCACGACCCCAAGCTGACCGTACTGCTTCCGGAGAAGCCACAGGATGACTTGCTGGATCTTCTCCATACGGAGGGAATCGACCTCGTCTACCAGCAAACGCATGGCTATACGAGATGTTCAGCCAAGTAGGAGCACCCGGCACACATCCTTGGAGCACCCATGGCAGAGTCAGATGAGCATGTCTTCCTGTCAAAAGCAGCCCTCGACATCATGGAGAGCGCTTCGAAATCCAGACTATTTGGCTACACAGAGGGCCAGCGGAAGCGCTTTGACTTCTCCTGCGACCTGAAGAAGGATTGGTCAAAGGTGATCTCAGGGCAAACCCTCTGGGGGCATGGTGGAGACGGAATCGACAAGGACCTCAGAACCCTCCTCCATGAGGAGGACATCGCGGCGGCTGTATACATTGCTCGTCACGAAAGCCGCAATCGTTCGCGCCTCGCCGAGGTTACTCAGGACTACCTCCGAACCATGCCCGAAAGTTTGTCCCGCCTGCGGGTCTTCTGGGTGCCGGCGGACTTCGATGCGGACGACGAAAAGTCCCGTAGAACCGTCCACAACCTCTTGGAGGAGGAGATCACCAAGGACCTCCTCCTCCAAGTAGCCTTAGGGGGCCTCACCTCTGCGGATGTGACCCGTTTCGCGTCCTCGAGGCGCCCCGGCCTTCCACTTGAGATCTTGTCGCACGTCAAGAAGGAGGGTTATCGAAACCATCGACATACAGCCAAGGCGCTGGACGTCAACCTGAACGCTCTCCAGTTCGAAACGGAACGGCTCTTCATCATAGGCTTTTTGAAAAGCGACAGCCTGCAAGGGGGGCTATACAGCGTGACGGACAGCGGTAATGCGATGCTCGACATCTGTTCACGCCTACGCGACTACCTCCACGAAAGCCTCGGCGACGGAAACAAGAACGAAGATTTCGAGCACATATGCAAACTACTAGGCATCGACTACCCGTCGATATCCAGCACGGATCCCCTATTGGTCGGTGACGATAACCGCAACATAGAGGACCCCACGGCACTGCTTCTACAGCACGTGGCCCAAGCGGACGCAGACGGCTCCGTCGAGTGGCCCGAACCCTACTTCAACCTTCCCTCAGCCTCCGAAATCTCCACCGCGTAGCGAGCCTGAGCCCAGCCGAGTCGTTGTCGGCCCTTGGATAGTCTTTCTCACATGATTCGCGCAGTAGTCTTCGACGTCGGTGAGTGCCTCGTGGACGAGAGCCGAGAGTACGGCACTTGGGCCGACTGGCTGGGTGTGCCGCGGCATACCTTCCACGCAATGTTCGGGGCTGTGATCGCCCAAGGCCGCGACTATCGGGAGACCTTCCAGGAGTTCCGGCCCGGCTTCGATATCTACGAGGAGCGGGAGAAGCGGGCCGCTGCCGGGCAGCCGGAGAGCTTTGGGGAAGAAGATCTGTACGAGGACGTCCGACCAGCTCTCCGGCAGCTCCGGGCTGAGGGGCTGTGGCTCGGTATCGCCGGCAACCAGACCGTACGCGCCGGGGTATCTTGCGGGCGCTGTTCTCCGACGACGTCGACCTGATCGGTACGTCCGACGACTGGGGCGCCAGCAAGCCCGACCCCGAGTTCTTCAAGCGGGTGGCCGACGCCGCGCCGTTCGAGGTCGGCGAGATCCTGTACGTCGGTGACCGGTGCGACAACGACATCAGGCCGGCCGGGCAGGCGGGTATGCACACAGCGCTTGTGCATCGCGGGCCGTGGGCCACCATCCAGTGGAACAGCGCCGAGGCATTGGAGCTGCCAACTTTCCGCATCGAAGGGCTGCTGGAACTAAGCGGCCGAGTGCGCGAGTTCGACGTGTCAGCGCGCTGATTGTCGTAGACCAGTCGCGCCGGGCCTGAGACGTTCACGCTGCATGTGTGGGGCGCAATCGGCCTCGAATCGCATCTGTGCCCGGTCGAGCGTGTCGTCCGCGTCGCGGCCGTGGGCCTGGAGCCAGTGAAGGAGGTCGGTGATCGCCGCGATCACCGTCTCCTCCGCAATGGCAGAGGCCAACCTGCCCATATCCGTTCTGCACGGCGACGGCGTAGCAGCGGCGTAGAGGCTGAGCAGGGCCTCGGCCCGCATGACGCTGGGAGCTTCCACGTGCCCGTTGGGGGCGGTGAGTTTGGTGGCCAACTCGCACCATGTGACCTTCCGGTCCGGGTGCAGCAGCACACCCCAGCGATCGGCTACGGCGTCCACGAGCGCCATGCCTCTCCCCTCCAGGGATTCCGTGCCCGGGTCCCGGAGGACGGGCAGGGCCCGGGTGTCGGGATCATGCACCTCGATGCGCAGGTGCGTGCCCCTGACGGAGACAGCCAGCGTCGCGGGGGTGCCGTGTCCAACATGCGTGATGACGTTGGACACCAGCTCACTGACGCACAGCTGAGCCTCGTCGGTGATGTCCTGCAACCCCCACATGCCTAGGTGCAGTCGCATGATCCGGCGTAGGGCAGCCACCTCCACGGCTTCGGCAGTGAAGGCAAGTTCCCACGGCTTGCGCGACATGCACGCTTCCTGGCTCACGCGGACCCCTCTCGTCGCGGTCGACACCACACCGGCAGCGCAGCGTCACGAACGATCACTTTGAGTTGTGCTGTCGACCACTGTGCTGGCAGCGCATCCCTTTGTGCAATGTGCACGACGGGATTCCCACTTCCGTGTGATTGGCAAGCACACCCCTTGGCGCGAGACTGAACGCCCGCTAATGGAAAGAGGGTTGAGATGGCCGGTTCACCCACGGCACGCCGTCGGCGCCTCTCGATCGAGCTGAAGAAGCTCCGCGAGCAGAGCACACTCACCTGCGCCCAGGTCGGTTCGGCCCTGGACTGGAGCGGCTCCAAGGTCAATCGGATGGAGACGGGCAGCGGGCGTATCCAGCCGTCGGACATCGATGCTCTGTGCCGCTTCTACGGCACGAGCGACGAACTGCGCGAGTTCCTCAAATCGCTGGCCAGGCAGGCAAAAGTGCGCGGCTGGTGGCAGGTTCACGGCGCCGGCGTGCCCGAGTGGTTCAACATCTACATCGGCCTCGAACAGGACGCCTCGACCTTCCGCCAGTACCAGTGCGAGGTCGTACCCGGCCTCATGCAGACCGAGGTGTACGCGTCCGAGCTCCACAAGTCCGGCGCACACATGTCGGCCGAGGACATCACCAAGGCGGTGCAGGTACGTATGGAGCGCCAGGCCATGTTGCGACGACCGGATGCTCCCGACGCCTGGTTCATCGTGAACGAGGGTGCCCTGCGCCACGTCATGGGGGACCACGCTCTGATGCGCGAGCAGATGGAACGGATCCTGGAGACGGCCGATCTGCCGACCGTGACCTTGCAGGTGCTCCCATTCGACTCGGGGACCTATCCGGCCACGGGTTCGTTCACCATGCTGGGTTTCCCGGCCCCGGAAGATCCGGACCTCGTGTATCGAGACGGCATCACCGATGCCATGTACTTGGAGGGCGAGCATCATGTCCGTGAGTACACGAGGGCGTTCGACGGCCTCCGGGCCGCGGCCTTGAGTCCTCAGCGCTCGGCCCTGTTGATCGAGTCGATCTTGAAGGATTACGCAAGGTGACAATAGAAGCTTCCGGCGGAAGCGGCCGTCCGGTGTGGTTCACGTCGTCCTACAGCAACGGCGCGGGGGGCGAGTGCGTCGAGTGCGCGTTCACTCGCGGCGGGGCCCTCGTCCGCGACTCAAAGGCCGCGGGAGCGGGTGTGATGATGGTGGGAAGCGATGCTTGGCGCTCGTTCGTCCAGACCGTGAAGCGCGACGGGGCGGTTCGCTAACGGGGTTGCCGGTGAGTTGGTGGGGCCGGTTGGGCACGGATGGTGCGTCGGAGTTCACGACGCGAGCGGCGTCAGGTCGTCGAGAACTTGGCAACGTACTCGTCGAAGGGCTCGATGCCGACCTCCGCGCGGAGTTCGTTCATGCGCTCGGGCTCCTCGCAGGGCCACGGAATCGGTGATCCGTCCTTCACGCCGGCGATCTGTGTGCCGTAGATCTGCTTGCGGCCCTCGTTGACCAGCGTGCGGTCGCGGAGGAAGGCCAGCTCGCGGGGGCCGGCCGAGCCTGCCGACACTGCCTGTTGCATGAGGTGGAGGGCGCGGCGCTGGACGTCGAGTTGCCGGTCGGCGTGCTGGGCGATCAGCCATGCCGCGCGGGCGGCCTCCTCGCCGACCAGGTCCGCCGTCGGCCAGCCGTACTCGTCCATGATCTCGCTGAGCCGGTCACCGTGCCGTGCGGTCAGCCGGCGCCATGCCAGCTGCTCGGCGGGGTCATCGCTGTTCGCGTGGACCGCGGACTGGTGATCGGCCGCAGCCATGGTCGTGAGTTCCTCCGCCAGCGCGGCAACGTCGTGCGCCACTCTCAACTCCCGGTCCTGTGAGGGGGGTTGTTCCTGTCCTCGCAAGCGTAGGGGCGCATATCGGGTGTAAAGATCATTCTGGGGAACGGTGACAGGCGGCTCCGCCTGCGGCGATAATGGATCTACCGCTGGAGCCGAAACGACCCGGAGTCAGCCCTCCACCCGCTCCGGTTCTCCCCGTTCGACGCGGAACTCGTTGGGGGAAGGTTCCGCTGCCGCCCAGGTGAGATCGGGGCCGGGGTCAGGCGATGAACGTCCTGATCGCCTCGTAGAGGCGGTCCGGCTGGTCCAGGTGGACGTCGTGGGACGCGTCGGGGATGCGGGTGTGCTGGGTGTGCGGGCGGTGGGTGAGCATCGTGGCCGGTTCGTCGGGGCGCATGGTGCCGTGTTCGCCCTGGATCAGGAGGGTGGGGCAGGTGGTCCGGGACCATTCGGGCCAGTAGGCGGTGGTGGCCAGTTCAGCGACCGTGTTGACGATCGTGGTGCGGTCCCACCTCGGGTACCAGCCGTCTTCCCGTTTCTCCAGGCCCCTCGCCCAGGCCTCGTGGCCCAGGAAGGCCTCCGCCTCGTCGAAGGACTTGAAGGGTGTCGGCCAGCTGTCCAGCCAGGTCGCGATCTGTGCGGGGAGGTCCGGGGACGGGCCGGCCGGGCCCGCTTCGATCAGGATCAGGGACTTCACCAGGTGGGGGTGGGCCGCTGCCAGGAGCAGGGCCGTGTGGCCGCCCAGGGACTGGCCCAGCAGGGTGACGGGGGCCAGGTCCAGTTCCTCGATCAGGGTTACGGCGTCCTGGACGTGGGCCGCGCGGGTCGTGGTCGCCGGTGTGCGGGCGCTGGCGCCGTGGCCTCGGGCGTCGTACGTCACCACGCGGTGGCCGTCGGCCGACAGCTGCGCGGCGAGGGTGTCCCACTCGCCCTGGTGGCCTGCCAGGCCGTGCAGGAGGAGGAACGTGGCCGCGGGTTCCCCGGCGGCGGGGTGATGGTCCGTGTGGGCGAGGTGCGTGCCGTCGGGCGTGGTGAGGGTTGCGGACCTCGTGCGGGTCAAGTGGCGGCTCCTGACGGTGGCTCGGCCATCCGGCCGACGGCCGCCGCCCGCCTCGGCGGTGACCGTCGTACCGGATGTTCTACGCGGCGTCGTACCGGATGTCCTACGCGGCGTCGTACGCCGTTCCGGAGCCTACGACGCCGGGCTCAGGTCCGCGCGGCCGAACAGGAGGGCGTAGCCGGCGGGGAGCTGGGCCAGGATGCGGGTGATCAGGTCGTCGCCGACCAGGGGCGGCAGCACGCTCAGGACCGAGCTGACGTCCCAGCGGGCCGTGGCGGGGGTCGCTCCCTCGATACGGGCCGCGACGGAGTCGACGAACTCGGCGGCGGTCAGCCGGCGCGTGGCCGGGATCTGGGAGGCGACCACCCTGGCGGCCTCCTCGGGCAGGGCGCGGGCGAGGTCGACCCGTTCGTCGCCGATCACGTGACCGCCGAGGGCGGACAGGACGATACGGGTGACTCGCTCCGCCTCCGACCTGGTGGGGTACTGCCCCGATTCCCGTACCGCTTCGATCAGTCGGGTCCAGGCGCTGTCGTCGCCTCGGGTGCGGTGGTCGCGCGGCGGGGCGGGGATCAGGGTCTTCCGGGCCGTGAGAGCAGTCGTCACACTGGGCACCGTCGTCACGCTCATGTGTGGGTCTTCCTCCTGATCCGGTGCTGCGTGGCGCCGCCGGACCGGGTAGTCCGGCGGCGCGGGGGGGGGAGTTGAGGGGGGCGGGCTGTCCCGTGGGTGGGACGTCCTCGGGACAGCCCTCGTGGGTTGCGTGGGTACGTGAGTGCCGTGCCGTCAGCCGCTCAGCTGCTTCGGCTTGTCGCCGCCCGTGATCTGGATGCGGCGCGGCTTGGCCTGCTCGGCCACCGGGATGCGCAGGGTCAGGACGCCGGCCTCGTACGAGGCATCGATGCGCTCCGTGTCCAGCGTCTCGCCGAGGAAGAGCTGGCGGGTGAAGGTGCCCGTGGGCCGTTCGGCGACGAGCAGCTCCGCGTCCTCGGGAGCCGGGGACCTGCGTTCGGCTCGGACGTTCAGGACGTTGCGTTCGACGTCCAGCTCGATCGTCTCGGGGTCGATGCCGGGGAGGTCGAAGTGGACGAGGAACTCGTCCCCGGAGCGGTAGGCATCCATCGCCATCGCCGTCGGGCGCGTGGCGGGGCCGAGAACCTGCTGGGTGAGCCGGTCGAGTTCACGGAAGGGGTCCGTGCGCATGAGCATCACTGGTCACTCCTCTCTTCAGGCGCTGTCCGTGCGATGCCCTACGTTCTTTCGTCTTCTTATATAACTCGGAGCGGGAAACTTGACAAGCCTCGACTCATGTTCGCGTGCCCTCGGGGAACGCGCCTTCATGCGCCCCGGCGCGTGCGCCCCTGACCTGGGGAGCTAGCCTCGATGATCGCGAGCGGGGCAGGAGCAGTACGAACAGAGCAGAAGCAGGAGGCAGGGATGGCGAAGGTTCCCAGTGCAGTGATCGCCGCGAGCGGTCTCGTGGGCGGATACGGCGTGGCCCGCTGGACCAGGCAGCGGCCGCTGGGCGGGGCCGTGCTCGCTGTCGCCGGGGCCGCGGCCGCGCGGCAGTGGCGGCAGCAGGCCGGCGGGGTGGCCGCGGGGGCGTTGTCGGCCGCGTATGTCGCCGCCTTCGCCGGATCTCATCCGCTGGCCAGGAAGGTGGGTGCCTGGCCTGCCGTGTTCGGAGTGGCGGGGGCCGTGGCCGTGGCGTCCTGGGTGGTTGCCGACCGGCGCGGTTGAGCAGAGCGCACAGCGAAGAACCCCGGCCCTGAAACCCAGGGCCGGGGTTCTCGTTTGGAGCGCCGGGCAGGCCTTGCACCTGCATCTCCCCGCAGGAAGCGGGACGTCTTTCCTTGGACCACCAACGCATCGTCCGTCTGCCGGAGTTCCGGCGACCGGATGCAGATCAACTATAGCGCAGTTTTTGTTATCGCCTTCGCCGTCCGGACGTCTCCTCACCGTCCCCCGCAGGAACGCGACTTACGACGTCGAGGTACGACAACGTGACACGACAGATCAGCCGCCGGAGCATGTTGAAGGCCGCGGGCGCGGCAGCCGGAGCCGTCGGCATCGGCGCCGGCGCCGGTACGACCGCGCTCGCGAGCCCGGCCTCCGCCGCGGGCTCCGCCTTCGCCCACCCCGGGCTGCTGCACACCCGTACCGACCTGGACCGTATGGCGGCCAAGGTGAAGGCGGGCGCCAGACCCTATACGGCCGGGTTCGCCAAGCTGACCGCCAACCGGCACGCGCAGAGCGGCTGGCGGGCCCAGCCGCAGACCACGGTGTACCGGGGGGCGGGTTCGCCCCAGAACTACGCGGTTCTCTACAACGACATCCACGCCGCCTACCAGAACGCCCTGCGGTACCACGTCAGCGGCGAGACCGCGCATGCCGACACAGCGGTGGCGATCCTCAACGCCTGGTCGGAGAAGCTGACGTCGGTCCAGGGCTCGGCCGACCGGTTCCTGGCCGCCGGGTTGTACGGCTACCAGTTCGCCAACGCCGCCGAACTCGTACGCGATCACGGTGACTTCCGGCTCGGGCGGGCGCAGGAGCTGATGCGGAACGTCTTTCATCCGCTCAGCGACAGTTTCCTGAGCGATCACAACGGTGCCGTCGTCACCAACTACTGGCCCAACTGGGACCTGACGGCCATCGCCTGTGTGCTCGCCACCGGCATCTTCTGCGACGACCGTGCCGTGGTCGACCGGGCCGTCGAGTACTTCAAGCACGGGGACGGCATGGGGTCCGTCAAGCACGCCGTTCCCGTCGTGTACGAGGACGGGCTCGGCGAGTGGGTCGAGGCCGGGCGGGACCAGGGGCATGCGCTGCTCGGGGTCGGGCTGATGGGCACGGTCTGCGAGATGGCCTGGAACCAGGGCATCGATCTCTACGGCTATGACGACAGCCGCTTCCTCAAGGGGGCGCAGTACGTGGCGAAGTGGAGTCTGGGCGGGGGCGTGCCGTATACGGCCAACACGCGGAAGAAGGGGGCGATCGGGGGGTGGTCGGGAAGTGAGACCGCGACCGAGGCGGCGGGTGTGGATCCGGCCATGACTCGGCCCATCTGGGCGATGATCGCCAACCACTACACCAAGCGGCGGGGGTTGTCGGCGTCGTATCTCACGCGTGCTGCGGCCAAGGCCGCGCCGGAGGGTGGGGGCGGGGATTACGGGCCCAACAGTGGGGGTTACGACCAGCTCGGGTTCGGCACGCTCGCCTTTACCCGGGATCGGGGTCCGGTGGAGGTGACGCCGAGTGCGAGTCCGTCCGGGGCCGCCTCCGGTGGGGCCGCCTCCGGTGGGGGTGCTCGGCCGCAGGGGGCCGTGAGTGCCTCGGCCGCGCCTGCCGCGGGGCGTGACCTGGCTGCCACCGGGTCCGAGGATGTGGTCGGCTGGGCCGCCGCGGCGGGTGTTTCCGCTGTCGCGGGTGGGTTGCTGTTGCTGCGGCGGCGGGATCGGGTGCGGCGGGGCGGGGCCGAGTAGCGTCCGGCACGTTGGCGGGGCCCTGGCGTTGCGGCCCGGGCCCGGGTCGGGTCGCTCGCCCGCGCCGACGGGGTGCCGCTGCGCCCACCCGTGCCGCCCCAAGCGGCACGACTGCCCGCAGCCAGCGCCCTACGCCGTCGCCGTCCTGGACCCCGTCGAGCCGGAGGTCGAGGTGGAGTCGCCGTCTGCCTTGCCCTCCTCCGCCGCCGTCAGTGGTGTGGCGATGTCCTCCAGGGAACGCCGTTCCGCCCGCACCGCGAGGATCGCCGCTGCCAGACCGGCCAGGCACATCAGGGTCGCGCCGATCTGGAAGGCGAGGACCGTGTCGCCGACCTTGCCCGTGCCGGTGAGGTCGGCGAACAGGAGCGGGCCGCTGATGCCGCCGGCTGCCGTGCCGATGGCGTAGAAGAAGGCGATGGACATGGCGCGGGTCTCCATCGGGAAGACCTCGGAGACCGTCAGGTAGGCGCTGGACGCGCCCGCCGAGGCGAAGAACAGCACCGCGCACCAGCATGCGGTCAGCGTGCTCGCGCTGAGGGAGCCCTGGTCGAAGAGCCAGGCCGTGCCGAAGAGGAGCAGGCCGGACAGCAGGTAGGTGCCGGAGATCATCACGCGGCGGCCGACCGTGTCGAAGAGCTTGCCGAGGAGCAGCGGGCCGCAGAAGTTGCCGAGTGCGATGACCGCGAAGTAGTAGCCGGTGCTGCCGCTCGGGACGTCGAAGAACGTCGTGAGGATCGCGCCGAAGCCGAAGGTGATGGCGTTGTAGAGGAAGGCCTGGCCGATGAAGAGGGAGAAGCCGAGGACGGCGCGGCGGCGGTAGTCGGAGAAGACCGTGCGGCCGATTTCGAGGAAGGAGACGCTGCGGCGCTGGTGGATGGTGATCTCGCCCTCCGCGCGCGGCAGCGGCTCGCCGTGCTCCTGCTCGACCTCCCGCTCGATCGAGGAGACGATGCGTTCCGCTTCGTCGTCGCGGCCGTGGATCAGCAGCCAGCGGGGGCTCTCCGGGACGTGCCGGCGGACCAGGAGGATCACCAGGGCCAGGACCGCGCCGAGTGCGAAGGTGAGGCGCCAGCCCACGTTCGCCGCGAAGATGTCCGTGTCCAGGGCGACGATCGACAGGAGGGAACCGAAGACCGCGCCCAGCCAGAAGCTGCCGTTGATCATCAGGTCGACCCGGCCGCGGTACTCCTTGGGGATCAGCTCGTCGATCGCGGAGTTGATGGCCGCGTACTCGCCGCCGATACCGAAGCCGGTGAGGAAGCGGAAGAGGAAGAACCACCAGGTGTCGAAGGCGATCGCGGTCAGGGCGGTGGCGCCGAGGTAGACCGCCAGCGTGATCATGAAGAGTTTTTTACGGCCCCACTTGTCGGTCAGCCGGCCCCAGAAGAGCGCGCCGGAGCAGGCTCCCGCCACGTACAGGGCGGCCGCCATGCCGGTGACCTCGCCGGAGGTGATGGGCAGGCCGCTGCCGGGTTCCGACAGGCGGCTGGCGATGTTGCCCACGACGGTGACTTCGAGACCGTCGAGGATCCACACGGTGCCGAGGCCGATGACGATCGTCCAGTGCCAGCGCGACCACGGGAGGCGGTCGAGGCGGGCGGGGATGTCGGTGGTCACGGTTCGGCCGGTTGCGGCCTGCGCGGTGGTCATGGGCTCCCTCCTCATCGAGAAGAACCCGGGTCGAGTGCCCTGAGCGGGTTTGCTTACGCCCTGACACCTGACGCCACCCGCGCGTCACGTCCCACCGGTCACCCCGTCACGCCCCGAGCGCGTGCGACACCGTGTAGATCAGCAGGCCGGCCAGCGAGCCGACCACCGTGCCGTTGATCCGGATGAACTGCAGGTCGCGGCCGATGTTCGCCTCGATCTTCTTGGTGGTGTGCTCGGCGTCCCAGCTCGCCACCGTGTCCGTGATCAGGGAGGTGATCTCCTTGCGGTAGGTGGTGACGACGTAGACGGCCGCATCCTCCACCCACTTGTCGACCTTGTCCTGCACCTTGCGCTCGGCCGCCATCCGGGAGCCCAGCGACAGCAGGGAGGCCCGTACGCGCAGCCGCAGCTCGCTGCGCTCGTCCTCTGCCGCCGCGACGATCATGGATCGTACGGCCGTCCAGGCGCTGGCGATGAGGTCCTGGACCTCGCCGCGGCCCAGCACCTCGCCCTTGAGGCGCTCGATGCGGGCGCGGGTGTCGGTGTCGGACTGGAGGTCGGAGGCGAAGTCGGTGAGGAAGCGGTCGAGGGCGCCGCGTGCGGGGTGGGCGGGCATGTCGCGCATCTCGGTGGCGAAGCGCAGGAGTTCCTTGTAGACGCGCTCGCCGACCTTGCGGTCGACGAACCTCGGCGTCCAGCCGGGGGCGCCGCCCTCCACGGCGTCCATCACCTCGTCGCGGTGCAACACCAGCCAGTCGTGCGCGCGGGTGACGACGAGGTCGACGACCCGTTTGTGGCCGCCGTCGGCGACGATCTTCTCCAGCATCTTGCCGATGCCGGGCCCGATCTCCTGGGCGTTGGCGCGGCGGGTGATCGCCTCGCCGACGACGGCCTGGACGTCGGAGTCGCGCAGCACGGTCAGGGCGCCGCGCAGGGCGGTGGAGAGCTCCGCCGTGACCCGGTCGGCGTGCTCGGGGACGGCGAGCCAGGCGCCGAGGCGGCTGCCGATGCCGACGGCGCGCAGCCGCTGGCGTACGACGTCCTCGGAGAGGAAGTTCTCCCCGACGAACTCGCCGAGGGTGACGCCGAGCTGGTCCTTCTTGGTGGGGATGATCGCGGTGTGCGGGATGGGGATGCCGAGGGGGTGGCGGAAGAGGGCGGTGACGGCGAACCAGTCGGCGAGCGCGCCGACCATGCCGGCCTCGGAGGCCGCGGCGACATAGGCCGCCCAGGGGCCCGCGCCGGAGTTCTGGGCCCACTTGGCGAGGACATAGACCACGGCCACGAACAGCAGGAGCCCGGTGGCGGTGAGTTTCATGCGGCGTACGCCGCGCTGTTTCTCCTCGTCCGCGGGGCTGAAGGTGGCCATCGCACGGTTCGTGGGGACGCCGGGGCGGGCATGCTGCCCTCCGGCGCTGCCCATTTCTTCTGCTTTCGTCCGTTCCATCCGCTCCACCCGCTCGGTGATCCCGCACACATTGTCCCTTCCTGACCGACTCCTGGAACGGATCAGGAGTTCCCGGCGTCTGTCGGGAGGGGGTAATGGCACGGGGTCCGTGTGAGCTTCCCCCGGCCCATGACGCATCATGGGCATATCAGATCGGAGCCTTGGGCTCCCATCGCCCGAGGAGAACTACACAGCATGACCCGGGGTCGTGGTTACGCCCTATTGGCCGTCGTTGTCGCAGCGATCGTGGCCCTTTCCACCGCCATATACGTCGGGGTGGCGTCCGACAGAGGTACGCCGGCGCGGAACGCTCTCGCCGACGACCGCCTCCCGAACAACTCCGCCGCACCCGCCTCCACCGGCACCTGGGTCGGCACCTGGTCCACCTCCCCGGCCGCGGCCGAGCCGGGCACGGAGACGACCGGCATGGCGGACCGTTCGGTGCGCAACGTCGTCCACACCACCGTCGGCGGTACGAGTGCCCGCGTGACGCTGTCCAATCTCTACGGCCAGTCGCCGCTGAGCATCACACGTGCCTCGATCGCCGTCGCCGCCGGCAGCGGCACGGCCGCGGCGCTCCCGGACACCCTTCGGCAGCTGACCTTCAACGGCGGGCCGACGGTCGTCATCCCGCCCGGCCGGCAGGTGATGAGCGACGCCGTGCGCATCGTCATCCCGCACGACGCGGACGTCCTGATCACCACGTACACGCCGACCAGCTCCGGCCCGGTGACGTACCACCCGCACGCCCGGCAGGTCTCCTACGTGGCCCAGGGCGACCACGCGGCCGACACGACGGGCGCGCCGTACACCGAGCAGAGCATGTACTGGCGTTACGTGACCGCGCTGGACGTGCTGAGCAACGAGTCCGACGGGACGGTCGTCGTCCTCGGCGACTCGCTCACCGACGGGATCACCTCCACCGCGGGCGCCAACAACAGGTGGACCGACGTCCTGTCGGACAGGCTACGCGCGGAGATCGCCGCCGGGCGGGACCTGCCCCGCTACAGCGTCGTCAACCAGGGCATCAGCGGGAACCGGGTCCTCACGGACGGGCTGGGCCGGCCGGCGGACAACCCCAGCGGGCTGAACCGCTTCCAGCGGGACGTGCTGGAGCGGACGAACGTCAAGGTCGTCGTCATCGACCTCGGGGTCAACGACATCCTGCGCAATCCGCGGCTCGCGGATCCGAACGCGATTCTCGGTGGGCTGCGCACGATGGTCGGGCAGGCCCATGCGCGGGGGCTGAAGGTCGTGGGGGCGACGCTGATGCCGTTCGGTGGGCACCGGGGGTACTCGCAGGCGCGGGAAGCCGTGCGGCAGCAGATCAACGCGGAGATCCGTGCGGGGCGGGTGTTCGACGCGGTGGTCGACTTCGACGAGGCGCTGCGTGATCCTTATGACCCGCGGCGGCTGCGGGCCGACTACGACTCTGGGGATCATCTGCATCCCAGTGACAAGGGGTATGCGCGGATGGCAGAGGCGTTCGATCTGGAGAGCTTGAAGGGGTCGGTTCCGGCGGAGCTGTAGAGGCGGGCGGTGTCGCGTACCGGCGTCGGTGCCGGGCGGGTGGGGTGGGTGCGCAGCCCGGCGCTGCGGGGTGCTGCCTGCGCCCACCCGTGCCGCCCCAGCGGCACGACTGCCCGCAGGCAGCAGGCAGCAGGCAGCAGGCAGCACCTCAGTCCAGCTGGCGGCGGCCCGACCGGCCGTCGAGCTTCTCCTGGCGGCGTTCCTCGCGGAGCCGCTGCTTCTCCGCCCGGGTCAGTTTTCGCTGCACCCCGACGCCGCCCCAGAAGGCGAAGCCGGTGATGATGACGCGCGGCGCGCCGGGGACGCCGGGGACGCCCTCCTCCTGGTGGTCGAAGCCGCCCATGATGCCGATGCCGCGGACGACGACCTCGACGCCGGGCGGGACGATGACGTCCACCCCGCCCATGATCGCGATCGCGTTGATCTCGACCTCGCGGTCCGCGAAGTTCGCCTCGCGCAGGTCGATCTCCCCGCCGCCGCAGAGGGCGAGGCAGGTGAACCGCCGGGGCATCGTCCAGCGCCCCTTGCGCTGGAAGCCGGACATCACGGCCACCGCCCACGACGAGGAACCCTCACCGCCGACGATCCGCCCGGACCAGTCCGAGCCGTCCGGGCCGGCGGCGGGCTCCTTGGTCAGGGACACGGAGGGCGCCGTGACGCCCGCGGCCGGCAGGTCCCGGGTGATCGGCGCCAGTTCGCCGTACGTCCGCGCCTGGTACGTCGCGTCCAGCCGCTCCTCGAACTCCGCCATGTCGAGACGGCCCTCCGCGAGGGCGTCCCGCAGGATCTCGGCGACCCGTTCACGGTCGGCGTCGGAGGCGCGGAGGTCCGGGACTGAGTCGTCGGTCATACACAGCAGATTACGAGTTCACCCCGCCGGGGGCTACGAGGTCGCCCGCTCGGCCTGTTCCGCGTACATTTTCGCGATCACCGCCTCGATGTCCGGCTCCCGCACCGACAGGTCCACCAGCGGGTACTCCGCCGCGATCCGCGCGACGAGCGGTGCCGCGGACTCCGCCGCCGGGAACGCCAGCCACTGCCGCGGACCGTCCACCCGGACGACCCGGGCGGGCGCCGGGGCGTCGATCGGCGGCAGTTCCCGCTCCAGGTCCACCACCAGGGTCCGCTCGCTCTCCCCCGCCTCGTGCAGCCCGGCGAGCGGGCCGTCGTACATCAGGCGCCCGTGGTCGATGACCATCACCCGCTTGCACAACTGCTCGATGTCCTGCAGGTCGTGCGTGGTCAGCAGCACCGTCGTGCCGCGCTCGGCGTTCAACTCCCGCAGGAACTCCCGCACCTTGGACTTGGAGACGACGTCGAGGCCGATGGTCGGCTCGTCGAGGTACAGCACCTCCGGGTCGTGCAGCAGGGCCGCCGCGATGTCGCCGCGCATCCGCTGCCCGAGCGAGAGCTGCCGTACCGGCACGTCCAGCAGGTCGCCCAGGTCGAGGAGTTCGACCAGACGGTCGAGGTTCTCGCGGTAACGGGCGTCCGGGATCCGGTACATGCGGTGCATCAGCCGGTAGGAGTCGACCAGCGGCAGGTCCCACCACAGCGTCGTACGCTGCCCGAACACCACGCCGATGCGGTGCGCGAGCCGCGTCCTCTCCCGGGAGGGATCGATGCCGGCCACCCTGAGCCGGCCCGCGCTGGGCGTGAGGATGCCGGTCAGCATCTTGATCGTGGTCGACTTGCCGGCGCCGTTCGGACCGATGTAGCCGACCATCTCGCCGCGTTCCACGCGGAAGGAGATCGAGTCGACGGCCCGGACCTGCCGCCGCTCCCGCTTCATGAAGCCGGTCTTCTTGCGCACCTCGAAGACCTTCTCCACACCGTCGAGTTCGATGAACCCGCTCGCCGACTCGGTCAACTCAACTCCCTGTACTCCGGTAGGAACGAAGCCCCACCCGCCACGCCGTCCCCGCCAGCACACAGCAGGCCACCGCCACCAGCGGCGACACGAAGGCCGCCCAGCCGGGCAGCTCGATCGGGTACGGCCGGTCCAGCACGTAGGCGGCGGGGACCCAGTTGACGAAGGCGAGCGGCAGCATGAAGGTCACGCCGCGCACCAGGTCCTTCCCGAACACCGTCGGCGGATACTGCAGCAGCGTGGTCCCGCCGTACGTGAACGCGTTCTGCACCTCGGCGGCGTCCTGGGCGAAGATCTGGAAGGCCGCGCCCGCCACGAACACCGCCGAGAAGATCGCCGCGCCGCTGACCACCATCACCGGCACCAGCAGCGCCTTCGGCGCGCTCCAGTCGACGTCGACCGAGACCAGCGCCCAGCCCAGGACCACCGCGCCCTGGGTGATCCGGCCCAGACGGCGCAGTGCGAAGCGGTCGGCGCCGACCTGGGCGAGCACCGGTGCGGGACGCACGAGCAGGATGTCGAACGAGCCGTCGCGCATCCGGGCGCCCAGGACGTCCATCGAGCCGAGCACCAGGTCGGCGATCCCGAACGCCGTCACCGACAGCCCGTACAGGAAGGCGATCTCGGGCAGTGACCAGCCGCCCAGCGAGTCGACCTGCGAGAACATCAGCAGGATCCCCACGAAGTCCAGGCCGGTCACCAGCAGGTTGCCGAACACCGTGACGATGAAGGAGGTGCGGTAGGTCATGCTGGAGCGCACCCACATCCCGGCGATCAGCCGGTAGGCGCGCAGGCCCTCCAGCAGGGCGTTCCGCTCACCCACCCTGCACCACCACCCGGCGCGTCGCAGCCGACTGCAGCAGCCGCCCCGCCGCCAGCAGTGCCACCGCCCACGCCGCCTGGAAGACGAACGCCCCGAGCGGGTCGGTCTCCCCCATCAGCACGTCCGCCGGCATCTGGATCTGCGCCGCCCACGGCAGCACCCGCACGATGTCGCCGAACACGCCCGGGAAGGCGTTCAGCGGCAGCACCATGCCGGAGAAGAAGATCCCCGTGATCATCAGCGCCTGGTTGACGCCCATGCCGTCCATGAGCCAGAACACGCTCAGGGCCACCAGGTAGCGGAGCGCGAAGCTGACGACCGTCGCCAGCAGGAGAGTTACCACGAAGGCCGCCCAGGGGATGACCGACGTCGGCAGCGCCATGGGGAAGAAAATCGCGCCGAACGCGAAGGGGACGACGCCCCGCCCCAGCATCTGGAACAGCGCCCGCCCCACGTCGCCCGCCAGCCACCACAGCTGGAGATCGGCCGGCCGGTACAGGTCGACGGCGATCTCACCGGTGCGGATGCGCTCCATCAGGTCCTTCTCGGCGCCGCCGCCCTGGATGGCGAGGGTGGCGTAGAGGCACTGCCCCAGCCACACGTAGGTCACGGCCTGCGCCTGGTCGTACCCCCCGAGATGCGGCTTCTCGTCCCACAGCGCCAGGTACGTGTAGACGAGGATGACGCCGAAGACCGTGTTGGTGAACACCCCGGCCACGGTGGCCGCCCGATACGTCGCGTACCGCCTGAAGGCCCCCGCCGCGACGGCCAGGTACAACCGTCCCGAGCCCACATCCACAGCCCTCCTCGCCGCCGGGCACCGAAGCGCAGGAGCCTAGTGGACCGGCGATCACGCGTGCCACGGGTTTTCGAGGAGCGGCTCGGTCGCCGCGGGGCGAGTGCGCACCGGCCCAGACGGTACGATCCGTTGCGTCCGCGTGGGCCGAGGCGCCCGTGGCCAGGGCGAGCAGTCGCATCGTCGTCGTGTCCCCCTTCAGGCGAATGCCGCGCACGCGAGATCGCGGTCCGAGCAGGCGCGCAGGACGGCTCACTGCACCCGGCGTCCGGCTGGGCGTTCGCCCGCGCGCCACCCGCCTCACGACACGGCCCTCGGTCAGGGAACTGATCGCCGGGTGGGACAGTCTTCATCACAGGGGCGCAAGAGCGAGCAGAGACGTACGGGAACGACGTACGACGCGAAACAGGAGTCCGTGCACGACATGAGTGACGAGCCGCAGCAGCCGACACCGGGCTGGGCACCGAGAGAGCCGCAGGCGGACGGCGACCCGGCCACGCCGCAGGCCCCGCCGGCCGGGAAACCGAAGCGCACCGGCTGGCGCCGCATGATCCCGACCTGGCGCATGACGCTGGGCGGCTTCATCATCGCCGCCCTGCTGCTGGTCGGCGGCTTCTTCCTCGGCTACTCGCTGGTGCAGATCCCCCCGGCCAACGCGCTCGCCACCAAGCAGGCCAACGTCTACCTCTACGCGGACGGTTCGGTGATCGCCCGCGACGGCGAGGTCAACCGGGAGAACGTCACACTCCCGCAGGTCTCCAAGGACGCCCAGCACGCGATCCTGGCCGCCGAGGACCGCGACTTCTACACCGAGTCCGCCATCGACCCCAAGGCCATGCTCCGCGCGGCCTGGAACACGGCCCTCGGCAAGGGCAAGCAGTCCGGCTCCACGATCACGCAGCAGTACGTGAAGAACTACTACCTGCGCCAGGAGCAGACCGTCACGCGCAAGGCCAAGGAGTTCTTCATCGCGATCAAGCTGGACCGCGAGGTGAGCAAGGACCACATCCTCGAGGGCTACCTCAACACCAGCTACTTCGGCCGCAACGCCTACGGCATCCAGGCCGCCTCCCAGGCCTACTACGGCATGGACGCGACGGACCTCGACCCGGCCCGCGCCGCCTACCTCGCCGCGCTCGTCAACGCGCCCAGCCAGTACGACGTCGTCGCCCACCCCGAGAACCGCAAGGCCGCCGAGTCCCGCTGGAACTACGTCCTGGACGGCATGGTCAAGAAGGGCTGGCTCGGCGAGTCCGAGCGGGCCGGCATGAAGTTCCCGGTGCCGAAGGAGTCCACGCTGTCCACCGGCATGTCCGGGCAGCGCGGCTACATCGTGCGGACCGTCAAGGACTACCTCACCCAGAACAAGATCATCGACGAGAGCAAGCTCGACGCCGGCGGCTACCGCATCACCACGACGCTCCAGAAGCCCAGGCAGGACGCGTTCGTGAAGGCCGTCAACGACAAGCTGATGGACAAGCTGGACAAGAAGAACAACAAGGTCGACCGCTATGTGCGCGCGGGCGGCGCCTCCGTCGATCCCAAGACCGGCGAGGTCGTGGCGATGTACAACGGCATCGACTACGTCAAGCAGTACACCCCGAACGCCACCCGCCGGGACTTCCAGGTCGGCTCCACCTTCAAGCCCTTCGTGTTCACCGCGGCCGTCGAGAACCACTCGGAGACCCAGGACGGCCGGATGATCACCCCGAACACGATCTACGACGGCACCAACAAGCGCCCCGTCCAGGGCTGGACCGGCGACCCGTACGCCCCCGAGAACGAGGACCAGCGCTCCTACGGCGACATCACCGTCACCGAGGCGACCGACAGTTCCGTGAACTCGGTGTACGCGCAGATGGCGGCCGACGTCGGCCCTCCGAAGGTCAAGCAGACGGCGATCGACCTCGGCATCCCCGAGACCACCCCGGACCTCGCCGACGGCCCCGCCATCGCGCTCGGCACGGCCACCGCCAGCGTCCTCGACATGGCGGAGGCGTACGCCACGCTCGCCAACCACGGCCGGCACGGCACGTACACGATGGTCAAGAAGGTCACCAAGGAGGGCTCGCCGATCGAGCTGCCGGAGCGGCGCACCCGGCAGGCGGTGAGCCGCGAGGCCGCCGACACCACCACCTCGATGCTGCAGAGCGTCGTCCAGAACGGCACGGCCTCCGCCGCGCAGGGCGCGGGCCGCCCTGTCGCCGGCAAGACCGGCACCGCCGAGGAGGACACCGCGGCCTGGTTCGCCGGCTACACCCCCGAGCTCGCCACGGTCGTCTCCGTCATGGGCCAGGACCCGGTCACCGCCGCCCACAAATCGCTGTACGGCGCGATGGGCCTGCCCCGCATCAACGGCGGCGGGGCGCCCACGGAGATCTGGACCCAGTTCACCCAGGACGCCCTCAAGGGCAAGCCCGTCAAGGAGTTCGACCTGCGGCTCCAGCCCGGCGCCGACGTCTCGCAGGCCCCCAGCACCGAGCCCCCGGCCGACCCGACCACGGGCGGCACCACCGACGGCGGCAGCACGTCCACCGGAGGCCAGGAGACCGGCACCGAGACGCCCGGCCAGTCCCCGAGCGCACCCGAGGGCCAGACCCAGGGCCAGACCGACGGCGGCACCACCGACGGCGGCACGGGCGGCGAGTCCCCGAGCGGCGGCGGCACCGCGGACGGCGGGACCGGCGACGGCGGCACCGCCACCGACGGCGGCACGACCGACGGCGGCACGACGGAGGGCGGCGGCGACGCGACCGACGGCGGCGCGACGGGCGGCCCGACCGGACCTGGCTGGGGCGTGGTCCCGCAGGGCTCGCGCCGCGAATAGCCGGGTCAGTGACCCGAGGTCGCCTTCAGCCCCACCACGGCGACCAGCAGCAGGCACACGAAGAAGATCCGGGCGGCGGTGGCCGGCTCCCCCAGCACGGCCATGCCGAACACCGCCGCCCCGGCCGCCCCGATGCCCACCCACACGCCGTAGGCGGTACCGATGGGCAGGGTTTTGGCGGCATGGGACAGCAGCAGCATGCTGGCGACGATGCCGGCGCCGGTGAGAACGCTGGGGAGCGGGCGCGTGAACCCGTCGGTGTACTTCATACCGACGGACCAGCCGACTTCGAGCAGACCGGCGACGACGAGCAGAACCCAGGCCATGACGGGCACCTCCGGGAAACGGGCTGACGGCGGGCGTGCGTCGTCTTTGCCTTCGTCCCGGTACGGCGCGTCTCGTCGGGGGTCACTCCAACGTAGCAAAGCAACGGCGAAGGGGCCGGTGACTCCCGTCACCGGCCCCTTCGCGCTGCTGTCCGGACTACAGATAGAGGCCCGTCGAGTCCTCCGAGCCCTCGAACCGGTCCGCGGCCACGGCGTGCAGATCACGCTCGCGCATGAGCACGTACGCGATACCGCGCACCTCGACCTCGGCGCGGTCCTCCGGGTCGAACAGAACCCGGTCGCCCGGCTCGACGGTCCGTACGTTCTGCCCCACCGCGACGACCTCGGCCCAGGCCAGCCGCCGGCCGACCGCCGCCGTGGCGGGGATCAGGATGCCGCCGCCGGAACGCCGCTCGCCCTCGCTGGTGTCCTGCCGCACGAGTACGCGGTCGTGCAGCATCCGGATGGGCAGCTTGTCGGGATGGGTGCTGTGCTCGTTTCTCTTGGCGCTCACGCCTTGAAACCTACCTGTCTTCCCCGTGGACGTACGCGGTCGGGTCAGCCCTTGCGCCGCCGCGTGCTGACGGCGAACAGCCCGACCAGTCCGACGACGACGAGCGCGACGGGCACGACCCGCTCCAGGCGCGGCGCCCCGTCCTCGTCCACGAACCGGGCCCGCACGTCCGTGACGGCCCGGTTGACCTCCACGTACGCCCGCCCGAGGGTGTGATCGATGTTGGACGCGACCTTGGCCTTGGCGTCCCCGACGATGGTCTTCGGGTGCACCCGCACCCCGATCTCGTCGAGGGTCTCGGCCAGGGTCGCGCGGCGGCGCCTGATGTCCGCCTCGATCTGCGCCGGGGTTCTGGTGTCCGCCGTGTCCGCCACCGTGTCGCCTCCGAAGTCGGTGTGAAGCCTGTGCCGGAGGACAGTCTGTCAGCTCCACGGCTCATCGCACTGTCAGGACCCCCGGTTACGCTGGCCCGATGAGCGAGCGACTCCAGCCGGGGGACGTGGCCCCCGCCTTCACCCTGCCCGACGCCGACGGCACCGAGGTGTCCCTGTCGGATCACAAAGGCCGCAAGGTCATCGTGTACTTCTACCCGGCCGCCCTCACCCCGGGCTGCACCAAGCAGGCCTGCGACTTCACGGACAACCTGGAGCTGCTGGCCGGCGCGGGCTACGAGGTGATCGGCATCTCCCCCGACAAGCCCGAGAAGCTGGCCAAATTCCGCGACAAGGAATCCCTGAAGGTCACGTTGCTGGCCGACCCGGACAAGCAGGTCCTGGAGTCCTACGGTGCCTTCGGCGAGAAGAAGCTGTACGGCAAGACGGTCGTCGGCGTCATCCGCTCCACGGTGATCGTGGACGAGGAGGGCAAGGTCGAGCGGGCCCTGTACAACGTCAAGGCGACGGGCCACGTCGCCAAGATCATCAAGGATCTGGGGATCTGATCCGGCCGAGCGGGGCTCGGAACCGATGCGGGCCGAGATGATCTCGGCCCGCAGAGAACCGAACGGTCAGGCCGACTCGAGCAGGGTCGTGTACGCCCCTTCGGCAGCCCGGCCGTGCGCCGTGCCGGGCGGAGTGTGGGCGAGGAACTCGCTGGTGGAACCGCTCTGCACGAGACGTCCGCCCACCAGAACGGACACGTGATCGGCCTCTTCGGCGAGGTCGGTCACGTCGTGCGTGGACAGCAGGATGCGGACATCGCCCTTGACCGAGGCGAGGAGATCGCGGAAGACCCGTCGCTGACGTGGGTCCATGCCGGCCGTGGGTTCGTCCAGGAGGAGCACCCGTGCGTCGTGGACCAAGGCACAGGCCACGCCCACCCGCCTCAGCTGGCCGCCCGAGAGCTGTCCGGTGCGGGTGTCGGCGCGCTCCGACATCTCGACGCGGGACAGCGCCCGAGGAGCGTTGGCCCAGGCATCGCCCCTGCTCATCCCCTTCAGCCAGCCCACATAGGCGACGTACTCGCGTGCCGTGAGCGAGGGCAGGGGGGTGATGTTCTGCGGCATCCAGGCCACCGTCCGCCGGTAGTCCTTGCTCTTCGCGTCGAGTCCGTTCCACGTCACGGTTCCCCGCTGGGGCGCGGTGACGGCAGCGGCCAGCTGCAACATGGTGGACTTTCCGGCCCCGTTGGGTCCGAGCAGGATGGTCAGTCCGTCCGGAAGGCGGTAGTTGAAGTTCTTCAGCACCGCAGCCCGCCGTCGGCCGTAGGCGAAGGTGCAGGAATCGAGAACAAGCGTCATGCGGCTCTCCGTGCGATGCGGTTCGGTGAAAGGAGGTGGGCGCCGACGCCGACGGTGAGCATCAACAGGGCTCCCGTGGTGGCGTACCAGGTGCCGGGCGGTTCGAGGAGTACGGTCCACGGGTAGGCGTCGCCGGGCGCTCTCATGCCGAAGAGCACGCCGAGCAGCGGCCACAGTGCGGGAACGAGGACGGCGGATCTCCCGAAGAGAGCCCCGCACAACAGGGTGAGGCCGGCGAGGAAGACCGTGTTGCGCCCCAGGGTCTCGGCCGAAGCGGCCCCGGTGATCATGGCGATCACCTCGCCCACGGCACAGGCGAGTGCCACCGTGCCGAGTGCCAGCAGGACGTCGAGGAACCTGACGGGCCGGATTCCGGTGTTCTCGGCGGCGTCCAGCCGGGTGTGCAGACAGTCGAAGAGGACCGAGGTCAGCACGAGCGGGACGAGGGTGGCGGCCTGCACGATCTCGGCGCCGCCGGACCAGATGGACGGCAGGAAGAGAGGGGTGTCCTGAACGATCGCGGCCAGCAGCGCGAACATCAGGAAACCCAGGGGCAGGCGGGTGTGGGCGCGGCGGGCACGCAGCCACCACATCACGTCGTTTTCCCGCCTTCCCGGCAGGCCTCAGCCACGGTCGTCTCGTACCAGGCCAGCTGCTGGGCCTCGCTCAACCGCAGCACCTTCCCCACCCGGTCCTGGAGACGGCTGCGTTCCTGCGGGGTGAAATCGGGTTCGGTGCTGAGCCGTCTCAAGTAGGTGTCCGCCTGCCCGACCTTGGAGGACACCCAGTAGTACACCTGGCGGGCCGGACCGGTGGCGGGAGGGGCGCATTCGAAACGCACCACTTCGCGGGCGATCTGGTAGCGAACGGTTCCGGTCGCCTGGCCGACCCCGAGCGGGACGGTCCAGTCGTCCTTCGTGGACGGTTCGGGATACCGGAGGCTGAGGGAAATGTCCCGGATGGACGTCGGCTCGGCAGGCAGACCGGCTCGACGCAGGAGTGCCAGCGTCGCCGCCGCTTCCTCGGAGAGAGCGGAGATGTGCTCGGCGCGCGCCTCGGGAAGACAGATGCGGGGGGACTCCCCGGCGCAGGCGACCGAGCCGTGACCGGTGCTCCGTGGGCCTATGTAGCTCCAGTTGCTGACCAGGGAGAACGATCCGAACGCGCAGGCGAAGACGAGTGCGGCCGCGACGGCTCCTCGCAGCCAGCGGGAAACAGGTGCCCAGAACAGAACCATGGCGACGGCGCAGCCGACGGCGAGCAGGAGGGGAGCCGCGAGGCCGGCGGCGGTGGGCAGCTCGCCGAACATCATCTTTCCGGCGAAGAGGCCGGTGAGGTGCCGGGGCCACGGTGTCTCCAGTCCCGTGGACCAGCCGACGACCAGGAAGTCGGTGACCGCGATGATCGGCACCACGGCGATGTGCGCAACGGTGGCTCCGACGGCGAATCCGACGATGCCGTGGGCGACGCAGAGCACCAGTCCGAAGGCCAGCAGCGTGAGGCCGGGCAGGTCGGGTGCGACCTGCTCCTGGACCAGGGCGCACAGCGTGGGAAGGATGAGGAGCAGCCAGGCCAGGACGACCACGGGCAACAGATGCTGTGCGGCGATGGTGTAGCGGGATCGCACCGCCCCCAGCCTCCAGATTCCGGAGGCTCCCAGCTTCCGCGCCTCCCACGCGGCGAGACCGGAGGCAACCGCGAAGGCAACCGGCAGCAGGTTGCGCAGCACCGCGTCGATCACGGTCGCGGAGTAGCCCAGCGGATCGATGCGGAGGTCGTCACCGAGATCGGTGGCGTAATAGGCGAACACGAGGAGCAGGGCGACAGGCGCGACCCGCAGCGCGCTGCTGGACCTGATGAGTGTGAGGGGTTTCACTTCTTGGCTTCCTGGAGCGGTCCGAACAGGGGGCGTGGGGGGGGGCCCCCCCCCCGCCCCCCCCCCCCCCCCCAAAAAAAAAACAAAGTCGCGCCAAGTTGGGTGTTGACCCGAGGGGAGCCCCCCCCAGCACGCCGCCCCTCGGTTGT